>CACZFF010000001.1 GCA_902780385.1 uncultured Lachnospiraceae bacterium
ACTCTCCAAGTGCCTTTATAATGCGGCGCTGTTCCGGATCCGCCAGGTCTTTACCGGCTGGGACAAAGAGGACCGGTCGGAAAATGAGAAGGCAGTCTTCCGCGAGATTGCCGTCATGAAGGAGGTGTATCCGGACATAAAGGCAGGCCGGGTCCTGTCATACCGGGCGCTGGATGCCGTCATGCGCGCGAATGGAAATCCGGACTTCTTTGCCGGACTCCCCATGCAGACAGCCCAGCGGATCCTGAAGGAGGCAGTCAGTACCTTTAAAGGGTGGCTGTCCGCGCTGAAGGAATATAAAAAGGCACCGGGCAGGTTCACCGGGAGGCCGCGCATGCCGAAGTACCTGAAAAGCGGCGTGCACACCTTTTACATCTCCAACCAGGACGCAGTGCTGTACCCGGTGTACAGGGATATCGACACCCCGGACAGCTGCGCGGACAGGACGGAATGCCCTGCCTGCAGGGGATATGCGGGGATGGAACTCAAGCTCCCGCTGATAAGGGAGCGGCTGTACCTCCCCCACATCCACAGGGACAGCGTCCTGAAGGAGGTCCAGGTGAAGCCGTATTACGGAAAGATCATGCTGGTCCTTGTGCTGGAGACGGAAGAGATCTCCGTTTCCGCATCCCGCCCGCATGCCGCTGGGATCGACCTGGGGACGGACAACATCGCAGCCATCGTATCGACGGACCATGCGTCCCGCATATACAAAGGCGGTGCTGTCCTCTCCGAAAACCGGTCCTTCCACAAGAAGAGGGCGCGGGCAGTCGGCATCATGACAAAAGGGAAAAAACACAGGCCCGCGGACAGCGCCCGCCTGAGGCGGCTGTCCCTGCATCATGACTGCTTCATGAGGGACATGATGCACAAGATCTCCACGGACATCATCCGCTACTGTGTGGAGCACGGCGTGGGGACGCTGGTCATCGGCACGAACAGGGGCTGGAAGCAGGGCGCTGATATGGGGAAGGTCAATGACCAGAACTTTGTCAGCGTGCCGCATGACAGGCTCAGGAAGATGATCGGATACAAGGCCGCGAAAGAGGGGATCCTCATCGTGGAGCAGGAGGAGTGGAGCAGGAGGAGTCGTATACTTCAAAGGCGGATATCACCGCAATGGACCCGATGCCGGTATACGGAGAAGAGGAGGATGTGCCTGTCTTTTCCGGGAGGAGGACGGCGCGGGGGCTGTATGCCTGCAGCAGGGGATACACAGTGAACGCGGACTGCAATGCGGCAGCGAACATCCTGAGGAAGGCGGTCCCGGGCGCATGGGATGGGACGGAGGACTTCCGTTTCCTTGCGCATCCGGATACTATTGGTTTTAAAGCCCTGCAGCGCGCGCGGACCGCGTAAAGATCCGCAGAAAGTATTCCGGAGGGAGAGCTGGGAGGGTTTCTAAAGCCCGAAGGGGCTTTGATACCACCTCCAAAGGACGCGGTTCAGCATCGCATGGGGGTGGAGGTTCATGAATGATTCCGCTTCCATGACAGAGAACCAGTGCCTGAGAAATGTCCAAGCCCAGACGCAGAACGTCCCGCTCAGAAAAACGTCATTTTTACGGTGGATTTCATACACTCGTCCAAAGCTTCCTCTTCCGATTTCCCGAACAATATTCCATCCCGGCCATGGACAGATATCAATACTCATCATCTGGTTCTTCTCCGTTATTGTTTATGACCCGGTAAAAACGAAACAAGAGACATCATGGAAATAAACCCTTTTCCAAATGTCTGGGAATCATTATATCACGATTAATCGTAATTATTAATATGATAAATACAACTGCCCTTTAATGGAATTTAATCTTGCCGGTGGGTCTGCACTGATAACCCATTGACTTTATTGCAACTCTTTTCTTACATGAGAAACTCATCAATGATTGACAGAAAAGATTGAAAACGTTTATCATAGCAAACGGTGATACCGCACATAATTGTATGGTTGTATTTGCTTCTAAATACATATAGATGCTTAAATGAAACGAGAGAAAGAGATCAAAAAGATGCTCAAAAAAATAATCAATATTGCACTGGCAATCGCATTAACAGCATCACTGGCAGGGTGCGGCAGTAAATCCGCTGCCAGGGATGCTGCGGGAGACTCTGCTGCGGCGCAGAGCACTGCGGCGCAGACAGCTGCTGTTCAGGAGGAATCATCAGATCAGTCAGATGGCATCGAAGATGGTTCCGAAGGGGAGAACACTCCGCAAAAGGCGGCAGAGTCAGAGCAGGAAACCTCTGCAGAAAGCGTTGAAATACCGGAGACCCCTTATGTTCGTGATGACGGCGGTGTTTCCATTGATGTCTTTGCCATGGATACATATATGAATCTTCTGGCTTACGGAGACCGGGCGGAAGAGGCTGTGCTCGCGGCGGCTCAGGAGATTCACAGGATTGATGACATGCTCTCCACAGGAAATCCGGAGAGTGAGATTTCAAAGCTTAACGCGGCCGGTACCGGACACGTATCGGAGGATACACTTTACCTGATCAAAGAGTCTAAGGCCCTTTATGAAGAGACCAATGGTCTTTTTGACATCGCCATTTATCCGGTCATGAAGCTCTGGGGCTTCCCCTCACAGGAATACCGTGTCCCGACAGACGAGGAGATCAAAACCGGACTGAAGCTTGCGGATGCATCGAAGATTGCCATCGGAGGTGCTGTAGCAGCTGCACCTGAATCGGCGGCTGAAGGAAAGACAGAAGCCAAGACAACAGCCAAAACCGAAGAAGCCTCAAAAGCAAAAGCAGAAGATGCGGACGCGGAAAAAGATAAAGCAAAAGCAGAAGGCACAGAAGCCGCAGAAGCCAAAAACGGGGAAGCAGAAAAGGAAAAAGCTAAAACAGAGGATACAGCTGCAAAGCCCGAAAAAGCCACAGCTCCGGAGGCAGGTGATGGCGGTGGTGCCACAGACCAGCCTTCTGCTGCAGAAGAACCTGCTGCCGCAGACCAGCCTGCAGCAGTTGCTCAGGAGACGGAAGCAGCTGATAAATCCGCTCAGACATTGGTCCTGTTTGGAGCTTCCGGCATGGAGATCGACCTGGGCGGAATCGCAAAGGGCTTCACCAGCAGCCGGGTCATGGAAGTTTTCAGAGAATACGGCATAGAGCACGGCCTTGTCAGCCTGGGCGGCAACGTGCAGGCTCTCGGCACCAAAGAGAACGGAAAGCCCTGGCGCGTTGCCATCCAGAATCCCGAGAGCGAACTGGACTACCTCGGAATCCTGGATATTGAGGACAAGTGTGTTATAACCTCCGGCGGCTATGAGCGCTTTTTTGAAAAAGACGGCGTCCGCTACCACCACATCATTGATCCCCGCACCGGTTACCCGGCTGACAGCGGCATTATCTCGGCAACCATCATCAGCAAGGATGGCACGCTTGCAGACGGACTCTCGACATCCCTTTTCATCATGGGGAAAGACCAGGCCGAGAAATACTGGCGCAAAAATGCCGACAGATTCGATTACATCCTCGAAGATGAAGCCGGGAAGCTTTACGTGACAGAGGGCGCGGCCGCAATCCTCACTACAGAGGCAGAGATGGAAGTCGTGAAGAAATAACACATCTCGCGTTTCAGGCGGGCTTGTAAAGAAACAGTTCCTTGTAAAAAGACCTTGTAAAAAATATCCCCTGAATGACTTGTTTCATTGACTTTATCGCGTTGACGTATTAACATTATAGGAGTTTTGTCCAACAGGACAGCGCAGCGAATGAGTCACGAGGGACGGTTCTTTCTGACTCATTCCATGGAATGAGTCAAGGAGAACCGTCCCTTGTGACTCATCTGCTTTTCCGGGGCAAACGCAACTATTGTTAGTATAAAGGGGAAACAAGTTATGGAAAACAAGACACGTACCGTAAGGGTAACGATCGCAGCCTTTGTCGCAGTCGTTATTTTTCTGGCCATTTCGGCCTTCGTGACAACACCGGAGAGTGTTCAGCAGAGCTTCTGGTCACTGATCCCGCCCATCATCGCTATCATCCTTGCGCTGGTGACAAAGGAAGTTTACAGCTCTCTGTTTGTTGGTATCCTGACCGGATCTCTTCTGTATTCGGGCTTTAGTTTTGAAGGCACGATGACACACGTCTTCAACGACGGAATCATCGCTTCTCTGTCGAAATCCTGGAATGTCGGTATTCTGATCTTCCTGGTCATTCTGGGTACCATCGTTCAGCTCATGAACCGCACCGGCGGCAGTGCCGCCTTCGGCAACTGGGCAACCCGCCGCATCCAGACCAGAGAGGGTGCGCAGCTGGCCACCATCGGTCTGGGCGTCCTGATCTTCATCGACGACTATTTCAACTGCCTGACAGTCGGCAGCGTCATGCGTCCTGTGACAGATAAATACAAAGTCTCCAGAGCCAAGCTGGCATACCTGATCGATGCCACGGCAGCTCCTGTCTGCATTATCGCCCCCATCTCCAGCTGGGCGGCTGCAGTCTCCGGATTTGTCGAGGGTGAAAACGGTCTCGCGCTCTTCATCCGCACCATTCCTTACAACTATTATGCACTGCTGACCCTCGCCATGATGATCATGATCGTCCTGATGCACATCAACTACGGTCCCATGGCAGAGCATGAATACAATGCCACCGAGAAGGGCGATATCTATACAACACCTGACCGCCCCTATGCAGACGCGGCGGATGAATCCCAGGGCCGTGTGGGTATTGTCGCGGATATGCTGATTCCGATTTTCTCCCTGATCATCTGCTGTGTCATCGGTATGATCTACACCGGCGGATTCTTCAGCGGCACCAACTTCATCGATGCTTTTGCAGGCAGCGATGCTTCGGTCGGTCTGGTACTTGGTTCTTTCTGCGCCCTGATCATCACTATGGTCTATTACCTGATCCGCAACTCGCTGAGTTTTGAAGAGATGATGGGCTGCCTTCCGGACGGCTTCAAACAGATGGTTCCCGCTATCCTGATTCTGACCCTTGCCTGGACCCTGAACGGCACGACCGCAAGCCTGGGAGCAAAGGAATTCGTTGCAGGCATCATCGCCAACAATGCGGCGCGCTTTGCATCCTTCCTGCCCGCGATCATCTTCATGATCGCCGTCGGCCTGTCCTTCGCAACCGGTACGTCCTGGGGTACTTTCGGTATCCTGATCCCGATCGTGGTTGCCTGCTTCCAGACCACAGACCCTCAGCTTATGATCATCGCAATGAGCGCCTGCATGGCAGGTTCTGTCTGCGGTGACCACTGCTCACCCATTTCGGATACCACGATCATGTCCAGTGCCGGTGCCCAGTGCAACCATATCAACCATGTATCGACGCAGATGCCCTATGCGCTTACCTGTGCAGCTGTTTCCGCAGTGACCTATGTCATTGCCGGACTGGTCCGCAATGCCGCGATTTCTCTCCTGATCGGTTTAGTGATGATGCTTGCGGTCATGTTTATTTTCAAAGTGGCAGGAGGAAATTCGACTCCTTCCTCTGCCGCGCAGAATGATAATTGACATCTGACTGTATTTGGAAAGTAAATATAACAGATTTACCACAAAAAAGACCTGCCGTGCGGCAGGTCTTTTTTGTGCGATAAGCCGCCAAGCGCATCTCGTACTTGCACGAAGATGCATTTGGCGGCCAACGGTCAATCGAGCAGGAGCATCCTGCTCGATTGAGTGCACCATGCCGGGAACACCTCAAAAATCCCTGTGCCGCGGGGGTTCCACAGCCCAGGGATTCATGGAGGTTTTTGGTATTTGGGACAAAGACTTCTTTTCTGTTCACCATCATTGACAGAAAATCTCTGCCTGCAATGATTCCCTCATTGTTTAATTCGAAAAACCTGATCATAAATAAACTCCTGAATCGCAGCGTCAGCTAACTGTAGTTCTCTCAATTTAATCAAATAATCTGCTGTACTCATAGGTTCATGCTAACATGTATTGGATGCTGCAAAAACCAGTTTACGGTAAAACGATAAATCCGTTTCCTCCTCTCGAGAGTATTCTGTACCACAGGAATTATCTGGTCTGACCTGCAGTAATTGCTTCGCAAAATATCATTTATTTTAACGATTAAACGTGGTATATTAGTAAATTGAATACATCTGTACATTTACTTGCGGAGACAGGTTTTCCATCGGTATGTTTCCGTGTCTGTCTGTGACATGACACAGCGGAAAACAGGCTGCTGCCGCGCCATGGGGAGGCATCTGCAGGAACGGGGATGTTTTCAAAGACCAGCTGTGAACAACTGAATGTATGATCAATGAGTTGTAAAATCCATGAGTAGTGAAGCAATAGTATGTACGGTGGTACTGATCTGTGTTGTTTTGATCCTCTTCCTGGTACAGAGAAAAAACAAAGCGAAAGCCGTGGAAAAAACGAAAGATTCTTCTGAAAGTACCGCAGGGGATGAATCAGGAAAGACAAGTGGACCGGGAGGAGCTGCATCGAAGATAGAATCTTCCGAAAAGAAGGGAGAGGAGAAGCGGTCAGGACTTCTGTATATTCCTCCGGAGATGGTTTCACATGAGGATAAGTCTGACGGATATACTGACGACACGTATGAAAGGACGGAGGTCCGGGAAGTTTCCGGAGTACATGAAATCTATTCTGACAGCGCATCTGATCGTGTCGACATTGCAGGGGAATCCACTGTAAGAACACGATCTCCCGGGACTTCTTCCGGATACAATCCCGACGATCAATCATCCGCTTCTGTTAGTAATTCAGAGGATAATGAGAATAATACGGTACGTATTTATCAGTATCGCAAAAAGACCAATAAGTGGGTTTGTCCCTATTGCGAACTCGAAAATCCCGGATGGACAAATATCTGTCAGGTCTGCGGAGAAATCCGGACAAGTGTCAAGAATGCCAGATAGAAATAAATGTCTGATAGAAGTAAATGCCTGATAGAAGTAAATGCCTGATAGAAGTAAATGCCTGATAGAAGTAAATGTCAGACAGATGTAAATGCCGGATAGAAGCGACAGATCAAAGCCTGTCTTTGCAGGGATCGCTTTTTTATATGAGGAAATAAAGATGTTCTGCAAAAAATGTGGAATGAAGATAGAACGAGGGGCATCAAAGTGCCCCCACTGCGGTGAACAGTCTGTTTCAGCCGAATACTGCGGCGGTTTCTGGGAGATCACCCGGATCGGACAGGACAGAAGTGAGAAGGAGAAGAGCAATCTGAACACCGAAGACCTGTCCCGATACAGAGATGCCTTTGTGTCTGCCAAGCAGACCGAGGACAGAATGATCCGGCAGTACGATGAAGAAATAGGAAGGCTGAAGAAGGAAGAAAACAGGCTTAAATCTGCCTGTTTCCGCATGACTGCTCTGGCTTCCCTTCTCGCTGTTATAGTGATTCTTTTGTTTGTCCTCACAGTCAGAGGAGTTTTTAAAAACAGAGACCTGGAAAAAGAACTGGACAAATACCGGAAAGCGGAAACAGAAGAAGTCGGAAATGTTTCGGATGAAAAGGATCCCCCTTCTGCGCAGGGGCCGGAATAAAGTCTGGATGATATTTGAATAAATAAGTCTGAATGATATCTGAATAAATATGGTAAAGAAAATACAGTAAAGGAAGGGACAAAACATGGGGAGCAACTACAGACTTACATTTCACGTTGATATTGTGTTCTGTATTGATGCGACAGAGAGCATGGATCCGGTTCTGGATTCCGTCAAAAACAATGCACTTCATTTCTATCAGGACTTTCAACAGGTCATGGAGATGAAGCGCAAGAAGGTCGATCAACTCCGTGTGCGGATCGTTGTGTTCAGAGACTATATAGCAGATGGACCACGGGCCATGCTGGTTACGAATTTCTTTAATCTGCCCGAACAGTCGGAGGAGCTTGAGACGAGTCTGCGCAGTATTGAAGCGATGGGCGGCGGCGATGATCCGGAGGACGGTCTGGAGGCGCTTGGCTATGCCATCAAGTCCGACTGGAATCATGACGCCAGAAAAAAGCGTCATGTGATCGTGCTGTGGTCTGATGAGGGAACTCATGAGCTGGGCTATGGCAAACGTTCAAAGTACTATCCCAACGGGATGGCTGAGAATTTTCAGGAATTGACTGCCTGGTGGGGCAGCAGATATGCACCCGGTGAGATGGATGAGGATGCAAAGAGGCTGATCCTTTTTGCCCCGGACAAGGAGTACTGGACTTCCATCGTTTCCAACTGGAACAACACAATTCACTATAAATCGGAGGCTGGAAAGGGACTGGAGGATATCGACTACCGACAGATCCTCGATGCCATCTCCAACTCCATTTAAGCCTTCGCAGATGGAATAGCAGGGAAGGAAAACAGGCTATGAAGCAGGGGCTATTTTCTCTTCAACCGGATGATTACTTCATGATCAACGGGGAAATGATAGAAGGCTGCGGCGAAGACAGCTTTTATGCCGCCAGCTCAGAGTATACGTCTGTCCTGGCTGTCTTTGACGGCTGCGGCGGGATCGGATCCAGAAAATATCCCAGGTTCTCCGGGCACTCGGGAGCATATATGTCAGCCAGAGCGATCAGCGGAGCCATGCATGACTGGTTTCATGATTTTGATGGGGGAATGACGCTGGATTCGCAGGAAATCGGAACGACCATGCAGGACTACTTTCGGAATGCAGTAGATTTTCTGCACAGGATCGGCGATACATCGTCTTCCAGGCTGAGCGGAATGCTGGTGCGGGAATTCCCCTCCACAGCAGCTGTTGCGCTTGCACGAAAAACAGCCGGGTCCGGGAAAAAGGAATCCGAAGTTTTAAAAGCGGGAGGTCCTGATTCGCAGGGAATCGAACTGCACTGCCTGTGGGCAGGAGATTCTAGGATCTATCTCCTGGATGAAGACGGGCTGGCACAGCTGACGGTGGATGATATTGCGGACCACGACGCCATGCACAATCTCCGCGCGGACGGCGCCCTTACCAATATGGTCGCCGCAGACGGAACCTTTTCCCTGCATCATCGTGTGCTGCGCCTGAAGGAGCCGGTTGTGATCCTGGCATCGACAGACGGCTGTTTCGGCTATCTGCCCACACCCATGGACTTTGAGGATCTGCTGCTTTCTTCGCTTCTGCAGGCTGATTGTCCGCGGTCATTTGAAGAGGCCCTTCGCAAAGAGATCCTGGAGGTGGCAGGAGACGATTACACACTCGGATTTATGTGTTTCGGATTTGAATCCTTTTCCGCCTTAAAGAATCACTTTAAAAAGCGCAGTGCCGGACTTTTGAAAAAATATATCCGTCCGATGACTGAGAACGGATCGGAAGAATTTGCGGAGAAATTGTGGTTATCCTATAAGAATGATTATCTGCGTTACCTGAAACGCTGATTTTTGTAAAGGCAATATACCGGAGGTCTTGATTTGGAAGAAAGCAGGGAAATCATCAATGGATATGAGCTCCTTGAGCCGTTGAAAAACAAAAATGCCGGCTTTTCAAGGTGGACCTTTGCGAAGAAGGACGGCACAGAATGGTTCCTGAAAGAGTTTCTGGATCCTGTTTTTCCTACAGACAGCAAGATCGGGGCTACGCAGCTTTTCGTCCGGAGGCAGGCCTGCAGGGATTTTGAGAAAAAAAGAATCGATCTATATACGGCTGTCAATTCCTCGTCAGACGGAAACATAATCCGCGTGCAGGAATTTTTCCGGCATGGCTCCAGATATTACATCACAATGGAGCGGGTGCCCGGAGAGCCGATCAGTATACCCAGGCTCATGCATCTGCCCATGGGCGTACGCATGCAGCTGTGCAGGGTGATCGCCCACAGCGTCGCCTGCCTGCATGAAAAGAAGATCGTGCATTCCGATATAAAAGACCGAAATATTATGATCAAAAAAACGGCAATGCAGACTTTTACAGCCAAGATCATTGACTTTGACTGCAGTTTCCTGGAGGATGTCCCGCCGCAGAGCGAGAGCGAGCTGGGCGGAGATCAGATTTATCTGTCTCCGGAAGCCTGTCTCTTCCTGTGCGGAGAAGAGACGAAGCTTACGACAAAAATGGATGTTTTTTCACTGGGAATTCTCTTCCACCAGTACCTGACGGGCTATGTGCCCTGGTATGACACCGGAGAATTTGATTATTTACATGAAGCGGTTCTGGAAGGTGCGAAGGCAGGAGTCTCGGAGAAAGTGCCTGCTGAATGGAGACCGGTGATCGAGCAGATGCTGATCGGTGATCCGGAGCAAAGATGCTCGATCGAAGACGTTTGCAGGAAGATCATACCGGGTTATCGTTCCATAGATGTAAATGCCAATGCGGGAAACGGTTTTATTTTCGCTGAAAATTTAGGCGGGTTATAGAAGGAGATCCGGCAGAGAGTCAAAGCGGAAAACCTGATCTGGACGGCCGGAGATCTCAGCCGGCCAAAGCAGCAGTCCGGATATTCAGGAAGATACAGATGAAGCATCTGTTAATAGCGAGGAGGAGGAAACAAAATGGTTTGTCAGAAATGCGGTGCTTTTAACCCGGATGGGAATCAGTTTTGCATGAACTGCGGGGAACCCTTGAAAGCAGCTGCTCCGGCGGGCATGCCTGGTGACAGCGGCGCGGGCAGAGCGCGCGGAATGCGAAAGGATCCGGAAGGTCTCCGGATCATGCGGGAGATGGGAAGATCCCCCAAGTATCTGACCGCGGTCATCGCCTATACGGCTTCCGTGGCGCTGACCATCATCGGATCGACAATGGCAGCATCCTCATTTATGGGACGGCTGTCCGGTCTTCTGCGTATGGCGGATACAGACGGATCCCTTTATGAACTGGAGAGTTTGCTGAATCAATACAGCGGGATGATGAGAGGTGCAGGATTCATGTCGGCACTTATAGGGAGTATTCCCGCCATCCTGATCACGGTTTCTCTGTGGCTGATTTATATGAACTGCAAGAAAGAGCCGGGAGAAGAATTTTCCACTACGGGATTTACGATTCTGCATGTATTGACGACGATCGGTTTCGTAGCGATCATCATCGGTGTCGTGATATATGTCATTGCCGCTATTGGCGGTATCGGAGCGGTTTCCAGATTTTCAGATGACGGAGCCGCCGGATTTGCGCTGGCCGCTTTCCTTTTGGTTGGAGTCATTTTCGTATTCCCTCTCATCTATTGCATGAAACTCCGGAAAATGCTCGGATCATCCAAAAGAATGGCGGCAGGAGGCCCGATTGAACAGACCGCTTCCATGTTTGTCGGTGTACTGGTCATGCTGCAGGCTCTCAGTGCGCTCGGATCTCTTGTCACGGCACCCGGAATCCTGAAGCTGCAGGCGATCGCGGCAGGAGTCGCAAGTATATGTTTTGGTATGTTGATTTTCTCCTTCCGTGACAGATGCGCCAATCCCGGAATCGTGGAGGATGCAGTAAAAGCGGAGGATGTACCTCTTGATACAGGTAAGGCATCTTCTGAAAACGGATCTTTTAACGAATATGCTCCCTTCTATGAAGACAGTTATGCCCCTGCAGGAGAGAAGAGAGACGCAGGTTACAATTCCGGTGAATGGACCGGATACGAACCTGAGAAGATCCAGCCGGTCCAGGGAGCAGTCGCTGCTTCTTCCCAGGGACTGGGTGTTCCGGATCCCTATAATACGATTGTAGAGCCTGATCCCCGCTTTGATCCCCGCTTTTTCCAGGGGAATTCGGAAGATACGATTGTTGAATCCTATCCCGGCGAGTTTAATTCCGCGGGATTTGCAAACAATGCGGGATATTTTAACAACATAAATAATAAGGATGTTTCCGGTAATGCATTTGGAAGCGAGACGTGGATTGCGTATCCGGAACAGCCCTCAGAACCTGCAAAACCTGCAGCGCCTGTTCAGGATCAGAAGAATGAGAGTGCATTCAGTCAGGGACGCTTGTTCTCTGCCGCGCAGGATATTCAGAACGGACCCTCAAAAGATCCCTTCGGAGACCGTGAGAAGCCTGTATTCTCTGTTCAGGAACAGCAATTCAACGGTCCGGAAGCTGCACCTCAGGGAAATATGCGGGCTGCGTTTGGCGGAGATATGCTGAACTCTTTTGACAGAGCTGCAGCTGAGCAGCAGGAGCGTCTTGCGAGAGAGAAAGCCGAGCAGGAGCGTATTGAGAGAGAGAGAGCTGAGCAGGAACGCCTTGCCAGAGAAAAAGCTGAACAGGAACGTATCGCCAGAGAAAAAGCTGAACAGGAACGTATCGCACGCGAGAAAGCCGAGCAGGAGCGTATCGAGCGCGAGAAAGCCGAACAGGAGCGCCTTGCGAGAGAAAAGGCTGAACAGGAACGTCTTGCAAGAGAGAAAGCCGAGCAGGAGCGTCTTGCAAGAGAAAAGGCTGAACAGGAACGCATCGCACGCGAGAAGGCCGAGCAGGAACGTATCGCCAGAGAAAAGGCTGAACAGGAACGTCTTGCATGGGAGAAAGCCGAGCAGGAGCGCCTTGCACGAGAGAAAGCCGAGCAGGAACGCATCGCACGCGAGAAGGCCGAGCAGGAACGCCTTGCCAGAGAAAAGGCAGAGCAGGAACGCATAGAGCGCGAGAAAGCTGAGCAGGAACGCCTTGCCAGAGAAAAGGCTGAACAGGAACGTCTTGCCAGAGAGAAAGCCGAGCAGGAGCGCATAGAGCGCGAGAAGGCTGAACAGGAACGTCTTGCCAGAGAGAAAGCCGAGCAGGAGCGCCTTGCCAGAGAGAAAGCTGAGCAAGAGCGCATAGCGAGAGAGAAGGCCGAGCAGGAGCGAATAGAGCGCGAGAAGGCAGAGCAGGAACGTCTTGCACGAGAGAAAGCCGAGCAGGAACGCCTCGACAGACAAAGAGCTGAGCGGGAGCGCTTAGCCAGAGAGCGTGAAATGCAGTTAAGACAGAACTTCCCGGCAGGGAGGACGCCAGTCTATGAAACAACCACACTCAGTACTTCTCCGCTGAAGCAGCCTTCTGCACTCCTTCTGCGGCACAGAGATCAGAGTCATGTTACGATTAAAAACACTCTGCTGCGTATAGGCCGCAACATGTCAGATGTAGATTACTGGGTGCGCGGGAACCCCGCAATCGGAAGACATCATGCCGATATTATCTTCCGGGAGGGTGATTACTATATCATTGACCGGAATTCGACAAACCATGTCTATATAAATGGACAGATGATAGCACCCGGAGAAGAAGTACTGCTTCCGAATCCGTGTGTGATCCGCCTTGCGGACGAAGAATTTACATTCCAGGTCAAGAGGATTTGATCAGAAACTCATTAAGGATGTGTATTCCATTATGGTGCCAACACACTAATGTGTCATGGCATCATAATGGAAGGCATGGCAGCTTCTCACAGGGAAACGAGAATGAACACGATGAATGCCAGAAAAGTAAAGCTGTTTGTTATTTATGATGGAAATACGGTTGAATATAGCCTGACAGACAACAAACAGCTGCGTATGGGAAGAAGGTCTACAGGCAATATGCCGGATCTGCCGGTTGATTCTCCGATCGTATCCCGTGAGCACGGGCTGTTCTGTTTTTCAGAATGGAATCTGACATTTCAGGACTCCGGCAGCACCAACGGGACGAGTGTCAATGAGAAAAAGCTTGGAAAAGGAGAAGTCGCACAGCTCTATGACGGCAGCGTCCTCCGCATCCATGCTGTCAACAACAAAAGTACCGAGCATGATGTGGTCATTTACGTATCCATGTTCAAGCTGCCGCGTGTGCAGTGGAAGAGAATTCCTCTGAGCGATGAGATGATGTCTCTGGAAGTCGGACGAAATCAGCAGATCGCCCTGCAGGGAAAGACGGTCTCCAGAAAGCATGCCACTTTTTTCCATGCCCGGAACGGATGGGCAATCATAGACAACCAGAGCCGGAACGGAGTTTTTTTGAACGGCAGCAGGATCAAAGAACCGGTCCTTCTGCAGCCGATGGATCTGATCAGTATCGCGCACCATATTTTCCTGTTTGACGGGAAAAATCTCCTCTATCAGGCAGACGTTGAACGGCCTGAAGAAAACAGACGTCCTGCGGATACAGACATGGAAGACCGCAAACCCGGCAGGGAACCTGCGGGAATGAGACCTGAGGTATCCGCGGCAGATATGCTGCGGCCGGGAAGTGATAAGGCAGGAGCGGAAAAGCTTCCGCCGCCTCCTGAAAGCATTCCGCCGAAACAGGATTTGTATCCGGGGCGTGACAGGCAAAGTCAGGAGCCTGCCCCTCGTCCGGACGACAATGCGCCGAAGAAATCCCGTCCTCCACGCAGGGCACCCGGATCTGCAGGCGGCAGAATGCTGTCGATCCATATCGAGGAGCGGAATGCCTGGAACCGGCTGCGCAAGAAAACCCTGCTGAGGGATATTGATCTTCAGATTGAGAGCGGGTCTCTGGTACTCATTCTGGGCGGTTCCGGTGCCGGCAAGACAACCTTTATGAATGCTGTCATGGGCTACGAGCCGGCAAAGGGCAGGATTTCATATGGGCAATCCGATATTTATCGGGAATATGAAAAAATGAAATATGAGATCGGATATGTTCCCCAGCAGGACCTGCTCCGAATGGAGGATGTGGTGTATGAGACGCTGGACAATGCGGCTCAGATGCGTCTTCCGGACAACGTCAGCGATGCCGAGCGCGCACAGCGTGTCGAAAATGCCCTTCAGATGTTCGGGCTTTCCCGGGAGAGAGACGCGATTGTCGCAAAACTGAGCGGCGGACAGCGCAAGCGCCTGAGCATTGCAGTGGAATATATCGGGAACCCTTCTCTCTTTTTCCTGGATGAGCCGGACTCGGGACTGGACGGTATCATGGCCAAGGAGCTTATGACCAACCTGCGTCAGATTGCGGATCAGAAAAAGATTGTCATGGTGATTTCCCATTCGCCCGACCGGGCTTTTGAACTTTTTGACAAGGTTATCGTCCTGGCCAAAGGCAATCGGGATGGTATCGGGCATCTGGTCTATTACGGAGCGCCGACTGACGCATGCCGGTTTTTCGGTACTGATACTCTCGAGGGCATTGTCGGCCGTGTAAACAGGAAAGATGAGGGCGGAGAAGGCCTTGCGGACTATTTTATTGAGCAGTTCAAAAGAACCGGTATACATTGACGATGCATGTGTACTGAAGTGTTCCGGCATGGTCGGGGAGAATGAGTGTATGGCCGCGACGACAGAAAAAAGCCATGACAACAGATGATGGCCATGACGACGGAAAAAACCATGACAATGGGCAATGGCCATGACGACAGAAAAAAGCCATGACAACAGATAATGGCCATGAAGGCAGAAAATGCATGTTACTATTCACAGTCCCTTCGGAACTGTGATAGTAACTTGCGTTTGCCCATTCCAAATGCTCTTCGAGCACGGGCAAACGCCGTTTTACTCGGGTTTTTGCATGAAAAAACACATGCAAAAACACCTCGAACGCGGAGACTGTGAATAGTAACAAATGCATACATAGGGAAAGAATAACATGGGAAATCGAATCGGACGGTCGGAACAGATCAGAATCTATGTCGGTAAGTGCTGGAGACTGTTCCTGAACGAGAAGCAGTGGAAGAATCTGATATCAACACTGATCATCACAGTGCTGATCTCATTGGTCACCAGTGAGAATACCTTTGTGGATGGTGTACAGACCAAGAACAGCTGCTTCGCCATCATCTGTGCCTGCATCTGGGTGGGCATCTTCAATTCCATACAGTCCGTGTGCAGGGAGAGACCCATTATAAAACGTGAGCACCGGACGGGGCTCCGCATCTCATCCTATATCGGAGCGCATGTGATCTTTGAGGGGGCACTTTGTGCTGTTGAGGCACTCATCATTCTGGTGGTGGTAATGCTCAAAAACTCATCTCACCTGCCGGACCACGGGCTTCTTTTCCCCCTTGCAATCGATCTGTTCGTCACTCTCTACCTGACAGTATTTGCCTCTGATATGCTGGCAATCCTTGTTTCCTGTATTGTCCGGGATACCAATTCCGCGATGACTGTGATGCCCTTTGTCCTCATCGTGCAGCTGATCTTCGGCGGTGTCGTATTCGAACTGCATGGTCTGGCAGATACCCTGTCAAATCTTACCATCTGCAAATGGGGTATGAACGGCCTGATGTCGATCGCACGCACGACGAGTACGGTCCGGTATGATATCTTTCTCAAAGAAAATTCATGGCAGAAACCGGAAGCAGGCAATCTTGCGACGATCTGGCTGATCATTGTCGCGATCGCTTTCGCCTGTGCAATTCTCGGCACGCTGGCCCTGAGCTTTGTAGACAGGGACCGCAGATAGAACATTTTGGCTGAGTCATCGGGTGAGTCAGAGTCATCGGGGACAGAAACAGAAGGACCGTCCCCGTTTTTGATTTATTGACAATACCTATCGTCGATGCTACGATATACCGTAATATTATAGTTCGATTAATTTAGTACTGCGGTGGACGGATTTACAGATATTTACATATGTATATTCCATTTCCCGAATCTGTCTGTACAGGTTCGGGTTTTTGTTTATAACTTCAGGAAACCGGCTTATTTGGCAAGATCGATAAGAGGATCATATGGACCACATTCTATTTATAGCAGGGATTATCGCGGGTATAGGGGCGCTGGATCTCTTTATCGTTGCGGCGCTTGTTTTTTATTCTAAGAATAAGAACCTGCAGGCGGATCTGGATAGGGAATACGGCCCGGAACTGGAACTGTACGAGAACGGTGTCCGCTTGAAAAGCCGGCATAAAAAACAGACTCAGTATAGAAGGTGACGAAAGGAGTGCCGGAAATGGGAAGATTTCTCGACTCCACGTATGAGATTCACCAGAAGCTGGGCTCAGGCGGCGGAGGAAATGTATATCTCGCTGAACACAAAAGACTGCGCAAAACGATCGTGCTCAAGGCAGACAAGAGAAGCGGTTGTGAGGAAGAATGGCTTCTCAGGCGGGAAGCGGATGTCCTGAAGAATCTGAATCATCCGTATATCCCAAGGGTATACGATTATTTTGTCGAAGATGGTATCTCCTATACAGCAATGGACTATGTTGAGGGCTACAGTCTGGACAGACCTCTGCGGGATGGAATGGTCTTTCCGCAGCCGGATGTGATCCGGATCGCGGTTGAGGTCCTCTCTGCCCTGCATTACCTTCACACGTTTCCGCGCGGAGACGGAAGAGTCGGTTATCTTCATGGAGATATCAAACCTGCCAATATTATGTGCAGGCCGGACGGAAATATTGTCCTGATCGATTTTAATATTTCCCTGTCTCTGGGAGACGAGGACGCAGTCGGAGTCAGTCCCGGCTATGCTTCTCCGGAGCACTATGGAATCGACTACTCCACTAATGGATCGGCAACGGAGTCCTACCAATATACAACAATGTTTGAGGGCTCTGGCGGAGGAACAGACATTTCTCCGGGCACCGGATCTGTTTCCCGCGGAGCGGGTTCTCAGAATCCCCCGTCCCGCGGAACAGGCTCTCCGAGATCTTCATCCCGCGGAATGGGCTCTCAGGATTCTCCGTCCCGCGGAACAGGCTCTCAGGATTCTCCGTCCCGCGGAACAGGCTCTCCGGGATCTTCATCCCGCGGAACAGGCTCTTCGGGTTCTCCATCCCGGACAAGTTCCGGACGGGTTCTTCCAAATGTGCGTTCAGACATTTATGGAGTCGGTGCAACGCTCTACCATCTTCTCTCCGGTGTGCGTCCCGCGCAGGATGCCCGAGCGGTCACGCCACTGACCGGAACAGGACAGAGGCCCAGCCCTCAGGCAGCCCGAGCGGTTACTCCGCTCTCCACGGCCAGATTCAGTCCGGAGCTAGTGCGGATCATCACAAAATCCATGCAGCCCAATCCGGATCTGCGTTATCAGTCCGCATATGAAATGCTGCAGGATTTCCTGCATATCCGCCAACATGATCCGCGCACGAAACGACTGAAAAGGCTGTCAAGAGGCATCCTGATCAGTGCCTCCGCACTTCTGATCGCAGGTATACTGACATCCTTCACCGGACTGTACCGCATGCAGATCCGTGACCGCCGTCTCAAGCTGACAGAATACGCCAGGTCAGCCTATGAACAGGGAGACCCGGCTGGTGCCGTCCGATATATGAAGCAGGTCTATGAGGAGGGACTTCCTCTTCTGAATCCCCCACAGGAAGCAGCATCGCAGGAAGTACTGACAGAGGTACTGGGGGTCTATGATCTGGAGGATGCATACAGGCCTGCCGGAGTCATCGAGTCTCCGGAGGAGCCACAGAAGGTGGTATTGTCACCGGATGCGCGGACCCTGGCCGTCATGCATACGGCAGGATTGTCCCTTTACGATACGGCGGATCAATCGCTGATCTGCACGCTGGAGACTGAACCCTCAGCTCTTGCTGATGTGGATTACGCAGACCAAGATACTGTTCTCTATGCGGGCAAAAAGGGGATTACAGCCTACAGTATTTCCAAAAAGGAAGAAATCTGGACCGGCAGACGATGTACCGGTCTTTCCATATCCGGCGACGGGACCAAAGCTGCCGCTGTATTCAAAAATGAAGATCAAGCCGTGCTCTATGATATCGGAAGCGGGCAGGAGGCCGGAACATTCGACTTTATGCACCGCAGTCAGAGCGGCATGAAAAATGATACCTATATCAATCCTGAAAACGATCTGTTTGCCCTCAATGAAGACGGGACAAAGCTTGCTGTGAGCTTTGATGACGGTTCTGTATTTGTCCTGGATGCAAAGATGCAGCAGGGCGACGGGGCCGGATCAGGAACGACAGTGAACGGAAACAGACAGGAAGGTCTGTGTCTGTTTGACAGCGGTTCCGGATACAAACACTTTGAGGGTGGCTTTTCGGGAAAATATCTGGCAGTCTCTGCCGCTTCCGCGGAGGAAACGGTATTCCGGGTTATTGATACAGAGTCGGAACGCCAGACTGCAGGGACAAGGACAAAGTACTATATGTCGTCCTATGCAGACGGGGAAAATATTTGTGCCTGTGATGGAAACTACCTGGTAAGGCTGGATCCGGAAACCGGAGAACAGACACCGCTCACAGATACTTCCCATGACATCAAGAGATTCCGATGCAGTGAAGGAAATACCCTGATTTCTACAGGGAGGGCAGTTGAGGTATATGACGCAGAGCTGAACAGAGTCGGCCTCTTCCAGAGGGACACAGCCTGCGACAGGATCGATCTTGTAAAGGATACTGCTGTCGTCGGCAGCAGCGGCTCCACGACGATCAACCTATTAAAATATGAAGAGACAGGTCCGGAAAACAGGATCGGCAGCTATGATGCATCTTACGGACATGACGAGACCCGACTGAATGCGGACGGGACCCGTTTTATGCTGTTTTCCAATTTTGGATTCCGGATTTATGACAGAGACGGAAAGCTGATCAAAGAGCATTCTTTCACTGCGGAGGAGACAGAGCCGGGAGCGCTGTACGATCAGCAGTATGTGAGGGAAGGCAGCAGCGACTATCTGAAGCTGTATTTTTACGACGGGACCATCGACATTTATGATGGCAGCACCGGCGAATATCTCCGCACGGAAAACGGCACCGTCCCGGATACCAATTTGGACCAGATATTTGAGACTGAGTCCTTTTTTATCGAAGCGCCGCTTCATGGAGATACGACGATCAAGGAAAAAAAGACAGGGAAAGAGCTCTCCAGGATCGATGAGGAGGCCTATGTTACCTATGCTGCCGAGATTGGGGATGGGATCGTACTTCAGTATGTGACGACAGATGGCGAGTTCTACGGACTTGAACTGGACCGGAGCGGCCAGCTGATCGCACGCCTTCCCGGACTTCGGGATGTCAAGGACCAGACTTTCCTGTTCGATTACGGGAATGGCTCCGTCTATCAGAGTAAGGCATTGGGGCTTGAGGAGATCAAGAGACAGTTGGCAAGTGATTAAAGAAAGGTACAAGACAATGAGACATGCAAAACAGATTCTCGCCTGCATGCTGGCGGCTTCCATGATGATCTCGGGAATGACAGGGATTGCAGGCGCATCTGAAATTTCCGCCTCCGGCAGCACGCAGCAGGTGTCAACAGAGGCCGAAGCAGCATCTGCAGAGGGCTCCGGCTCTTCCGAGAAAGTCGACAAAGAGAAGGAGTCTGAAAAGGAAGACGGCAAGAGCAAGGACTCCCAAAAAGGCACGGAAGAGCAGGAAGGATCAAAAGATTCTCAGGACTCTAAAAAGGAATCCGGAAAACCTGCTGACGGGGATAGCAAAAAGAACGCTGAAACGAAAGCAGAAACCGGAGAAAAGAAAACAGAATCTGATAAAACCGAAAAGGAAAAAGACGAGGAGAAATCCGAAAAGGGTGATTCTGTAAATAAAGAGGAGAGCTCTGCAGATAAAGAAGAGAATTCTGCAGAAAAAGAGGAGGAATCCGAACCTGATTCTCAGTCTGCATCAAAAGAAGACCCGGCGGCAGAAGACGCTGATAAGGCTTCAACTGATGATCCCGCCGCTTCAGGCACGGATGAAAAACCCGAAGAGTCTGCTGAAAAAGATGAAGAGCCTGCCGAAAAAGCTGACAAGGATGCCATTGTTGGAGATAGCACTGTCGGAAACGTAGTGGCACCAGTTGTTGAGGCAGACCAGGCAGGGGAAGCTGTTTCTACGGATCCTGTTGGCACAATGCTGCCGATTGAAGAAAAAAAAGCATACCTGGTGCTTCATGGGTACTCTGATGAAGAATTGAAGAACATGCCCGTCACAACGATGCTCGAGAAGATGATGGATGAAGAAGGAAAGCCTCTTTCTCTTCCCGACGATGCTGAGATGGTATGGACACATTATAAAGACAACAGTGGGAATCTGCTGACAGATGAATATCATAAGATCAGTAAAGATGAAACCGTGGATCTTACAGATCTGAAAGATGCCGGTGTGTACAGAATGGAGATGATTGTCGGAAGCGGAAATCAGCTCGATCCCGGAAATATCAGATATCTGGTCAGCGTTTATTTCACAGTAAATGAACATCTGCATTTTGAATTATATACAGAGGAAAACGGAACCAGAAAGAAAATCAATTCCGAGGATGTGCAGTTTATCAAAACAAAAGATTCGGGATATGTAAATCAGAACGGGGATCCAATCGAGGCATGGGTTTACTACATCATTCCGGAAGGAAAGACGAGTATGGATGATCTGTATCTCGGCGTGACTTCGTCAATTGAGGAACTGCCTTTCGTGGATATCGAGGTCTACGACACAATAGAAGTGTTTAGAAACAAAGGCTTTAGCGGTGCACATAATATTCACAGCACTGTTATGAATCAGGATATGTCAGCGTCTGGTGCAGGATATCACCTTCAGTATGATCCCTACAATGACTATACCCAGTCTTTTGGCGCGTTTGCCCTGATTTATAATGTTGCCGGTATTGTCGATACACGACCGGTTATGTTCCTGGTGAGCCATGGCTGTATGGAGGCTGTCCCTTCATTACATACAGTGGATGAGAATCAGGAGACTGTGCCTGTTACAGAGAGTATCACAAATAACATTGCACTGCAGTTAAGCTCGGATTATAATGACGATTTTGACTGTCTGCTGCTGTCGGGGTACTCTGCTGAAGATACTTATCAGCTGTCACTGGATGTAGTTACAAAAACGATTATACCAGAGATTAAGATTGAATCCGGAGAATTGAAGGTTTATGTCGACCACGAAGAAGGCGACAATATGAATAGCAAGGTCACCAGGGCGGTTGTGGGTAATTTCACTTCGGCAGAAGAAGTTATGGAACAACCGGACATTAAAGACCAGCTGTTTTCCAAGGAAGGCTACAGCGGCTCTTTTGCAGGAGACGGAATTGTTTTCACGTTGTATTTTGGAGGAGACTGGCAGCCGGGTACGGGTGACCTGTACTGGATTAAAGTCACTGCCAGAGGCAATGAGACCAGTATGAAAGACTATGACGAGGCTCCAGTAGTCGGCAGCCAGGATCCATGGTTCCATATGACAGGTCTGAAGCTGGACGGCAGGGAACTTGATACCTATATCGTGGAAAACGGCAAGTCCATCAACATGGATACCTATTATGGCTATGGCTATCAGACAGTCATGGTCAACGAGGTGCTGACAGAGGATGAGATTGCAAGACTGGTCCCGATTTTTGAAGTCGGTGATCCGGACCGTGTAGAAATCAGGCTCCCGGGGTCTGATAAGGAACTCGTGTCCGGACAGAGCCAGGTGGATTTCTCCGGTAAGAGCAAATCTGCCAAGGATGACGATATCGCCAACATGGTAGCCATCATTGATGGACATACCAAGAACTACCAGGTCCGCGTCATCAGCAAGATGAGCGGCCCCAAGCTGTATGTATATGATGATTACACAGATCAGGGCGGTGACCGCTTCAGGGAAATCCTCCTCAATGATTATTTTGAAGAAAAGCACGACATCCTGATCGCCAACGTCGGTGATGCTCCGCTTACAGGCCTCAAGGCCAAGCTGGAACTGGATGAAAATGCCAATCATGTAAAACTGGACGACTACTGGAATATCGGCGGAAACGGCAATGATACCCTGGAACCCTTCACGACGACAGAGGATCTCTCCACTTACGGAATGATTCCCAATGTCGCCAAGGTACGCCTGATTCCGGACGGAGAAGGTGATATTGAAGGAAAGCTGATTATTTCCGCAGACGGTCAGGACGACGTTGTCATCTACCTTTCCAACCATGCGCGGCAGCCGGAGATCATCAATGACAATTCCAAGAAGCTGGAAGCAGTGCGCTGGGTCCCCTATTCCTATATCATGGCGACCAACAACATGTATGACTGGAATGAGCAGACCTTCTCGATCAGCGAAGGCGAGCTTCCTCCGGGAATGGAACTCAATCCGGAAACGGGTGAGATCTACGGTGCACCTACGACGGAAGAGGAGCGGGATTACGAATATACATTTACAGTCAGGGCGACCTACAGCCGGGATGATTATTTCCAGCCTTCTGAGAAAGAGTTTACGATCCTTGTCCGGGACAATGAAGACGAGACCGTTTACGATACTTCTGATACAACATATGAGATTTATGCAGACGAAAACCTGGACGCTTATGAAGACCAGTCATCATACGTCGGAGAACAGGTATCAGACTATCGCTTTGAGATCTCTTCCTTTGATTATGACGAAGTGTATGTTTCCCGCGGCGAATTCCGGCATTTCACCAAGCTCTGGCTGAACGGAGAAGTGCTGGATGAATCGGCATATCAGACCTTTGAGGGCAGCACCGTCATCGTCATCAACAGGGAAGTCCTGGAAGAAAAGAGTAATAAAAACGGAGAGCGCAACACGATCTCCGCGGAGTTTGACGAGGAAGGCGAGCGCGGTGACGACATGAAACGGACATCCCAGAACTACTATGTCGTCGAAGATGACGATGAAGAGTCTGGTAACGATGATACGGGTTCGGATGAGACGGAAGAACAGACACCCTCAACACCTTCAGATACGCTTTCAGATGAGAATGAGGGCGGTGATGATTCCGGAACACAGACTCAGCCTGTAAATGACAGGACAAATGATGATGGGGCAGACTCCGGCTCGGGAGCTGATGGTGAAAGCCCTGCCGGAAATACATCCGACGGCAATAATGCCGGAAATAGCAATAATAGGAATAACGGCAATAATAGCAATAACGGAAATTCCAACAGAAACAGCGGAAACAGCAACGGCGGAAGCGGAAACTCGGGAAGCGGCTCTGCTAGCAGCAGTACGGCGGCAGCCGTCACGATCAATGCGAAACTTGTTGATGCGGCAGGGACAGCATTGTCCGGATATACGCTTGAAATGCATTCCACAGTGAAAAAGGGCCAGACCAACGGGGCAGGTATTGCCAAATTCTCAGGCATGGAGATGGGAAGCCACACAGTTTACGTCCTCAATACGGGCGGAGACCGGCTTGCCTCCCAGCAGTTCCAGCTCAAGCAGGGAACAAGGTTTGCCAGAAGCGGGAATACGATCACTGTCGTACCCGGGCAGACGATCAGCATGACGATCACATTGAACGGCTCTACAGCGACGATTACAGATGTGAGCGTAGCCGCCGGTCCTGCAACCGGGGATACATCTGATGTTGAGAAGTGGGTATACCTGTTCATCGCTGCGGCACTTGGCGCCTGCATTCTTTTCCGTCTGAAAAAAGGCAGGGCTTGATTTATATTCGATTATCCAATCTCGTATGTGAGATGGCATAATGACAAAACCGGCTGTTTTGACAGCCGGTTTTGGTCATTGGTCGCCCGAAAATGGTCGTTTATCGCAAGCGGCACAAAGCAAGTCTTTCTATATAGTATACTGCCTACAACGAAAAACGTGCTGAACAGTGCTGCAGAGAGATACAGGTCGCACCGCAAGATATTGACCGATTCGGATAATTCTGTTTTCTCTCATGTGTATTACAAAAAAGAGGAGGTACCGTACTTTGCCGATGCTCCAAAAATGAGACAAAAAGGTTGAGTGTATGGTCGTGTGCGCCGTAATGATTTTTGTCACGTGTCATTTACGGAAGCTCCTTGGCAGAAGCATCGGCATGAAAGTCAGTACCATTATATTTTATTTTGTTTAGGACTGGTAATTTACTTATTTAAATCGTATAATTAATTTCGGTCTATACAACTATGGGCTGTCGCGCGGATTGATTCATGAAGGAGACGCACTCCTGAAACAGCAGAATGAATATGTCCGGCGGTTGGAATGTTGCCTTTACAGTAATGGTCATCAATGTGGACCTGTTTTTATTGGACGTAAGACGCTTTTTCACCGGCCGGCGCATATATATGTTGCTTCCGGCTTTTTTTGTGTTCTTTTTTCGCTTTCATGGTTACTTCATCCGGCAGGCCATAGGTGGTAAACAGGATGCAACTGCCCCTGATCGGGGCGGAGGAAAGCGGAAGAGCATAACAAATGCGGCCGTTTTCCTGTCACCAGCTTTCGGCAGGAGCCGGAACCCGCTCACTGCCGGGAGTTACCCACATTTTTAATGAGGAGGAGAGCTATGAAAGCGAAAAGGGGTTTGCGCCGCCTTCTGTCTTTGGCGGTCATGTTATGCATGGTTCTGACCATGTCGCTGAGCGCATTTGCTACCGCTCCGCAGGCGGGAAATGATGCCGTGCAGGCTGACAAGCAGGGCGTTCTGCAGGTCAGAGTCGGATTTAAGGTGAAGGACACCAATGATGTCCTCGAGATCAAGACCGGAACGGGATTCCTGATCAACTCGGATTATCTGATCACCTGCAATCATGTCGTAAGTTTTGATGATCTTTCTAAAGAAGACTGGCAGTCGATCAACGAGAATCTGGGCATGACCCGGAAACAGGTTGAGGACAAGCGCGTCATCAACGTCAGCGTATACCGCGATGTAAAGGTAGCTGCGAAGATCGTCACGACGAGTGCGGTAACCGATCTGGCAGTTCTGCAGTTGGAGAAGCCCATTCAGAATAAGACACATCTGATGATCAATGACTCACCTGTTCAGACTACGGCACCCTGCTATACGCTGGGATTCCCCGCTCTGATCGATGTCGTCGGCGATATCAACACCTATACCAGCGATGATGTCACCGTTACCGGCGGTATCATCAATAAGATTCAGCAGGTCAATACTGTCAGCTTCATTGCATATTCTGACAATATGACATCCGGCGGCTCCGGCGGCCCGGTGGTCAACTACGCAGGCCAGGTAATCGGTATCTTTGACGGCACGCTGTCCGGTGACGGCTTCGACAAAGACTTCCGCTATGCAGTCGATGTCAAAGAACTCCGTTCAATGCTTGATCCGCTCGGAATCGAGTACACACTCGGAAGTGAAGCAGATATGACAGGCACTCCGATTGATAACCGCATTACAGATGTGGCAGGCGGCAATGGGGGCGGCGCCGGTGACGGCGGCCAGGAAGAGGTCCCTGAAGGCGGTACTACAGAAGCAACCGTCAATAAGGATCAGCTGAAAGGCGCTATTGACTCAGCAGCTTCTGCTGATACCAGCAAGTATGAACAGTCCTATGTGGACAGCTTTAATAAGGCAAAAGAAGACGCTCAGAAAGTCTTCGATGATGCTGCAGCTGATCAGGGTCAGGTTGATAATGCGAAAGACAGTCTGGTCAAGGCACAGAGTGATATGGAAGCGCATGAGAAGAAGGGCGGTCTTCCTCTTCCTGCTATCATTGCCATTATCGCAGCAATCATTATCCTTCTTGTAGTGCTTCTTATTCTTAAACCCGGCAAGAAGGCAGAGGAACCTGTCTACAACGCTCCCGATCCCTATGCGGGCGGCGGTTTTGGAGCAGGACCCGGTCCTGCAGCCGGCGGCTATGGCGGAGCTCCTATGGGCGGCGGTTATGACTACGGCGGCAAGCCTGAGTCCGGAACGACTGTCCTTGGCGGCGGCGCCGGTGATACAACTGTCCTCGGCGGCGACAGCAACTCCACAACAGTTCTGAGCGGCGGAGCAAACTATGGTTCCCTGACCCGCACCAAGAACGGCGAGCGTGTTACGATCTCCAAGGATCAGTTCAAGATCGGCCGTGAGCGCAGCCGTGTTGACTTCTGCATCAGCGACAACACAGCAGTCGGACGTCTCCATGCGATCATTGTCAGCCGCGGCGGCAGCACATATGTTGTTGACCAGAACAGTACTAACTGCACATTCGTCAATAACGTTCGTGCGACCGCAAATCAGGAAGTCCGTCTCAATAACGGCGACAAGGTGACTTTCGCGGATGAAGAGTTCACCTACAATGCATTCTAAAGGTCAGCAGACCTGACGGATCAGGCATATTCAGAATAGAAGGCAGCAGCATCGCCTTTCTATGACGGATAAAAACAATAGAATATGAAGAACCCTGTCTGCCCGGCCGCGGGCTGCGGCAGATAGGGGCCTGAAAAACGGGGCTCACGGTGTTTTGCATCGTGAGCTTGAAAAATAAGAAATAGTTACCACTTTTACAAAGAGACAGGGGCATAAGGAAAAGCATGAATTTTCTCACAGCTACCCACACGGATGTGGGAACCAGAAAGAAAACAAACCAGGACTCTATGATCATCATGCAGGCAGAGACGAAACTGGGGAATGTGCTCTTTGCTTCCGTCTGTGACGGCATGGGCGGATTGGCAAAAGGGGAAGTCGCGAGCGCGGCAATGGTGAATGCATTTGCACGCTGGTTTGAGAAAGACCTTCCTGCATTGCTTGAGCAGAATGCCGATGGCACTGTTCAGGAGGAGAGCCTGTGGAAACAATGGTCCGCACTGATCGATTCTACAAGCAGATCGATCGAGGCATATGGAAGAAATATCCATATTGCACTGGGAACCACAGCTGTTGGCGTTCTGGTAATAGGTGAGGATTATTACACATTGAATGTCGGCGATTCCCGTGTCTATCTGCTCGCGGATAACATTTACCAGCTGACCAAGGATCAGACCTATGTACAGCGCGAAATGGATGCCGGCAGGATGACCTTTGAGCAGACACTGACCGACCCTCAGAGAAGTGTTCTGCTACAGTGCATCGGTGCAAGTCAGATTGTCCGACCGGTCTTCAGCCACGGCAAAACAGCTGCAGGGCATGTATTCATGCTCTGCTGTGACGGTTTCCGGCATGTTATTGCTCCGCAGGAATTTTACCAGGCATTTCATCCCTCGCAGATGACCAACGAGGAGATCATGAAACAGCGTCTGGTCGAAATGACTCACCTCAATATCGAGCGCCGTGAGGACGATAACATCAGTGCACTGCTGGTGAAACTGTATTGACACGATTTGATAGAAAAGGAAGAAGGACACAGAGGGAGGAAACAGACGCATGCTGGAGATAGGTTCCCTGCTGGACGGAAAATACAAAATACTGAATGAAATAGGCCACGGCGGTATGAGCGTGGTCTATCTGGCGTTAAATGAGCGTGCAAACAAGACCTGGGCTGTAAAAGAAGTCCGCAAGGACGGCGGAAATGATTCGACTGTTGTAAGCCAGAACCTTGTGGCAGAGACGGAAATGCTCAAAAAGCTCGACCATCCCAACCTGCCGAGCATCATCGATGTGATCGATAAGGATGACAGCTTCATCATCGTTATGGATTACATCGAAGGTAACAGCCTTCAGGATCTTATAGACACTGACGGACCGCAGCACCCGGAGAAAGTTATTGAATGGGCCAAGCAATTATGTGACGTGCTGGGATATCTGCACAGCAGACGTCCCCCTATCATTTACAGGGATATGAAGCCGGCCAATGTCATGCTCCGGCCCACAGGAGATGTCACCCTGATTGACTTCGGTACTGCCCGTGAATATAAATACGCCAACCAGGCGGATACGACATATCTGGGAACACGAGGTTACGCCGCACCGGAACAGTTCGGCGGACGCGGCCAGACGGATGCCAGAACAGACATCTACACGCTGGGCGCGACAATGTATCACCTGATCACCGGATACAGCCCCGCGGACACTAACTTTGAAGTCCTGCCGATTGGAAAGTTCGTGCCGCAGCTGAAGGGAAGCGGACTGGAAAAGATCATCACCAAGTGCTGTCAGAACGATCCGGCAAAACGCTATCAGGATTGTGCGGAACTCATGGCCGCCCTGAATCTCGTACATAAGTATGATGACAAGGAGCGCTTGAGACGCCGGATGAAGCTGGGAGTCTTTGCAGCCTGTGTGGCGATCTCCCTGATCTCCCTGGTTTCGGGAATCGGCTTCCGCATGGCCCTCGCCAATACCCGCACTGAGCAGTACGCAGCTTATCTGACCAGCGCAAGGAATGCGATGGATTTCAGTCAGAAAATCGCTGATTACAAACAGGCGATCAATCTGGATCCGGGAGATCCGGAAGCATATCAGGGATTGATCGATGACATTGACAGTCTTTCAGATGATGAATTTGTTGCTGCATATAACAGTATTACGGACTGTATAAACGGAGTGGATTATGATCCGGCCAACCGCAAGCGCAACATTGAATATTTGAAGGACAGGGATGTAGCAACTTATTCCGATTTCAACTTCCGTCTGGGTACACTGGTCTATCTCGTATATCCCAGCGGACAGGGCGCATCGATCAGTTATCTGAATGAAGCAGTCGAATCCAAGGGCCTTGCAGAGGACAGACAGGAATCAGCGGAGCTGATCCTCCGGCTGGCAGAGCTCTACAAAAAGACCAAAGAAGCAGGAGCAGGCGGAAATGCGCGGAAAATCGAGTTTGAACACGAGTTTGCAGACTACTGGGCAACCCTCGATGATCTGTCCATTCGACTGGATACCCTGAACAGTCAGACCAATATCGGATACCCGATCCGTATCTGCGATACGATCGCGACAGAGATCAACCTTCACTGCGTGAATTACATGAATGACAACGTCTCCAGAGACACCATCCTGCAGACTCTGGACCGGGCGAACAACTTTATGAATAATGCGAAGAGTTCATCGCCGGACCAGCTGGAGGTAATTAAGCGTGTGAGATCCAATGTGACAAAGGCATACGATTCTGTTGATGACTGTTTTTCAAACACGAGCAACGTGAATCCTGATGCTGCAGGCTCAGAGGAGGAAGGAGGCGACGTATGACAATCGAATTTCTGCAATCGGCCTCAAAGATCTGCTTTGGCATAGCGATTGCATCTGCCATTCTTGCAGCGGCACTCTTCTTTCTTCTGGATATCTGGGAGAATTTCCTGATCGAGACAGACCGTGCCCAGAGAAAAACCATCGATGAGATGCACGAGCGCAACCGGGCGACCGGAAAATTGCGTGCGGATGATGATAAAAAGGGCAATACAGGTAAGGTTTCCACCAAATCTGTAACAGGTGCCGGAAAGACGCTGAAGTCAACGGACCCTGCCCAAAAAGACGGGATACCGCCTCTTGGAGCAGACAAAGGTCCGCAAAGCGATGAAGTATTATTGCAATCATCTGCCCCGGCAGCGAGATATCCGGAGAGCAGCCGTTCTGCAATGTCCGGTTCCCAGGAGACGAGAGCGCTTGCAGATGTGATCAACAAACCTGTGTCCGGCTTCCGGATCGTTCAGAAAACAATTATTACGCATACACAGGAAAGCATTCCTTTGTAATAGAAGCCAGTTGACCGTGTAACACGTATACGACAAGAACGGCCTTGTCCGTATCAAAGTCAGTTTCCAAATGGAAAACAGGAAGGAATTGTAATGAAAAAAGCAGTAAGCCATGTATGGGAGAGGCTGGTGGCATTTATATGTGTGCTCACTTTGACAGCATCATATCTGCCTGCCATGCCCGTATTTGCGGAGAGCAAAAACGGGTACTCGACAGAAATTTCTGCGGATGAATCAGAGGCTGATGTTGGAGAAACGATCACGTTTAATGCTTCCATCAAATTTAACCCTGAAGATTCTACAGACGAAGAGAAGGAAGATTTCTCCTTTGATTGGTATGTAAACGACGATCATAAGGCAGACGGTGATACCTATGAGCTGAAAGTCGATTCACTGGACGGTGATTCGGAGAAATATGAGGTATATTTCGAGGCTAAAGGTAAAACCAGCGGCAATACCTTAAAAAGTGATAAGAAAACAGTCACTTTCTACAAGCTGTACACAGTCAGTTTTGAGGGAGCCGATGTAGATTCTGTCAAGAAGAGAAACGGACAGAAATTCGAACTTCCCAAACCTTCAAAGGACGGAAATCGTTTTACCGGCTGGAAAGATTCCGATAAGACCTATGATGCAGGCGATGAATACACTGTCAATGGGGATGCCACACTGACTGCACAGTGGCAGGAGACTGTCAAAATCACCTTTGATGCTGACGGCGGAAAACTGGATGACGATACCATCACGATTGACAAAGGGACAGGCATTTCTGAAAGTGATCTTCCGAAAACCACTAAAGATCATTACAAGTTTTTGGGATGGTTTAAGGACGCGGCCAAGAAAACTAAATATGACGGCAGCAGCTTTGACAAAGATTCCAAGCTCTATGCCGGATGGGAACAGACTGAGTTTAAAGTTACCTTTGATGCAAATGGAGGAAACGGCGGCCCCGGTGAGATTTGGGTCGCAAAAGGAAAGACAGTTCCGAAAGCTTCACTGGATAACAAACCGACTTACGAAGGACATGATTTCAAGGCATGGAAACTCGGAAATAAAACGTATACCAATCAGAAAATCACAAAAGACACTGTCCTGACAGCTGATTGGAATATCCAGTCCTATAAAATAACTTTCGATGCGAATGGAGGAAAAGTCAACGGGAAATCCTCCGATGAGCAGACCAAGGATTATGGTTCGACATTTGGAAATCAGCTTCCCAAACCTACCCGGGAGGATAAGGTAGAGGATGGAGGCAGCAAGAAGACAGGCTATAAGTTCAGCAAGTGGGTCAGCAAGTCGGATTCCTCTAAAGAACTGAAAGCCGATACAGAGATTACCGGTCCCTGGGAAGTCAAAGCAGAGTGGAAGGAAACCGATTATTATAAGGTGACCTATGTCTGTGAGGAAGGCGAAGCGAAGGGCTCTCTGCCCGAAGATAAAGCCACCGAGTGGACAGAGAAGGGTAAAAAAGCCTCTTGTCCGAAACCTTCTATTAACAATGCAGAAGGGGCGGATGTCCATTATGCCTTTGAAGGATGGTATACGGACGAAGCACGGACAAACAAGTATAATGAAGCCATCGAAGATGCTGCCACCTTGTATGCGCACTGGACAAAGCTCTACAAGGTCTCTTTTGTGACGTCCGGAGACGAAAAGGATCCCGTCTATGTTCAGGATGGAGAACACTTAAAAGAAGCGGATGCAAAGAAAGACCTGACCAAAGAAGGTTATAAAGTTGTCGGCTTCTTCAAAGATAAAGACTACTCTCCTGAATCAGAATATAAGTTTGATACTGCAGCTGATTCGGAAAAGATCACTGCATCCTTTGAGCTGTATGTCAAATGGGAAGCCCAAAAATATAAGGTCGTATTTGACAAAAATGCGGAAGATGCGGAAGGTACAATGGAGGATCAGGACCGTATTTATGATGATGGCATGAATGCCGAATCTCCGGTCAAATTACGGAAAAACGCTTTCAGCAGGAAAGGTTATACCTTTACCGGCTGGAATACCGCGGCGAACGGAAGCGGAACTGCCTATGCAGATGAAACGACTGAAAACCTTTCAGCAGAAGAAAATGCAGAAGTAAAGCTCTATGCCCAGTGGAAAGCCCATGGATATGGAGTGCGCTTCCATTCAAACTATACAGCAGAGGGAGACAGCCAGGAAAAGACTGTCGATCAGAATGGTTTTGTTTATGATACTGCAGCCAATCTGCAGTCAGGTGTCTTTACACGAGACGGGTATACCCACTATATCTGGTCAAAATCCTCTGACGGGACAGGCACTTGCTACGTGGACGGGGAGCTGGTGATCAACCTCACCGACGCTGACAACGGTGTTGTGGATCTGTATGCGATCTGGATCGATGAGAAGGAACCGACCATCGAGTATAAGGCAAGTTTACGCTATACCGAAAAAAAAGACGAAAACAGCGATAAGGATAATGTAGACTTTTCAAACTCAAAAGTTGTCTATACGATTACGATCCAGGACAATGGTTCCGGTGTCGACACAGACAATGTCTACTATGCTACCGCTGCTCCGGGTACAGATAAAAAGACGATCACAGACTGGATCGGCCCGGTGACTTTAAAAGAAGTCGAATTGGAAGAAGACGGGAATAAGATTAATGCCTATCAGTTCGAGGTCAATACCTCGGCTAAAGGAGCGGTCTTTGTAAAAGCCCAGGATAAGGCACAGAAGGAAGTACTTGAAGAAACCAAGAGAAAGATCGGTGATCAGGAATTCCAGTCTGTTGCAGGGGTGAAAGATGATCCCAATATTGGATATGCAGAGATCCATCTCATTGTACTTGAAAAAGAAAAACCTGATATAAAAGTGACTGATGTTTCAACAGAAGCGGAGAAGGATCATTCATTTAAATATGAGGTCACTGATCTGCCGGAAGATAAATTCTCCGGACTTGCTAAGGTTACCTATACGCTGCAGAAAGATGACGGAAACGGAAACTATAGCAATGTAGCAAATTATTCCGACGTAATCCTTGTTGATAATACAGATCATACGCCTGAGAAGCTGGAAGATATCGATCAGTTCCAGAAAGCTGACGGCAGTAAGAAAATTACGGGTAAGGGCGACGAGGCAAATGGTCTGCCTACTCTGAATGGTAATTACAGATTAACTGTTACCGCAGTGGACTTCTGCGGAAATAAAGCAAAATCCGAACCAGTAGATATGAAGTTTGATAATACGGCTCCTCATATAGCACTGGAGATGGATAATGGTATCCAAAACAGTTTTGATGAAATCTGGTATTACAATGCTTCGGATGATGAGAATCTTACCATTACCTTTGGCGGAACGGATGCAGACGCAGATACGGCAGCACTTGATGAAGTGACAATCAAACTCAACGATACAGAGTATTCTGCCGAACTGAAGGATAATAAAGCGACTATTCCCGTAAAGGCAATTAAAGAGAAATACGGGGATGGTAAGATCAAGATTACAGTGCATGTAAGTGACACTGCCGGAAATGAAACGAATATCATCGATGATCCAAAGACCGGAAAAAATGAAGTCGCCCTGGATGCAAATGGTGTAAACAGATCTGACGACAGAAGCTCTGCCTCTTTTGTTCTGGATTCCACTGCGCCTGAGATTGTCCTGAATATGACAGGCGGTAATCAGTACGATGATATGTGGTACTACAACGGGGATAATTGTAATGACGGATCTATCATCATCGGAGATGAGAAAGATGCCGCTCCGCTGGAGTCTTATTCCATTACCCCCGCAGTCGGAGAAGCGGATAAGAATCAGTTAGTGGATAGTGCAGACAATAATGAAACAAAGTCTGTTACTGTTGCAATGTCCGAGATTTCCAAACTGGAAGATGGTAAGATTATCGTTTCTGCGCAGGCAAAGGACCGTGCCGGAAATGAGACCACTGTTCTTACAATAAACGATTCTCAGGTTAAGATCGAAGAAAAGGATGGAGATCTGATCAAATCCGTCAGCTTTGTCCTCGATAAATCTGCTCCTGCTCTCAGCGTAAAGATGTCCGGCGGTAAGGAATTTAACGATTCGAATAAATTCTATTACAGAGCAGACAACTGCGGCCTGACCTTGAACATTGGCAGCAGCGGAGACACAACCAGCATTTACGACTATAAGGTCCGGATCAAAAATACTGATAATGGCAATACGGTAAGTCAGGAGCTGATTGCCGGGACAGATACCAACAAGTCAGCCAACAATAAACAGATCCGGAAGATTCCTTCTCAGAAGGATGTTGAAAATGAAGGAACTTCTGCTGTTGAGACAATTGAAGTCGCTTTTTCTGCTGAGGAAATGCAGAAGCTGGGTGACGGACACCTTGAAGTGACGGCTGTTGTACGGGATTATGCTCTGAACGAGAATAAATCATTTAAGGATGCTGAAGGCAATGAGGCGATCAGCGGCCTGAAGAATGCGGACAACAACGCAGAAAAGGCAACCTGTGTCCTCGACATGACCAACCCTGTCGTGACAGAGATCACTACAAGCGGCACCGCAAAGGGACGCAATGTAGACGGAACAGCAAATGCAGCTCCCTATGATGAAGAGGGCCTGGGAAGTTTCTATTATTACAACGATAAATCTGTGGATACCACCTTTGTCGTACAGGATGTCAACCTGAATGCATGGACGGTTTCCTATAAGAAGGATGGCACTGCCATCACTCAGGATCCGGTGAAAGCCAAGAATCCTGACGATGTTGTTACAAGCGGAACTGAAAATAAGACCGTAGAACTGGTTGCCAAATACTTTGATGAAAGTAAGCAGAAGGCTTCTTCAGAGGGCAGATACACCGATATCAGTGTGGCAGGCCAGGATAAAGCCGGCAACCCGCTGGTGCTTGCGGCCGACTACAGCTACACCGGAAAGACCAGCAACGAAGTAGACCCTGCGGGGCAGACCGCTAACGGCAGCGGAAACGATCAGAAGGGCGTCATTACCCTGAAGAACGGCAAAGTCATTGACTACACGGCACCGGTGGCGACGCTGACCTATGATACCAAGGCTACTGCTTATCTCTACAACGGGACCAATGCAGCTAACCAGGATCCGGAGACTGTCGCAAACAATTACAGCATTGCAACTGCATATATCAACAAAGCATTTAAGGCATCTGTTGCGATCAGCGATACCTATGACCAGGGTGTGAGTGCAGTAGGTCTGGATTTCGACAAGCTGACTGTGCGCCAGTACGGAAAGAATCCGGTCAAGCTCACATCAGATGATGCCTACCAGAAGGATGGAACAGTAAATTACGCTTTCGATATCGCAACTGATAAGGAGCATGCAACTGACGGTGCATATTTCTATAAGATCTTCGGAACAGACCGCGCCGGAAATGCAATGACAGTGAAGGAAGCTGTGTCCGACAGTGTGAAGACAGAGCGGATTGAACTTGAAAAGCTCTATGAGACTGAAAAATGTGAATCCACCTATCACGCGAAGCTCCGCTTCATTCTGGACACTGTAAATCCGACATTTGCTTTCGCACTTGCGGATCCTAAGGGTGATGAGACGACAGACGGCAATACGGCTTACTACGGAAGTGAGACGAAGAGCCTCTCCGGAACATTCTCTGTTGTTGATACTCATATCGACACAGACCGCATTGGTGTTGGCTATGGTTCATTCAGTGCTTCGGATGTATCCAAGAGCAAGAAGCCTCATTACAGCGACATGAGTGTTGGCTGGGATAAGATTAATATCGAACATGATTTATCCAATGGCGGAAAGGGCAGCACTTTCAAGAAGGTCATCACCAGGGATAAGGAAGGTATCTATCGCTTCGGTATTTCCGGTGTAGATAAAGCAGGCAACCAGGTTGTGCAGAGCAGCGGCGAAGCCAAGAAGACAGGTTATAAGTCTACGGTTCAGGTTGAAAAGGGCAAGAACGGCAAGTTCTGGACCTGGCATAAGGTGCTTGATAAGACAGCACCTACCGGTGACCTGAAGATTGGAGACTATTACCATGTTTCCATGGACAGCCATGGCAATAATACACTTGATACAAAGAACTACAATCCTTACCGTTCGGAAAAGAAGGCAAATGTGTCTATCACCAGTAAGGACCTGTCCCCGATCCGCATCACTTATGACATTGACTCTACCGTAAGCGGTCAGAACCAGAAGCATGCGGACAAGGGCTACGCAAACAATAATAAGAAGAGCACATCTGTCAACGGAGAACAAATCTTCCATGTCAGCGATCTGCTATTGATTGACCGCGCAGGAAATAAGACTGGTTTCTATAAGAAGGGTAAGACAGAGGCAAACAAGATTTACCTCGACAAGACCCCTCCCAAGAACTATGACGTTGACAGACCGCAGGCAACCATCACTGCTTCCAGCAGAGTCACAGCCAGTTCGCCGGACGGCAGAGATCTGTTCAACAGATCGATCGACCTGACAGTACATGTTGTGGATCCTTTTGAAAATGTCAAGAGTTCCGGCCTGAAGTTTGTCAATTATGAAGTAAAGGCAGACGGAAAGACTGTGATCAGCAAAAAACACGATGGAGTTACCAGCAAGGCAGACCTCTACAAGGATGTCAAGCTGGAGCATGAGTTTAAGGAAACTGTAAATATCCCGAAGGGCGGAACTTTCGAAACAAATGATATCGAGATCACTGTAACAGCAGAAGACAATGCCGGAAATGTGGCAGACGTTGTTACATACAAATTCGGTATCGATACAGTCGGTCCTGAGATTGTAGTCACATACAACAATAATTCTGCTCAGAATGGCTTCTACTTCAAGGAAAACCGTATCGCGACAGTGGAAGTTACAGAACGGAATGTGGATGATGACAAGATCAAAATTGATACACAGGTCGGCAAATCAGCCTTCCGTAATGTGCGCCACTCCGGAAACGGCAACAATGACAAATGGCAGAAGACACTTTCTTATACAGTGGACGGAAACTATACGCTGAATATTTCAGGTACGGATGCTCTCGGCAATCCCGCCAAAGTCAGCTATTCCAACTCGGTCGCACCGCAGAAGTTCACTATTGATAAAACCGCTCCTGGCGTAAATATCACATATGACAACAATGACGTGCTGAACGAAAAGTACTACAAAGCGACGAGAACAGCAACGATCAGCATTTCGGATGTGAACTTTGCAGGACAGAACGATATCCGCGTGGAGTCAAGAGGAGGCGGCAGCGCCCCCGCAACGGTCTCCTTCAGTGGAAATACTGCTACGATCCACTTCTCAGAAGACGGTATCTATGTATTTAACGGAACTGTGACGGACCAGGCCGGTAATGTCACGACCATTCCTGTCCAGACAGAATTTGTTATTGACACCAAGGTGCCGGTACTGACCTTTGATGACGGACATCCCTTCAAGGTCAACAAGGCATCTCAGGCAGACCTTGACGCAGGCAAGAGCGATCATCCTGTAGACAAGCAGTTCTTCACCAAGGACGGTTTTGCACCTGTAGTCACCGTCACTGACACCAACATCAGCACAGCTGACCAGGATGCAGTGTTCAATATCACGGGCACAAAAGAAGGTAACACGCATACACGTACAGTTACCGTGCATCCCGATGACGGAACCAAGTATGACATGTCTATGGCATCCACCCTGTTCAAGGTAGTGGAAGATGTAGACGACGTTTACAATGTTGTCGCCTATGCCATTGACCTGGCAGGCAACAAGAGTGAGGAAATCACTTTCACCTTCAGTATCAACAGATTCGGATCCAACTTCGTCTGCGCGACTGAGGAAACAAAGAAATATATCCGTGATAAGTATTATCACAATGCAACGGAGGATCTGGAGATCCATGAGTACAACACGAATGCGATCAAGAAGGATTCCCAGACCGTCGAAGTTATGAAGGACGGCAATACTGCAAATGTGAGAAAACTTGTCGCCGGAAAGGACTATGACTTTGAAGAGGACCGTGCTGCCGGCAGCAAGGTGGGCGGCAGAATCTACAAGTACACGATCCATAAGGAAGTATTTGAAGAAGAAGGAGACTACAGCTTTACAATCTCGTCCGTGGATGAAGCGGGACACGAGAATACAACAGCTCGAATCCATCGTGACACAGATCAGACGACGGGAGAAAAGAAACTCTCTGTAGCTTCCTTCCCCATTGATTTTGTCATCGACAAGACTCCTCCGACCAACCAGATGACAGGTGTTAAGTCTGACCGGAAACAGGCATTCAACGATCGCAGCCTTGTTATCGAAGTGAATCCTGAAGATGCTCAGACAGGTGTCAGCAAGGTTGTGATCAGACGTTGGGAGACGGATACTCTCGGCTTCCGCGAGCCTGATGGCGAGCCTATGGCGGATATTACCTATGCCTACTACGATGAAGAGAATCCGATGCCTTCATCCTATAAGGATGAGAAGACCGGGACAGAGCACAGCTTTGCAGATCTCTCAGAATATACGGACGACGCAACGGGTAAGATCGATATCGACTATGAGCTGACAGACAACCAGAACTGGCAGTGGGTCGAAGTTATCACAACCGACCTCGCAGACAATGACAGTGTTGACATTCGCGCCGGTTCAGCAGATTCACCGCAGATCGTAGAAAACCGCAAGGGCTTCCTTGTCACCACCAATACCCTGACGCAGGTCATCAACAACACAGCCGCGCGTGTAGGCGCAGGCGCAGGAGTTGCAGCGCTTCTTATCCTGCTGATCCTCTGGAAACGCAAAAAGGATAAAGACGCCGAAGGGGCTATGTAATTGTTAAAACCATCGTAAACTTATCGTAAAGCATTGGCACAGCGTGGTCCTGGATCACGCTGTGCCCTGTAAACAGTACGGAGACTGGATCGATTCAGATGAGTTTCAGATGAATCGTTGAATCAAATCCAGAAGAGCAAGATAAAATAATTATTCAGCATTTCTTTTGGCCTGCACGGTTGGAGGCTTCATATTCCGGACGTGCAGGCGGATTTTTATCACGTGCAAAGTAATCATGATCCATGAAGGCGAAATCCTAAACGGGACATACCAGGTAATGAAACAGATCGGGCGGGGAGGATCCGGCCTGGTCTTTTTGGCGTACCATCGGAATCTCCGTAAGTATGTCGTCATCAAGCGCGTGCAGAGCGGGCTCGGCAACCTTGAGACGCTGCGGGCGGAGACGGATATCCTCAAGAACCTGCGGCATACCAATATCCCCAATGTCTATGATTTCCTGGTCAGGGACGGGGAGGTCTTTACCGTCATGGATTATATCGAGGGGACGTCCTTCGAGAAGCTTCCGGCCGGCGGCCGGCGGATCTCGGAGAAGTCTCTGACGGGGATGATGACCCAGCTGGCGGATGTGCTGTCCTATCTGCACAAGAACAAACCGCCGGTGATCCACAGCGACATCAAGCCGGACAATCTGATCCTGAACAGGGAGGGGCTTGTCTGTCTGATTGATTTCAACATTTCGGTATCATCCAATGTGGCTTCCAGTCTGAGCGGCTACAGTATGCATTTTGCATCGCCCGAACAATGGCAGCGTGTCATGCAGATGAGGACAGGAAACAGAAAACTGCCTCCGCTGGATGCCCGGACTGATATCTATAGTACGGGAGCCCTCTTCTATTATCTGATCACCGGATGCTATCCGGATACACGCAGGCCGAGAATACCCGGCAATACCGGTTTTTCTGCCAATTCGGCCGGAAATTCCGCGGGCGGAGCATTTCCTGCCAGTGTCCTGTATCAGGATATGGTCTCGTGCGGGTATTCAGAAGCCTTCTGCAGGATCATTGCCAGGTGTCTGGAACAGAACAGAAATCTGCGCTACGCAGACGGTACCAGACTTCGAAAAGCCCTCCGCCATGTGAGGCGGCAGGACCGGCGCTTCCAGAGGTATATTCTGCTTCGGGCGGGGAGCTGGATCCTGACAGCGGCCCTGATCGGGGGCGGTGTGTGGTTTTTGTCAAAAGGCCTCCGTCAGCAGACGGCAGACAATTATGTGGCGGCCTATCAGCGTTTTGTGACAGCACAGAATTCCGGAGAGGAGCAGGCTGTCTGGGATGCAGGGAAAGAGATCTTAAACAACTCGGAATATTCACAGATCCGCAAGGAACGGCCCCAGGACCAGGCTCAGATCCAGCAGTGCCTGGGCGATTATGCCTATGAGCAGAAGTCCTACGAAACGGCGCTGGAGTATTACGAAAAAGCCCTGGAGACCGCGAAATCGGCGGGGCTTCCTACATCGCGTTATTATCGTGATTATGCCATTACCCTTGCCATGGATGAGCAGCCTCGCAAGGCGCAGATCATTCTGGATGAGGCAAAAGCAGCCCAGGGAAGTGACGGCAATGACGCAGGTTCCCTCGACCCCAACCTCAAGCTGGTGCAGGCTTATATCCTGCTGCAGGAAGACAAAGCACCCGACTGTATTGCAGAGGTGAAGGAGATTCTTCGGACCAGGTCAGATGCTGATGTAAAAGCGCGGGCCTGTGTCCTGGCAGCCGATGCATGTGGCAGCCTGGACAAGTATGGGAGCAGTTATTATTACGGGAACAGCAATGATGGCGCCCTGAGTAACGACGGAGCCCTGAATGAAGAAGGTTCCGGAGCAGCGGAAGGAAAAACGGATACTGTTCAGCTCACGGAGGAAGAAAGGGACCGCCTGCATTGGCTGAAACGGGCAACGGAGTATTCTTCAGAGCCGAAATATCAGCGTCTGCTCGCGGAGGAATATTGGAAAAGAGCAGGGGACTCGGAAAAGAAGTCACCTGAAGAGCAGGAAGAATACGCGAAGCAGGCACTTGCCTGCTATGAGAGGCTTGCTGAGCGTCCGCTGGCGCGTGCAGACGATTGTATCAATCGCGCGATGATCCTGCAGAATCTGAACAGATTCGATGAGAGCCTGAATATCCTGAAGGCACTGGAATCAAGATGGCCGGAGGATTTTCGGATTCCTATGTATATGGCTTTTGCCTATGATGCAAAAGGAGAGATGGGGAGTGCCTCCTCCTGTGCCAGGAAGGCTCTGGAGATGTATGAGAAATCCGGAAACACCTCCATGGCATATAATGAAGAGCTGGAGTATCTGCAGCAGCTGAAATGACAGGAACAGCCGGTAAGTCGGTTCAGACAATAAAACAGTTAGTAGAAAATGCCTTCGCATATTTCTCCCCGGGTGCCGCTTCGGAGAGCGGCAACGCGGAAAAAAGTATTCAAAGGAGGGTTCCATGAGTGCAATGACCATGCAGATTCTGGGGTATACCATGTTGGGCACCGGGGTGGCATTTTTTATTATTACTCAGATCCTGCTGAACCGGTGGCAGAAAAGCTACGAGGCAGAGCTTGAGCACATGTAAAGTGAGAACGGTAGTATTGACAGGAATAAGGCAGAGGTGTTTTTTGGAAACTGCTGCCAAAGGATTCCTGAGCAGGCGGTAAAGTACAGGTTCTGAAGGGAGGAAAGAAATGACAAACAATCGGAAGGCAGCATTGCTGATTGCGGCTGTTGCAGCAATCGCATTGATTGCTTTTGCCATCGTGTATTCACTGGGAGATCGTAATACAGAAGGATCCGGGATTTACAGTCAGTGTATCTCGCGAGCAGAACTGTACTACAGTATCGGCGATTATGAGAACGCTGTTCTGGAATACCGCAGGGCACTCGATGAAGATGACCAGTCTGTGGAAGCCTATGAAGGTCTGTATAATTCTTATATTGCGCTGGGTGATACGAACAGTGCAATCGATATACTCCGGACAGGATATGGAAAGACCGGAAACTCTCGTTTGCAGGAGCTTTTGCAGGCACTTCAGAATGACCGGCAGGAACAGACTGAAAATATAGAAAAAACAGCTTCGATCGAGCCGGCGATCAATTATACGCTCCTGACGCGTATCGGAGGAAGTGTATACCGCGATTATGGGCGTACAGCGCCTCCGGTTTCCTCTGTCGATCAGCCTGACGGAAGTATATTTGTCCGTTTTTCGGAAATACCGGGCACAATGGTATTCCGCAACTCTGCCCAGCAGCCCGGGGCTGTAAGCGGCGGAAAGATAGCGGAAACGGCTCTGCCCGAAGAAGTACAGCTGGATGACCTGTCTTACCTGGTAGGCAAAACTCCGATTACCAGAGAGGAACTGGAAGAGCTGGGTATTTCCAGCCTGCTGAGCAGACGTGATCCGGTGTATGGCGATATGCTGCAGTTCGTGCTGAGGGGATGTACCGTGACAGCTGCCTGTGATGCAAACGGGACGATCCAGAAGGGCGCTTACAGTATCATTGTCCCCACAAATGCGCTTGAACTTGCCGCCAGCGGCGGACAGGCAGGCGGTGTGCCGACAAAGGGCGGTATTATCGATGCACAGACCGGATTGTCTGTAGAAGGCATACAGCTTCGGTTCTTTGAAGAAGGAGAAACTTCCGGAGAACCCGTCGCAGAGACTGTGACAGGTTCAAGCGGCGATTATGAAGTAAGTCTTCCTCCCGGACTCTATACTGTGGAGGCATCCGGAGACGGATATGTGACAGTTACCTTCGACTTGAGAGTTGGCGAGTATGACACAGAAGTAGAGGAAGATTTTGTCGTCACAAGGGAACTTTCTGAAGGAGAAGTGCGCATTGTTCTTGAATGGGGAGCAACTCCTACAGACCTGGATTCCCATCTGATCGGCGCGACGGACAGCGGTACGGATTGTCATGTTTATTTTGTAAATATGACATGCAGCAACGGAGACGGAACTGTTGCAGAACTTGATCTGGATGATACATCCAGTTACGGACCGGAGACTACGACGATCCATAATATTAACGGCAAATATAATTTTGCCGTGAACAATTATACTCCTTCGACGGGTTCTTTGTCTGAGAGCGGTGCCACGGTGACAGTCTATCTTCCCGGACAGTCTCCCGCGCATTTCTCGGTAGGGAGTGATGGTTCTGTCGATGGCGACTGGTGGTATGTGTGCACGATCGATCATGGTGTGCTGAAAAGCTATGACGGCTGAATGAAATCCGATCGTGAAAAGAACATTTGTTGTTACTATTCACGGTCTCTGCATTCGAGGTGTTTTTGCATGGTTTTTTCATGCAAAAACCCGAGTAAAACGGCGTTTGCCCATGCTCGAAGAGCATTTGGAATGGGCAAACGCAAGTTACTATTCACAGTTCCGAAGGGACTGTGAATAGTAACACATATATTTTCTGTCGGATGACTTATGAAAGGGAGCATGGTGACTGAAATGACAACAATGGAATGGATTATGGTCACAGAAGTGATCGTGTTGGCAGTGCTGGCAGTTTTGCTCGTATGCCTGGTTGCGCGAAGCAGAAGAAATGACGCAGGCGGCAGAAATAATCAGCAGGCAATGGGAAGAAACCAGGGCAGGGTACCCGGCTCCTTTGCAGCAGGACAGCAGACTTATGTAAACGGAAACGGATACAGGAGTGCTTTCCCGGCAAATCCCGAACAGAATACGGCGTATGGGATGACATATTACGGCCAGCCCATGTATCCGCAGAATTCCTTTGACAGCACTGTATACGGACCGGGAACACTTCCTGTGCGGCCGGGTTCCAATATGCCTGCAAATTTCGGGGCATATGGAAACCAGGGATATTATGGAAATAACATGAATGCAGCCGGCCAGGCTTACAACATGCCCCAGGGGACAATGAATCCGGGATATGGTGCCGGATATATATCTTCCCCTGTGATTGGAGAAGAGCGGACAGTCCTTGTCAATTATCCCGGAAGGGATTCCTCGTCCGGACATAAAAACAGAAACAGGACGGAACGAAAAGCACAGAAGTCACAGCATGCAGGCTCTCAAATAAATCTTGAAAAACCGGAGGTTTTCCAGAATACGGCCAATAATGAGTATCCGCACTCCCGCTGGCGGGTGGATTTCATGGAAATGTCCTCCGGCAGGCAGGTGTCACGTGATTTCAGGGATGAACTGATCGTCGGCCGCCAGATGCCGGCACCCATGGAGTCCGGCCGGCTCTACTTAAGTATGGACGCGACCGTGAGCAGAGCGCAGTTCTGCCTGTATGCGACTGAGGATGGCATTATGATTGAAAATCTGTCCAATGTAAATGTCACTCGCAAAAACGGGTATCCGCTGTGGCAGCCGGTCCTGCTGGAAGAGGGTGACATCCTTGAGATGGGCAGGATGCGCTATATGGTGAAGGGGATCCATCCGGCAGCATGATCCCTTCACGGCTTTCGCCTATGTGAGAATGCTGCAGGATGCCGCCCGGCAAAGGCGCTCCTCTATGAGAGATAAGTATAAACGCTCCGCGAGGATGCGCGCGGGTGCGGTTCGGAAGATGTTGATTGTCTTTGCATGGCAAAGACAAATCAACCCGCACCCGGCGCGCAGGACTCGCAGGCGAGTCTTGAAAAAGGAACCATTCAATTATGAACAACCCGTCGATGCTGATCGTGATCATCGCCGTGCTGACCTCTGCGGCAGTTTCGATCATACTGGTCGTGCAGAACAACCGCCGCAAAAGCGCTATACGCGAATTGAATAATGCCGCGCGCAAGCTTGTCAAGGAGCAGAATCTCAGCACCAGCCTGCGCAATGAAGATGCACCGGGTTCTGAAAATAAAACTCCTCCCCGGGGACGTGTCAGGATGGTGGTCGGACTCGAGTGGAAGGACCGGGAAAAGGAATCTTATGTGTTTGATCCCATGGAGGGGATCCGCATCGGGCGCGGACCGCAGAACAACAATGTGATCATTCCGGACGACGAGGTTTCTCTTCATCACTGTGTGCTGTATCAGGCTTCGTCGGATCTTGTCCTGGAGGATCTTCATTCTACCAACGGAACAGTTCTCATGCACGGACTGAATAAGAGAAGAATCCGGGGGCGAGTGCGCATTTTCGACGGGGACAGGATCTGTGTCGGATCCACAGAGATGACAGTGCATGTGTTCTGGATCGATTCGGCATATATCTGATGGAAACGACTGATGACAGCAGGCTGAACAGCAGCCTGGTCTTGCCGATGAGACAGGGCCCGAGCAAGGGCCTGGTCTGCATACGATGAGCGGCATTTGTTTTAAGGGGTAGTACAGAAACGGAGAAACTGCATGATTCTGCTGATTTATAACGAAATGGTCTGCAGGGAGGAACTGCTTCCCAACGTTTATGACACGGATTACCGGGTCCGCCTGCATAAGAGTATCTACAGCCTGCATGATGACATCACGCTGCAGCTGGAGCGGACGGCCGTCGGTTGGACGCTGCGGAGTGCCTGGGATTACCAGGTGTTTTCAGACCGGGGACCTGTCAAGGAGCTGCTTCTTGAGAAGGAGCAGATTCTGCAGATCCGCACCCGCTTCCAGGAAAACCTAATCGTCATGACTGCGGATGTGCCCATCGCTTTTCATGTGATGGAGAAATATGACGTCTCCAGAGTCGGGGATATCAGTATCGGCGTCGGGCAGGAAAACACGATCTGCTACTCTTTTATGGGACTGATCAGCGGCGTGCATGCATACCTGCGGCACAGCCGGGACGGATGGACCATTGTCGATAACAGCAAGAACGGCGTTTTCATCGGAAATCAGCGTATGCGCGGCAGCAGAAAGCTCAAGTTCGGGGACAGGATCGATATTTTCGGCCTGCACCTGATCTTTATGGATCCGATTTTGCTGGTTGGAAGCAATTGCGGCTCACTGTATGTGGATGAAGGACGTCTGGAATCCATGTCGATCAGTGTGCCCTCCGCTGTAAAAGAGGACATACAGGATATTTCCGGGAAACAGGAGACTGAAAGCTGGTTCAATCGTTCTCCCAGAAACCTTCCGTCCCTGTACACCGACCCCATCGAGATCGAGGCGCCGCCTTCACCGCGGCAGCAGAAGCAGCGGCCGGCCTACATGGTGATCGGCCCCGCATTTACCATGGCGATCCCCATGTCGCTGGGATGCCTCATGTCGGTCATTGCCTCCCAGTTTTCCGGCAGAAATGCCGGTGTGTTCATGTACACAGGACTCATTACGGCTGTCGGCGCAGCTGTCATCGGCGCGGTCTGGGCCATCCTGAACATGAACTATACCAAGAAGGAACAGGCGGAGGATGAAGAACAGCGTTTCAACGCCTACAGCAATTATCTTGTTGAGATCGCGGACAGGGTGCAGGCCCAGTATCGCCACAACACATCTGCCATGAACGCGATCTACCCGTCGGCGCGGGAATGCGTTCAGTATGGGCGCAGGGAGCCCCGCCTGTGGAACAGAAACTTCACACATGCGGATTTCCTGTATACCCGTCTGGGACTCGGCGACAGTCCCTTCCAGGTGGAAATCAATGTTCCCAAGGAAAAATTCTCACTCATCAATGATACTTTGCAGAAAAAACCCCAGGTGATCCGGGATGAATTCCATATGCTCCATCAGGTGCCGGTCGGCGTAGACCTGATGCAGCATGGTCTGGTCGGAATCGTGGGCGGCGCGGGAAAACGCGGCGCTCTTCAAATGATGCATACCATCGTTGCGGAGATCGCGGCGGCACACTGCTATACAGATGTGAAATTTGTCTTTATCTATGACGAAGAAGACTATGCTTCACTGGAGGACTGGGAATGCATGCGCTGGCTCCCCCATGTGTGGTCCGAGGATAAGAGCACGCGTTATATGGCCGCAAACGAGATCGAAGTGCGCGATATCTTCTTTGAATTGTCCAATATCCTGCGCACCCGTGTGGAGAACAGTGCAGCTCCCGGAGGGGCGCGCAAGGGCGCCATTGCCAAACCGCATTATGTGATCTTCGTGTCGGATCCGTCCATCCTTGAAGGAGAGATCCTGACCAAATATATCTACGATGCACAGCCCCTGTACGGGCTTACAACATTCCTGATGGTAGAGACGGTCGAACAGCTTCCCAATGCCTGTGAGACAGTCATTGAGAACGATCAGTTCTTCCAGGGCATTTACAACCTCATGGACATGCAGGAGGAGAAGCGCAATTCCTTCGTGCCGGATGTGGTCAGCCGCGAGGAAATGGAGAATTTCGGAAAACGGCTGGCGAATATCCGTGTGCGTGAGATCGAATCCAACAGTGAGATCCCGACCGGCATCAGCTTCTTTGAGATGTACCATGTAAATACGCTCCAGGAATTCAACGTGCTGGAGCGCTGGCGCAAAAACAGAAACTATAACAGCATGAAGGCTCTTGTCGGCGTCAAGGCCGGCGGAACGGACTGCTATCTGGATATCCATGAGAAATTCCACGGACCTCACGGCCTGGTGGCGGGCACCACTGGATCCGGTAAATCCGAGACTCTTCAGACTTATATCCTCTCACTGGCGGTCAACTTCAGCCCCGAGGATGTCAGCTTTTTCATTATCGACTTCAAAGGCGGCGGTATGGCCAACCTCTTCTCAGGCCTGCCTCATCTGGCTGGACAGATCTCCAACCTGTCCGGCAACCAGGTGCGCCGCGCCATGATCAGTATCAAGAGTGAAAATATGCGCCGGCAGCGCATCTTCGCCCAGAACGGTGTCAATAATATCAATCTCTATACCCGTCTGTATAAGAGCCACGAGGCGAGTGTACCGGTGCCGCATCTGTTTATCATCATCGACGAGTTCGCAGAACTCAAGCGTGAGGAACCTGAGTTCATGCAGGAGCTCATCAGCGTCGCCCAGGTCGGACGTTCCCTTGGTGTGCACCTGATCCTGGCGACACAGAAGCCCAGCGGTACTGTGGATGACAACATCTGGTCGAACTCCAAGTTCCGTCTGTGCCTGCGTGTGCAGGACAGGCAGGACAGTATGGACATGCTTCATAAGCCGGATGCGGCCTTCCTGACACAGGCCGGACGGTGCTTTTTGCAGGTCGGCAACGACGAAATCTTTGAGCTCTTCCAGTCCGGATTCAGCGGTGCCGTTTATACGGAGGGAGAGGGCAAATCCAGCGCAGCAGCTTCCATGATCGGCCGCACGGGCAAAGCGGATCTTGTGGGTGCCAGGAAAAAACGCTCCGATACAGCGAATGAATCTGAAAAGGGTCAGTCTGCTGCAGCAGGGGCTCCTGCAAAGAAATCTGCTGTCAAGGAGACGACACAGCTGGATGCAGTGATCGCTTATCTGGATGACCTCGTGAAAAGAGCCGGATACAAGAAGAGCGATCAGCTCTGGCTCCCTGTGCTTCCCGAAGCACTTTATCTGCGCAGCCTTATTGAGATGGAGGAGGAAGCCGTTCCCGGATCTGCGGATCTGTATTTCGACGGGGAGACCTGGGCAGCATCCGCCGGTGAGATCCTTCCCGGGGAGAAGACCGGAACATCATCAGATACCGGTGCATTGCGGGTCCGCCGTCATCCCGGTAAATGGCATCTGGAGACGATCATCGGTCTCTACGACGATCCGGAGCAGCAGGCGCAGCGGCCCCTTCACATTGATTTCACTGATGGAGGCCATCTGGCTGTCTGCGGACAGGTCGTCAGCGGTAAGAGTACCTTCCTGCAGTCGCTGATCTACGGCCTCATCAATCGATATACTCCGCAGGCGCTGCAGGTCTACCTGCTCGACTTTTCCAGCAACATGCTGGGCTGCTTTGCAGATGCGCCCCATGTCGGAGGCATTGTGACCGATGTCCAGGAGGACCGGCAGGAGAAGTTCTTCCATATGCTGTCCACCTTGATGGACGAGCGGCGTTCAGCGCTGCAGGGCGGTAACTTTGCCCAGTATGTACAGGCCTACGGCATGAAGCTGCCGGCTGTACTGGTCGTGATCGATAACTATGCGGGCTTCCGCACAAAGACAAACGATAAATATGATGATGTCCTCCTGCGCCTGTCAAGAGAGGGTGTGGGATATGGTATCTTCCTGGTGGTCTCAGCGGCAGGTTTCGGAATCAACGACATCCCTTCGAGGATCGGCGACAACCTGCGCACGATCATTTCTCTGGAACAGCCGGATAAATTCAAGTACATGGAGATCATCCGCCGCACGCATCTGCAGATCATCCCGGAGACAAACGTCAAGGGCAGGGGTCTTGCCCTGGTGGATGACAGGCCTCTGGAATTCCAGACAGTTCTGTGCATGGAGGCGGAGGACGACTTCTCCCGCGGCCAGAAGATCGCCGCGGAGTGTCAGCAGATGAGGGATGCCTGGAAGGGCGAGCCCGCCAGACGCATTCCGGAGATTCCCGAGAATCCTACTCTGGGCATTCTGGAGACGGATTACCGCTATCGGCATGCCCTTGGGGAGCGGACCCTGCTTCCCTTCGGCTATTTTGCCCAGGATGCCTCGATCGCGTCCGTGGACCTGCTGCATAACTATTGCTTCATGATCACGGGCAGGGCCAGAAGCGGCAAGACGAACCTGCTCCGCCTGCTCCTGCATGCCGCCGCGAAGACAGAGGCGGACCGCGTCATTATCGAGAAAAAGACCTCCGAATTTACCGATTTCGAAAAACAGGCAGCTGTCTACGATGCGCGCTATGTCTCTGACGGCAAGGAGATTTACACCTACTTCAGCGAGTTGCTGCCGGAATTCGCACGCCGCAACAAGATCAAGCGCTCGCTGATCGAATCCGGCATGGATGAGACGGATGTCGCGGTAAAGATGATGGAAGAGAAGCCTATCTTCATTTTCATCGCGGATATGAATGACTTCATGACCATGGTCTACAAAAGAGAGGCCGGAGCCGGAGATGTCTCCGGTTTCCTGGAGAACATCACGGAAAAAGGTTCCATGCACAACATCTTCTTCTTCGCATGCCTGCGTATCGAGGATGATATGGGCCTTCGGGGATATCGTGCCTATAACCATTACTGCTCCTACAAGAAGGGAGTGCATCTGGGAGGCAATCTCCAGGGCCAGAAGATCTTCAACTTCCAGAACATTCCTTTCAATCAGTCGTCTAAGACGCTGAAGAAGGGATTCGGGCATATGTCCTCCGATGAAGAGGAAGGCATCGGCATCGATGTTGTGATCCCTCTTGCCAAGATGTAATCCTGTTTGGGGCATAGACAGAATCAATTGTTACAGTAACAATTGATTTTTGATGCTGAAAGCGGCTGCCTGTGGCAGCACAGCAGGGTGATATGCCGTAACGTTCAGACTGAACAAAGAAAAGGAATAGAAACATGATTGCGATGCTTATCGCAGACAGCCGGACGAAAGAACGCAGAGCGATCTCTTTTGAGGCGCATGAACAGGCTGCGCGGCAGACAGAAGAATACTGGGAGTGGATGGAGTGCTCCGATGACAGTGAATTGAAAAAGCTTGTCGCGGAGGATCCCCGTCTGCACCTCGCCTGTGTGGACATCACCATGAAGGATGCCGTGGAAATGGCGAAGGAGATCCGGGCGCGTTCCGCAGAGGTCTACATGATCCTGGTCGCGGATATGACGGTCTCTCCGGCGGTCTATATGCGGCCTACGATCGGTGCGGAATCACTTCTTTTGCGGCCTCTGGACGGCAGCCAGATCCGGGATGTGCTCAGCGAGGCGATCGGAACCTTTGTGAAGCGTTTCCTTGATACCGGTGACCGCAGAGTTTTCGTTCTGGAGAACCGCGGTGCCCGGGAGCTGATCGAGTATGACCGCATCTGCTATTTTGAATCCAGGGAAAAAAAGCTGTTCTGCAATACAGGCGGGGAGGAATACCCCTTTTACGGAACGCTCGACCAGCTGGAAGAACAGCTCGGTGAAGCCTTTATCCGCTGCCACAGGAGTTTTCTGGTCAATAAAGATAAGATAGAGCGTGTCTTTCTCTCACAGAACTGTCTGGAACTGGAAGGAGACATTGAACTTCCCCTTTCCCGAAGCTGTAAACCGGCTGTCAAGGAATTCATCAAAAAGAATCCCGGGAAATAAGAGATAAAGTTACAATACAGACCCACCTGAAACTCGAGGAGTTTTTCGCGGTTTTTTCGCGAAAAAACCGAGTTGAACGGCGCGCGGCGCGCGTGAAGCGCATTGACAATGCGAAGCTTTGTTAGCGCCGCGCGCATCGTTACATGTTCACGCCCTCGAGAGAGCGTGAACTGTAACGAGATGAAGATACGCACAGATCAGGACAGGAGCCTATCATGCTGCAAGAGACAGACTATTTACAGAAACAGGAGCCCGAGGAAGGAAAGACCATCCTTCTGTCTTATGATGAAGTCAGAATCCTGCTCTACAGTCTGGGGTTTACCAGCTGTGAAGGGATTCATATGCCCGAGAAGCAGTTTTCTCCGGAGGAGATCCTGCAGGCCATGCACGCCATGTACAGACGCGGGCTGTTGAGTCCGGTAGATACAGAGGAAGGATCACATTTTGCTATTCGCGGCGATCTGCAGCAGATGCTGAACGCCATGGGAAATCCGGGAGGAACACTGATCTACCGCCAGGGCGAGACTCTGCCCGGCTTTTCGCCGGAACTGAATAACGGGCGTGAGTTTTTCTGCTATATTGTGCCGGACTATGTCCTGGTCACGGAAAGAGACTGGACCAGGCGGGATATCCTGCGCCTGCGCGCCATGTCTCCGACGGGCTTTTCGGAATGGAAAGATGCGCGGGAGCGCGAGGCGGAGGAAGAGCGCTTTGGTTCTGTATAAAAGGGGAGCTGAATCATGATCATTATCAAAGTGGAAGTCCCGATTATGGGGCAGGAATATGATTTTCAAATTGATGAGACAGTGCCGATCTATGAGGTACAGGAAGAGATCACGGAAATGATCTGCCGCCGCCAGCAGTGCCGGCTGGACGGGATGGAACATCGTCTGATTCTGTGGGACAGAAAGCGGAATCTGATGCTCCGCCGGGAGGGCTCTGCCAGGGACAACGGCCTGGAGACCGGAAGCGAGTTGCTGCTGGCCTAGTGTATCTACTTAAATATCTTCTTAAATGACAGAAGAAGAGACAGCTTTAATGCGGCTTAAATGCAGAGGAGGAAAGAGATGCACTATGATGTGCATGCTATGAAAGCAGCAGGCAGGGAAGCGGAAACTCTGCTTTACGAAATCACAAGGAACCTGGATCTGCTGGAGGCAGAAGTGACAGGGGCAGGAAGGGAAGCCGGGGCAGACCGGACCAGCAGGTCCCTTTCAGAAGAGAAGCGCTTTATGGATGGTCTGCAGTGTCTCCGCTCTGTGTGCAGCGGTTACGAAAGGCTGCAGAGGTATATGAACGCCGCCGCAAATGTCTACGCCATGGCTCAGGAGACCGCGGCGGAGCAGATCGATTTCTGATTCATCAGGGGAATGGACGAAAGATGAAAGATGATATCTTTTCAATGGAAGAGGGCAGCCGCCAGGCAAAAGACAACTGCCGGCAGCCGGATGAGCTTCTGTTATCTGTAGAGAGAGGCTTTTCCCGTCTGCATCTGGTGCTGTCCAAAGGCCTGTCCGCCTGCTGGGAGGGAGAAGCATGTGATGCCCACCGCCGGCAGGAGGAGGAATTGTTCCGGGATGCGCAGGAAGCGATCGGGACGGTACGGGATCTGCTGCAGCAGTAAAAGCCGCAGTTTATAGTGAGGTTAAAAATGTACCATACGGAAGAAGAGATGGAACTGGCCGGAAAAATGGATGCGCTCATACTCTCTCCTCTGGAGGACACGATCCTGCAACTGAGACAGTCATGGGAGGATCCGGCGGGGAAGGCTTTTGCAGACCGGCTGGAAAGGCATCGCGAACAGATGATACTGCTCAAGGAGCAGATCGCCGGGGATATTAATTAACGAAAGACTGGAGCACGGGAAATGATTTGGATAGTTGTGATTGTCATTGCCGGAACGATATTCCTGACCGGAATCATCATCACGCTGACATCCGCTTTTGGCGGGGACAGGAACAAGCCATATGGAAACGGCAAACAGGGAACGAAACGCCGGATCGCAGTTGACAAAGGCGTCGATACGAAAAAGCTCACCTATGAACAGGACAAGGGAGCTATTTTTGAGGCGGGACAGGAACTCTATGGAACGGTTTACCGCGGAGGCGGTATGCACCACATGTGGAAGGCCGAGTTTGATTTCCTGGGAACCGGACGTAAAGAGACGATTGCCTTTCGGGAAAAGATGGCGATCGGCAGAGTGCCTACTTCCAGAGAAGGCTATTCCTTTTTGAAGATTGAGGATGACAAGATGATCTCTTCTGTGCACTGCATGCTGATCGGCCGGCAGGGGGTTCTCGTGATCAGGGATTTGAATTCAACCAATCACACTTATCTGAATGAGCAGCGTGTCAATGGCATGGTTCAGGTTCCCAACGGTTCTGTTATCCGTGTGGGCAGGACAAGCATGCGCGTTCGCTATGCTTACAGGTAAAAAGAGGAGGCAGACATGGGAAAAGTTGATTTTCGGAAAATGGATGCCGCCGCAGAGGAGCTGCAGGAGGAAGCAAAGCGCCTCCGCTCTGTTCAGCTTGCTCTGGAAGAACTCTACTCAAAAACAGAACCTGAAGCTCCCGGTGAGTCGGGACCTTCAGGGCGGGAAAAAGATTCCGGCAGGGATGCGGGAAGCGGCAAAAAAACGGAAGAGCGGTTGGCCGATGGGCGCTCTGTCCGGGAGACAGAGAAACTTCTTGCCATGCTGGGCACAGAAGTACATGCCCTGGAAAAGGCGGCTCTTTCGCTCCGCAGTGCGGCGCAGATCTACAGACAGGCGGAAGCCCGTGTACTCGCCATCTATGATGGAGAGATCTTTGTGGCGCCCAGGACCAGATTCGGGACCAGCCACTTCGAGAATCTGCGCGATTATGAGCGCCTGATTCCCGTGCAGGCAGGCCTGCCGTCCGTTCGGGACGGTGGACAGTATTCCGCCCCGGGCGGCGGAAACCCTGATGAGGCTGACCGCGAGAACCCGCAGATGAAGAGTCTGGAGGGAATTCTGTGACGAGGTTTCATCTTTAAGAGGGACGGGAGTGTCCGTCTGTGACATTCATCCGACAGAGGTTCCGGCTGTTTTGCAGTCAGGATGATCTTCAAACTGATACATGGTTGATACACGGCAGGAGGCAAACAATGCCTGTACAGAACATACAGATGTGGCCGGACTGGAAAATTGTCCGGGAACTGGGACGTGGAAGTTTCGGGGAAGTATATGAGATCCACCGCCAGAACGGCAGCTATCTGGAAAAGGCTGCAATGAAGGTGATCCGGATACCATCCAGTCAGGCGGAGCTGATGCAGCTGCGCGCTGACGGCCTGCGCATGGAAAATACAGAGCAGTATTATTCCAAGCAGGTGGAGGATATCCGGAACGAGATCGGGATCATGTCCAGATTCGTGGGCTATTCCAACATTGTTTCCTACGAGGATTATATGATCCGGAAACATGAGGGAGAGATCGGCTGGGACATCCTGATCAGGATGGAACTGCTGACAGCCCTTTCGAATTATCTTGTATCCCATACGATGCCGGAGGAACAGGTCGTGCAGCTTGGACTGGATATCTCCCAGGCCCTGATGATCTGCCATAAAGCCGGAATCGTGCACCGGGATATCAAACCCCAGAATATCTTTATCAACAATATGGGGTTTTTCAAGCTGGGAGACTTTGGAATATCGAGAGCCCTTCCTCAGGGAACCAATGTTGTGATGTCTTTCAAGGGGTCGATCGCCTATATGGCGCCGGAAACCTTTACCATGCGCAAGGCCGATGCCAGATCGGATATTTATTCCCTGGCGCTGGTCCTGTATCGATGCCTGAATGGAGGCAGGGAGCCTTTTCTGAATTCAGGCGCATTCGGACCCGGAGACCAGGAAATGGCCCAGCGGCGCCGCCTTTCCGGAGAGGCGATTCCCAGACCGGAGCGGGGCAGCAACGCACTGTGGAAGGTCCTGTCAGTCGCTCTTGCGCCGAACCCTGCAGCCAGACACCAGTCCGCGGGGCAGTTTCATGACGCGCTTCTCAAAATCGTCGGAGGGACAGCCGGGGAGAGAAAGCTCAGGAGAATCGCTCCCGCAGCAGGTCCGGATGCCGGCGGAATGGCCTATCAGAATCAGGCAGGGAATGCCGCGGGGACTGGCGGCAGGAGCGTTCCCCCTGTTTCCCGTAATACCAACCAGTGGGGAAATACGGGTACCAGATCCCCTTTCCCGCCGAATTACCAACAGAATATGGGTACGCAGAACAGACAGACTACCAGGGGAGGTCTCAATACCGGCAGTATGGCGACGACTCCGGGCAGGCCGAGCCCTCAAACTGTAAGTCGGAATGCCGAACAGACAAGAGGGGGGAGACCGATTGCAGCCAGTGCGCCCGCATATAGCGGGAAAGCTTCCTCAGGGGGAGGACGCGGAAAAAGCGCCCTTCTGGCCGTCTGCATGGCGGCAGCCCTTCTTCTTGCTGTTACAGGCGTCTGGATGATACTTCATCCTTCCGGCAGCAGCGACAGCAATACCGTCGCCATTACGGATTCCGGAAGCCAGAACGTGGAAACGCAGGAGATCTCCTCCGTGAAATCAGTCATAGCTGAAGGCACAGATACAGGCATGGAAAACCCGCCTAACAGCGGCCCGGTGACAGGGGAAGGGATGGAGGAAGCCGTCTCTTTTGCAGACCCTGCACTGAAAAGCGCTGTGTGTGATTATCTGGGTATCGGTGACCGCGAGGTGACGAGGGGAGATGCCCTGGGTGTCAGCACACTGGAGCTCTCCGGAGAGTCGAAAGAGGCCTCGGAAAAAATAACAGATCTCACCGGCCTTTCCGCCTTCGAAAACCTGGAAGTGCTGGATCTGAAGGAAAACAATGTTACCGATGTCACTGAACTCGGTACACTGACTGAACTTGAAAGGCTTGATCTTTCGAAAAACCACGTTGCGGATATCACGCCGCTGGAAAGCCTCGATTCTCTGGAATGGCTGGATCTGATGGATAATGAAGTTTCCAGCATATCGCCGATAACATCTTTATCCCATATCTACATGCTGGATATCAGCGGAAATCAAATATCCGACATTTCCGGCATCAGTGGGATAACAGAGCTGATGGCCCTGTTCATGGACGGAAACGATATCTCTGATATCGGACCATTGAAGGGGTTAAGCGGATTGATCTATCTTACTTTCGGCGAAAACCATGTCCGGGATATCAGTGTGCTCTCGGGATGCGAGAAACTGGAAGCCCTTTTTATGTATAATAATGAAATTGAAGATGTCAGTGTGCTCAGGAAGCTGAAGAATCTGACAGATCTTGCCTACTTCGGCAACCCGATCGAAGATGAAAGTCCGATTGAAGAGCTTGGAGACTCTGTGGAAATCTATGAACCATAGAATATCTGATAATATTACATGACTTGTTCAATGTCAGGGAGGGACACTCCCTGACATTGCTATATAAAAGGTCATCTGCCAGGCGCTTAACCATTTTCCTCTTATCGAGGAAAAACGAGAGAGAAGACCCTGTATGAAATATGGAACAGATCTTAATAACTGATTGATTTTAGGGGGAGAAAAAATGGCTTTTTGTGCTAACTGCGGTAAGGAATTGCCTGATGGAGCAAAGTTTTGCGGATTTTGCGGAGCCCCGCAGCCACAGGCAGGGGTTCCGAAGGTGACACCTGAAAAAGTATCTCGTGAAGAAAATCCCAAAAAGAAAGGCAAAAAAACGATCGGAGTAATAATTGCACTGTGTGCTGCTGCTGTCATCGCTGGGGTCTTTTTCTTCATGCATTCCGGATGGTCGACAGAAGACGCGCATAATGCGACGCAGGCTTATCTTGATTACGGCTTTTTCAAGGGAGATGACGAAGAGCTGGCAAAATATATGCTGGATGCGACAGCAGAGGAGTTGTCCGAACAGAGGGAGAATAGACGTGATGATATGATCGAAGTCTATTTCGAGAGTGATGTCCCTGTCACGCAGGGACTGAAAACCAGATATCGTGATTTTCTGATCGAGACAATGAAGAAAGCTCAATACACAGTCGGAGAGGCGGTCAAAACAGACGATGGCTTCGAAGTACCGGTCACTATTGAGCCCATCACTTCCCTGGCGCATGGTGATTTCGTCCTCCTGGATATGCAGTTGAATGAAGAATTGTCCAATGCTGATCTGAATGAGCGGGTCTATACCAGGGAACTGGAACTGATGACACAGCTGATGCAAAACCCGGCATATGGAGACCCGCAGGAGATCATCATCCACATTACAAAGGGTGAGGACGGTTATGTTTTTTCAGAGGATGATGAGCAGAAGATTCTGGATCTCTACCTCCAGCGCGACAGGCATTGGACAAAGGAACGTGCGGAAAAGGCAGTAGAGGCAGTTCTCGGAGGCGTGTACTGCGAAAAGTATGCGGAGATGTCCGAATGGACCGTCGCCACGCAGGAGGAAATTGAGGAGGTCCTCGGCGCTGTTTTCTCCAAAGAGGCGGAGAAAGAAATGATCGAGAATAATTCAAAGGAAATCATTGACGAATGGGGAGCAGACATCACGTATGAAGTATCAGACGAACTGGCACAAACTGTCTCTGATACAGAAAAAGCCCTTCTGGCAGGCACAAAATACGAAGTCGTTTCTGTCGATGGCGATCAGGACATTTACACAGTTACAGTGCGGATCACGCCATATGATACGACTTCTTTTGACGATGGATATATTAAAAGGCTGGAAAAAGAGGCAGAAACAATTACGGATCCGGGGAAGCTTCTCGACAGAATCTGGGAGATATCCGTGGAGATGGCCAGGGATTTGATCGAGGATGCTCCATATGGGGAGCCCCTTGAACGTCAGCTTCACCTGACATATAACAACAATCGATCCTACGAGATGGATTACGAAGAAATCAACGCTCTTTATGATATTTATGGCGATGAACTGGGTGCTATGGGCAATGAGGAAGCCTCGGGATCAGAAGTTGAAGGAAGCGGGGAGTCAGCAGCTGCAGATGAAAAAGATAACGAAAGTAATGGATCTGAAGAAGGATCAGACGATTCGATGACAGAACCGGCAACCGGGACTTTTACTGATGGAAAAGACATTCCTGTAATTGTTGGCGGGCTGAAGATTGAATTGGGAAAGACTACTTTGCAGGATGTTCTGGACAAAACCGGATATACGATCATTGAATCAGATAAAGTTATCCCTCCTGATGAACTGGATAGTATAGAAATAGACACAGGAAATTCAGATGTCTATTTTGATGTATTTGTAGAAAACTTTTCTTCCAAAGAGGAAAAGAAGGCAAGTGAGTGCCCTATATACGGAATATCCTTCAGTGATTATTCAGACACAGAAAAGGATATGGCACGCACTATGTCTGTCGGAGGAATAACAGCAGGAAGCAAAAAAGAGGATGTGATCGCAGCTTTTGGGGCTCCTGAGACAACAGACGAAGAATATATTTCTTATTTATTGAACGATGGGAAGTATACGATATTCTTTGGACTTAAAGGAAATATTGTGAATTATATAGATATTTCTGAATATGATTTCTAGATGGATTGAGGATAGAGTCACACTACTGCATTATGCTTTATGCTGATTGTCGGGAAATGCCGTTCATCGCAGAAAAGATGCTGTTTGTCCGTCTTTCAGCGGGAAAATCGATGCATGTGGTATGATGCAATCAGTTCAAGGGAAACAACATTCAAGGGAAACAAAAAACTGAACGGGAAATAAAAATCACAGCGTCAGGATAATTCAAAACTCCTGAAGGTTCACAGGATGATGAATACGAAGGACGGCAGCCCTGGCGGCATGATGAACACAACATTGTAAATCTTTAGCATGAAAGGACATATAGAGAGGAGAAAATCATGGCAGAATTCAATGTGACAATTAACCAGCTGACATCCAAAGCAGATGAGCTCGAGCAGCTCAATCAGACCTTCGACAGCATGATCAAGACACTCCAGGAGACGGAGGCAGCCCTGGGTGCCATGTGGGAAGGCGAGGCCAAGAAGGGCTTCCACACAGCTTTTTCCAACGACATGGTACAGCTCCGCAACTTCTACAATGCGATCATCGCATACATCAATGCACTGCGGCAGGCCATCGCGAAATATATCGAGGCGGAAAACAAGAACGTTGAGACTGCCAGCACCAGAAAGTACCAGTAAACCGGCTGGCAGACAAGACAGGAAAAAGCTCATAAAATAAAACTCAGGAAATAAAGCTACAGTACTTTCGTCATAAAAAAGTATATCTATTCCAGAAAAGCATACCTATTTACAGGAGGAAAATACAATGGCAGCAGAAGGAATCATCAAAGTAAATCCGGATATTCTCAACAGCACCGCATCGGAGTTCGGCGGACAGGCTACCAGCCTGCAGAATCTGACAGGCCAGATGATGAATCTGGTAACCGGCCTCTCAAGTGCATGGCAGGGCGAGGCGTCCACTGCATATATCGGCAAGTTCCAGGGCCTGCAGGATGATATGGACAAGATGTTCAAGATGATCCAGGAGCACAGCACAGATCTGCAGGAAATGGCTGCAGCATACATCAGCGCAGAGCAGGCGAACGCAGAGGTCGCCCAGTCTCTCTCCTCAGATGTGATCGTGTAAATAAAGGTAAGAATTCTAAAATAAAGCAAGGAATCTAAAGCAGCATAAAAGAAAGCTCATAATAGTGAATGAAAAGACCTGTCGCCATGGATTGATCATGGCAGGCAGGTCTTTTTTTGCAGCTATACAAGGACAACGATATATAACGATATATAACAGCAGGATGGTTGGATTAAGCAATGTGTTTGTGCTATTATGCTCTATGAGCATACTGGATTATGTTCGGAAGCAGGAGAGGATAGATAAAAAGGGGTTTCTTTAGAGGACGGACAAATGGCATTGAGTATAAGCAGAGAAAGCCTGATTGCCTCATTTCAGGACACACTGGCGTGTGCGAACGGGTTTGTGCTGTCGCAGAGGACAAGGCAGTCTATGATGCTCACAAGTGTGTATGAAGAAGGGATGTACTCCGGCACGAGGGTGTCTGATCGGGAGGGGATGATCTGCTTCCTTCCAATGACGACTTTTGAGGCTGCTCGTGCAATTCGTACATACGGGTGCGAATACTTTCATACACTTAGGAACCTTTTAAACCCTGTATCTGCCGACAGGATTGCCGTTCTGAATTTTGCAAATCCTGTGGAGCCGGGAGGGGGAGTCAGCTGGGGAGCTATGGCCCAGGAAGAATGTCTTTGCCGCAGCAGTAATCTATATCCCTGCCTTGCGCAAAAAAAGGTCAGACAGGATTATTATCAGCAGCATGAGGGGGCATTGCGGGCGATTGCCTCTGACAGGGTAGTCTATGTGCCGGATGTGACCATATTTAAATCTGACGACATTCTTCCTCAGAATCTCAGTGTCGAAGACTGGATACAGGTCGATGTCCTGACCTGTGCAGCACCCTTTTATCCAGGTCTCCCGGACAGAACAGATGCGTATCTGCTGGATCTCTATAAATCAAGGATACAAAATATATTTGAATGTGCCATCGACAATCAGGCTGATATCCTCATCCTCGGTGCTTTTGGATGCGGCGCATTCAAGAATCCTTCATATCTGATGGCACAGGCCTTCTGTGATACGATCCGGGAAGAGGATTATCTGCACGCTTTCTCGCTTATCGCTTTTGCAATACCTGAGGACGGCGGGGTATCTTCACAGAATCTGCGGGCTTTTGAGAATGTTTTTTTACAGAGATTTCCTTCCTCCGGCCTGATTACTTCGGAAAAATGGGATGCTGTTTCCCAAAATCCGCAATCGACCATCATGATGCCTTCGGGGAAGAAACTGCAGGGCAGAGATTTGGATTCATACAGGCTGTGGAGGGAAAAGAACCCGTTTGAGGGGAAATGGTTCTCCATCCTCGGAGATTCGATCAGCACTTTTGAAGGGACAGTTCCGGACGGCTATGCTGTGTTTTACGAAAAAGAGATGCGGAACCAGAGCGGTGTCCGAAAAGCTTACGATACCTGGTGGAGCCAGGCTGTCCGCTTTCTGGGAGGCCGCGTACTTGTGGATAATGCCTGGTCCGGAAGCAGGGCAGCACCGCTGCCGGGGGCATCAAAGAGATTCCCTTCGGGGTGCAGCAGCTTACGGGCCGGCGGTCTCCATTTGGGTTCAAAAAAGCCGGATGTCATCCTGATCTTTCTGGGGGTTAATGACTGGGCAAATGGTGTTCCCGTATATCCTGAAAAGGAAAAATCCGGCCTTTTGACTTCTCTTCACAGAGCTTTCTATGGGAAAAAGGAGAGGAAAAAAAGGGAGATGCTTCCTCCGACTTTCATAGAGGCTTATGAAGCAATTCTTGCACAGGTCTGCAAGTACTATCCGAATGCAGAGCTCTGGTGCTGCACGCCGGGGAGTACATATATGCGGGAAGATCCAGAGTGGAGCTTCCCCCAATTTTATGCAGGTATTCCGATTGATCAATATGGAGACGCAATCCGGTCACTTGCAGGACGGTATGGGGCTGGGATTATAGATTTTGCAGACTCGGGATATTCTTTTGAAACAGTGGATGGGTCTCATCCAACATCACACGGTATGCAGCAGTTGGCCATGCATGCAGCATGGTCTTTAGCCAATGAAGAAGGAAGGACTTTTCTGTCAATGGGAGAGTGCGGAGAGATGAAGAATGAAGTAATCTCGAACACACCTGGAAATACCACGGTTTTGTCTGACTTACAAAAAATGCAGCTATGATTGGTATAGAACAAAGACATTTTCGTCGCCTAAAGGGATGTTTTTCAGGAGACAGGTTTTGACAAAGACAGATGACAATTCACGCGATTTTGAAAAAACGATATGGATGAGGTCTTTTTCATTCTCGACATCCGATTTCACGGAAACTGGACGTTCATCTGCAAAGAAAGGTCGTTTGTCGTAAAAGGCATCTGTCGGAACCTGTGCATGATAGGATATAAACAGATCAATAGAAAAACCGAAAAGACAGCAGACAAAAATAACAGTCTGCCGTCATGATCTTATCATGACCGGCGGACATCTTTTAGTAATATGAACTTGGGGGTAACAATGGGCAGTTTTATCAGAGTTTCCACGGGAAATATGCAGGGGGACGCAGACCGGATCCGGGAGGAAGCATCTCACATTCCGCAGGCAGTCGAACAGCTGGCGGATGCACTGAATGCACTCGCTTCCTGTTGGGAAGGCCCTGCAAAAAGCACTTATCTGGACCAGGTTTCCAAGGACATTGAATGTATGGAAGAAGTATGCGGTATATTGCAGAAATTTATAGAGGATTTTGACGTTTCCATCAATCAGTATGATACCTGCGAAAACAAGGTCTATGATACTATGGGCAGGATTCATTTTTGGTAGAGTAAAAATGTATGTGATTGAGCATAATAATGGAGGCTTCTCCATATAATATTCTGAACAGTCTGAAAAGACTAAGAAAGGAGAGCGCAAATGCAATCTGAACACGAAATTCGGATGCACTATCAGGATACGCTCCGCAAGGCGGATCAACTGGAGGAACTTGCCGGAGAACTGTCACGTATTGCAAACAGAACTCTTTCCGAAATCGAGAATGAGGTGATAGGCACCTGGAAAGGAGCCGGCAGCGGACAGTATCGAAAGAAGCATATCCAGATGGCTGACCGGGCAAGAAAGCACGCCAAAAAGCTTCAAGAGGCGGCAGTACAGCTGCGAGCTGCTGCCAGGAGGCTGTATAATGTTGAGATGGCTGCGTTGGCTGTCTTCCAGAGGAAACACAAATGAGAGTTCGAATTTGCATAGGAGTATTGATTATGGTTCTTGCAGGAATGGCAGGATGCGCGAAAGGTCCTGAGGAAAGAAGCGAACAGGCAGAGGCCTTGCTTGAGGAAAAATACGGCGAAAGCTTTATTGTGACGGAGTATGGAAATCAGATTGTAGGAGCAGGGTATTATACAGTGAAGGCATATGCGCGTGAGTACCCTGAACTTCCGTTTACTGTACGTGTTGATGATGATGGAAAGCATTTCTCTGATAATTATGTAGAGCGGCGCGTGGCACAGAAAATATCCAGTCAGGTTCTTCTGAATCTGGCGAGTCTGCCCGGCTATACTTATATTTTTACCCAGGTGCCTGCCGCCGTACTGGATATTACAGATGCTGATATTTCTGCCGAAGACTACATTGCTAAAAATCCTGCAAATCTGATCACGATCAATCTGACTTATTGTCCGATTGGAGATACGGCAGAATCTCTCTATGACTCTCTGGCGGGTGCTCTGAAGGGACTGGACTTCCTGCAGGGAATGATTGTGCTGAATATAGCGGATGAAGAGACGCTTCGGGAGATTCAGATGTTCTGTGATGAAAAAGGCAGTCTGGACGGGGACTACAAGGCATTGGAAAACCGTTGCAGGTCATATTCGATCCGGTATTCGGACGGCAGGCTCTCGCAGAGCAGGGAAGAATTTTTGGGTGCCCTTGAAGGACAGCTGCAGGGAGAATAGAACGGGACAAAAGCATTGCTGCAACAGTTCCGTCGATCATTCATCAACACAAAAATGTCTTACATGGCACAAATGGAGGATTTATGAGCAGAGCATATACGGATGCCCAGATGCTCCTGGCCACGCAGATCGCTTATCTGAACTGTGGGGAATATGAGGGATACACGATTCGTGAAATACTAAACATCCTGGAAAATAAATATTCAGGGCATGGGGAACTGGACAAATTCGGGAACAAGGAACTGGATGTCCTGAAGACTATTCGGGACATGATCGCGGAAAACGGGCTGGAAAGCGCGCTGGACTGGACGATCCGGGATGTGGGCGATCGGAACGGGGAGTCTGGAATGTACGCCTGTCTGATTGACACAAATGACGGAAATGCAATTGTAGGTTTCAGAGGAAGCGAGAGCTACAATTCAGAGCAGTTTACGAAAGACTGGGTAATCGCGGATTTCACACTGCTCCATAAAAACGGGACGACGAAGCAGGAAAATGACGCACAGGCGTACATGGAGTATGTCGCAGAAAAATATGGCGCCGACTATGACAGAATCGGAACCACAGGCCATTCGCTTGGCGGGCATCTGGCGGAACATGTGACAATCAATGCACCTGCCTCCATTCAGGATAAGATCGAATGCACAAATTTCGACGGACCCGGTTTCTCGGACGAATACCAGCGGAATCATGCAGAACAGATTAAAGAGAACGGGGGCAAGATTATCCATTACCAGTGGAGCTTAGTCGGAGGTTTGCTCAATCCAACACCTGGAAGTAAATTTCAGACTATCAAGGCATCGGATCCTGAAGGCATGGGAGACCCCTTCTTACGACATCACACAAATAATGTTGTTCTTGATGAGAACGGGAACATAATCCCGGCGGATATCGAGCCGGTCAGCCTTTTTACTTCTGTTGGTTCCAAGATTATTGAAAACTGGAATTGGACTCCGTTTATCCCTTTCGATACTTGGGTGTCCGTTCCGATAATGACTGTATTCGTTATGGTGAGTGCTACACTGACATATGTCGTTGCAAAAGAAGTGGTGGACTTCTTCCAGCAGAAATTTGATGATTTTAGGAGAAGTCTCAGGGATACATTCGGCCATTCCGTCCGTGGAGAGTTTGAGGTGAATACAGGAGCACTCCGCAGTAATGCAGGAAATTACGGGCAGGCTGGAAAAGAACTGCACAGGATCGCAGAAGAAGTATCCCGCATTGAGAAAAGTCTCCAGTACGATTCGCTTTCAGGAGGATTGACAAAAGCTGCTTTATGGAGAATCTCCGGATGTATCGATAAAGACGGCAAACATGCAGAGAAGCTTGAAGATGCGCTGTATAAGGTGCATGAGCTCTATTTTAATACAGAACGACTCACAGTAGACAGGTTCGACGGGTTATAATTTAAGATCCCGACCGGCGGGACAGGGGGACAGGAGTATGGCTGATAATACAAGGATCGTGGTCTCTACACAGCGGCTGCTGGAAGCGGCGGAAAATGTGGACACCCGGACAGAACAGATGAGAAAGGCCTTTGACTCAATTGAAAGGATAGTTGATAATATGCGAAGCTACTGGGAGGGAGACGGACAACAGTCCTCTTATGCAGCTTATAAACGCAAGACAGACAGGATCAGAGCTGCGCTTGTCAGATTCACGGAAGAGACGAATTCCCTCCGGATCATGGCAGGTGTTTATGAAGATACGGAGGCACAGGTTACGGAGAATAATTTACGGCTCTCTGATGATGTGATCGTGTAGATAAGAAAAGCGGAGTAAGGATTCTGAACCAGTTTAGCATAAATCTGATCAGAATGAATGAGATGACCTGCTGCCATGAATTGATCATGGCAGACAGGTCATATTTTTTAGAAATAAAAGACCAGACTGCAGATCCCTTACCAGTTGGAATTGACGCTGCACATATGCTATGATTTCAAACAGTATGTTGAATCCAATTGAATGCAATTGGAGAATCAGGGCATTCGTCTTTTTAAATGTGTCGTTTGTCTGTCTTTCATCAAAAAACAGGAAAAGATGATAAGATTTGAAATATATAGATAAACAACACATTTGAGTTAATACGCAGCAAATTGGCATAGGCAGATAAGGAAAGGCGCGGCCACAGCGATTCTTTTTGAATCACAGCCGGGAAACGGGTACACAAGATGTCAGAATATAGAATACAGGTCGGAAAAGCAAGATCTTGTACATCAAAACTTCAGTCCGGCGAAAAAGAAATGCATTATGTCGCCGACAGTGTCCGGGGAATCTGCAGGAGCCTGAGCATTGAAGATGCCAGCCGGCCGGTGCTGCAGGCCAGGCTGAACCGTATCGCGGAGCAGATCGATGCCCGTGCAGCCAGTGCGGGCATGATGAGTACTTCCCTGTCAGAAATAGTGGATCTGTATTTCCAGGCGGACAGAAATACGGAGAAAGTCGGCGACGGCGCGGAAGAACAGCCGCGAAATGGTGTAAATGGAAACTCGCAGGGTCCTCTTGTGGCGATAGATATTAGTAATTTGACCAGATTTATTCAAAAACTGGCCGAACAGATCTACGAAATCATCAGGGAAAAATTCGAGGAAATCAAGAAAATAATCTCTGATGCAACAACGATCGATCCCGTTGAAATTGATAACATCATGTTCAGTGATGATGCTGATTCGCATGACTTGTATGGAAGCGATCAGGGATCTCCGGTTCGCAAAGAAAGAATAGCGCATCAGCAGGAATTATATGATATTTACATCAGAAACGGAGGAACCCCAATGAACACGACCGAGTTCCGGGATTATCTCTCCGTAATGAATGAACATGGATGCGGATATGCCGCCCTTGCCAATACAATGATGAGCTATATGGTAGAAAACTACAGCGGCAGGGAAAGTGAATTTGAGAGAGAATTCGGATATCCGCTGATGGTGGACGGACATCCCAACTATGAAGCTGTCATTGTTGACCTGTATTCTCATGGAGGAAGAGCAGGAGGAACCAGCGTGAGTGCCATCACAGCAAGAGATCTTGCTCAGGAGTATGCCCAGGCACATAATATTCCGATCCACAGGGAAGTCACCGACGGGGTAACTCCGCAGAATGTAGACGAGCGGCTTCGCAGGGGAGAAGATGTGACAATTCATTACTTTGATGGAGTCATCCACCCCTATGATAACCCCTCCGAAGATCATCCGATCAATGCCCATGCAATGACGATTACCGGTGTGACAGAGGACGGGAAATATATAGTTTCATCCTGGGGAAACAGATATATACTGGATCCAAACGAAGTGAGAACAGACAGCAACGGAGAAACGACAAGGTTCACCTATTCAGTCACTACCTTTGAGTGATTTTTCATAATATAATATGAGTGCGACAGGCCATGACCGCAAACATGGGAGGTTAGTATGTCCAACAGATTCAAAAAGGCGGCATTGCAGGCTGCGGTGCTGCTAAGTGCGGGGATGATCCTGCTCCCCCTTTCTGCCTGCGGGCATGAGGAGAAGCCTGCGGAAAGTTCCGACGCCTCTTCGTCAGTTCCTTCCGGCATGCTTCCATTTCAGAATATATCTTCGATCCGGATAACGGATACAAAAGAGGGACGTTATCAGGATCCGATAGACATCTTTCTGACGGAAGAGGAGATAGAGAAAATCTATTCAATTATAGAAAATGAGGATGCTCTTTCTATGGAAACATCTTTGACCGGGACGTCTTCTGCTGGGGCATCATCCGCCGGGCAGCCTAGGATGGGAGATTATTACAGCCTGCACCTGATCGGCTCCAATGGACAGGAAGAGGCTGTCTGGATCGTTGATCTTTCCCGTGTGGTCACAGATGAGGAAGGAAATATTCTGCAGACAGACCCGGCCGTGAAACAGTGGCTGAAGGATATAGAGGCAGCGCATGGATTGTCGTTTTCGTCCGTACTGGACAGGGCTCCGGGTCCTGACTATTTCTATGAACTGCAGTCCGCAGATACGATAATTCTTGAAGAAATGCCGGATAAGGACAGGACAGATCTCCTGCAATACAGTTTTACAGAAGAGGAAACTTCTGAACTGATCAAAAAGCTGGATGGGATGCTTGCATCCGGAGAGGTGATTGATGATATTCAATCCAGGCCGGATGTGCGCTGGAAACTGTCTTTGTATGATGACGGAAGGCTGCTGTATGATTTTGAAAGGGATTCGCAGGAATCTGTGTATGTAAACGGTTTCAAAATAAACGGCAAAGAGATCGAAACATTCTATGCGGAATTGTTGGATACATATGGCACGAAGTGAGGTCATTTTTGCTATGACACAAATGATTAAGTAAATCCGGTAAAGGAGAAATTATGACAGATCTGGAAAAAAGAACAGTTTATAAAGCGACTGTAGAAGAATACCTGCGGCAGAAGTTCTCAATCGACCGGCTGGAGGAACGCTTTGCGGAAGCCGGATTTACGCCCATGAGCGCCGACAAGGGTAAGAATGGCCAGCCCAAATTTATCTACCTTTTCAATGAACCTGACCTGGGACGCCTGTCGGAAGAAGATGCTGCCCTTTTCGACGAACTTGATGCAGGAGCAGGAGAAGATGCGGTATTCCGGTTTGCGCAGATGGCAGCTGCAACTTATCAGAATACTATGCTGAAAGGACAGTCAGATGACGTCAATGCAGAGTTTTTCCCGGATCTTTACAACAGAGGGATCCTGCCCGGCAATTCCATCATATTCTTTTTCAGGGATCGAATCAGCGCGGACAGGATGGAGGACGAGGACATAGCATTTGAACAGAAGAAAGACCGGATCTTTGCGAACGTGAAACAGCAGTTCGAACAGCTGGCATCCAGGGAAAAGGCTTACCATACCTGGCTGTTCCGCATGTAGGTGACCGGGCCAATCTCCGGAGACAGGGGACACACTATTTTGCTATATGAAACAAGGTTGTGCAATTTATCCTGCCGAACGAGTCATTTATCGGATACAGACGATCTTCTGGAAACGGTATGGTACGATACAGACATGCAAGGATGCAGGGACCTGAGGACCTGAATTTCCAGGAAGAGAACACGCTTGTGCATCCGGAGGAGGAATAACAGATGGCTTCAAAATTTCAGATTCAACTTCAATACAGGACCGCATTGCAGCAGGCATCCAGGCTTGAAGAACTTGCAGAAAATCTTTTGAGAACTGCGAGAACCGGCGTCGGAGAAACTATGTCGGAATTGCAGATATGCTGGACCGGAGAAAATTCCAGGGCTTATCTGGCGAAAGGGGATCGATTAAAGAATAAGATCATAGACACAGCCAATGACCTGAAAAGGGCCGCTGCCGCGATCCGCAGAATTGCAACCAATACCTATAACGCCGAAATGCGTGCGCTTGAACTCGCCAATAGAAGAACCTATGGCGGCGGAGGCGGCGGAAGATGATCCGCCGTAAAGCTGCGGTACGGTAAAAAAGAGCTGGTGTTGAACAGGAGGAGTCGAAATGGCAGATGTAATTGCGAATGAACTGGAGACTTTCCGGAGAGATATATCTTCCTTCTCGGAATTATTGGAGAGAAGCCGCAGTACCTGTAAAAAGACCTTTGAAGAATTGGATTCATTGACAGGTATGTGGGAGGGAAAGGCAAACGAATCTTTCCGCAGTCAATTCATGGCAGACGAAGAGAACATGGACAATATGTTTATCTTTTTGAAAAAGTTCATAGATGCGCTGGATACTGACCACAGGCGCTATACGAAATGCGAGTCGGATATCAGTGAGATCATCCGCTCTATAGAGATCTGATTAGAATTCCAGGCATTTGAAATGAATATGTGTACGAGGTGAGTGGCTATGGCAAGTCTTGGAAGCGATTTTAGAATCAAGGTTTCTACGGAAGTCCTGCGGGAAAAATCAGATGTGGTGGCAGGGCTGCTGGAAGAACTTCGCGGTGAATTTGAGGAACTGTATACAGGAATCAACCGCACTTCTTCCTATTGGGAAGGAGAAGGCGGCAACAAACGGCGCAGCGAATATGCACAGAAGCAGAAGACAGTCGAGCGGATGCTCCAGAGGCTTCGGGAATATCCCGAAGATCTGCTTGAGATGTCAGGGATCTATGAAGACGCTGAAACGAAGAGCACCAGTTATTCGGAACCGCTTTCTGCGGATGTGATCCTGTGAATGTGAATGCCGGCAATACGATAGAGAGTGAATAACAGCCCGGGGAATCTGTCAATGGACAGTTCCCCGGGCTGTTTATTGGTTGACAATACAGTTGACAATACAGAAAAGCAGGGTGCAAAATATAATGAGATATATCGAAGTAATATGGTACGATAGAGAGAACGGCGAAGAGGAGCTGCAATCAAATGACCCGGTGCCCGTCATAATATGCGGCTATAAACCTGTACATGCCGGTTAAGAGCCGAAAGAGGCTGTTCATCCGCCAAGAAGGGTCATTTATCGTAAAAGGAATCCGGCCCAACCTATACGTGATAAGATATAAACAGTTCAAGAGAAAAACAAAAAAAAGGAAGCAGAAAAAAATATCAAACACATTTCAATATAATAATAATGACAACATACAGTACAGAAAGGAGCACACCATGGCAGAATTCAATGTGACAATTAACCAGCTTACCTCCAAGGCCGATGAACTTGAGCAGCTCAATGCAACCTTCGACAGCATGATCAAGACCCTCCAGGAGACAGAGGCTGCACTGGGTGCCATGTGGGAAGGCGAGGCGAAGAAAGGCTTCCACACAGCTTTCACGAACGATATGGTACAGCTGCGCAACTTCTATAATGCGATCATCGCCTATATCAACGCGCTGCGCCAGGCGATCGCCAAATATATCGAGGCAGAGAATAAGAACGTTGAGATCGCAAGCACGAGAAAATATCAGTAAGCCGCAGGACAGCAAAGGCAGCAAAGACGAAAAGTCCTGATCAATGCACAGAACCATAAATGACGATTACCTATCATACAGGAGGAAAATAGAATGGCAGCAGAAGGAATCATTAAAGTAAATCCCGATGTTCTCAACAGTACAGCATCCGAGTTCGGCGGACAGGCAACCAGCCTGCAGAACCTGACCAGTCAGATGATGAATCTGGTAACCGGCCTCTCAAGTGCATGGCAGGGCGAAGCCTCTACAGCCTATATCGGAAAATTCCAGGGCCTGCAGGATGACATGGACAAGATGTTCAAGATGATCCAGGAGCACAGCACGGACCTGCAGGAAATGGCAGCGGCATACATCAGTGCAGAGCAGGCCAACGCGGAGGTTGCACAGTCTCTCTCTTCAGATGTGATCGTTTAAGTGTGAATGACAGCTATCAGATAGCAAGTAAGCAGCAGCCCACTGGAATCTGTCTCCTGACAGACCCTGGTGGGCTGTTTGGCAGACAAGGCAGGGGCAGGAGGTTGAAAGATGGCAGAGAGATATCAGGTATCATCCCCGCAGATGCAGAAGGACGCAGAGGAAATGCATGCGCTTGCCATGGAGATCCCCAAACAGATCCGGGCATTGGAGGATTCCATGCAGAGGCTCCATGCCTGCTGGAAGGGGAGTGCCAGGAATACTTTTCAGGGACAGGTCATGCAGGACGTCGCTTATATGAATGAAGTGTACAGATTCCTCACTGAGTATATTGAGAAAATGTCAAAAAGCGGTGATACCTATTTTGAGGCAGAATACAAGGCCTATCAGGCGGCCAACAGACTGTGGATATAACAGTGCCGGCTCATCGCTTTAAGAGAGGAGTATGTTGGAATGGAAAAAGAAAATGCCGTGATCGTGGTATCCACAGAGGACCTGATGCAGGTTTCTGAGGAAGTAGACGGCCAGATCGACCGTGTACAGGATGCATTTGAAGCAATCGAGAAGAAGGTGGAACAGACCGCCGGCTATTGGGAAGGCCGGGGAAGAGATTCCTTCTACGCTCAGTATAGAAGGAGAACAGACAAAATCAGGACTTCTTTGGCAAGGTTCCGCGAGCAGACACAGGACCTGAGAACGATGGCAGGAATCTATGTGGAAACTGAAACAAGTGTTACAGAAGAAAACAGCCGACTCTCAGATAATGTGATCGTATAGGAAGGGGGCAGGAAAAGCGTATGAAAAGTGCCCGATCGATTAAAATGGACTACAATGCAATGCTCCAGAAGGCCGGCTCTCTGGAAGACCTTGCAGAACGACTGTACCGTATTGCGGATTCTATAGACCGCGAAAATGACCGTATTGCATCCGGATGGACCGGAAACGCGTCAGGGGAATATCGCAAAAAGATTTCCAGAGAGAGGGATCTTGTCCGGCGCAGGGCACAGCAGCTGTCACAGAGTGCCCAGGGAGTCCGGCGTGCTGCAAAAAGAATGTATGACACAGAGATGTTTGCGCTATCTCTCTTTAGCAGGCGATGAATCAGGCTGCTGGATAAGGAGCTGCATGAAAAGGAAAGATAAACGAAACGTTGCACTGTTTGTGCTTCGCCGATTAATAATAGGAGTGCTGATTATGACAGTGGCAGGAATGCTGTTGGAAGGCTGTGGAAATAAAGAAGAGCGCGCGGAAAAGGTAAAGGCGGCTCTCGAGGAGAAATATGGCGGTGAGTTCGAAGTCATGCGGGTCATGGGACAGGGCGTGATGGAGGACTATTTTGTGGCAGAGGCATATAATACAGAATATCCGGATCTGCCTTTTTCACTGAATATGGATGTGAATGATGGCAATTTTATGGACGGATACGTGATGAAGCGCGGTACCAACCTGATTGCGGGGCAGGCTGCTCAGAATCTGGGATCCCTGCAGGGAGCCTATTATGTACACGTCCAGTCAATGTTTCCTGATTCGGTTTCCTCCGACCCGGAAATATCGCTTGATGATTATCTGGAATCGGAAAGTACGAATTTCTTTACCATTTATCTGTATGTCGATCCGGGTCAGGAGACTCCGGAGAGCCTGTATTCAGCTGTATCTGCCATTCTCAAGGGAATGGAAAAGATGGAAGGATCTGTGGAAATCTTTTTTGCAGATGAGAAAAAGATGGACCAGGCCAGGGAATATGTGGAGTCACATGCCGGGCTTGAGAATGAATACTATGAGATTGGAAAGGATTGCCATATAACAGGAATCCGTTTTAAAGAAGGAGTATTGCAGATCTCCGAAGACAGTTTTCTGGACATAGTCCGTAACAGAATGTAGCAGATGAGGAGATACAGATGGGAAGAGCACATACAGATGCCGAGATGCTTCTGGCATCGCAGATCGCATATCTGAATGTCGGTGATTATCAGGGAGGCGGTTATAGTACTGTAGAGGAGATTCTGGACAGAATCGAGCGAAGATATTCCAACATGGACAACCTCGCCCCGCTTGAGCGCTCCCAGCTTGAGACCGTACAGAATATCCGTACCCTCATGAAAGAAAACAACCTGGAATACTGCGGAAACTGGAGGATCGTCCAGCACTGTGATAAGAACACGGAATCGGGGTTTTATGCAGTTACGCTGGATACCGGCGGCGGGGATGCGATCATCGGTTTCCGCGGCAGCGAGACATGGGATGATACAGGGCAGCTGATCCAGGACTGGGGCAGAGCGGACGTCGGTCTCCTCAACAGCTATCAGACCCAGCAGCAGGCTGATGCCGAAGCATATATCCGGGAGTTTGAGCGCACTGTGGGCAAGAATTACGACAGAGTAAGTACGACCGGACACTCACTTGGCGGAAACCTTGCGGAGCATGCAGCGATCACCGCACCGCAGAGCTTCAAGAACAAACTGGACAGGGCCACGAACTGGGACGGACCCGGTTTTTCGGATGAATATATCCGTCTTCACACACGTAACGGAGACATAGCCGATGTAAATGACAGACTCGATCATTATAGATGGAGCTTCGTCTCATCGCTGCTCAATCCCATACCGGGATCCAATACCGTGTGCATTGATTCAAAAGGTGAGCCTGAGAATGAGGCGGAAAGAAATGAAAAGATGTTCGGCCTCGATAAGTGGAGATTGTGGCGCCACAGCCCGATGAATGTCCAGTTTAACGGCGGAGATGTCGAGGTCATTCCCTATGAAGATTCGGACTTGTATTTTCAGATATTCGGCCCTTTGTCCAGGGTGATCGAGAATCAGCCGGCTGTAAAATATCTTCCACTTGCCATTCCGGTGATCGGCCCCACCATCTTTGTTGTAGAAAGGCTGAATCACTATATCTCTATCGTGAGGCTGACAGCTACAACCATCCAGAAGGTGGTGGAAGAATTTATGGGACGTTTTTCCGAAGAGGTGAAACGTTTTGCGTCGACACTCCGCAAAAAGTATATGGAGTCAAAAGTCACCGGGGCATACAGGACCGATACGGCTGTATTGCGCAGTACGGCAGATGAACTGGACAGATTATCCGGTCAAATGAGGCAGGTGCAGGAGGAGATCCGCCAAATCGCCGCCAACCTCCCCTATGACTCTGTCTCCGGAAATTATTACAGGGTGAAACTCTACGCGATTGCCGGCTCCGTTGGAAGCGATGCCGGGAAAGCAGGAAAATGTGCTTCCGCCGGACGCACTGCTGCCGATCAGTTTGAAAATGCCGAGCGCGTCGTGGCGGATCGCTTTGCAAACTAGAAGGTGCAAACTGGAAGAAGCCGGTGCTGCAGGCTGTCTCCTTGACAAGAGCATATAATCTGGCGAAAATATAGTGTGATAAATTGAAGTATTTCATGAGGAAATGCTGCAATTTATCACACTGTTTTTTTTGTAAATGATCACATCCGTGTCGAAGCGCTTCTGCGCGGAGACATCTGAAACCATAGCAGGACAGCAGAGATGGATACACAGAATGCCAAAAGTATTGAACATGTATGGCCCTTCCTGAAAGTAGAGGAAATGATCGGTCAGGGATCATCGGGAGAGGTCTATCGTGTGCGCAGAGAGGGAATGGGCCGCACCTATTACTCAGCAGTCAAGGTGATCAGGATCCCCAAGGGAGAAGCCGAGATCCGTGAAATGCGCAATGACGGCATGGATGAGCAGTCAATACACAACTACTTCCAGGGACTGGTCGAGCAGCTGTCGGCGGAAATAGATCTGATGGAATCGCTGAAATCTGCTCCCAATATCGTGTGTATTGAGGATTTTTCTGTTCGAAAGCACAAGATCAAACCCTCCTGGATCGCGCATATCCGCATGGAACTGCTTGAAAGCCTGAATAATTACCGTGAACGCCGGGGAATGTCCGAGGACGATGTGCTGCGGCTGGGGATCGATCTCTGTACTGCACTGGAATACTGCGACAGGGTAAATGTCATCCACAGAGATATCAAGCCGGCCAATATCTTTGTCACGGAATTCGGGGATTTTAAACTCGGCGATTTCAGTGTTTCCAGGAAGACCTGGATGACCAGCGTCAGGTCAACGAAGGGAACGTATGCATACATGGCACCGGAAGTGGCGCGCGGGCTCAGTTACGACAAAACGATTGACCTGTATTCGCTCGGCCTGGTTATGTACCGTCTTTTAAATGAAAACAGGCTTCCTTTTCTTCCTGACCCGCCGGCTCCGATCCAGTACGAAGACAATCAGACGGCTCTGTCCAGAAGGCTGGCCGGTGAAAGTATCACGCGGCCTATGTATGGGAGCAGAGAACTCTGTGATGTCGTACTGAAGGCCTGCGCCTTTCGTCCGGAGGACCGTTTCTCCAGCGCCTCGCAGATGCGGGAAGCACTGCTTGAGTGCAGGGATAAGACGGAGAGAACAGAGAGAATAGAGAAAAAACTGCATTTTTCCGATGATACTGCGGTTGAGAATCCCTATCGCCTGAGCACCGGCAGCGGACCGGAAGATCCGGTGCAGCGGCGAGGCGGAACGATCCTCGAGACTTCTCTCCGTAAGAGTTCAGGGCCTCTGTCTGAAGCTCCCATTCTTCCGGGAATAAGAAAGGGACCGGCGGCGAAAAAAACGGATCTTCATGCGCCTGAAGGGGGCCGGAAAAGAAAGGATGATTGGTCTGAAAGTACTTTCAGGCCTGCAGGGGATCTGACATAACATAGCAATGTGAGGTGACGAAGAATGCCGGATATTCAATTGTGGCCGGACTGGAAAATTGTACGTGAGATTGGAAGCGGCAGCTACGGAAAAGTATATGAGATCCACAGGCAGAATGGAATTTATCTGGAGCGCGCGGCGCTGAAAGTGATCCGGATCCCTCAGAATCAGGCGGATCTGGAGCAGCTGCGTATGGACGGGATCCAGCCCGAGGCTACGGAGGCCTATCTGGAGAGGCATGTTGAGGAGATCCGCAATGAGATCGGACTCATGCAGCGCCTGATCGGGCACACAAATATCGTGTCCTATGAAGATTATCTGATCATGAAACGCACTCCCTATGTCGGGTGGGACATCCTGATCAGGATGGAATTGCTGACAGCGCTTCCCGCCTGGCTGTCATCGCACACTATGTCTGAGCAGGAGGTGATCCGGCTGGGGCTTGATATTTCACGGGCTCTCGTTGTCTGTCACGAAGCGGGCATCATCCACAGAGATATCAAGCCGCAGAATATTTTTCTCAATGAGAGGGGAGATTTCAAACTGGGAGATTTCGGGGTATCCCGCGCAATGCCGGGCAATGGGAGTGTCCTCTCTTTCAAGGGGACTCCTTCCTATATGGCGCCGGAGACCTTTGCCATGCAGTCTACGGACGCAAGATCCGATCTTTACTCTCTCGCACTTGTCCTCTATCGTATTCTGAATGGGGGGAGAGTGCCATTCCTCGATTCTACCGGCTTTACACCCGCTCAGCAGGAAGCTGCTCAGAGGCGCCGATTAACGGGCGAACCGCTTCCGGATCCGGAACAGGGAAGTCCTATGCTCTGCAGAGTTCTGTCAATTGCCCTCGCGGCAAATCCTGAAGTCAGGTATCAGACGGCAGAGCAGTTCCATCGCGCTTTGAAGGCAGTCGCTGAGCAGGACCAGCAAGGCAGCGCCGGTACCGTCTTTTTGAGAGATCGTATGCAGCAGGGCAGGCCGGCCCGGCCGGGGCGGTCATACGAGGGGACTGCGGCAACCACCTACACCGGGTTGAACGCACAGGCACCGGGACAGTATGCGAACGCACAGGCTCCAAACCAGTACGCAAACGCTCAGATCCCGGGGCAGTATGCCAACGGACAGGCTTCGCCGCAGTATGCGCAGCCCCTCAGGCAGGCAGGCCCGGCAGGCAGGGGCTCGGGTGCCGATGATAATAGAAACAGAATGAGCGGCAGGTCAAGCGACCGCAGGGTTTCTAATGAGCGCAGGCGCAATGCCTCTGTAATCGCACTGGCTGCCGCTGCAGCTCTGCTGCTTTTGTTTGGCGTATGGTCCCTGGTCCGCGGGAATCATCCATCTCCTGCCAATGGAGGAGAAACTGTCAGCAGCGTTGAAAACGCGGAGCAGACAGGTTTCGGGGAAAACGATCCTGAAAATCTGGAAAATGATGGACTGAATTCTGACGTAAATCCGGGTCAGCTGCAGGCACAGGGAGCAGGGGATCAGGATTACACACAGGACGGTGACAGCGGAAGCTCAAATGCCGGGTCCGCAGGAGGGCAGACACAGGGAGGCAGCCATGGCAGCGGATCTGCATCAGCAGGAGGCTTCAGTGAGCAGGGCGGAAAGACACTGACCCTTCAGGAGGCCGTGGAAGAAGCGGAGTATATTGTTCAATTTGAGGATCCTGCCCTTGAGGAAGCTGTGCGCAGCTGTCTGCACATATATGATCGTCCGATCAAAAAGGAGGAAGCCCTCGAACAGAAGTCTCTGGTATTGTCAGGCAAGAACAAGAGCAATTCAGAGAAAATCACGGATCTGACCGGTCTCTCGGCCTTCGAAAATCTGGAGGAACTGGAAGCCCCGGAAAATCTGATCACAGATCTGTCGGAACTCTCCGGCATGTCCGGCCTGGAGATTCTGCATCTGGAGAAAAACACCATACAGGATCTGTCTCCGCTGGCCGGATTGTCAAGTCTGAAAGAGCTTGACGTTGAAAAAAACACGGTTTCGGATGTTTCTCCGCTCTCCGGCCTGACAAATCTGGAAATGCTCGACATCCGCGGAAACAGGGTGGACGATATTTCCGCACTCTCGTCCCTCACATCCATGAAGGAACTCTACCTCAGCGATAACCGGATCCAGGATATTTCCGCAGTCAGTGAAATGCCGGACCTGTGGTACCTGAGCATGAACAATAACCCGGTAGAGGATCTCTCTCCGGTCGAGGGAAGGGACATTCTCTCTACACTATGCCTTTCAGGCACAGCTGTGACAGATATACGGGTCGTCACCAGGCTTCCCGGGCTTTCCTATCTGGACGTCAGAAACTGCTCTTCAATCAGAGACCGCGCACCCCTGAGACAGTTGAAGAATCGCGGAGGGGTGACTGTGAAAGAATAGTATCTGCACATATACATATGACATGCAGCCTTGTACAACCGTCACCGTCCGGAGTGGCGGTTGTAGCTTTTTGCGCAGGCAGTCAAAGAAATAGCGATTTCTGTACATCTATTGACGGTATCTTTGACGCCGTGTATGATTAAATACTATTGATATAGTATCATGTCATAGTTATCATGTGCGAATCATGTGATGACCGCCGGAATCGCTGAAGAATAGATGTTTCTTATTTTTGATATATTTTATCCGATGAATTTGATCCGGCTGCCTGACAGCAACAAAAACATAGTGTGTATCACGGGAACAAGATGAGAAGAAGACTCGGCAATATTTTATTGACACTGGCCTTCGTCGTAGGAATTGCCCTTTTAGCTTATCCGTCCTTCAGTGACTGGTGGAACACGTTCCATCAGACACGGGCGATTGCAGGGTATACGTCGGCGGTTGCAAATATGGACAGAGAGGATTTCGACCGCATGTGGGCGGAAGCGGAAGCTTTTAACGAATATCTCTCTAAAAAAACGAACAGATTTAACCTGACGCCGGAGGAGCTGGCAACTTACAACAGCATTTTGGATGTCACCGGAACCGGAATCATGGGATACATAGATATCCCCAGCATAAAGATTTCTCTGCCTATTTATCATGGAACAGACGAGTCGATTCTGCAGATTGCAATCGGACATATAGCAGGAACTTCCTTCCCGATTGGCGGTGAAGGGACACATGCCGCAGTATCCGGACATAGAGGTCTTCCTTCCGCAAGGCTTTTTACGGATATCGACAAGCTTCAGGCGGGTGACAAATTCCTGCTCCAGATTCTGGACAGAACTCTGACTTACGAGGTAGACCAGATCCGTATCGTCCTCCCGCAGGAACTGCAGGATCTTGAGATCGATCCCTACCAGGATTATGTCACATTGATTACATGTACACCTTATGGTGTCAATACACACAGGCTGCTCGTGCGAGGACATCGCGTGGACAATGATAATACAGACGCCACACGTATCACGGCAGACGCCATGCGTTTCGAGCCCGTGATTGTGGCACCGCTCGTTGCGGCTCCGATTCTTTTTGTATTGCTGATCATCCTGCTGGTTTCCACCAGCAAGTGGAACAGACAGCGCAAGAGACATCGCTCCAAGAATGAGCTGAAAAGTGTGATCGAAGAAATGGCTGCGGCAGACACATCTGACACTCCGGATGACCCGGATAAGGAGTAGCGCCATGTGCCGGACAGACGTCGGCTGCAGGCTGATGACAGCCGGATGGGCCGGTCTTACAGCAGGACAATTGAGAATTTCATTGAGTGTTTCAAATAAGCAACAGCAAAGACAGAGGAGGGAATGTATCCATGAAAGATGAAAGAAACGTCCGGCAGCGCCGGGCGGCAGGCCGCAGATGGCAGCCTGTAGCAATATTACTGGCGGCAGTACTCATGGTGCTTTCCGTGCCGCTTGGTCTCACACCTGCCTATGCTGTCGATCTGGGAGAGTGCAGTCTGACGGTTAATCCGGGCAACGCCATGGTCACGGAAGATTTAGAGAAAGCCGGAGTGGTGATCGATCTTTACCGCATTGCGGATGCTGTTGAAGTCTCAGGCTATGACACCTACGATTGGTCTGTGAATGCACCCTTTACGGAAGAAATCGGAACGATCGATAAGAAAATTGATGGTGACGGCTGGAAAAAGCTTGCACAGCAGGCTGCAGATGTCGTTCTTGGCAAAGCGCCTGAAGGTGAGACAAAGTGGGATCCCACTGCAGCTGCTGAAAAGATAGATGCTTCCCTGAAGTCAACAGGAAATCCTGCAGGTACTGAAATCAAAGGCCTTAAGGCTGGTTTGTACCTTGTTATTGCCCGCGGCACTGTCGATATAAAAGATAACAAATATGCCGCGACTGCAGAAACCTCCGGTACCGTTACAATTGCGAACTCCGAGACAAACACCTACAAGTTTGCACCGGAGCTGGTTTCTCTGCCTACCAAGGAGGCAGTTGATGATGTGATCAACACGGCAAATCCCGGACCCTGGATTTATAACCCCACTATCACACTTAAACCTTCTCAGGAAGAACGCCTTGGCAATCTGGAGATCGTCAAGACTCTGGATGATTATGCGGATCGCGAAAAGAAGGTGGGAGACAATCCCAGGATGATGAAAGACCCTGCCACTTTTGTTTTCAAAATGACCGTTTATGAAGATGAGAGCAAGGCGAAGGTGATCAAGGAGGATTACCTTTCAGCAGTATTTGATGAGTTCGGAACCAAGACGCTTCTGGTAGAGAATCTTCCTGTAAACAGTTTTGTGGTGGTGAAGGAAGAATATTCCGGAAGAAATTACAGTGCGAAAGTCGAAGAGGGCTCCGCGACGATCGTTGCCGATGAGACCGTGCAGGTGTCGTTCGAAAACTATTATGACGACAGAGAAGGGGGCGGCGGATCCGTCACCAACAAGTTCACGAACAGTGAAGAAAAAGGCAAGTGGACTTGGGAGCAGCTCACAGACAGCAGCACAGAAGGAAGTGTGATTCAGTCTGACAGCCAGTCCGATAACAACGGTGGTGAAGAGTAAGCAGGAGGGCAGCGACATATGGATAAGCATATGGATGAAGCGAGAAAGATGAATGCCCTTTGTGCAGGGCTTTTCAAGGATGAAACCAAAAACAACATCAGGTGGGCACGCATCCGCACCGGCCTCATGGTCGCAATTGCCGTGATGCTGGTCATGAGCGCCGCCATGGGCACTGCATGGGCTTATTTTACAACTTATGCAAGAGCTAAGGGCAGTGTTGTGCTCAATCTGGGGCATCAGGAGAAAATCGAAGAGAATTTCAACAGCTGGGATAAGACAATCAACCTGACCAGCAAACCCGATTCCCGTCCTGCATATATACGTGTACGCGCATTTTGTGCAGAGTACGAGCTTCAGTATAAAAACACTGACAATTGGACGCAGGACGGAGACTGGTGGTACTATAATAAAACACTTGATCCCGGAAAAAGTCTGGCGGACAGCGGTGACGAGCTGACAGTCCACATCGCAGATGTTCCTGACACCGGAACCCCTGGTCTTGAGGATGACGAAACCTTCAGTGTGGTCATTGTCTATGAATCCACAGATGTTCAGTATGATGAGGATGGAAACGAGAAGACTGCTTTGAACGCTGACTGGAGCAGAAAGGTTGATACAAGCCGCATAACATCGACACAGGGAGGTGATGACTGATGAAGAATCTTAAAAAATGGATCACCTCACCCACAGGTACGATTGCTCTGTTTGTTCTGGCGGCAGGTCTGCTGCTCTTCTCAACAATAGGTAGTGCATGGGCGGCACTTAAATATTTTTCCGAGATCTACAAAGGCCATGTGGAAATGTACGACATCGGTGTAGAATTACTGGAGAAGAGTGATCCCGAAGGAGAAGCAGAAAGGGTTGCCTGGAGAACATATAAGCAGAATACTCAGGATGAGTGGGATGAAACCCCCGGAGAGGATCATATAGGCGTATTATTAGCCAATATGCTTCCGGCAAAGGAAGGCGGGGAAGAAGGTGAGAAAGAAGAGTTAGTCCCCGGAAAGCACTACTTCGAAGAGATCAGCTGCAGAAATTCCGGTACGATCGATGAGTACGTGCGTATTACTCTGTATAAATATTGGGTAAATGCTGATGGAGAGAAGGTCTTTACAGCAAGTGCTGACGATCCGATCACGACACAGGGACTTTCTCCGGCCTTGATCAATTTCACTTTCCCCTATCTGGGAAGTGACTGGATCCTGGATGAAAAGAACAGTGCAGAGACAGAAGAACGTCAGATCTATTATTACAATAAGCTGCTGAAGGCAGGTGAAGACACATCTGCAACCCCTTTGACCGGAACACTGACAATTGACCAGCTGGTCGGTCTGAAGGTGAACAAAGAAGTTTCGGATGATGGAAAAACTATCACTGTCAGTTACAAATATGACGGTTGGAAATTCTGTGTAGAGGCAGCTGTAGACGCAGTTCAGGATCACAACGCAGAGGACGCGATCAGGAGTGCCTGGGGACGCGACGTCACGATTTCCAACGGTACACTGACACTTAAAAATGATTAAAGGGAAAGGAGGAGTTTTTATAAATGAAAAAACGTCAAAACATCAAAAAAATTCTCCTGCCCTTAGTGACAGCTATGGTTCTTATCTTTGCAATGTCCGTTTCAGTAATGGCTGAGCTTGTCCCTCCGCTTAAGGATTACTACTGTACATTTACTGCCGGCAAAAAGCTGGAAAGTAATTTTAAGACAAATGACATGTATAATCAGTTTGCGGGAATGCAGCCCGGCGATTATACGGATATTGCGATTGATATCAAAAACGACAATGAGAATACAGTTGACTGGTATATGACCAACAAAGTCCTCAAGACGCTGGAAGATACTCGTGAAGCTGATGCTCTCTCGGGTGGAGCCTATACCTACATTCTGACTTACAAGAATAATTCCGGCGATGAGAAGACACTGTTTTCCAGTGATATGGTCAGCGGCGACGATGTGAGTCCGGCAGGTGAGGGCCTCCATGAAGCAACGGACGCTCTCGACGAGTGGTTCTATCTCGATACATTGGCCAAGGATGACGGCGGTGTTCTGACACTTCGTGTTGCGTTGGATGGTGAGACACAGGGCAATGATTATCAGGATACTCTTGCAGAGCTGCAGATGCAGTTTGCAGTCGAGCTTCGTAAAACCACTGATAATCCTCCGCCCGAACCCGACAAGCCGGACAAAAAGAAAAAGACCCGTCTGGTTGGCGGTGGTTCCAGAAGGGGCAAGGTCAAGACTGGAGATTACACTAACTATATTCCTTATCTGGTCGCAGCAGCTGTAAGCGGTCTGGCTTTCCTTCTCCTCGCGATCTACAGCCTGCGTGAGAGACGCAGACAGAGAGGAGGCAAGGCATGATGAAGAACAAAGAACGCAGAAATCTCTTCATGCGCGTCGGAGCTATTCTGATCGTGATCTGCATGATTGCAGCGCTCGCACTGCCTGCCCTGGCAGCGGATACATCTGCGGATGCACCTGCGGATACATCTTCGGAAGCCACATATTCCTATACGGTTCGCATTTTCCCTGGAGACAAGGGAACGATTGACGGCAAAAAAGATCCGATCGTCGAAGTTGTCGAACCTGGTTATGAATGGTCCGGCTCTGATTTCGATTACGGAGAGAGAGCTGCTTCTGATACCGATAAGTATTATGTGAGGGGTATCAGGGAAGCCGGCAGGGACAATAATACAACCAATAATCTTATCAATCCCAGTTTTACAGTAAACCGTGACATTGATCTCGTTGTCGCTTACGGAGTTAAAGGCAGCGATGTGACCTACAAGATCAACTATGTCGAGTATGGCACCAACAAGAAACTCATTGATCCCCGGACATATCATGGAAATATTGGCGACAAACCGGTTGTAGCCTATCTGTATATTGACGGATATGTTCCCCAGTACAAGAACGTCACCGGAACACTTGATGCGGATCCCACCAAGAATGAGTGGACATTCTACTATATCGATGCGGATAACGCATCTGTTGCAGTAAATAGCAAGTCTGTAAAGACCAGTTCGGCTGCATCCAAGAGTAAAGACAACAAGTCAAGCGTCAATACGGCTTCTGCCAGCAGTTCCAATGGTTCCGGTACTTCCACTGCAAGCAGTTCGACCGGTGCGGGAACTGCAGCCAACAGCAGGACTTCTACTGCAAGCGGAACGTCAACCGGTACCGGTACATCTACATCGAGCGGAACATCGGCAGGCAGTAATGCACCTGCTTCCAATGGAACCTCTGCCGGTACCAGCACATCCACAGCAGGCGGCACTTCCACTGAAAGTACTTCGGCTGCAGGCAGCACTGGTACAGCTGCCAACAGCGGATCTCCCATCAGCGTTGGCCAGGGCACTATGCTTGCCAGCAATGGCGCAGTCAATACGCTTCATAACGGACCAGTTGAAATTGTAGATGTCGATGAAGTGGAGACCCCTCTTGTGGAGTATGACAAGGCTGATCAGAGTGCTGTCAAGGAAAACGCTGAAGAACTTATCAACCGTGAGACAGAAGGTGTGGTTCGTGCGCCGGGTATGTCCGGTCCTGCCAAGGTCGTTATTGGTGCGGTGGTCATTATGGCCATTGCAGCTGCAGGATGGTTTTTCTTCAGAAAACTCAATGCTGAAGACGGCGAATAATTAACAGGCATTTGATCCCGCAGCCAGCGGCTGCGGGATTTTTTTCTAAACCAGGTTATCTGACAATAATCAAAATTATATGTTTGCCGGATTGCAGAAAAAAGCTGTCGGAAACAGGAAAAATATCGTAATGGCAAAAAAACGTTCAAAGAGCAATAATGTGCCGTCAGGGGATGGCAGCGTTAATATCAGGAAAAAGGCAGGACTGCTGATTTATGTTCCTGCACTGTGCAGTGTAATCGGTACGCTCATGCTGCTCGTGGTTATAGCTGCCGCACTCCCGCTGACTGTCCCGAATTTTATGGGATATGAGATATACAATGTTGTAAGCGGGTCGATGGAACCGACAGTACCGGTTGGAAGTATCATTTATGTCAAAGAGATTGATCCTGTAGAAGTTCAACCAGGAGATATCATTGCTTTTCAGGCAGGTGACAGTGTCATTATGCATCGGGTAGTCGACAACAAACTTGTTGAAGGTACCTTTACGACAAAAGGAGATGCAAATAACGGAGAGGATATGAACGATGTCCCCTACGAAGATCTGATCGGAATTGTTGTGAAGCACATTCCGATCATGGGGCAGCTGTTGATCCTGTTTGGAAGCACATTCGGGCGTATCTGTATGATCTGCTTTGCAGCATGCGGTGCTCTTCTCAATATTCTTGGATCGCGTTTCCGCGATGCATTGATGTATGAACGGGAAGAGGAACTTGAGCGGGAAAGGCTTCTGGCAGAGGCCATGAAAACGAAAAAGGATTAATGGTTACAGTACAGACCCATCTGAAACTCGAGGCGTTTTTCGCGGGTTTTTCGCGAAAAACCCGAGTTCAACGGCGCGCGGTGCACGCGAAGCGTATTGGAATCACCGCGCGCAAGCGTTACATGTCCACGCCCTTCGAGGGGGCGTGGACAGTAAAGACTAATGTGCACTGGTTTTAGGGACTGAAGGGAGGTGTGCAGATTACATATGGCTGATTCTGAAAAATATATCGGCACGCCGAACGGAATAGTCCTCTGCGTAGACAATTGCCAGGGACATGCGGTCAAAGGCCGGTTTTATCATGCTTACAGCAAGAGTGCGGTTGGCTTTGAAAATGAAGACCAGCTCATGTTCGGGATGGAGGAATTTTTTGATTCAATCAATTATCCATATCCGGCGAACACGGTCCGATCCTTTGCAGAAACAAAAAGGAAAGGAAAAAAACAGGTTAATCAGGATGACAGCAGTTGGTCAAGCAGGAAGCTGCGGATGAACAGTCGTTTAAAAAAGAGGGAAAAAGTAATGGAAGACCAGGAACTCCTGAACATGCATGGTGATATGGGATCTTTTATCGTCCGGGTTCAAAACAGACAGAACAGCAGTATGCAGGGCCGCATTACCTGGGTGGAAAAAAACAAGACGATTCGTTTCCGGTCTGCCTGGGAAATGATCCGTCTGATCAACAGCGCGATTGATATTGACAAACAAAAACCGGAAGACGGGAGTGAACTTCCAAGCTGGGAGTGACTTTTTACTGCGGTTATAAGACTTAGGAGCCTGGGATCATCCCCGGCTCTTTTTTTGATATTTTTACATGTTTTGCAGCAGTTCTTTTTTTTTATCTGAAATCCAAGGTAGACGGTTTGGGATGAAAATGGTATCCTATAAGTTGTCTGTTATAATCAGAAACAATATAAAGAGATTCAGCAGAGAGGAATTTTCAGGATGGTTCTTTTTGGAAAACATAAAATGGAACGCAATGATCCGTGCTGGTGCGGCAGCGGCCGCAAATATAAGTCCTGCCATATGCGTTTTGATGAGAAGCTGAGGCAGTACCAGCTCGCGGGCGCGATCGTTCCGGATCACAGCCTGCTCAAGACACAGGAGCATGTTGACGGGATCAAGAAAAGTGCCGAGATCAATATGGCCTGCCTTGATGCGGTGACGAAGGAAATTGCCGCCGGTATGCCCACAGAAGATATTGACCGCATCGTATATGAGACCACCGTCAATATGGGCGGTATTCCTGCGCCTCTCCATTATGAAGGTTTTCCCAAGAGTGTCTGCACATCCATCAACGAGGAAGTCTGCCACGGAATTCCGGATACAAAGCACATTCTTAAAGACGGCGACATTGTCAATGTCGACTGCTCGACCATTTTGAACGGTTATTTTTCCGATTCTTCCCGAATGTTCTGCATCGGCGAAGTCTCTCCTGAAAAAAGGCGCCTGGTCGAGGTGACAAAGGAATGCGTACAGATCGGACTTGAGAACGTTATTCCGTGGACATATCTCGGGGATATGGGCAGCAAAGTCCATGCCCACGCTGTAGAAAACGGCTATTCTGTCGTCCGGGAGATCGGCGGCCACGGCATCGGTCTGGAGTTTCACGAAGATCCGTTCGTAAGCTATGTCTCCGAACCCGGCACGGAAATGCTCATGGTGCCAGGCATGGTATTTACCATTGAGCCCATGGTGAACATGGGAACAGACAGGATTTTCCAGGATGCCAATAATGGATGGACCATCTATACGCAGGACGGCAAACCCTCCGCCCAGTGGGAGATCCAGGTGCTGGTAACCGATAAGGGTGCCGAGGTGTTGTGCTGGTGAGTATCTTTAGCAGCGGAGGCTTCACCCTCCGCCAAACTACTCTTCTGAAGAGGGAGGTATATAGTTATGCAAGATAAAGGAAAATATTATATTACAACTGCGATTGCGTACACGTCCGGTAAGCCGCATATCGGCAATACTTATGAGATTATTCTCGCGGACTGTATCGCGCGTTATAAGAGAGCAGACGGGTTCGATGTCCGATTTATGACCGGTTCTGACGAGCACGGTCAGAAGATCGAGTCCAGAGCCGCCCGCGCCGGCAAGAGCCCCAAGGCATTTGTCGATGAGGTTGCAGGCGAGATCAAGCGTCTCTGGGATCTTGTGGGCACATCCTATGACCGTTTCATCCGCACGACGGATCCGGATCACGAGCGCCAGATTCAGAAGATCTTCAAGAAGCTCTATGACCAGGGCGACATTTATCTCGGACACTACAGCGGCATGTACTGCCAGGAGTGTGAGGCCTTCTATACCCCTTCCCAGATTGAGGAAGAGGGCAAGTGTCCTGTTTGCGGCAGCCTGGTCCACGAGGCCCAGGAGGATGCCTATTTCTTCCGTATGAAAAAATATGCGGACAGGCTGATCGAGCATATCAATACGCATCCCGAGTTTATCCAGCCCGTCTCCCGCAAGAACGAGATGATGAACAATTTCCTGCTGCCCGGACTGCAGGATCTGTGTGTCTCCCGCTCTTCCTTCACATGGGGAATCCCGGTGGACTTTGCGCCCGGCCACGTCGTATATGTCTGGCTCGACGCGCTGAGCAACTATATCACCGGCCTGGGATACGATGCGGACGGCAACAGCGATCCGCTTTTCGACAAGTACTGGCCCGCTGACCTGCACCTGATCGGCAAGGATATCGTACGTTTCCACACCATTTACTGGCCTATCTTCCTGATGGCTCTTGGTGTGGAGCTTCCCAAACAGGTCTTCGGCCATCCCTGGCTTCTGCAGGGCGGCGAGAAAATGTCCAAGACTAAGGGCAATGTCATCTACGCAGATGACCTTGTAGATATCTTCGGCGTGGATGCAGTCCGTTACTTTGTTGTCCACGAGATGCCTTATGAGAACGACGGCGTGATCACCTGGGAGCTGGTCGTAGAGCGCATCAACTCTGATCTGGCCAATACCCTCGGAAACCTGGTCAACAGAACCATCGCCATGAGCAACAAATATCTTGGCGGCACTGTAAAGGACACCGGCTCTTTCGCAGGCCTGACCGATGAGGAAGCCGCGAAAGCCAAGGCATTTGACGAGGATCTCAAAGCCCTTGTCACAGCAGCTTACGGCAAGGTGGAGAAGAAGATGGACGAGATCCGCGCGGCGGATGCCCTGACGGAGATCTTCACTGTCTTCAAACGCCTGAACAAATATATTGACGAGACCGAGCCCTGGATCCTGGGCCGCGACGAAGCAAAGAAAGAGCGTCTCTCCACAGTTCTTTATAACCTTGTGGAAGGCATCACCATGGGCGTTTCCCTGCTGGCACCTTTCATGCCTGAGACCGCAGAGAAGACTGTGAATATGCTCGGTACCAGTATCCGTGATTTCGAGACCCTCGGCAGTTTCGGTGCAGACGGCGGAGAATTCCACGTCACCGACAAGCCCGAAATCCTCTTCGCTCGCCTTGATACAAAGGAAGTGATGAAGAAGGTCGAAGTCATCATGGAGAAACAGCGCGCAGCAGCTGCGGCTGAAGCAGCAGCGGATGCAGCCGAGGCGGCTGCAAAGGACGGCGCTGTTGAAGAGAAGACCGAGGAGGCTGTTCCCGAAGTTGAGAAGAAACCGGAAGTCAGCATCGATGATTTTGCCAGGTGCCAGTTCCAGGTCGGCGAGATCATTGCCTGTGAAGCAGTCAAAAAGTCCAAAAAGCTACTCTGCTCCCAGGTAAAGATCGGATCTGAAGTGCGCCAGATTGTCTCCGGAATCCGCAAGTACTACACACCTGAAGAAATGGTAGGCAAAAAGGTCATGGTCATCACCAACCTCAAGCCCGCGAAACTGGCAGGACTCATGTCCGAGGGCATGATCCTCTGCGCGGAGGCTCCCGACGGAAGCCTTGCCCTGATGACACCGGAAGCCGGTAAGGATATCCCCGCCGGCAGTGAGATCGGCTGATCAGAAGTAAAATTACATATTGTATTTGACTTTACTTGAAAGACTGTGGGACATGGGCTTAACTCGTGTCCCATAGCTTATTCTTGAAAGGAGATGGCATGGGAAGATTAAAAGATCTCAGAAATTATGTGGACGCAGAGATTAACCGCATGGAGAATGTCGATAAACGCACCGGAGCGATCGCGCATCTGTACGGGGTTTCTCTTGCCGCAGCCATGATCGCGCAAAAGCGCGGACTGGACGCGGAGCTTCTCTCGATGGCGGCTATGCTGCATGATCTGCATGCCTATAAGTCGGGTTCTTATGATGACCATGCACATAAGGGAGCGGATCTTGCAAGGCAGATCCTGGGAGAACTTGGTCTGACAAACGAAGAAGAGACAGAACTCATCTGTTCCGCGATCTATCATCATGACGATAAACTGGTCGTGGACAGCCCCATGGACGAAGCACTGAAAGATGCGGATGTGATCCATCACTGCATGAATGACCTCTCTAAAGCTGTGAAAGAGAAGGAGCAGGCCAGGTTCACGGCTCTTTGCGAAGAATTCGGAATGCAGCACGCGTAAGATGCGGAACGTGCGTAACAGCGCGTAGTTTGTTCATATATGTTTGCGGGCACTCGCCCGTGACCGCAGATATGAAAGCAGTCTTGCATTGAGGAAGAAAAGATGAAGTATCAAAAGAAAGTGCGCTGCAGCCTGTCCGGGAGCGGAAAAAACGGCCGAAACAAAGCTTTTGACTCCCGTGAGCGGTCTGTCGGTAAATTTGCTCGTCGGAGTATCGTTTTTTCTTTGATCATGACCATTTTTTTAACCGGAACGGGTTTGACTGATCTGACGGGTATGACTGGTATGACCGGTCCGTCGTGCAGCAATGGTCCGGCTGCCTCTGCAGTGCAGGCATTAGCGGCAGTCCCGGCGGTTTCCACTGAGGCAGCGGTCAGGCGGAACGGCCGGGCTTCATTTGCAGACAAGGCGGATCCGGTCCTGCAGAAAGCAGAAAAAAAAGCTGCTTCTGGCAAAAGCATCTGGGACAAGATCAAAGAGAAACTTCCGGATATAGACCTGCCCGAGATAAGTTTCTCCGAATTTGATGGAAAGGCCGAAAAAGAAAAGCTCCGCGAAGCGGTCAGAGAGATGGATGAAATAGGAATTTCTCCAGAGAAGCTCGTGCAGCGGGCATGGAAATTCCTGAACCGTAAGGATAATCAGGAAAAGATCAAAAAAACTTCCGAAGATGTCCGCGACCGTGTGCAGAATGCAGCCGAAGAGACCGGCAAAAATGAAGCTGTAAAGAAGGTCTCGGAGGAGGCGGGAAAGACGGCGGACAAGGTCAGGGAAGAAACGGGAGAAGCGGCTGAGAAGGCTGCAAAGGAAATCGCGGACCGAGCGGTCCAGAAGGCTGCAGAGGAAGCTGGGAAGGCTGCTCAAAAGGCCGCACACGAGGCAATAGAGGAAGCCGGGAAGGCTGTCGGACAGGAGAAATAAATGCGAATATTCAATGCGGATAGTCCGCTGATGGAAGGACTCTCAAAGATCACAGATCTGGTGATCCTGAATCTGGTGGTACTTGTGTGCTGCCTGCCTGTCATTACGGCAGGGGCGGCTTTGACGGGCATGCACTATGTGCTGCTCAAAATGGTGCGGAATGAGGAAGGTTATATCGTCCGCAGCTATTTTAAATCCTTTAAGCAGAACTTCCTGCAGGCGACGGGTATGTGGATGATTTTTCTGGCAGTGGGAATCCTGTTTTTGCTTGATCTGCGGCTGAGCGGAGGAGCGGCGGGAACTGCAATTAAGCTGCCGGTGGTATTCCGCTACCTGCTGATTGCCGGCGGCATCTACATTTTTATGATTTACCTGTATGCATTTCCCCTTCTCTCCCGCTATACCAATACTGTTTTGGGCACACTGAGGAACGCTGCCGTGCTGACAGTTGCTTCATTTCCCCGCACGATTGCCATGATTGTGGCAACAATAGCAATGCCGCTGATCGTCTGGCTTTTTAAACCGGTCCTTCCGCTCCTTGTGCTGCTGGGTATTTCCGGACCCGGATATATCTGCGCCCTGCTCTACAGTCCTGTTTTTGAGAAGATCGAAGCAAATGCAAAAGGGCAGGACAAGCAGGGGGATCAAGCCGAAGCGGAAGAGGATTAGAATCTCAATGCCTGTAAAGAGATTTTCAATCTCTGCAAATACAATACCGGTAAAGGGATTCTCCAGGCCTGCAAATACAATGCCGGTAAAGGGATTCTCCAGGTCTGCAAATACTCGTGCAGGCATGGCCTTCTGTCGGCTTTTATCCGATGTTTATTTGTGCATTTGACAATTTGACGAAAAAGGAAATAGAAAATATACAGAATGACGGCTCACGGGGCCGTCATTTTTGTTTTTGTTAAATAGGAAGACGGGAATCGGGAAGTATTTTTGGTGAGGCGTGCCATGGCAGGAGACAGGGATTTATCGTATACTGTTTATCGTTAAAGTAATATTGTGACAAACCGGACACTTAAAAACGGATATTAGCATTCCCGGTTCAAGCTCCGGGGCTGTAAATGTAAAGAGAATCTTATATAGAATAGCGAGGAGGAAGAAATGGCAAGTTTATCTCTGAAGAATGTCAACAAGGTATATCCCAATGGTTTCCAGGCTGTTAAGGATTTCAACATGGAAATCGCTGACAAGGAATTCATCATTTTCGTCGGTCCTTCGGGCTGCGGCAAATCCACCACACTTCGTATGATCGCAGGTCTTGAAGATATCAGCTCCGGTGAGTTCTACATCGACGGCAAGCTCATGAACGACGTTGAGCCCAAGGACAGAGATATTGCAATGGTCTTCCAGAACTATGCTCTGTATCCTCATATGTCCGTTTATGACAACATGGCATTCGGTCTGAAGCTCCGCAAGGTTCCCAAGGATGAGATCGACAAGGCAGTAAAAGAGGCAGCAAAGATCCTTGACCTGTCCCATCTCCTTGACCGTAAGCCGAAGGCTCTTTCCGGCGGCCAGAGACAGCGTGTCGCCATGGGCCGTGCAATCGTCAGAAGCCCCAAGGTATTCCTCATGGACGAGCCTCTGTCCAACCTGGATGCCAAGCTCCGTGTTCAGATGAGAACCGAGATCGCCAAGCTCCACCAGAGACTGGGAACCACCATCATCTACGTCACACATGACCAGACCGAGGCTATGACTCTGGGAACCAGAATCGTTGTTATGAAGGACGGTATCGTTCAGCAGATCGATTCCCCTCAGAACCTCTATGACAACCCCTGCAACCTCTTCGTCGCAGGCTTCATGGGATCCCCTCAGATGAACTTCCTGGATGCAACCGCAAGGATTTCTCAGGGCAAGGCTTATCTCGAACTCGACGGCGAGAGCATCGAGCTTCCTGCTGACAAGGCGAAGCCCATGATCGACGGCAACTACAACGGCAAGCAGGTTATCCTGGGAATCCGTCCCGAAGATATTCTGGCTTCCCCTGAGGCTCTTGAGAAGGCTGCTTATAAGTTCAACGCGACCTGCAACGTCTACGAGCTGCTCGGCGCTGAAGTTTTCCTGTATTTCGATGTTGACGGCAACCCTGTTACCGCCCGTGTCGAGCCCGATACCAAGATCCGTCCCGGAAAGAGCATGACCTTCACATTCGACACCAAGAAGATCCACATCTTCGATAAAGAGACTGAGCTGACGATCGCCAACTAATATTACGGATTCGGACAATTTCGAAAATATGTATTTGTCCGGTGGGCAGGTGCAGCGTATTCTTGCAATCGGAAAATGAATGTGTACAATAAAAGCAGTGCAGGCGATGGGCCTGCACTGCTTTTTATGACACGGCCCGTGTGATGAAATTTTCAGCCTTACGACGGACACGGGCTGCCGGTCGATGGAGGGCAGAGAGCGGCGGTGCTGCCTCTACTCTGTTTTGGACATTGTATAACGTTGCTTAGGCACAATCCGGTCAGGTTGTGACCAGTAACTGTAGAACAGGAACGGGAAAATATATGATTACATCGCAGATTATTAAAAACTGTCTCGAGGATCTTTGTGCGATCACGCACACGCAGTTTTGTGTACAGGATCTGAACGGAAATATCATTGCGGCGACTCCTGAAGCAGAGGTGCCGGATGCCGTGATCGTGTCCGGCTTTGCCAATCTGCCTGTGGACAGTCAGATCATCGGGTCGAGTTTTCTGCTCAAGGTGCTGGATGACGGAGATCCTGTTTATATACTCACGGCCACAGGTACCGGTGAGCACACTTTTATGGTGGCTAAACTGGCGGTCAGCCAGTTGCAGAGCCTGATCGTCGCCTATAAGGAACGGTTGGACAGAGGCAGTTTTTTCCAGAACCTTCTGCTCGATAATCTGCTGACAGTAGATATTTATAATCGGGCGCGCAAACTCCACATCAAAAGCAACATGCCGCGCGCAGTGATTATTTTCAGTATGGACATGGGAGAAAACGACGCGGGCAGGACCGCCGGTGCGGGTATGGAGGCACAGGCTGCTGCCGCCCAGATGCTTGCCGGTCTTTTTTCTGCGCAGAGCGGAGATTATCTGACAGAGATCGAGGAGAACAGCGTGATCCTGATCAAATCTCTGGATTCTGCAGAGGCCTATGAGACGCTTGAGCGCTGTGCCGTTACGGCAGTGGATATGCTCGGAACAGAGGCCATGGTGAGCGCCAGGGCGGCCTATGGAACGATCGTTCCCGATCTGAAAGATCTGTCCAAGTCCTTTAAGGAAGCCCGCATGGCGATGGATGTCGGCAGGATCTTCTACCCGGGCCGCAGCATTCTTTCCTACAATGAACTCGGCATAGGCAGGCTGATCTACCAGCTGCCTGTAAACCTGTGCCAGATGTTCCTGCGGGAAATTTTCGGCGACTATGATCCTTCTTCGATTGATCAGGAGACCCTCGCGACAATCAAGACCTTCTTTGACAACAACCTCAATGTCTCGGAGACCGCCCGCCAGCTCTTCATCCACAGAAACACTCTTGTCTACCGTATGGAAAAGCTGGAAAAGGCAACCGGACTGGATATCCGGACCTTTGAGGATGCAATGACCTTCCGGATCGCACTGATGGTCAGTGAATACATGAAGTTCCTGGATCGAAGACGCTGAGTGTGTGCGGTTTTTGTACTGCCGGATTGAAAAAAGAAAACAACCGGGCAGGAATTGATCAAATCCATGATCGATTCCTGCCCGGTTTCATTTTATTCCTCGTTACATGTACACGCCCTTTCGAGGGCGTGTACATGTAACGTTGCGAAAATCGCATTCCAACAAAGCTAAGCATTGTCTGCGCTGCGCGCGCGATTTTCGCCGTTCAACTCGGGTTTTTCGCGAAAAGCGCGCGAAAAACACCTCGCGTTTCAGGTGTGTCTGAACTCCTATTCTTCTGTTCTCCGGGGCTCGTAGAACTCCATGAGATCCGCGCAGCTGTTTTTCACGTCCTCCACCAGTGCGGCGTATTCCTCTTTGTAACCGGAGAGATCAAACATCTGGCTGAAGAAACTGTCTTCCTCTGCTATTTCAGCATCGGGTCTGGTCTCGTCCAGGAAGTAGAAATTGTATTCCCCTGCGGTTCCGATGAGCTCCGCTCCCTCCATGGGATTTTCAACGGTGAGCGGTGTGCCTCTGTCCTCATTGAGCTTTTTCAGGTATTTGCCGATTTCCTCTGCAGAGCGGTTTTTGTCCGCCGCATAGACAGAAAACATGCCCAGCACACGGGGATTGAAAAAGCTTTCATACTTGTCCGGATTGTCCGGATCTCCCTTGTAGGCGGCAAGAAGGTTGTTGTAGTCGTCCTCGCTGAGGGCAATATAATTGTAGTACATACAGAAAACGCCGTCTCCGGCTGAGATTTCTCCGCCGCCATTAGGGAGAAATCCCTTTGTATTTTTGAAGGAATCCGGAAGGGTAAAAGAGATGCCTGCCTGAGGAAAATTGATGACAGATCCGTCGTCTGACATTTGGCTGTCCTCGGGAGAGAACTCGCTGCTTTCATCAGCTGCTTCTCCGGCGGATGCACTGCTGCCTTCGGATTCGGCCCCGGTGGAAGCAATGCTGCTTTCAGCGGGTGCACCGCTGTCCGGGGCGGTATTGGTTTCTTGTGAAGCATTGCTCTCTGCGGCAGTGCTTTCTTTTTTTACAGTGCTGTTATCAGCGGGCCCTGCCGTCCTGTTATTGCCGCAGGCAGCTGCAGACAGGACCAGGACCATGCCGGCCAGAAGTGCAAAAACGCGTTTGTTTTTCATTGAGTGCTCCTTTCATTGGTTGTCAGTTCCGGCAGGACGACCAGAAGCATGGTGATAAAACAGGCCATGCCGCCCAGGACGTTGGAAACCGGTTCTGCCGCGAAGACGCCGGATGTGCCCATACCGAAAGCATAGGGCAGAAGGTAGGTCAGGGGGACGACGATGAAGCCCTTGCGCAGCAGAGAGAAGAAAATCGCATGGTTCTTTTTGCCAAGGGACTTGAAGATGATCTGTCCGCAATGTTGAAAGACCATGAAGATAAAGGTTGAAAAATAAAGGTTAAAGCAGGGGAGTGCCGTCTCCATCAGTGCCGGGTCGGAGCTGAAAATACCGATCACAAAGGCCGGGAAGAGGCGGATGAGGATCCACACAGTGCCGGCATAGCCCATTGACAGCAGGAACATGATCACGCCTGCTTCTTTGACTTCCCTGTAACGGCGCGCTCCGTAATTGTAGCTGATGATCGGCGAAGTACCTTCGGTGATCGACAGCAGGGGCGTCTCCAGCATCTGGCGGGCGGAGTTGATGATGGTCATGATCGAGACATAGATGTCTCCCCCGACATGGGACAGAACATTGTTGCAGCTGATGGAGACCAGGCTGTTTGTCAGCTGCATGATAAATGCGGCCAGGCCCAGACCGGCGATCCTGCGGGCGCGGGGACCGCATCTTTTGATCTCTTCCGGATTCAGAAGGCGGAGTCGGTAGTCGACCTTCTGACTGAATAGAAAGCGCAGAACAAAGACAGCGGAGAGGGCCTGGGAGAGGATCGTCGCGATCGCTGCGCCTTCTACGCCCAGTCCCAGGACGAAGATCATGAGCGGATCCAGGATGATATTGGCAGCCGCTCCGATGATCACTGTGGTCATACCGGTCATGGCATATCCCTGGGCAGTGATAAAGGGATTCATTCCCGTGGCGATCATGGAAAAAACGGTTCCGATCAGGTAAATGCGCAGATAGGGAAGCGCGTGGACCATGGCCTGGTCTGATGTGCCGAATACGCTCAGCATCGGGCGCCCGACAGCTTCTCCCAGGATTGTCAGTATGGCGGCTGTCATAAGCAGCAGGAAAAAGGCGGTGTTCTGGATCAGGGACGCCTCTTTTCGATTGCCCGCACCGCGGGAGATTGAAAACAGGGGGGCGCCTCCGCTGCCGAACATATTGGTGAAGGCTGTGATCAGGATCACGATCGGAAAACACATGCCGACCGCGCCCAGCGCCGCAGTTCCAATCCCGGGGATGCGGGCGATGAAGATCCGGTCCACGATATTGTAGAGGAGATTCAGCGTCTGCGCCACAAACATGGGCAGAGCCGTCGCCAGAATATTGGTCAGGGTTTTTCCGTTCCCGAAATCAACGCGTTTCATGATTTTTTCGATTTTCCTCTCGTGTCAGAGCACTCATGGACGACAGCTGCACCCTGATGAATGCGCAAAAGCAGTCTCCCTGATGGAATTGATGAGATTTGTCGATGGAAGCAATCCTCTGTAAGAGCTTTCCCCTGCATAAGCTTTCCTGCAAAGAGCTCTCCTGTAAAGAGCATTCCTGTAAATACGGTCTTTATTTACCGGCGGGCAGCGGGAAGGATGCCTGTCCCGTCAAAGACAGGGATATAGGAAGGCGAGACAGTGCCGCTCTCCTGTATAAAGCCGTTGGTGATCCCCAGATCGATGGCAAAATCAACCAGGGCCTCGTATTCCGCCTCCGACAGGCACCGGCAGAGATCCGGATCCGGATGACTGTGCAGGAACTGCGGCATAGGGGTGTACTGGTTCATGATACTGATGAAAATACGGTCGCCGTAGGTTTCATACAGATAGCGCAGGACCGCGCGGGAGTCCTCTGCGCAGCCGGGCAGGGCCAGATGACGGACCAGGACGCCGTGAACCATGATCGGATCATCGGCGTCGTCCGGGCAGTCGATGGTGTGGCTTCCGTCTGAAAAGACCGGCTCCGGGCACTGGCGTACCATCTCGGCGATGGCGGCGGAGGCATATTGGAAATAATCTCCCGCACCTGTGTGCCGGGCTGAGAGCGCTGAGGAGACATATTTCAGGTCAGGGAGCCAGACATCCACCAGTCCTTCCAGGGCTTTTACGGCTTCGACACGCTCGTAGCTGCCGGTGTTGTATACGACAGGGATCGAGAGTCCCTGTTTTTTTGCCCGGCGCAGTGCCGGGACCAGAAGGGGCACAAAATGCTCGGGAGTCACCAGATTGATATTGTGCGCCCCCTGTTCCTGAAGTTCCAGAAATATTTCCGCCATCCGATCCGGACTGATTTCCAGGAGACGGGGCAGGGATTTCCTTATGTCTGAAAGGTTCTGCTGCGAAAGGTTCTGCTGCGAAAGGCTCTGCTGCGAAAGGTTCTGCTGCGAAAGGCTCTGCCGGGAAAGGTTCTGCCCTGAAACGTTTTGCCGGGAAACGGAAGAGGGCGAATTTCTTATGGATGATGTATCTTTTTCCAAAGCCCCCGAGGGGGAAGCGCCCGGTCTGGAGATCTGCCGGTTCTGGCAGTAGATGCAGCCAAGGTTGCAGCCTGCGAAAAACACAGTGCCGCTTCCGCGGCTTCCTGATATGACGGGTTCTTCCGTATAGTAGAGCGCTGCGCGTGCCGCGCGGATCGTGCCGCCCTCGCCGCAGAAGCCCTTCTCCCCTTTGAGCCGGTTGACGCGGCAGTCTCTGGGACAGAGCCTGCAGTCGGACAGATCCTTTACAGCCTCAACTTCAGCCTGCAGGTCCGGAAGACCTTTCCGGAGACTTCCCTGACAGCTGTCAGGGGCTTTGTATGACGACTCAGAGGCGGGGCCGCATGGGGCGGCCGGAGTGCATGTCGGATCGCCTGCCCTGCCGGTGTCTTCTCTGTTTAAAGTGGATAAGGTACTGTTCTGGTCCATGGAAAACCTCATGCGGAAGCCCATACTGCCCATATAATAACGGGCATGCTGATCTTCCTGGATTGAAGGGGATAAAAAAAGTCCCCGTCACAGTAATGAAGCGCTGAAAGCTGCCGGCCGGCCGCAGAGCCAGGCACCCTCGCGGCACATGAAAGTTCCCGCTTAGTGCTGCTATGTTCCCATCCTGACACGGTTCACAGGTTTCCATTGCGCGAGACCCGAACCCATACGTGCCGACAGGCAGCTTTCAATACTCCATCCCATGACAGGGGAGACAAGAGCGATTTGACGAGTAGAACAGTGCATGTAAATATCAAAGCGCTTCGATAACTATAGTCAAAAGAAGAAAGATTGTCAAGTATCTGACTGCGAACCGGTCATGGCAGTATCTGACTGCGAACCGGTCATGGCAGCCTGCATGCGGAGCAATTTTTTCTGCTCTTTATTGCGTCTGCGCAGATCTTTGAAGAAGCGCTGAAGGATTTCGGTGCATTCCTCGCGCATGACATCATATTGGACCTCTGCCTGGTGGTTGAAATCCGGGTTCTGCAGGATATTGAGCAGGGTTCCGCCGCAGCCGGATTTGGGGCTGGTCGTCCCGATGACGACGCGGTCGATTCTGGACTGGATAATGGCTCCGGCGCACATCTGACAGGGCTCCAGAGTGCAGTAGAGCGTGCACCCCTCCAGACGCCAGTCACCGATCTTTTTGCAGGCCTTGCGGATGCAGGCAATCTCTGCGTGCGCCAGTGTCGTCTTGTCCGTGTTCCGCCGATTGTATCCCCGCGCGATGATTTTTCCTTCATAGACGATGACGGCGCCGATCGGGACCTCTCCGAGCGCAATCGCCTTTTCCGCCTGCTTCAGGGCGGCTTTCATGTATTTGATATCTTCTTTATTTTCTGTATTCACGGAATTCTTCAGGCTTTCTTTATCTTTTATTCTTTGATAAGTCTTTTATTTTTTGATAAACCACACATTCAGATCTGTCTCTGTCTCGGGAATACCGTCGACCCGGCCCAGATTGGAGTATTGCCAGAAGGTGAAATCATAGGGAGTTTCGGGGACATTGCTGTAGTCGGCATACCAGATGGTGGTCCCTTTTAAGCGGGACATGTCCAGGATATCTGTCTCTGTGGAGCAGTTTGCGTAAAGGGCGGGAGTATAGCCCGCTTTTTTGATCTTCTCGCAAAAAGCGACGGCGTTGTCCGTGAACTGTTTGCCGCTGATAAAATTGATGCGCGCGTAGTAGTCTTCGATGACGATCTCGGGATCAAAGACAATGGGGAGCGTGAGTTCGACGCCGCTTTCTTTAATGACATCGAGGCAGAGCTGAGCCTCCTCACGGGCTTCCTCTTTGGTGATCGCCTGGGAAAAAACATAGGCGCCGACATCAAGGCCGGCCTTTTTTGCACGGGTCAGGTTTTTGATGGCCCGGCTGTCCCGCTGCAGGTCGCCGGTGTGCATCGTGCGGTGGCCTGCACGGACAAAGACGAAGTCGATGCCGTCTTCTTTGACCTTATCCCAGTCGATTTTTCCCTGAAATTCCGAGACATCGATGCCCTGGCGGATCATGTAGTTTTCATCTCCCTCGTAACGCAGTTTTCCTTCTTCGTCACGGTTAAGATATTTCCAGTTATAATTGTGAAGGGGAAAATTTACCGGGAAATCACGCATGTGCCATTCTTCCCATGCGGCGATGTACTTTTTCTGAAGTTTTGTGGGAGAAGAGTCTTTCTTTTTCTCTTTCTCCTTTTCCTTTGTATCCTTTTCCCCTGTTTCCTCCTGCTTTGCTTCTTTTTCCGCAGCTGCTTCCTCTTCTGATCCCTTTTCTTCAGCTGCCTTCTTCTCTGTACCCTTTTCTTCCGCAGCCTTATCTGCTGTACCTTTTTTCTCTGTTGCTTTTTCTTCTGTCTTATCCTCTGTACCTTTTTTCTCTGTCGCTTTTTCTTCCGCTGTCTTTTCCTCTGCAGCCTCCTCTTTTGTTCCCGCCTGCGCAGTCTTCTTTTGATCAGAATCCGCGGAGGCAGTGCTGCTGCCGGCGGAAGCAGTCTGGTCTGCCTGAGGGGTTTCAGCGTCTGCGGAAGCGGTCTGCCCTGCCTGAGGGGCTTCAAGGTCTGCGGCGGCAGTCTGGTCTGCCTGAGCGGGCTTTACATCTTCAGAAGCTTTCTCTGTCGTACGTGACGAATCCGCCTTTACGACAGTATATCCGTCTCCTATATCCAGGATTGACAGGATCGTGTCGATTCCCAGCCATTCGCGGATGCGGCCGTCAAATCCTGCGTAAGAGGTTTCTGACGGAGCTGACCGCACATCCTGTCCGGAGGGGTCTTGTGCAGGGAATATTTTTTGCATCAGAAAAGCTCTGCCTGCGAAGAGCAGACAGAGGAAAATTACGATCGTAATGCAGGAAGCAATGAGAGAAATCTTTTTTTCCCTCTTGTTATCATGAGTGTGTTTCATAAAGTATTGTGCGGTGTTTTATAGCTTTTTTATAGAGACAGGAGTCTTGAACGCAAGTATTCCAGATGTACTCTTTTTTCGTGTCTTTTACATATATACGCCCTTCGAGGGGGCGTGTAACACGTTTTTCATTATAACCACTTTTATACGATAGAGCAAATTGTTTGAGGCCATACATGTACACGCCCTTCGAGGGGGCGGGTACAGAACATAAAAGCTGATTGCAGGATACACCGCCGAAAGCGTATAATGAAAAGTGGTTACAGTCACCGGCGGTGCACAGGTCCTTTCATGCGATTTTGTGCTGCACGGTAGAAAAGAACAAATGGATTTAGTGGGACAAGGCAGAAATGCGTTTGCATTCCGCAAATGAAAGCGGAAGCCTGTTTGCAGATGAATGAGGAGAACACGGTCAGATGAGTTCAGATAAGAAGAGCAGACTGGAAAAAGAAAAAGAGCGTCTCGAGGCACTGCAGAATACAGAAAGAAAATACCTCTCCGGGATGTACGGGGATTTTTTCGGCGGAAAAATTGATGAGCTGGAGCAGAAGGGCAGGGAAGTCACATCGCAGTTTTCCTCCAAGGCGGATGCCCTGCTTGAACGGCAGAAAGCAGTATCCGCGGAGCTTGAAAAACGTAAAGATGCCCTGCAGCGCGCAAATGATGCTCTGCGGGAGGTACAGTCTCTCCTGGATAATCCGCTGTACAACGGAATGCCTTCCCTGACCGGAAAGGATTCTGCAGGTTCTGCCGGCACAGGTGCAGGAAATCTTCCGGACATGGGCGGGGAAATCGATCCGGGCCTTATGGCAGGAACGGGCGGAGATTTATTCACGGGATTTGTGCCCGGAAATGCAAGTCCTTCTGCTGCTCCCGGCGCTGTACAGACGGGAGCACCGAAGGTACAGGAGCAGGAGAGCCCGCAGAAGCCTGCAGAGGCAGCAAAGCCCAGGGAGCCGGAAAAGGATCCCATGGAAGAGCTGGATGCTCTGATCGGTTTAAAGAAGATCAAGCATGATGTGAGGGAACTGACTGATTTTGTCAGGATTCAGAAGATGCGCAAGGACAGCGGCCTGAAGTCTGTCCCGGTCTCTCTTCATCTGGTCTTCACAGGCAATCCCGGCACCGGCAAGACGACGGTCGCCAGGATTCTGGCCAAGCTGTATAAACAGATCGGTGTTCTTTCCACAGGTCAGCTTGTGGAAGTGGACCGGTCCGGCCTTGTCGCCGGCTACGTGGGCCAGACCGCGATCAAGACCAGCAAGAAAATCGAAGAAGCAAAGGGCGGTGTCCTTTTTATCGATGAAGCGTACGCTCTTGCGCGCAAAGATGACACTTTCGGACAGGAGGCGATCGACACGATCCTCAAGGCCATGGAAGACAGCCGCGAGGACTTTGTCGTCATTGTCGCAGGATACACTGCGCCCATGGAAAACTTCATCAACAGCAACCCCGGACTCAAGTCGCGCTTCAATAAGTATATCGAATTTCCGGACTATACCATCGACGAGCTCATGGGCATTTTTGACATGAATTGCAGGAAATACGACTATGAGGCGGATGAGTATGTCAAGGACCAGGTCCGCGCCATGATCGTTCAGCGCAAGCTGGCGACTTCCGAAAATTTCGCCAACGCCCGTGAGGTGCGCAATTTCTTTGAAGAGATCATCACCAATCAGGCCCGCCGTGTCGCGGCACTCAAAGATCCTACGAAAGACGATATGAAGAAGATCCTAATCGAGGATTTGATCGAGACTGCCGAGGCGGACGCGCAGAAGACTCTGAAGAAAGCCGCTGAGCAGGAGGCCGGGAAAAAAGCCGGTCCTGTTTCAGGAATGGCGCCGGGAAAAGAGCCGGACCAGGACAAAGACGGGGAAGCCGGAAAAGGATCCGGTCAGGACAATAAGGGAAACTCCGGAGAAGGATCCGGTCAGGACGCAGACGGGAAAGCCTGATTAGAGGAGGTGCTTGCATGAAAATAGGTATCATCGGAACCGGTTTTATCATCACTGAAGCGCTGACAGCCATGTCGGAAGTCCCGGCGATCGAGCTGACTGCGATCCTTGCACGGCCGCACAGTATTGATAAAGGGCGTGCATTTGCGGAAAAATTCGGGATCGGAAAGGTCTATACGGATTATGAAGAGTTTCTGGCAGACCCGGAGATCGACACTGTCTATGTGGGTATCATCAATCTCGTCCATTATGAATATGGCAAAAAGGCTCTGCTTGCAGGCAAGGATGTCATTATGGAGAAGCCCTTCACGACACTCACGGCCCATGCGCAGGAACTGGCGGATCTTGCCAGAGAAAAGGGACGCTTTCTTTTTGAGGCAGTGACCAACCGCAACTGCCGGATCATTGAGCGCATGCGGGAAATCCTTCCCTCCATCGGCCGCATCCGTATGGTGCAGGCCAACTACAGCCAGTATTCCAGCCGCTACGACAGGTACCTCAAGGGGGATGTCGCCCCCGCCTTTGATCTGGCTGCCTGCGGCGGCGCGCTGTTCGACCTGAATGTCTACAATTTCAATATGGCAATCGCTCTGCTGGGCGAACCGGAAGAAGTCAAATATTACCCCAACATCGGTTTTAACGGGGTGGACATCTCGGGACTGGCAGTCTTACAGTACAAGGATTTCGTCGGCGTGCTTGCAGCTGCCAAGGACTCAGACAGCCCCTGCCATTTTACCATTCAGGGCGAAAAGGGCTGGATCCAGGTCCCCGGTAAGCCCAATGAAGTTGAAAGACTCCGCTACTGCATCAACAAGCAGGTCGAGGAATATAATCCGCCCGCAGATAAAAACCGTCTGGTCCAGGAGTTCCGCAATTTCTCCCGCGCCGCCGCCGAAAACGACCGCGCATTCATGGAGCGGGAACTGGAGATCACTCTGGCAGTCATGCGCACCATCGAGCGCGCCCGCCTCGGCGCAGGCATTGCTTTTCCCACGGACGTCTGATGTCTGAGCAGCGGGATGTCAATGACCGGAAAATGGTGATACGGAGCCTTACACAGCCTTCTTTAACCGACACATAAACAGCGGCAAAAGCATCTGAAGAACGTAAGCCGGATGCCGCATGAGAACCCATATACACGAGGTAACTGACTTGGATAAACGTATCATCCAAAGGGCAGAGCCCTATCTGAAACATCTGAAGGAGACCGGCATCGTACTGGGCAGGTCGATGAGAAAAGCAGCCGCTGTCTGCGCGCAGGAAGCGGAAAATGCCGTCAGGGATACTCTGGAAAGAGCATCCGGTGCAGACCGGGGCGTTTTCGGAGCAGATACGGAAAATCACACAGCTGCCGGTAAGAAAAATTATGCTGTGATCACAGGCGCAAGTTCCGGGATCGGACTGGAATTTGCAAAGCGGCTGTCTCTCGAAGGATATCCTCTGATCCTGATCGCGCGCCGCCGCGACAGGCTTGAAGTGCTGCGCAGAGAACTGGGAACGGAGTGCCTTCTGCTGCCGGCGGACCTGGCAAGGCGCGAGGATCTGATCCGGCTCTGTGAAGACCTTGTCGGTCGCCGCATCGACATTTTTATCAACAATGCCGGCTTCGGCGTCAGCGGTCCCTTCGTAGCAACCGAGGTCGCCCGCGAGATCGGGATGGTCGATGTCAATGTGACTGCCCAGCATGTCCTTTTTAAATATATCCTGCACCGCATGGAAGCAGAGGGAGGCGGAGCCATCCTCAATGTCGCTTCCTCGGCGGGACTTTTCCCTGCAGGCCCCTATATGTCCGGCTACTATGCGACCAAGGCCTATATGGCCAGCCTGACACGCGGCGTGGCAGAGGAATTGCGCCAGGCAAAATCCCCTGTCTACGTTGGATGCCTCTGCCCCGGCCCGGTCAATACGGAATTCAATGACGTGGCTGATGTATCCTTCGCCCTGCCGGGCATCTCTGCGGAGGAGTGTGTGGACTATGCTCTTCGCATGATGGCGCGCCGGCAGACCGTGATCATTCCGGGACGCCAGATCCGTGCCGCTGTCATAGGGCAGCGCCTGATCCCGACTGCCCTGACCGTGCGGATCACCGCGGCTCAGCAGAAAAAGAAGATGGAAGGACCTGCCGGGAAACTTGCGTCAGAACAAACAATTAGCTGAAAACATATCATTGAATGACTGATAAAGGATTGTTGTATCTGCATATTAAACAGCAGATATGACAGTCCTTTTTTGCTTTATAGGAAATTTCGATTTTGGAGGCAACAAAAATTAGCGTATGTTCATCGAACATACGTTAGATAATAGGTGTTCAGTCATGAAAAGAAGATGATGATACTGGCGATTTAGAAAATATAGAAACCTTCTTCGCCAAAATCGTCATCAAGATCATCATCATTCAGAAAGTAGTCCATATCCAGAAGGTCGTCATCGCTCATGTTGCGGATGTCCATGACAGTCATACCTTCAGGAGGATCATTCATGTATTTACTGCGTAGTTCCTCTATCTTTGTTTTCATAAGATTGTTTCCTCCAAAGAAATTATATTTCATTGGAGTATGTTTTGAAAGCTATGCAGAAGACCTCTTTCCACGGGAACGGGACATTGCTTTCTCGTACATTTTTTCAAGAGAAACACGCTTGTGCCGATAATACAGTTCCAGAAAGAGCATGGTGGAGCCGCATTCATCGCACCTGAGGGGGTCATAGCCGAAAGCATGGAGGATGGCAGAACGCCATTTATTAAAGCTGCACAAGACATGATGTTTTTCACGGGGGAACTGCCCGAAACAGTTTTTTGTCGATATCTCTGTTCCTGGCATAAATACCGCCATAACGTATCATTTTGAAATGTTTTTCCGGGATATGCCGGATCAAACGCTCGATGAATTCAAGGGCAGGAACCGTTTCTGTCACATACTCATTATCTTCATGCCGGTTGTAATGGAAAGTGACGTTAGCACCGTCATAGTTGTCAATGCGTGAAGTTGCAATTACCGGTCGGCCAAGATACCTGCTAAGGTATTTGGTCACTATTTTCGGGTCACACTTTTGGGATCTGGCGTAGACATAGAAGCCGTGCTTATGGTTTTTATAACAGGCAGCTTTCACCTTTTTAAAAGACGGACCGAGATGAGTCTCCAGTTCATTAAGGAGAGCGGTACGGAAGGCATTGCGGAGAAAAGTGTAATTGAAATGTTTTACATTGCGCCAGTAGGCATCGTCACTGTAGCCGCCCTCTGAGATCAGGCAATGGATGTGCGGATTCCATTTGAGGTCCCGTCCAAAAGTGTGAAGGACCATAATGAAGCCGGGGGTAAAGTTTTTGGATTTGTTCATCTTATGGAATAAACGTGAAACTACGCTTTTGACCGCATGAAAAAGTCAGTTGAGAAGGGAACGGTCTTTTAGAAAAAAGGAACGCAGATTTTCGTCAATGGTGAAGACGCAGTGCCGGTGAGTGACATTGATGAGTTTAAAGGACATATTGGTTGTCCTTTCCATAGAGTATTTATTCCCGCAGGTGGGGCAAAAACGGCTATGGCAGCGAAAAGGAACAAATTTCATCTTTCCGCAGTCAGGGCAGCCATACATGGCTCCACCGAAGGATGGATTGCCACAATTGATCATCTTGTCCACGTTTTCGATTACGGAAGTACGTGGATGGAGGATATAAACCATTTCTTCGTAATGGTCTGTAAAGATTTTTTGAAGGATATTCATATGAACATTATAGAAGAGATGGATGGAAAAAAGAAACCCCACCCCTCAAGATTGAGGGGCAGGGGAGTTGAAGTGTCGAAGACACTTTGTTCTTGCTTCAAAATACCATATGTTCCCATGGCTTTTTGGAACGCATGCAATAACACCGGATTTCTGCCTTTTTCTGAAAAATAACTCATTAACCAATTATTTTGCATGAAAACAAAAACCCTGTGTCAACCATTTTTGAAAATGTCCCAAAAATCTTTTAACATTAGCACCGGAAATTCCGGTGCTTTTTCTTTCTCCGGGATCAGTTAATGATACAGGGGA
>CACZFF010000002.1 GCA_902780385.1 uncultured Lachnospiraceae bacterium
AACGATTGCAACGTTGTGGATGAGCAGAACGACTGCCAGAGCGATCGCTGTCATCACGGAGTCAACGATGATAACCTTCAGCGGATTCCATTTCAGCTTAGCCATCATGAATGCCCAGAAGATAACTGCGCAGAGAGAACCGAGTGTGTAGATGGTGGTCATTCCTGCAGCCTGAACCTCAGTCAGTCCGGAGTAAGCCTGGCCGAAAGCCTTGGTATACTGCTGAGCGCCGTACATGATCGCCATGCAAAGGAATGCATAGAAGTAAGCGAGGAACTTTGCGAAAGTACTGGGCTTGACGATCATGCGATCCTTAGCTGCCTGGATCTCAGCTTCGATCTCACTGGAGCCCTTGCCGCCGGAAGCTGCAGCAGCCTTCTTCTCATCGTCATAGACATAAGGAGCAATGATGGCAAGTGCCAGGACTACGAAGGACATTACCAGCGGAATATAGATATTCATCTTCCAAGCATCACCGCCCTTGCTGGTATTGGCAACTGCAAGCAGAGGATAAATCATACCAGACAGGGATACGAAGAACTTGATACCGATCAGGGCTGCACCGGGAGCTGCAGGATAAGCTTCCTGAACAGCGGGATAGCCGGATGCATCCCAGAAACCGGAGGTAGCAACGCCTGCCAGAAAGCCCATAAACGCTGCTACAGTCGCATTTCCAGAAGTGAGCATGAACCAAAAGCAGATAACGTAAAGGATTGCACCGCCGATCATCATTTTCTTACGGCCGACACGGTCGGAAATCTCGCCGCCGATCCAGACGGAGCAGAACTTGCCGAAGCCGGTCCAGGCAATTGCAGTACTGACTGCCGCGACACCTGCTGCATAAGCCGCAGATTTCTCATCGGACATGTCAAAGCCCCACTGAAGGGCAAAATTAATCTTGTTCTGAGAAAAGATCAGAGCCTGGATACCATGGGTCAGATATGCCATATAAACGGCAATCATGGAAAGAGCATATTTTTTAGCTTTCATTTATCTCCCTCTTTGAAAAAAACTACTGTGCCAGATCCTGATGCCCGCAGTACTCGATAGGATGAGCATCAGGATCCGACATTCCTGGCACCAATGGACTGCGCTACAGACCATTGAAACCACTTATAACCTGCTGCCTGTTATGGCAGCTGTACCAGATCCTTACAGGAAAAGCGGGACTGATTATTTAGCCTGCTCCGCCTGCCATGCCTGATACTCTTCCACCGGCATCTCGAGACCGGTGTAAAGCTCGTAGTTGACTGCGCCCTGATACAGAAGCATCCCCTTGCCGCCGATGGCTTTCGCGCATCCGGCTTCTTCCGCATCGAGAATCAGCTGGGTCTTCTCAGGATTGTAAACGGTATCCGCTACAACAAGATCCTTTCTGAGAAGAGCCTTGTCAACCAGAGAAATGCCATCCTGAGGCTTCATGCCGACAGAAGTAGCATTGACAAGGATATCGCAGGCATTGATCGCTGCTGCGAGCTTGTCAGCCTCTTCGAGGTGTGTCACGGTAACCTTCACATCGGGTGTTTCCTTGGCGAGCTTTTCCTTGGTGGATTCGGCTCTTGCGAAGAACTCATCATCTCTGTTGAAGATTGCCACTTCGGCTGCACCGTCAAGTGCTGCCTGAACCTGGATTGCAGTTGCTGCACCGCCTGCGCCCAGAACGACCATCTTTTTGCCCTTGACCTCAACGCCGTTGACAGCGAGGTTCTTGATGAAACCGACACCGTCCGTGACATCGCCGTAGATCTTGCCGTCTCTGTTAACAAAGACGTTGCATGCGCCGATGATACGGGAAGCGGGGGAAATCTCATCACAAAGAGTCGCTGCGATGTTCTTGACGGGCATTGTGAAGTTGCCGCCGCGCAGGTTCCAGAGTCTGACCGTACTCATGGTCTGCTCCATGTCATCGATGTTGACATCAAATGCCATGTATGCGAGATTCAGGCCATGTTTGCGGAAGCACCAGTTGTACATTGCGGGGGATCCTGAATGTCCTACGGGTGTTCCGAACAGAGCCAGAAGTCCGGTTCTGCCATCAATTCTGTTTTCCATTTGTGTTCTCCTCTGAAGCAGTTGGCCCGAGCCGGGTACAGTCATACGCGTCATTGCGTCTGTTTATACCCGGCCGGGGATTTTTTATATTTGTACCGTTCTTTGGTGAAACAGGATCCTGCCCAAACAGGATATTGCACACAAAAGAACGAATGGTACCGACGAAAAGTCAGATCTTTATCAGATCTTCATTGCAACATCGTAAGCTTCCTTGGTTGCATCCAGTGCTCTTCTGGCCTGAACCGCATCACCGACGATGTAGGTCTCGGGAATAACGGCCTTGATCTCATCGCGGAAATCGTAGACCACGTTGCGGTCTGCGTCGCGGTGGCTGTAGCGGGATACGAAGCCCATGGAAAGAACGACTGTGTCGAATCCTCTGGCCTCATAGATGGTCTCGTCAGACTTGTCTGCTGCGTTCTTGTAGCTAACGCCGTCGGAGAAGATCTCCTGAACAGCTGCGTCTGTGAGTTCCTGTACACCGTACTCATTCAGGGCATGCATCAGGAAGACGCGGTGCTCATGGATGACATCGGGACCGATCTCGTGGCGCATCTCGACGATGGATACATCGTGGCCCTGCTCTGCCAGGAACTCGGCAGTCTCGGCACCGACCATGCCGCCGCCGACGACCAGAACCTTGTGGCCGACAGGACGCTTGCCGTCCAGAGCATCCATACCGTGAACGATATCAGGATTGTGGATACCCTTGATGAAGGGCAGGATCAGGGTCTCGGAACCGGTTGCAAGGACGACTGCATCGGGCTTGTCCGCCTTGATCATGTCAAGGTCGACCTTGGTGTTCATTTTGATCTCTACGCCGCTCTTCTCACACTTGGTGATGTAGCTGCGGATCATGTTGGTGATATCGCCCTTTCCGGGAGGGAAGGCCGCCAGACGCATGTTGCCGCCCAGCTTGTCAGTTGCCTCGAACAGGGTGACCTTGTGGCCGCGCTTCTGTGCTGTAAAAGCTGCACACATACCGGCGACACCGCCGCCGATGACATAGACCTTCTTGGAAACTTCTGCCTTGGGAAGTCCCTCGACTTCGCGGCCCAGAACAGGGTTGGTCAGGCAGCAGATGGGCTGGCCCTTGTACATGTTTGCAACGCAGCCCTGGAGGCAGGCGATGCAGGGGGTCATATCTTCCAGTCTTCCCTCGAAGGCCTTCCTGGGCATCTCGGGATCAGCCAGGGACTGACGTCCGAAAGCGACCATATCGGCAACGCCGAGTTTGACGACCTGCTCAGCGAACTGAGGCTCGGTGTAACGGCCGACGGTGATGACCGGGATGGAGACGCACTTCTTGATGTTGCCGACGAGCTCTGCGGAGAAACCGCCGTGGATACCGGTGGGTGCCCACATGTACTCATCCTTCAGATGGACTGCACGGGATACATGCAGAGCATCCAGGCCGCACTCCTCAAGATAGGCAGCGACTGCGCACATATCGTGGTTGTCAAGGCCGCCGAACATATCCTCGGTGCTGTTGATACGGGCCAGAACAGCGATCTTGCCCTCTGTAGCCTTCTTGACTTCCTCGATGATCAGGCGGGAGAAACGCATTCTGTTCTCGAAGTTGCCGCCGAACTCATCGATACGCTTGTTGGTTCTGGGAGACAGGAAGGAGTTGACCAGATAGCCGTGTGCCATATGGATCTCAACAGCGTCGGCACCTGCCTTCATAGCGCGCTTTGCAGCCTCGCCATAGCCCTTGATCAGCTCATAAACCTTCTCGGTGGAAACTTCCACAGGGATGTCTCTTCCGTCTGCAGCCGCGATGGGAGAAGCCGCCTCGATGGGAGCGCCTGCGTTCTTGGCATTTCCTTCGGGACCTGCGTTCTGCAGCTGGATGGAAACCTTGGCGCCCTCTGCATGACAGATGTCGATGACCTTCTTGAAGCTGTCGATGGAGGAGTCGTCATAGAGACAGGGCTTTCTGGGGCCGCCCTTTGCGCCCTTATGTACTACAGTCGCCTCAAAGGTGATCAGGCCGAAACCGCCCTTTGCCCTTGCGCCGTAGTATGCTGCAGACTGATCGCTCATGGTGCCGTCGGTATTGGCAAAGTTGTTTCCCATAGGCGGAACGACAAAGCGGTTTTTAACAGTCATAGGTCCGATCTGGATCGGAGAAAACATATGTAAAAACTTCATCCTGTTACCTCTCTGCTTGCTAAACAATAGATGTGCGAAATCTGTTTATTGACAGGAAAGCCGGATGCCCCCCAAGACGTCCGGTTTTCCTGTCAATTTGCACATTTGTGTCAAATAAGTCGTTAAATTCAGCCTTTTCAGCTTATTCTCAGCCTTCCAGGGCCTCCGGCCATGCTTCCTTCAGAACTGCTGCGCAGCCGTCGAAGGTCTCTTTCGCTGCCTGCTCGATGCCCTTTGCAAGGATGGCGTCGCTGATAACCTCAACACCGAGTGCTGCAGGCTGGATGCCTTTCTCCTTGATCATCTTGACGAAGGGAACGGTAGCGCCGATGCCGGTGCCGGGTGCAAGACGATCGTGCATGGACTCGTCTCTGAGGATGCTCTTTGCATAAGGTCTCTCCCAGACGTCGTTGATCTGGATGGAGACGATCTTGTCTGCGGGGATATCAGCCAGGAGCTCCAGATCGCAGGGCTGATTTGCACGGACCCAGTGCCATGTATCCAGGATCAGCTTGGCGTTCTCGCAGTCAGCTGCCTTGACAACTGCCCAGCCCTTTTTGATATCCGGAATTCCGGAATAAGGCATAGGCTCGACGCCGATAATCCACTTGCCGGCTCTCTGGCAGAGCTCTCTGAGCTTCTGAGCGGTATGCTCGACGGAGTAGTTCTCCATCAGGCCGCAGTTGATATGCTTGACGCCGAACAGCTCGCACATATGGAAGCACATCTGCTCTTTGTATTTCTGCTCGTAAGAACGGTTGTCCTCTGCCCACTGAACAATGTACTCAACCTCTGTACATTTCATGCCGTGCTTGTCAAGAATTGCAAGGATATCCTCGTCATGAAGTCCCTCTGCGAGAGCGTCTACATAGGTCTCTGCGCGGAGACCGATTCCATCGTAGCCCGCCTTCTTGGCTGCGATAACACGATCCTCAAATTTACACTGGTCTCCCAGTGTCCAGGAACTGACAGTGATAGGGTACTTTCTGGCCATTTTTAACTCCTTTCGTTAAGCAAAAATTTATGCAGTCTACACAAACAATTCAAACACATTGCTCGTATTTTTACGCTATTTTCAGTTTACTACCATGTTAATTTAAAGACAAATTCATATTATTCATTCGATTGATAGATTTTCGCTATCGGTTGGTGTATAATAGGTTTGAATTACTTTGAAGGCCGGATTATGGTCCGGTCCTGCATGTTTTTCGATCAATTACCACGACTTTTCCATGCCTGTTATCGTTTGCGGAAGGGCCGGTGGCCGTATTCGGGCCATCCCCGCACCGGGAAAGGAGCAGCCTCCATGAATCTGCATCATCTGAGATATTTTGTTACTCTCGCACATCTGGAACATTATACCAAGGCGGCAAAACAGCTGTCCATCACCCAGCCCTCCCTCAGCCACGCCATTGCGGCGCTGGAGGAGGAGCTGAATGTCCGTCTGTTTGAAAAAGACGGCAGGAACGTCGTTCTGACCAGGTGGGGCAATGTTTTCCTCAAGGATGTGGAGGAGATCCTGGCGCATCTGGACAGCAGCGTGGCCAATCTGAAGATGACGGGAAGCGGCAACGGCACCATTGATATCGGCTGTATCCGTGTACTGGGCGCCAGCTATGTGCCCGGCCTGATGCGGGAATTCGTCAAGGCAAATCCCGACAAAAACATCAGCTACCGCCTTCACAGTGAGGGCGGATTATCGGCGGATATTATCGAGGGCCTGAAAAACCGTCAGTACGATATTGCCTTCTGCTCCAAATACAAGGACGATCCCTCCATTGATTTTGTCAAAGTGGCTTCCCAGGATCTGGTGATGGCAGTGCCGATCGATCACCCCCTGGCTGCGCAGGACAGCATAAAGCTCAAGGATACCCTGGCCTATCCACAGATCCTTTTCGACAGGCGGAGCGGCCTGCGGGACATCATCGATTCTCTCTTCGCCAAAGCGGGCGGCTATCCTGACTGCATCATGGAGATCGAAGAGGATATGGTGATTGCCGGCCTGGTCTCCCAGGGATTCGGGATCGCAGTCGTGCCCGATATGCACGTCTTCCATGAGCTTCCCATAAAGACACTCACGATCACAGAGCCGGTTCCGGAGCGGGATTTCTACATGGCTTCCCTCAAGGGTACCTATTTCGCTCCTCTTGTAATGTCCTTCAAGGAATTTGCAGTCACTTATCAGTACAAGTCAAAATATATTTTCTGACCTCTGACATTGGAGAATAAGTTACTGTACAGACCCACCTGAACTCGAGGTGTTTTTGCGTGGCTTCCAACGCAAAAACCCGAGTTAAACGGCGTTCGCCCCATTCGCGGAGCGAATTTAGCATGGGCGAACGCAAGTTACTGTCACGCCCCTCGAGAGGGCGTGAACAGTAACGAGAATAATTCTTTTTCGTTTTTCTCTTGTATATTCCGGTCAATTAATTTATCATTTCAATTAAAATATACGGATTCATTGGCGGCATCTATAGAAGCTGTCAATCAATATCCGTTACACCATCTATCGATCAGAAAAGGAGACTGCCATGGAACGTCATCAGATTACCGGACACACCGAATTAACCTGTCTTCTGGCCTACCCGATCCGCCACTCAAACTCCCCGGCCATGCACAATGCCGCCTATGAGAAGCTCGGAAAGGACGTAGTCAACCTCGCCTTTGAAGTAGACGCAGAGCATCTGGAAGCTGCAATGGAAGGCGTCCGTGCCATGAAGATCCTGGGCGGAAACATTTCCATGCCCAACAAGACCATCGTCCACAAGTATCTGGACGAGGTGGATCCCGCCGCACAGCTCGTCGGAGCCTGCAACACCTTCACAAACCACGACGGCTATCTCAAGGGCTATGTCACCGACGGTATCGGTTACATGGCTTCCCTCAAGGATAACAACATCGACATCATCGGCAAGAAGATCACCATCGCCGGTTCCGGCGGCGCCGCGACTGCCGTTCAGATCCAGGCGGCTCTGGACGGCGTAGCAGAGATGTCCATCTTTGCCCGCGATGACAAATTCTATGCAAATGCTGAGGAGACCGTCGAAAAGATCAATACCAAGACCAACTGCAAGGCCACTCTTTTCCACCTCGAAGACCTGGCTGCCCTCAAGCAGGAGATCGCCACTTCCGTCCTCTTTACCAACGCCACCGGCTGCGGCATGAAGCCCCTCGAAGGCTACACCTATATTCCGGACAAGTCCTTCTTCCGCCCTGACCTCATCGTCACCGATGTCGTCTATGCTCCGCCGGAAACCGCCATGCTCAAGATGGCCAAGGAAGTCGGATGTAAGACCATGAACGGCTCCGGCATGATGCTCTTCCAGGGCCTGGCTGCCATCGAGCTCATCATGGGCGAGAAGGTCGACAGCGAATACATGAAGGCCAAACTCGGCATCAAGTACGACTGAGAATATGCCTGAATTCAAAAAGGCACTGCAGGAAATCTTCTTCCCGCAGTGCCTTTTTTGTATGTTTTACAATGCCTTTTTTATGCGTGGCAAAACCTTTTTTTGTGTTTTGCAAAGCCTTTTTTATGTGTGACAAAGCCTTTTTTGTATGTTTTGCAAAGCCTTCTTTCCGCGTTTTTTCAAGGCATTTTTGTGCATGTGTTTTTGTTAAAAGATCACTCCTCCACAATGGCAGTGTACTCGTCAAAGAGCTCCGCGCCGCAGTCCTCGCGGATGGTCTCCCAGACCGGCTGACACATCTGCCGCATGTCCTCGTAGTCCTGCTCGGAAGGCGTGACGATCTCCATGCCGGCATCCTCCAGGTATTTGGTGGCTTCCTCGGCCTTCTGATCTGAAATATCCTTGGCGTCCGCCTGGGCGAGGCGCGCCGCCTCTTCGATGATGGCAGCCTGTTCTTCGGTGAGGCTGTCCATAAACTTGCCGCTGGCGATCAGGGTGACGAGGTCCGGGACGGCATTGGTCCGGATCAGGCGCTTCTGCTGCTCATAGAGCTTGGCCGTCACGATCAGAGGTAGGGCGTTCTCCTGGGCGTCGATGGTGCCCTGCTGCAGACCGATGTAGACCTCGGAGAAGGTCATGGGGGTGGGATTGGCATTGACGCTCTTCCAGAACTGGATGTGGTATTTGTTCTCCATGACCCGGATCTTCTGTCCCGCGATGGACGAGAGGTCTTCATAGGGTTTCGACATGGTCATTACGCGGAAGCCCTGGTCCGTGATCCCCAGGAAGCGGTAGCCGTGCTCCCTGTAGATCCTGCGGAACTCATCCATCAGCTTTTCGTTTTCCATGTTTTTGCGGAAGGTATTGATATCCGTATAGACACAGGGCGTGTCAAAGACACACAGCTGGGGAATATAGCTGACCTGGGGAGAGGGGGAAGCCACGATAAAGGGGATATCTCCGTCCTTCATACTCTCCATCAGCTCCAGGTCGGTTCCCAGTGTGCTGTCCGTATAGACCTGGATCTTCATTTTGCCGTCACTGAGCTCGCTCACATAATCGGCGAAGGTCTGCGCGAACACATTGGTGACCGTATCGCCCGAACTGCAGGTCGCGAGGGGCCAGGCAAAGTGCTGTTCATTTTTTCTGCTGCTGATAAAGCCATAGGCAATTGCAGCGAAAATGATCGCGATGGCGATCAGCTGTTTGATTCTTTTTCCACTCATACTCTGTTATGACCTCCTATTCAGAAACACGATCCTAGACCAGCAGCAGGCTGATGGCCGGGATAAAGGTGATCAGCAGCAGCGCGATGATGAACATGCAGATCAGCGGGATCGCTTTTTTCGAGATGTCCATGACGGGAATATCCGTCATAGCGCTGGCGACAAACAGGTTGACGCCGATGGGCGGGGTCACATAGCCGATGGCCAGGTTGACAACCATCATGACACCGAAATGAATGCCTGTCATGCCAAAGCCCTTGACGATTGGCAGCAGGATGGGTGTCAGGATCAGGATGGCCGGCGTCGTGTCCATGAACATGCCGACGATGAGAAGGAAAATATTGATCACGAGCAGGACGATGACCTTGCTGGTGAAGTTGGCCAGGATCCAGGAGCTGACGGTCTGCGGGACCTGCATGAGGGTCAGGACTCTGGAGAAAGCGATGGCCGCTGCCATGATAAAGAGGATGGGCGTATAGGTGCCCACTGCCTCGAGAAAGAGGTGGTAGAGCTCGGAGAGCTTGATCTCCCTGTAGACCACCAGGCCGATCAGGAGAGCATAGAAAACAGAGATAACGGCCGCCTCTGTGGGAGAGGCAATACCGCTGTAAATACTGCCCAGAATGATCACAGGGGACAGGACAGCCAGAAAGCTCTCCTTGATGACGGCGGCAAAGCCTCTGCCGCGCAGTTCGTCAATATATTCCCCGATCTTCTCCTTGTCCTCGCCGTATTTTTTGCAGTGATAGACTGCGTAGGCCATAAGGAGCAGGGCGATCAGGATGCCGGGGATGATACCCGCAGTAAAGAGGTCGCTGACGGATTCGCCCGAAGCAAGGCCGTACATGATGAAGGGAATGCTGGGCGGAATGATGACGCCCAGGCTGCCTGCCACGGCGATGATGGCCACACAGAATTTCTTTTCATAGCCCAGACGCAGCAGGATGGGCAGGGTCATGCTGCCGACCGCTGCCACCGTGGCGACGCCGGAGCCAGAGATGGCGCCGTAGAAAAGGCAGGTGACGATGACCGCGCAGGGAAGGCCTGCCGTCCGCTTGCCGATCAGGAAAGAAAACAGATCGAAAAGACGGCGGGAAATGCCTCCCCTGGCCATGAGAATACCGGACAAAATGAACATAGGCACTGCCAGCATGGGAAAGCTGTTCAGAGCGTTGAACATGGCGCGGACAATATAGGTGGCGCTGGCCGTAAAGGACGCGTCAAAGGCACTGGGCAGGATACAGGCCGCCGCGAGCGCCATGGAAATCGGCACTGCCAGAAGGAGCAGGACCGCAAACAAAATCATTACAAATGCAGCAGACATTTAGACTTCCCCCCTTTCGTGCTCTTCTTCTCTCTCACCCCTGCGGATCATGGCGATCCTGGAGATCAGTTTCTGAAGCAGACGGATCTCGCACAGTCCGAAGGAAATCACTGTGATCGACTGCACGATCCACATGGGAATGCCCACGGCAGGACTTGCCGCCTTTCCCAGATAGGAAGCCCGCACAAAGTGATAGGCAAAAGGAAGCAGATAGCCGAAGAGGACCAGCTCGACCAGATAGCTGACCAGGCGGAAGACGTGCACGCCCATGCCGCCGAAGTCGTCCCTGAACCACTCCACAAACTGCTCGATCTTGATGGATTTACTGTTCTTCACACAGTAGCTGATGCTGAGGAAACCGGTCCAGATAAAGCAGAACCTGGTGATCTCCTCCGACCAGGAAAGTGAATTTCCCAGCGCGTATCTGGCAACGATCTGGATGCCCATGATGATCATCATGATAAACAAAAGCGCCACCAGAAGAATCTCTTCAAAATGCCTGTCCAGCCATTTGACTGCCTTCATGATTCTCCCCCTCTTTCTTCTTGAGATCTGCAGAAAAGGAATATGGCCCGCTTCTTCAGAAAAAGCCGGCTCCGGCAGCCGGTGTCCTGGCCTTTCGGGCAGACTGCCCCTCTCCTGCTATTGTGTCAAAAATATAACATTCTCGCATACTCAAAATTATATCTACAAAAAGGAAAGTTTGCACATATAATCCTCATTTTAAACCATGAAACTTTCTACGCGAACCAATAGAGAGAATCAATAAGAATGTGGTTTGTGAATAATCTATAGCATACATAGCATATGCCATTGCCAACCGCTGTAATCAGCTGCTGAGAGCCGGACAAAAAAGGCCACCCGAATGGAGCATCCATCCGGGTGGTCAGCATTTTTCATGTCGCGGCTATTGAAAAAAACGACAGTACTCTCCTCTCACTTCCTCCCCATGCCGGGAGGACTGATCAGACAGTCAGATTGAAGATTCCTGAAAAGGAATGGCCGTCAATCAGATATCCTTTTTCCAAAGGCCGTGCAGGTTGCAGTACTCATAAGCGGTGACAGCCTTGTCATCGACCAGAGTAAAGTCAGCCGCGGGAGCCTCGCCGGGCTCAAGGAACTTGCACTGAACGCCCTTCTCGGTCTCGAGGGCGATGAAGGTGATGTAGTGGGCATCCAGCATAGGGTGCTCGACGGAGCCGACTTTGACCTTGACAACGCCGTCTTCGACAGCGACATCGGGGACGTGTTTCTCTTTCGCGCCGTCGGTATCATTTGCGCGGACTTCGCTCATAGGCTCGCCGCAGCAGGAGGGAGAACATCCGCCTCTGTTGATTTTCACGACCATGCTGCCGCACTTTTTGCACTTAAAAACTACGAGTTTTGCCATAATAACCCCTTTCTTCTCCCGGGAATACTCTGCCGGATCCCGCAGATCATAAACCGGACCCGGTGTATGGAATATCCCGTGCCGAGACGATAGAACAATTGTTTTCCGATTTCTATTATATCCCATTCACCGACAATTTTGAATAAAAAAAGCATGATATTCTAATGTATTTTTTACATAATGAACAAAAATTCTGCCGGCAGGAAACGCATTTTGTGCATGGAGGCGGAGCCGCGGGTACTCCGGAGCTTCCGGTCGCCGCCGGCAAATCCACCCCCCTGTGCTGCCCCATATGACTATTTTATTCATCTGTCCCGATGCCGTAGCGCTCCCGCATCTCCCGCTCCGTGAACAGGATCTCCTCCAGCAACATCTGGGCGGACATGCGGTAGGCGCCGGCGCCGAAGATAATGATCTGTTCGACGGCATCCGACGTGGCGACCGTGACGCGGTATTTTTTAGCCAGGACGTGGGCGGTCTTCTCGATGTAGAGGTCGGCAGTCTCCGCCTCTTTTGTAAAGACGACGTCGATATTGTGCCAGCGCAGGACCTCGCCGGGACCGCCGGCGACCTTGTAGGCGTCAAAGACCAGGATCACCTTTTCTGTGCGGTAGCCGGCAAAGTTGGACAGAATATCCATCAGCTTGTCGCGGGCGGACTTGATGTCCCGCATAGCAAGCTCACGGAGGTCATTCCAGGCAAAAATGATGTTGTAGCCGTCGACCAGCAGGTAATGGTCCTGCGGGGCAGGCTTCTTTTTCCTGACAGAGGCATCCGGCTGCTCTCCGCTCTCCAGCCCCCATGGATCATCCGCACCGGCCTTTTTCTTCTTCGGGGCCCCGTCCGGGCCTGCCGCAGGGTCAAACAGATCGCTCCCGCTGCCGGCTCTGGATTTAATCTGTCCGTAGGTGCGCTCGAAGATCTGCATGAGTTCTTTTTCAGCCGCAAAGACAGCCTGCTGGCGGCGCTTGAAGGCATCGTCCTGCTTTCGGCCCCCTGTACCGGACGGACCGCCGCCCTGACCGGAGGCACCTGCATTTCTGCCTCCGCTGCCTCCGCCGCCTCTGCTTCCTCCGTTTCCGGCAGCAGTGCCGTTCGGGTCTGTATCCAGGATGCCCTGCTCGAGCAGGTGCTTCTTTTTCTCGCGCTCCTCTGCCGCCTTTCTGGCGCGCTCGGCAGCCAGATCCAGAGCCTCTTCCTCGGTCATGGCAGGTGCTTCCTCCGGGAAGCGCCAGCCGGTGTCCACATGCATAAAACTGCGGACCTCGTACCAGGGAATGATGGTGCCGGCGCCGTGGGAGCAGAACACAGAGGAGGAAGGGTTGCGGACATCCAGCTCGGGGTCATAGCCCGAGGCCGCGATGACCGCCTCCGCGTTTTTGCAGGGGACATAGCCCTTTAGGGTGCACTGAAGAGACCCTGCACCGCGGGTGTAGGCGGCGACCTCCTCGACGTAGTTGCCCAGGGCTGCGACCGTCACGGTTCCCTGCAGGACCGCTGTATTGTTTTTAGAAGAAAACTCAGGCTGGCCGAAGGAGGCGTCCATCTGCTGCAGGTCCGACATGGCCCTGCCCAGGTTCTCCTGAGGAAGTTCCAGGCAGAAGCTGTAGGCCGGCTCCAGAAGGACCGACTGCGCCATCATCAGGCCCTGGCGGACTGCCCGGTAGGTGGCCTTGCGGAAATCGCCGCCCTCCGTATGCTTGGCATGGGCGCGGCCGCCGATGATGCTAATCTTCATATCCGTGATCTCGGCGCCCATGAGCACTCCCCTGTGGCGGCGCTCCTCCAGATGGGTCATGATCAGGCGCTGCCAGTTGAGGGCCAGATCGTTGACGGAACAGCGGCTCTCAAAGACCAGTCCGCTGCCGGGTTCACCGGGCTCCAGCAGCAGGTGGACCTCTGCGTAGTGGCGCAGGGGCTCGAAATGGCCGACGCCCTCCACGGTGTCAGCAATGGTCTCCTTGTAGATGATCCTGGAGGGTCCGAACTCGATCTGCATGTCGAAGCGGTCCTTGATCAGGCGCTGCAGGATCTCCCTCTGGACCTGACCCATGACCTGGACAGTGATCTCCTTTTTCTCCTCATCGTAGGACAGGCGGAGCATGGGATCCTCTTCCTCCAGGGCGCGCAGCTTTCTGTAGGCCGCGTAGAGGTCCTGTCCGGGCGGCAGGATCAGCCGGCTCTGCATGACCGGCTGCAGCAGACGCTCGGTCTCCTCCCTGTCCGCCTCGGCCCCCAGTCCCATACCGGCCCGGGTCCCTGTCAGCCCCGGGACGGCGACAATGATGCCGGCGGGAGCCTCCTGCAGGGCCTCATACTTTTCCCCTTTGTAAAAGCGGAGCTGGGCCGCCTTCTCGGGCTGCCCTTTTTCATCCGGGCTCTCCGGAATCTGCTGCCTGGGCAGAAGGGAGCCGCCGGTGATCTTCATCCAGGTAAGCCGCGCGCCGGTCCCCGTTCCGCCGCCTGCGGAAGCATTGCCGCCCTCGTGGGTAATCTTGTAGATCCTGGCGCCGAAAGTCTCCCCGCGGGGCGGCTCCTTGGCCAATGTATCCATCATAGCCAGCAGGTCGTCGACCCCTTCCTCCCGAAGGGCCGAGCCGAAGCAGACCGGAAAGAGCTTTCGCTCCGCGGCCAGCTCCGCCGCATCCGCCAGCGTGATCTCCTCCCCGTCAAAAAAGCGCTCCATCAGGTCCTCGTCGCAGACTGCGATCTCCTCCTGCAGTTGAGGAGAAAAGACCGGTTCGGTCTGCAGGGGCGCATATTCTGCAGAATCTTTACTTGAAAAAACATCGGGTTTTCCGGAAAAAGCACCAGATGCGCCCCCACCTGAGGCAGCACCAGCCGCAGCGTCGGCCGGAACGGCCGCCGCGAAGGCCTCCTGCAGATCCACGCAGGCACTTCCGAGTTCCTCCCGAATCTGCGCATAGACAGCCGCCCGGTCCGCCCCGGACTGGTCCATCTTGTTGACAAACAGAAAGGCAGGAACCCCGTAATGCTCCAGAAGTCTCCAGAGCGTGCGCACCTGCCCGGTGACGCCGTCCGCCGCGCTGATGATCAGGACCGCGTAATCCAGCACCTGCAGGACTCGCTCCATCTCTGTGGAAAAATCGGCGTGTCCGGGCGTATCCACCAGGGTCCAGATTCGCTCGATCTGTGTCCGGCTGCCCGTCGTTCCGGCTGTTCCGGCTGCCGGCCCGCCTGTTCTGCCCGCTTTTCGGTTTTTTTTCGCGGTTTCCGTGGGTAGAGAAAAAACCGGCCTGGTCGTGAACGAGGCCTGCTTGGAAAAAATCGTGATGCCCCGGTCCCGCTCCATGGAATCGGTATCCAGGAAAGCATCCCCGTGGTCCACCCGTCCCGCATTGCGGATCGCGCCGGTGCGATGCAGAAGCGCCTCCGAAAGCGTTGTCTTGCCCGCGTCCACGTGTGCCAGCAGACCGATACAGATATATTCACGCATATTTGTTTATCCTTTTTTCGTTTATTCTTTATGGTCAAAATCCATTATGATCATAGTTCTTTATGAGTATCATTCTTAATGATGATCATTCTTAATGACAACCGTGCATTAATCATCTCAGTGTTCAAAGAGCTCAGCACATCGTATTCTCAGTCTTTAAAAACCGCCTTCTGCAGGTCTTTTTCCGATCAGCTTGACGATTTCCTTTTCAGGGCTGTCGGGGTATGCTCCGCGGACATGCCGGAAAACGCGGTCCCAGGATTGTGCGGGGGATTCCGCATAGGCTTTTGTCACAGCGGCGTGGCCCCAGACCGCTTCCGGGGGCTGCAGGACAGATACCGACATACCGTATTCCTGCCCCCGCTTGTTCTTCCTTCTGCGGAAATCCGTGATGACAAGGTAGATCTGCATCTGGAGTCCGGTGATGATGCCCGGGTAGTTTTTCTCCCTGCCCTTCCCGAATCCAGCCATCTTTTTGAGGTCCGTGGACAGGATCTGATCCGTCTTCCAGGTCACATCCCCGTCTTCATCTATGTCCATCATGAAATCCATGATCATCTTTTCGCGCCGACTGGCAAGGCCGTCCTCCCAGCGGGCGTCAAAATCGTAGCCCTCACGCCGGAAATTTGCAAAATACGGCAGCCATTCCAAACTGATAAAGCCCGCTCTGCCGCCGAAAAACTTCCCGTAGGCGACCTGACGGCCGGCGGCAATGATCTCCCGCCACTCCCAGGGATCCTCACTGCGGATACCCGACCACCAGTAGTCGGGTGATGTGTGTTCCTCGGCGGAAAAGCCTGTCACACCGTTCCCGAAAAGGGGGAGAAATCCAATCTCATTGATCCAGTTGATAAGCTCCTGCCATGTGCGGATCCTGTAGGGGTCGTCCCAGGCCATTCCGCGCATGATCCACTCGCCGTTTTCGATCGACATCTCTAGTCCTGTCTCCTGTTCTCCTGCTTTTTTTGAAAATACGCGATTCATTATAACATCCCAGGCAATCCAGAACAATCGTTCGTGCAGAAATACAGCCCCTCGGCCGGCTCTCTTGGGAGTGATTTTTTACTCCCAGGGCGCCTTTGTCGCTTCGCTTTTTTCGGGCATGCGTGACCTTTTGCTCAGCACGGCCCCCAGTCGCTTCGCTCCCTCTCTCGCAGTGGTGATCTTTTACTTAAGGAACGCCTCTGTCGCTTTGAATTTTCATGATAGTGTCTGAATCGTATCGTTAATATTTTAATTATCGGCATTCCGGCTTGTCTTTATTGAAAATGCAGCATGATAGACGTAAAATTTATATAGATTCCGGAAGCAGATGCCTGGACGGCTCAGCTTCCGACCTGTCATTTTTTCCGGCTGCAGACCGGCACTGGCTTTCTCCTGGAATGGTGTAAGCTCCTTTGTTCACTGATCATTTAGATGAGAAGCCGAAGCCGCTCAAAGATATCTCAGGTATTCCGGGCCTTGAAGTCTCCTGAAGGCATTCCGGGCATTGAACCCCTGAAGACATTCCAGCTCATCAAGATATTCCGGGCATTCCGGCCTGCAGGCGGAGGGTTTTTGTTTTTTTTAAGAATGGGAGGTAATCATGAGAACGTACGAGTTGTTTATCAATGGCGAATTCATCCCGAACGGAGACCGCGAAATGCTGCAGGTCATCAATCCCGCGACGGAGGAAGTGATCTCCGAGGTTCCCAAAGCGACAGCGGCAGATGTTGAAGCGGCGATCGATGCCGCAGCCGCCGCGCAGAAAGAGTGGGCCAAAACGCCTCCCATCGTACGTGCCGGCTACGTCCGCGAGCTGGCACAGCTGGTCGCCGACAATCGTGAGCTGTTCGCAAGGACCAACTCGGAAGAGATGGGCAAGCCTCTGGCACAGTCCATGGACGAGGCCGGCTGGCTGACCGAATATCTCAATTATTTCGCGGAAATGGCGCGTCATATCAAGGGACAGATCATTCCCTCCGACCGCCCCAACGAGAATATTTTCATGTACAAGATGCCTCTGGGCGTCGTGGCAGGCATCATGCCCTGGAACTTCCCGCTCTTCCTGATCGGCCGCAAAGTGGCTCCGGTCCTGATGGCGGGCTGTACGGTCGTGCTCAAGCCCTCCAGCGACTCCCCCAACGGCTGCTATGAGTTCGCCAAGCTGGTCGAGAAGAGCTCTCTTCCCAAGGGCGTCATCAATGTGATCACCGGATCCGGCGCCGTTGTGGGCGATATGCTTGCCTCCAGCCCCAAAGTACAGATGGTCTCCATGACGGGATCCACGGCAGCCGGCAAGAAGATCATGGAGAGAGCCGCTGCCAACGTCACAAAGGTGTCTCTGGAGCTGGGCGGCAAGGCTCCGGTCATCGTCATGAACGACTGCAAGCTGGATGAGACCATCGAGCATGTTTACAATTCCCGTATCATCAACACCGGCCAGGCCTGCAACTGCGCAGAGCGCATCTATGTGCAGGAAGGCATTTACGATGAATTTGTCAAAAAGATCGTCGCGCGCTTTGAGAAGACCACCTACGGCAATCCTCTGGAAGGTGCCTTCGACATGGGTCCCATGGTCAACAAGGCACAGCAGCAGCATGTGGACGAGTTGGTCAAGAGTGCCATTGCGGACGGTGCGACCGTGTGCTGCGGCGGACATCCCGCAACCGTAAACGGCAAGGGCTATTTCTATGAGCCCACCGTCATCACCGGCTGCGAGCACGGCTCCAGGATCATGACCGAGGAAATTTTCGGACCTGTCCTGCCGATCACGACCTTTAAGACCTTTGACGAGGTGATCGAGAAAGCCAACGACTGCATCTTCGGTCTGACCTCTTCCATCTATTCCACCAACTGGGATACCATCATGCGCGCCCTCAACGAGCTGCACTACGGCGAGACTTATGTCAACCGTGAGCACTTCGAAGCCTTCCAGGGCTTCCATGCAGGTGTCCGCCAGTCCGGCCTGGGCGGCGACGACGGTGAACTCGGCCTTGAAGAATTCCTCGAGACCCACGTCTGCTACGTGGACTATGACCTGAACGCCCAGGGATAACTGACAGGAATAATATACGCAGATAAGTGAAACGGAGTTTGAGTGTCATATCCGGATGTACTGACCATAGCTAAATAAAATAACCGGGACCGGACAGAATGTTTTGTGCTTCTGTCCGGTCCTTTTTCGGGGAAATAGGCAAGACAGTGGGGAGACAGCCAGAGACAGGGGGTGGTTCTTTGTCTCCAACCCTGTCTCCAACTATCTCCAAAAACCGTCCCCTGACTCCTCCAAGTAATCATTTTTTCTTGTTTTTTATACAGTTTTTCCGGTTTTTCTCACACACAAAAGAAATCTGTGCTACAATGTCGATATTGCATTGAAAGTACAGTATCTGCCTGCAAGTCGCACAGATACAATATGTATAAGTTCGAAAGGAGTTCAAGGCACAATGAAAGAATACACCCCGGTCAAGGAAGGCAAGGTCCGCGAGATTTACGATGTGGGCGACAGCCTGATCATGGTGGCGACTGACCGCATCTCTGCGTTTGACGTTATCCTGAAAAACAAGATCACAAAGAAGGGCACTGTCCTGACCCAGATGTCCAGGTTCTGGTTTGATTACACAAAGGATATCCTCCCCAACCACATGATCAGCACGGACGTCTCCGATATGCCCGAGTTTTTCCGTCAGGACCGCTTTGACGGCAACAGCATGATGTGCAAAAAGCTCAACATGCTTCCCATCGAGTGCATCGTCCGCGGCTATATCACCGGCAGCGGCTGGGAGAGCTACAAGAAGAACGGTACGGTCTGCGGCATTCAGCTTCCCCAAGGTCTGAAGGAATGCGACCAGCTCCCTGAGCCCATCTATACCCCCAGCACAAAGGCAGAGATTGGCGATCACGACGAGAATATCAGCTTTGAGCAGAGCATCGATGTCCTGGAGAAAGTCTTCCCCGGCAAGGGACGGGAATATGCCGAAAAGCTCCGTGACTGCACCATCGCCCTCTACAAGAAGTGTGCAGAGTACGCAAGGACCCGCGGCATCATCATCGCCGACACCAAGTTCGAGTTCGGCCTTGACGAGAAGGGCAATGTAGTCCTGGGCGACGAGATGCTCACCCCCGACAGCAGCCGCTTCTGGCCTGCAGAAGGCTATGAGCCCGGCCACGGCCAGCCCTCCTTCGACAAGCAGTTTGTCCGCGACTGGCTCAAGGCCAATCCCGACAGCGATTACAAGCTTCCTCAGGATGTCATCGACAAGACCATCGCCAAGTATGAAGAAGCCTATACTCTTCTCACCGGCCTGAAGCTGTAAGCATTCCGGCTGCATATTGTTCTTAAGAGTAAAAAAACAGCACCTCATCTCATCATTGATGATCGGGGCGCTGTTTTTTTTCCAAATGAGTCGAAAGGGACGGTTCTGAATAACTCATTGCGCGCAATGAGTTAATCAGAACCGTCCCTCGTGACTCATATCTTCTCATAAACGGGACAGGCAGTACCGTCCCTCAAGTCTCAGTTTTGTCTCATTCTGCGAGGAATTCTTTGACAGTCTTGACGATGTTGGTCTCGTCGAGGCCGAATTCGACCATGAGCTGGGCCATGGGGCCGGAGTAGCCGAAGACGTCCTGGAGGCCGATGCGGCGCACGCGGGCAGGATAGTTCTCTGCAAGGACTGCGCAGACAGCCTCTCCGAGGCCGCCGATTACACTGTGCTCTTCCGCGGTAATGATTCTGCCGCCGCACTCTTTGGCGGCTGCGACGACGGCTTCCTTATCGATAGGCTTGATGGTGCCCATGTTGAGGACGCGGGCGTGGATACCCTCTTTTTCAAGAGTCTCTGCTGCCTTGAGGGCCTCATAGGTCAGAACGCCGTTGGAGATGATGCAGATATCAGTACCTTCGTGCAGAATCTCAGCCTTGCCGATCTCGAATTTGTAGTTTTCCTCATCGTGGAATACAGGGATGGCGGCGCGGCCCAGACGGATATAGACGGGGCCGTCGTACTCGTAGGCAGCCTTGACCATCTGGCGGGCTTCGACATCATCCGCAGGGGACATGACCAGCATGCCGGGGATGACGCGCATGAGGGCAAAGTCTTCGCAGCACTGGTGGGAAGCGCCGTCCTCACCGACAGAGATGCCTCCGTGGGAAGCGCAGACCTTTACGTTGAGTCTTGTATATCCGATGGAATTGCGGATGATCTCATAGGCGCGGCCGGTAGCGAACATAGCGAAGCTGGACGCGAAGGGGATCAGACCCATTGCAGCCATGCCTGCCGCTGTACCCATGACATTGCATTCCGCGATGCCGCAGTTGAAATGTCTGTCTGGATAGGCCTTTTTGAACATTCCTGTCTTGGTGGAACCGGCGAGGTCCGCGTCGATCGCTACGACTCTGGGGTCAATCGCGCCGAGTTCGACAAGAGCTTTTCCGTAGCTTTCTCTGGTTGCGATTTTTTTCACTTCTGCCATGCGATCATTCCTCCTCTTTTCCGGCTTCGATCACGGTCTCCGCTTTAGGGGAAACCTCAGGGCCCTCTGCCTCGAGTTTTCTGCGGGTTGCTTCAAGCTCTTCGAGCGCCTGTGCACACTCTGCATCGTTGGGTCCCTTGCCGTGCCAGTCTGCCACATTTTCCATGTAGGAGACACCGAGGCCCTTGACAGTCTTCATCAAAAAGACGGTAGGTTTGCCGCTGCCCTTTGCGGCGTGGAAAGCCGCAAAAGCCCTCTCCAGCTCATTGTAATCATTGCCGTCGCACTTGACGACATTGAAGCCGAAGGAAGCAAACTTCTCATCGATAGGCTCCATATTCATGACATCTTTGGTCCAGCCGTCGATCTGCAGGCCGTTGACATCCACTGCGATGCAGAGGTTGTCGAGCTTATAGTGGGCGGCATATTCGGAAGCTTCCCAGACAAGGCCTTCCTCGATCTCGCCGTCTCCCAGAAGAGCGTAGACATTGATGTCTTTTTTCAGGACATTTTTGGCAGCGTTGGCCATTCCGCAGGCTGCGGAATATCCCTGGCCCAGAGAGCCGGTGGAAAACTCCACGCCCGGGGTGGTATTCATGTTGGGATGTCCCTGCAGATAAGAACCGATCTTTCTGATCGTCATCAGGTCCTCTTCCGGGAAAAAGCCCTTCATTGCCAGAACGGCATACAGGCCGGGCGCGCAGTGTCCCTTGGAAAGGACGAAGCGGTCACGGTCCGAATCCTTGGGGTTTTTCGGGTCGATCCGCATCTCTTCATTGTAGAGATAGGTCATGTAATCCATAGAGGAGAGGCTTCCGCCGGGATGTCCGGACTTGGCCTCATGTGTTTCTTTTACGATGTACATCCGTCCCTTGTTGGCAAAAAGCTTCAGTTCTTTGATTTTCTCAGGTGTCATTCGCTGCGATCCTCCATCCGCCGGCATCTTCTCCCACCGGCCTTTTGCAGACAGTTTTGTGGTCTCCACAACAATATTGAAAAAGCATGTAAATGTCAATATTTTTCCGCGATAATAAGGAATTTAACAGAAAATTTATACGATAGGCCGTATTTTTCTAACCAACACGGCCCACCGCCTATGGCTTATTATCGTTTGGTACCGGGTAGAATGCTCAGTCCAGTGTGTCGATCAGGTCCAGGCTGTGCTCGGCGTTCATCTTCAGGCACATCTGGATGAATGTGTCAAGCGGAATGTTGTTGAGCTGGCGGTTGGAGCCGCGCAGGTTGAGGGAGACAGTTCCTTCCTCGGCTTCCTTGTCGCCGATGATGACGACGTAGGGAGTCTTGAAGTTCTTGTAGTATTTGATCTTCTCCTTCATATTCTTGTCGGAGTAATCAGCTTCAAAGCGGATGCGGTTGGCAGCGAGCTTGCCCGCCACCTTCTTTGCATACTCGTTGTGCTCTGTGCGGATGGGAACGATGCCCACCTGGTAAGGAGAGAGCCAGAAGGGGAAAGCGCCCTTGAAGTGCTCGATCAGGATGCCGATGAAACGCTCCAGGGAGCCGAACAGTGCGCGGTGGATGACAACGGGAACTCTCTCGGAACCGTCATTGGCGGTGTAGGTGAGTTCGAAGTTCCTGGGCAGCTGGAAGTCAAGCTGCACAGTGCCGCACTGCCACTCGCGGCCCAGGGCGTCCTTGATCTGCAGGTCGATCTTGGGGCCGTAGAAAGCACCGTCGCCTTCGTTGATCTCATAGTTGCCCTCGCCGTACATACCGTCGAGGATCTTTTTGAGAGAAGCCTCCGCTTCGTTCCAGAGCTCGATATCGCCCATGAAGTCCTCAGGGCGTGTGGACAGCTCAGCGCGGTAGGACAGGCCGAAGGTCTGATAGATCTCGTCGGCGATGCCCAGGACATCCTTGATCTCGTCTTCGATCTGGCTTTCCATTACGAAGGTGTGGTCATCGTCCTGACGGAACATCTGTACACGGAAGAGACCGTTGAGCTGACCGGTCTTCTCTTTTCTGTGTACGACGTCGGTCTCGGAATAGCGGATGGGCAGATCGCGGTAGGAATGCACTCTGCGCTTGTAGGCCATCATGGCGTTGGGGCAGTTCATGGGCTTGGCCGCCATGGTGTCGTCCGCCTCGATGGTGCCGTCCTTGCCGGGGATGATGAACATGTTGTTTACATAATGTGCCCAGTGGCCGCTGATCAGCCAGAGCTTCTTATTATTGATGATGGGTGCAGAGATCTCCTGATATCCGTGCAGGTCATGGATGCCTCTCCAGTACTCAAGCAGAGTATTGAAAACTCTCCAGCCGCGGGGGAGCCAGTAAGGCATGCCCTGTGCGGTCTCGTCGAACATGAACAGGTCGAGCTGCGGTCCCAGCTTCTTGTGGTCGCGCTCCATAGCCTCTTTGATCAGGGCCTTGTGGGCCTTCAGAGCCTGCTTGTCCGGGAAAGCGTATGCATAGATCCTCTGCAGGGAATCGCGGTGCTCATCGCCGCGCCAGTAGGCGCCGGAGACGCTCCTGATCTCAAAGGCAGCACCCATGAGCTCCTGGGAATTGGCAACGTGAGGTCCGCGGCAGAGATCGACAAAATCTTCACCTGTGTAATAGACAGTGATGCGCTCATCCTCGGGAAGATCTTCGATCAGCTCGGTCTTGAACTTCTGCCCCTGGAAAAGCTCCAGAGCTTCTGCGCGGGACATCTCCTTTTCAGTCCAGTCTTCGCGGCGCTTGAGGATCTCGCGCATCTTGTTCTCGATCATCTTGAAATCGTCTTTGTTCACCTGCCTGGGCAGAATGAAATCATAGTAGAAACCGTCCGCGATCTGCGGTCCGATCGCATACTGTACATTCTCTTTGCCGAAGATCTCAAAAATGGCTTTTGCCAGAATATGAGACAGAGAGTGACGATAAACTTCCAGGTACTGTTCGCTTGCCATACTTCCTCCTTTTTCCGGAATCACACCTGTTCATACTTGCGGTCCCCGGCTGGTGCCCGAAAACATGCCGCCCCGGGCTGGTGCCCGCAAACATACATGACGAATAATACATGTGCTGCAGTGACACGCTGCGGTCATTCCGGATTGTGAAAATTTTAATAACTGTGCATAGAAAAATCCCCCGCACAGCATATACAGTTGCTTGCGAGGGACGTTTATTCAACGCGGTTCCACCCTGCTTGCGGCATATTGCATGCTCATGCAATCACGATCATTTGCAATCTTTTTGAAGATCAGCGATCTTCTGCCGCCACTTTTTTAAGGACTGTAACGGAGTCACCGGGCTTGATTGGAGCCTCTCCGAGGTGGTCTTCAGGCAGTTTCCGACGGGGTACTTCCAGAACCGTCCCGCATTGCTGCCGAAGTTCAATCCGCTGTCTTTGATCAGCACAGGAACCCGGAACAAGGCGAAAAGGGCACCCCTCTCTGGGACATCCGCTGTCCTACTTTCCTCATCACAGATTTATAGCTGCAGGCCTGACAGCCCGCATATATTTTGGAAATAAACATAGACATTTTAGTATATCTTAAAGAAAATGTAAATAAACAATTTTACCAGAAAATACTTCCTTAACCTTTCTTAACCTTTTTTGCCGCAAAATACCCGAACGCGGAGAAGGTGAACAGTAACCTTATGCCTCTCTGTGTATAAACTCGTCTCCCGAAGTATACTTGTACACGGCATCTATGAGAATCTCCTCTTCTTCAACCTGCGTGTGATTGATCTCGGTGACGATCTGCAAAAGTCCCTCGGCTTCTTCCCCGTTATCCGGGAGCAGGATGACTTCGTGGACTGAGCTGGGAAGGACGAAAAAGTCGCTTCCCAGATAATCCGCCACTTCCCGGAGAAGGCCGGGATAGAGGATGACCGCGGCGCCGTACAGGGCAGTGTCGTTTGTGAGCAGGTAGAGCTCGCCCTCTCCCTCAGGCTGAAGGACATCAAGTACATCTGAAAGCGAGCGGAATACAGGCGGGAGCATCTGTGAACAGTTTTCCAATGCATCCGCATACAGCTGTTCCAGCGTCATCCCCCACCTTTCTATATCCTGATTGCGTATCACGATAATCCCGTTTCCGAAGGCGGGATTTTCAAGCAGGTAGAAAAAAATCCCCGCCAGATCATCGAGGTCGATGTGAGGCACGTCCTTCAGGAAGGCTTCATTGCGTTTCTTCCCGATAAGTTTGATCCCCAGCCTTCCGCGGACAGTGCGGTACTCTTTGAAAAAATTCTCGGGAAAGGTAATCTCCGGTGTCTGGCATCTGCAATAGCGCAAAATGTTGTCAGCCGACTCAGCGACCGCTTCCCCATGCAGATAGTGGTCGTAATATGGTTCCAGATATACGGTCGGAGCAATCTGCGCGTCGTTGAAACGGACCGTACATGCCTTTCTGTAGACACCGTTATTTTTCTGCACATCCCTGATCGAGATATCTACATTCTCCCCGGCGCGCTTTTCCAGTTCCCTGCTCAGCAGTTCATAATATTCCTTTTCACGGATCCTGGTATTTCCAGCCTTCTTCTGTTCTTCGTTCATCTATGGTTTCCTCCATTTACATATGTATATTTGGAGATAAATCAACTGATAATGTTATTGACACCCGCTCTAAGACTTTGAAACAGGCCAGGGCTGCGCTGCCGTGCTCTGCCCCCGACCCGTCTGCCTCCACTGCGAAGCGGAAAGCCGCCGCGCAGGCTGTGTCATGAACAAAAAAAGGCAATGAGCCGAATGTACTCATTGCCTTTTCCTGATTTACAGATTTTCAACAGGGACTGTGCGTGTTCCGCGGCATCCGGGATGCCGTAAACCGTACTCCCCTCAGAAACAGCTTATGCCCTGGAAAGATACTCGCCGGATCTGGTGTCGATCTTGATCTTGTCGCCGATGTTGCAGAACAGCGGAACGCTGACCTGTGCGCCGGTCTCTACAATCGCGGGCTTGGTTGCGCCTGTAGCGGTGTTGCCCTTGAAGCCGGGCTCGGTTTCTGTGATCTCCAGCTCGACAAACATAGGGGGCTCAATCGCAAAGGGAGTATTGTTGTAGGAATTGACCTTGACCATGTCGTTCTCTTTGACGAACTTCATGTTGTCGCCGACAATATCCTTACCAAGCGAAATCTGGTCGAATGTCTCTGTGTCCATGAATGCATAGAGATCACCATCCTGATACAGATACTGATACTCTTTGCGGTCGATCCTTGCCTGCGGGAATTTCTCCGTAGGACGGAAAGTAGTCTCTGTAACACCGCCATTGATAATATCTTTCAGCTTGGTTCTTACGAACGCCGCACCCTTACCAGGTTTAACATGCTGGAACTCAACGATCTCGAGAACGCTGCCGTCTTTTTCAATCGTAATGCCATTCCTGAAATCACTTGCAGAAATCATATAAAGTACCTCCTGAAATTATCGCGTCAATACAAAAATATTCTATAACACGAAAACAAGTTTTTCAACATATTTCTTATAAGGCCATGTCCGTGATCTGCCGGGGCGGTTTCTGAGTCGCAAGGGACGGTTCTGACTGACTCATTGCACGCAATGAGTCAGTCAGAACCGTCCCTTGCGGCTCATCCCCGGCGCTCGCAAAAAACAGGTCGCTCCCGAATGGAAGCGACCTGTTTTTCACATTCTGAATGTATTATACCTGAAAGCATTAACCCTTACTTTTTGTGCTTTACGGGACCATGGCACGGATCTCTTTGAGCTTTTCGCCGCAGTATGCCTCGACCAGGGACGGGGAGACATTCTGTTCGATCTTGTCATAGACCGGGATACACTTCTGGCGGATGACCAGCATATTCTCTTCCGACAGACGGTTGATCTGGCTGCCGCTCTCTTCGATCGTGGCAATTCTGGATGCAATACGCTCGTCAGAAGCCTGGCGTGCCTCCACCTTTGCTGTCTCGGCAGCTTCACGGATGATGGCCTGCTGGTCTTCGGGCAGGCTGTCCATGAACTCGCTGCTTACGATCAGGGAGATCAGGTGAGGCAGGTGGTTGGTCTCGATGACGTAGTCCTGCTGCTCATAGAGTCTGTTGGATACGATGACTTCGTAGGGATTCTCCTGTGCGTCGATGGTACCCTGCTGGAGACCGATGTAAACTTCGGAGAAGGTCATAGGTGTAGGGTTGGCGCCAAGGGATTTCCAGAAGAGCAGGTGATAGGGGTTCTCCATGGTACGAATCTTCTGTCCCTTGAGGTCATTGGCTGTGTAGACGTCCTTATTGGAAGTCATGACACGGAAGCCCTGGTCTGCATAGCCCAGAAGCTCATAACCTCCGTCCTTGTAGACCTGGTTGACCTGTTCCATGAACTCCGGATTATCGATGTGGTCACGCACGTCCTGGATGCTGTCAAAGAGGCAGGGCATATCGAAAACTGCAATGTCAGGCAGGAAGGTAACCTGGGGAGCTGTGTTCTGCACGACGAAAGGAATATCGCCGTCCTTGCAGGACTCGAGCAGCTCGCGGTCACCGCCCACGATACTGTTGGGATAAACCTGGATACGCATTTTTCCGTCGGAGAGGCGGGAGACCTCTTCCGCAAAGCGCTCGGCATAGATCTGGGTGACAGTGTCCTCGGGACTGGATGTTCCCAGAGGCCATGCATAGGTCTGTGTGCCGTCAGATGAAGCGCCGCAGCCGGTCAGAGTGAGGGCAAGGAGGGCTGTAAGCAGGCAGACCGCTATGAAACTGTGCTTAATACTTAATTTTTTCATGCTATCCTCCTTTCTCACAGCAGGCACAGGCTGATTCCCGGAATATAGGTGATCAGCAGCAGTGCAATCAGGAACATGATGATCATGGGCATAGCCTTCTTGGCAATCTCCATGACAGGAACTTCTGTCAGAGAGCTGGCGACGAAGAGGTTGACGCCGATGGGAGGCGTGACGAAACCGATCGCCAGGTTGACGACCATGACAACGCCGAAATGAATCGGATTCATACCTACCGCAGTGACGATCGGAAGAAGGATCGGCGAGAGGATAAGGATGGCAGGTGTTGTATCCATGACCATACCGACAAGGAGCAGGAAGATATTGATGACGATCAGAAGGATGATCTTGTTGGTGAAGCTCTCCAGAATGAAGGCACTTACCATCTGAGGCACCTGCATCAGTGTCAGAACACGGGAGAATGCGGTGGATGCCGCAAGGATAAACATGATGGGTGAATAGGTTTTCATCGCTTCCACCAGGATGCCCCACAGGTCACGGAACTTGAGAGTCTTGTAGATGAACATACTGATGATCAGCGAATAGAAAACGGAAATAACCGCGGCCTCGGTAGGGGAGGCAACGCCGGAATAGATGCACCCCAGAACGATCACGGGACTCAGGATGGCAAAAAAGCTCTCCCTGAAGACCTTGAAAAATCCTTTTTCATGGAGGACATTGATCTGGCTGTCGATCTTCTCGCGGTCTTCGCCGTGTCTCTTGCAGTAGACAAAAGCATAGGCCATGAGCAGGACGCCGATCAGGATACCGGGAACGATACCTGCCAGGAAGAGGTCACTGACAGAAGCGCCGGATGCCATTGCGAACATGATGAAAGGAATGCTGGGAGGGATGATAACGCCCAGGCCGCCGGCAACAGCAACAATAGCTGTCGAGAAGACCTTGTCATATCCCATGTCGATCAGAAGCGGGATCGTCATAGAGCCGACTGCCGCGACGGTCGCGGGAGCGGAGCCCGAGATCGCGCCGTAGAAAAGGCAGGTGATAATAACCGCGCAGGGAATACCTGCGGTGCGTTTTCCAAGGAAATAGGAAAAGACATCGAACAGACGCTTGGAGATCTGTCCGCGTGCCATGAGGATGCCCGCAAGAACGAACATCGGAACCGCCAGAAGCGGGAAAGAGTCAATACCGCCCACCATGGAACGGATGACATAACTCGCGCTCGCCGTGAAGGAAGGATCAAACGCGCCCGGAAGCACTGCGACAAGGCCCAGTGTGACCGAGACAGGGATCGCGATCAGAAGAAAGAGCGCAAACAGAATAAATACAACAATAGGTGACATACCGGTTCCCCTTTCTCAATTACTTTCCGTCACTGCCCTCAGACTCATTGTGAATACGCGAAGGCCATCTCTCAAGATCGTCGTTAAATCTGAAGTTATGCAGCTCGAGAAGCCAACGCTCCGCAATACGGATCACACACAGTGCGAAACAGATCAGGGGCGCAGACTGGATATAATACATGGGAATTCCGCAGGCAGGACTGACCTGACCGCTCTGGATGGTGGTCATCAGATAGCGCCATGCGTAAGGAACCAGATAGACAAAGAAAACAAACTGGATGGTGAGATTGATCAGGCCGATGATGGCTCTTCCCCTCTTGGAGAAGATCTTGACGAACTGATCGATCTTGATTGCCAGGAACTTCTTGGTGCAGAAGCTGACACTGATAAAAGCAGACCAGATGAAGAGGTAGCGGGTCACTTCTTCCGACCAGGATAAAGACATACCGAATGCATAACGGGAAAGGACCTGAATGCCCATGATCACTGCCATCAGGATCAGCAGAATGGTCATCACAAACTCTTCCAGATATTCATCCACATATAACAGAAATTTTTTCACTTTTTACCGGACCTCCGAAAAGCTGGATGCAGAAAACAGCCGATACACAGGGAAAACTCTTCCGCCCCCTTTAAATGCGAAAAAGGCCTGTAATGTATATACTGTTTTTCTGTCGATACTGATTGTGGGCGGAAATCCCGCCTCCCTCCAGGGCCTGCCTGAAGGCTGTCTCTCAGCACTCAGAAAGAAAAGTTCTCTCTGAGCCGGTCCGAGACAGTCGGGATTTCCGCCGCATTGAAAATGTCATATTAGAGGCTGTTGTGAATCAGATTCAGGACTGTGTCCAGATCAGCAGCGTTCATCTGACCGGGCGCAGATGCCTTGCCGACAGCGCCGAAGGTGCAGGAGCTGCCGAAAACTTCGCCGCAGAGGCGGCTGATGAGGCCTGTTCCCGCCATGGACATGGTGATGATGGGACGATCGGCATAATCGGTGGCCATCTCCTCGGTGGCGGAGAGAAGGACCAGAACGTCCTTCTTATTCCTGGGCATAACGGCGATCTTGGGGATATCCGCGCCAAGTTCCTGCATCTTGCGAAGTCTGCCGACGATGTCGTCCTTGTCGGGAGTCTTGCCGAAGTCATGGTTGGATGCCACAACCTTGACACCTGCTGCATGTGCGCCGGCAATGATCTCTTTGACGATCTCGTCACCGGTGAAAGCTTCTACGTCGATCAGGTCTACAAGACCTGTCTGTGCAGCCTGGATGTTGAGCTTTGCGTAAGCTTCGGGCTCAATGGCTTTCTCGCCGCCCTCTTTGGAAGTGCGGAATGTGAACAGAATCGGGGCATTTCCCAGTGCGGGGCGCAGATCCTTCAGGACATCCTCGACCTTTGCAAAATCAAAGACGCCTTCGAACCAGTCGACACGCCACTCAACAAGATCCAGACGGACATCCTTAAAGGAAGCTGCTGCCGCCAGAATCTCCTCTTTTGTCACTCCGACGATCGGGACAATGATCTTGGGTGTGCCTTCACCGATCTTCACGCCGCGGACTTCGATCACGTTTGCCATAATAATCTCCTCCTCTAATAGGGTGTTGTGAGAAATGGTAAAACCACTTTGAACGACTTATCAGTCACCGTAGTGGATTCCCAGAACTTCCTTCATATGCTCGATAGGCATATCGACATTGGTCCAGAGCTTGAAAGCTGCAGCGCCCTGGAAAAGCATCATGCCGAATCCGTTCATATTCTTGCAGCCGACTTCCTTGGCGATGCGAAGGAACTCTGTCTCGGCGGGAGCATAAACTGTATCGGTCACGATCAGGTCGGGACGCAGATAGGATTTGTCGGGGAGCCATGTCATGCCTTCAAGAGGCTTCATGCCGCAGCCGGTAGCGTTTGCAAGAAGGACACTGCTGTCGATCTCTCTCTTGAGGGCTTCGTGGTCTGCCAGGTCAAACAACTGTGCCTTGCAGTTTGTCTTCTCATTGATTTTCTTGACAGTATTCTCGGCATTTGCCCAGAATTTGTCTTTGATGTTGAAGATGGAGATCTCTGCTACACCGTCAAGAGCAGCCTGGATCTCAATGGCAGTGCCGGCACCGCCTGCGCCTACAACTGTGATCTTCTTTCCGATGACGTCGATGTCATAGTCTTTCAGGGACTGCATGTATCCGATGCCGTCAGTGCAGTGGCCTTCCAGGACGCCGTTCTTGTTGACAATAGTGTTGACCGCGCCGACGAGCTCCGCAGCGGGAGACAGCTTGTCAAGGTACTGCCCGACAACAGTCTTATTGGGCATGGAAACATTGGATCCGACCAGCTTCAGAGCACGGATACCCTTGACTGCATCTTCCAGAGTGCTGTTATCAACTTCAAATGCAAGATATGCATAGTCCAGTCCAAGATATGCAAATGCTTCATTGTGCATTGCGGGTGAGCTGGAGTGTCTGATCGGATAAGCGATCAGACCGACGAGTTCTGTGTGACCTGTAAGTCTCTCTGCCATTATATTAGTCCTCCTTCATAAACCCTTACTGCATTTCCTGTGCAGTGTGTCTGCCGGGAAACCGTCTTCCAACGTTTCCCTCTGCTTTACGGATGCCTCTTACGGATGCCTTTCGTCCCGGACCCGGCTGATGTCAGAACATGAAAAAACCGCTCACGCCGACATGATTTGCGCCGAGAGCCTTCAAAATCCGGCATACAGTCTCCCCGGAAACCCGGTTCCGATACTGCGGACAGCCTTTTTCCCGTTTTATAATTGTTCATGCTTTAACAATTATTATCTGTTTACAATTATAGTTTCTTACTATTAATTCTTCCAATACTTATAATCAATCATATCGATGCACTGAATCTATTAAATCAGTTCACTTAAAGAATAAATAATCAGCAGAATATTCGTGTATAATATTCAGTAAATGTACTAATTATTTTGTCGAAAACTGTTAACTGCGGGTCACTCATCCTTTACGACAGAAAGGCTTCCGAATATGACATTAAATCAGCTGCAGTATTTTTATCAGGCTGCCAAGACGCAGCATTTTAACCATGCCGCGGATAATTTAAGTATTTCGCAGCCCTCACTTTCCAGGGCGATCGCCTCCCTGGAGAATGAACTCGGTGTCATTTTATTTGAGCGAATGGGCCGGAATGTATCGCTGACAAAAGCCGGCCAGATCTTTCTGGAACAGACAGAAAAAATACTCGAAGATATTGCTGTTGCAGAGAGAAAGATGCACCAGCTTGCAGCCAGCGGCGGGGAAATTTCGATCGCCTATGTTTATCCGCTCTCCTCGGATTTCATTCCTTCCTCGGCACGCGAATTCATAAAACTGGAAGAAAACCAGGGGATCACTTTCACTTTTGCCCAAGGTCTGAGCTCCGAAAATATTGACGGTCTCAAGAGCGGAAAGTATGATGTCATTTTCGGGACACGTGATTCCTCCGAAATGTCGATACGCTTTGTCCCTGTTCTTCGTCAGAACATGGTTGTCATCATGCCCGGCGGGCATGAGCTCTCAGACAGAGAATGGATCGAAGCGGAAGCATTCAATCATTATCCTGTCCTCACCTATGACCGCACATCCGGTCTGGGCAAGGAGACCAGGACATTTTTCCGCCGTTACGGAGTCCAGCCCAGGATCATCTGCCAATCCCCCGACGAGAACGGAATTGCCTCCCTTGTACGTAAACAGTTCGGAATCGCACTTGTGGCGGATATCGGTTACAGCCATCTGGAGGATATCTGCGTCAAGCCTCTTGCCCCGAAACAGTCCTTTTCCCATACGGTCTACATGGGCTATCTTGCAGGCAAATATCAGATTCCGGCTGTCTCCCGTTATATTAAATTTATCCAGGACAATCATGTGGAAGAAGACATCACAAAATAAAATCACATGATAAGGACGTCGCCTTCGGAATATATGCGGAAATCGAATGAATCATGCCATTAAATTGTATTAGACTGCATGATTTTTTTATTATATAATGTATAAAGACATAGCAATAAACAATAAAATGTTGCAAGTACTACAGTTAACCCCCTGGCATTCCGACATACTGTTACAGTTTACGGCGGATGCCGGTATCCATTTCATACATGCCTGCTGTAAAGTCCGATGGAATTAATATTTCATCGGACTTTACAGCATTCCGGACTTTTTTCACTGCGAAAAAGGCACAGAACAGCGGTTCTGTGCCTTTTTGCTTTTATAATATCCCGATAAACTGCCTCCGCCAAGGGAGTAAAAGCCGATTGCTCCGCATGGCGCGGCCATACTCCCGGCAGGAGGGAAGGAAATCTGTTGACATGAGCCGGTGATAATAACTGTTTTCCCTATGTCAGGATTTCTTTTTGCCGCGGGTATTCTCCTGTTCCAGAAGCTTTCCGAGTTCGTCCATGAACGTGCCGACATCCTTGAACTCCCGGTAAACAGACGCGAAACGTACATAAGCGACAGGGTCGAGGCTGTGGACACGTTTGATCACGAGTTCTCCGATCTCGGAGCTGGAGATCTCCTTCTCCTCGCGGTCAAAAATCTCTTTCTCGATCTCATCCACGACGCGCTTGATCTGGTTGATGCTGACAGGGCGCTTGTGGCAGGCCCGCAGGATCCCGCCCTCGATTTTCGAGCGGTCATATGGCTCGCGGTTATTGTCCTTTTTGACGACGACCATGGGAATCGTCTCTATTTTCTCATAGGTCGTAAACCTGCGTTTGCATGCATCACAGACTCTGCGCCGCCGGATGGAGTTGTTCTCCTCGACCGGTCTTGAATCGGATACTCTGGTATCTTCACTTCCGCAATATGGGCATCTCATACTCTTCCCCCGTTCTGATCACTGATCTTTATTCTCATGGTATATTCAGCCGCGTCAGTTTGCTGTGCGGTACTTTTCACCTTCTTTTGCCGTGGCGGCAAGGAACCGTATGACGTCAACGGGATATTGTCCCACTGCAGTCTCTCCGGTGACCATTACGCCCGAGGCTCCGTCCGCGACGGTATTGAATATGTCATTCACTTCCGCTCTGGTGGGAACCGCCCGGTTTTCCATGCTGGCAAGCATCTGGGTCGCGACCATGAAATATCTTCCGGCCTCTCTGCAGGCGGCAGCGATCTTTTTCTGCGCCGCAGGAAGCTCCCATAGATCCATATCGTTGCCCAGGTCGCCGCGGGCTATGCAGACCGCATCGCAGACAGGCAGCAGGCTGTCAAGCTGGGCCATTCCCTCGCGGTTCTCGATCTTGGCGACAAGCTGCAGGTCACCGGCGCCGTTTTCCCTGAGAGTGTTCTTCACCGTCACAAGATCCCCGCGGTTTCTCACAAAGGGCTGCATGATGCCGGTCACGCCGAATTGTGCCGCATCACGTATATTCATGCGGTCCGCAGCCGTCATTGTCGGAGGATGGATATCCGCTCCGACCACCTTGATGCTCTTTCTGCCCGACAGCATTCCGCCGCGCACGATCTGTGCCCGGGCAAGGAAATCCGACACTTCCGTGACTCTGAGAAGGAGCCGGCCGTCATCCATCAGAATCTCCTCCCCCTTATGCAGGGCCTGAAAAACCACCTGCGGTACGGGAATGGCCGTTCCCCCTTTTCTCCGAAGAGACAGTCTCTCGTCATCTCCGATCTCTTCATCAAAGAGTACTGTTATTTCGTCTTCGCACATCATAAGGGGCGCCGGCAGGCGGCCGATCCGCAGCTCCGGCCCCTGCATATCAACCAGCAGAAGGGGACGGACTCCGGCACGTGATGCCGCTGTATGGAATATATCGAGCTGGTGCGCACTCTCACGCAGGCTGATATGGGAGAGATTGAGGCGGATCCCCGTCATTCCGCTGAGGAACATTTCTGTCAGCACTTGCTCCGAATGACAGGACGGACCCAGTGTTCCATATATATCTATCATCTGCATCCTCCGGTCTGCTAAATGTGCAATACTACTTTTGCAATCGTAAAGTAAACAGTCAGCGAAATAGCATCCACGATGGTAGTGATAAAAGGACTTGCCATGACGGCCGGGTCAAATCCGATATGTTCGGCCGTCAGAGGCAGAACACATCCGATCACTTTTGCGATCAGTACTACAACGACCAGGGTCATACAGACAATGGCTGCCACCTGGATCGGGATCCTGTCAACGACCAGGAGCTTGACAAAGTTACAGAGGGACAGTGTCACGCCGCACATGGCGGCGACCCTGATCTCCTTCCATACTGCCTGCAGGGTCTCCCTGAACTCGATCTCTCCCAGTGAAATACCGCGGATGACCGAGACGCTGGCCTGGGAACCGGCATTACCGCCGGTATCCATCAGCATGGGGATATAGGCTGTTAAAATCACATATTTGGCGAGTGCGCCCTCAGCGCGGGTAATGATCGCGCCCGTAAAGGTCGCTGAGATCATCAGGAAGAGGAGCCAGGGCATCCTGGCCTTGTAGGTCTCCAGAATGGTAGTCTTAAAATAAGGTCTGTCCGTAGGCAGGATAGCTGCCATCTTTTCGATATCCTCGGTGGCCTCTTCCTGGATGATATCGACGATATCGTCGATGGTGATGATACCGACCATGCGGTCTTCGTTGTCCACGACAGGCATGGCTGTAAAGTCATATTTCTGGAAAGCCATGGCGGCTTCTTCCTGGTCGGTCGTGGTGCTGATGCTGATGATGTTTTCATTCATCATCTCGCCGATGATCGTATCGGGATCCGCCATGACCAGGTAGCGGAGGGCTACAGTTCCGAGCAGAACGCGCTGGGGATCCAGTACGTAACACACATTGACGGTCTCTTTGTCAAGACCGATCTTGCGGATCCGCTCGATCGCGTCCCGGACCGTCATGCTCTCTTTGAGGTCGACATACTCGACCGTCATGATGCTGCCGGCCGAATCCTCCGGATATCTGAGCAGGTGATTGATGTCCGCACGGGTATCCGGACGGGCGTTGCTCAGGATTTTCTTGACAACATTGGCGGGCATCTCCTCGAGGAAGTCCGCCGCATCGTCCGCCATCAGATTATCGATGATGCTGGATGCTTCTTTGTCGGAAAGTGACTGGATGATATACTGCTGATCTTCAAATTCAAGGTCGGCAAAAACATCCGCCGCCATGCTCTTGGGAAGAATACGGAAAATCTTAAGGGATTCTTCGTCTTCCATATCGTCCATGACCGCAGCGATATCCGCCGTCTGCATATCCGCACATGTCTGCCGCAGTCTGGTATATTGCCTTGATTCAAGCAGTTCCCGGAGTAGTACTTCATATTCCCTGTTCTTATCTTCCATAATACCCCCTTTCCAGACATATTAATCACTGGTCCTGCTGATCGGAAAATATCCTTCCGATTCCGTTTCTATCAGGGCGGCTCCGCTGGTAAGTGCAGTGATCGTATTGATCAGGGCGTCCGAGTTCGCCTCTTCCACTGTCAGATGAAGTGTGACCCTGGCACCGTATTCTGTCTCCCCCATTTCAATTCCCTGGCGCCGGAGTTCATATAGAAGTCTGTCAAGAGCACCGTACTCCACAGTCACGGCAAGTTTCCTGCACAGACACATGCGCACTGTCTGCGCATTCTCCAGGGCTGCGCGGGCTGCCTGTGTGTAGGAACGCACCAGACCGCCGGTCCCCAGCAGCGTGCCGCCGAAATACCGGGTGACGATGACAAGCACGTTTGTACAGCCGCTTCCCTCGATCACCTTGAGGATAGGCTGGCCGGCCGTTCCGGAGGGCTCGCCGTCGTCCGCGGACTTTTTGCGCTCCGAGCCCTCTCCCAGAACCCATGCATAGCAATGATGCCGGGCGTCATAGTACTGCTTGCGGATACGCGCCACATGGGCGGACGCCTCTTCTTCGGTCTCCACATGGATCGCCTCGCCGAGAAAGCGGGATTTTTTCTCTTCATATTCACCTTTTCCGGTCTCTCTGATCGTCAGATACTCGGCAGCCATCTCCCGTCTTCCTCCTTTTCCGCCTTTGATCCGCCTGCTGCCTGACAGGTAAAACCTTATTCAGGCACAGACATTGCCTTGTATAGTATACCATCAAAATCACACTTTTGGTAAAAACTGTAACGCATGTTTTCCTTTTTTCGTGTTTATAAGCATCGGGCTTTTTGTTATAATGTAGCAATAATGGTCATTTGACAATGTATCTGCTGCGGGTTTATATTACCCGCATTATTGTCTATATCACCCGCAATATTTACATAATATTTATTTAGAAGAAATGGAAGAAGGTATCACATATGGTATTTGACAAAAAGACAGTATCCGGAAAAAGAAAGGCGCTGAATGCAAAATCCGCCAGGCGCTTTTCGCGCCTCCGGATCCTGGTGATCACACTCCTGGTCATCGTGATCACCGGCGGCGGCATCATCGGAGCGAGCGCTGTTTACGGGACTTATATGGGAATCCTGGATGTCTCACCGGACATCGGCACCATCGATGTAAGCCCCAAGGGATTTTCCACCTTTGTCTACGACAATAAGGGTACTGAGATCGCAAAGCTGGTCTCAACAGATTCCAACCGTATCCCGGTAGACCAGAGCGGCATCTCCGAAAATCTTGCACATGCCTTTGTGGCGATCGAGGACGAGCGTTTTTACCAGCATCGGGGAATCGATATTCCCGGTATTTTCCGCGCCATTTATGTAGGTGTCAAGGGCGGCCTCGATTTCTCCGAGGGCGCCAGTACGATCACCCAGCAGCTGATCAAGAACAACGTCTTCACCGACTGGACAAACGAGACGACCCAGGACCGCATCAAGAGGAAGATCCAGGAGCAGTATCTTGCCTATGAGCTTGAAAAGAACATGCCCAAATCCGAGATCCTCCTGAATTACCTCAACACGATCAACCTCGGCCACAATACACTCGGTGTAGAGGCTGCGGCACAGCGCTATTTCAACAAATCCGCCGTGGACCTATCCCTGGCGGAATGCGCGGTACTCGCAGCGATCACACAGAATCCGACCGCCTACGATCCGGTCGTCTACCCCGAAGACAACAGGTCACGCCAGGAAGTCGTCCTCGAGCACATGCTCACACAGGGCTATATCACACAGGAGCAGTATGAAGAGGCTCTCGCGGAGAATGTCTACGATATAATCGCAGCTGTAAATGTCGACAAGGAAAAAGTGGACAACCGCGTAAACTCCTATTTTGTCGATGCACTGATCCGGCAGGTCCTGCGCGATATGCAGAACGAGGAGCTCAACCTCGTTGATGACGGTGTGGCATGGGACGAGGACCAGGCATATGCAATGCTCTACAGCGGCGGTCTCCGCATCAATTCCACTCAGGATCCGGATATTCAGAAGATCGTCGACAAGCAGTGCAGCGAAGACTCGGGCAACTTCCCCGCAGGAACTACCTATTATCTCAACTATGCCCTGACCGTCATTTCCCCCGACGGTACGGAGACCAACTACGACAGCAACAGCCTGGAAGCTTATTTCCGGGGACGCGATGAAAATTACAGTATCCTCTACACCTCGAGATCCCGCGCAAGAGAGGATATTGAGGCCTTCCGCAAATCTGTCATGGGTCCCGATGACACGTATGATGAAAACTATGAGCTGGCGCCGCAGCCGGAGATTTCCGTGACAGTCGCTGACCAGAACACCGGCTATGTCGTCGCCATGCTGGGCGGCCGCGGCGAGAAGGAAGCAAGCCGCACGCTCAACCGCGCCACAGACACCACAAGACAGCCCGGCTCCACCTTCAAGATCGTCTCCACGTTTGCCCCCGCCCTGGACAGCGACAAGGCAAAGGACAAATACGGCAACCGCTTCACACTGGCCTCCACACAGGTCGATGAAAAGTTCAAATATGCCAACGGTGTGGAAGTGCACAACTGGTACGAAGGTTACCGCGGAACGCAGACACTCCGCTCCGCGATCCGGGATTCCCTCAATGTCATCACCGTCAAGACCCTGACGGATATAACACCGGCGCTCGGCTATGAATATGCCGAAAAGCTCGGCATTAATACACTTGTCGACGGAGAAGAGATCAACGGCCAGATCTTCTCGGATGTCAACCAGACCCTGGCACTGGGCGGTATCACCTACGGCGTGCGCAATATCGAACTCAATGCCGCCTACTCCACCATCGCCAACGGCGGAAAGTATATTGTTCCCCGCCTCTACACCAAGGTCGTCGACCAGGAAGGCAGAGTTGTCCTGGACAATACAGATCCCGAAAAGGAACGCGTGCTCAAAAAGACCACCTGCTTCCTACTCACAGATGCTATGAAAGATGTTCTGACCAAGGGCACCGGAACCGTCGCCAACTTCACTTCCACAGCCGTCGCCGGAAAGACCGGTACGACAGAGGACAGCAACGATGTCTGGTTTTCCGGCTTCACGCCCAACTACACAGCGACTGTCTGGGCCGGTTATGACAACAACACCAAGCTTTCGAAAAACGAGGAATCTCTCGCAATGATCATCTGGAAACAGATCATGTCCAACATCGGCGCGAACAAAAAGTACTCTGATTTCAAGAAGCCGGACGGACTTACCACAGCTGCCATATGCAGCGATACCGGACAGCTGGCCGTCAGCGGCTACTGCGACCATGCCTACACGGAATATTTTGTTAAGGGCACCGAACCCACAAGCTACTGCTCCGTCGGTCTTAAGAAGAAGCAGAAGGCAGATGACAAGAAGAAGAAAGAAGAAGAACAGAAAAAGAAACAGACTGAACAACAGCAGAAACAAAACAACAGCGGCAATTTCGGAGGCGGAGGAGTCGGCTCCATCGGCGGCTCCCGCGGCGATGACTGATCCCCCCTCTGCTCAAGAATCTAAGCAAAAAAGAAAAAACGATCGGCAGCCTGTAAAAGGCACATTGCCGATCGTTTTCTTTTTAAAATGATTTTATTAGCATATACTCTTGCAGCCATGGGCGGATGCCCGCAAACATGTATAAATAAGCTAAGCCTGCTGTCTCGTATTCCGATGTAATAAGAAAAGGACACCGGCCGCTCCGCAGACCAGCATGACTGCGCCGGCATACATCAGGGCCTCCGGATAAAAGGAGTCGGTTCCCGCAATCTCCAGTACACCGCTCAGAAAGCTCGAAGCCGTAAGAGCGGCGATACCGAACCGGTAAATATCCTTGAGGATCTCTGCCCCCGCGGGATCACCGGCTTCAGGATCCTGCCCTTCCCCGCTCTTTTTTTTGAAGGGAAAAAGCCCCGCAGCTTGCAAAAGAGAGGGAACAAGCCCGAAAAGAAACGGCCAGAGAGCCAGATACTGCATCCAGAAGGAACGGATCCCGTGTGAGAAGCGGCCGTATATGATGGAAACGATCAGGCAGAATACTGTGACCGCCAGATAGCGCACCGGTATCTTTCTGTGTTTTTTTACATCTTCCTGCATCTTATCAATTCCTTTTTTCCCGGTATTTCAGATTATCGTACATGTCTGAACAGCAGCCATTCCGCCTTTACATGTCTTCTCCCCGGATATTCAGTAGCCGACATAGAGGATATCGCTGATCGTCCGTTCGGCGATCACATCCCCGTAGGTTGTCGGTTTGTTGAGAACTTTATCGTTGAACCAGATGGTGGAGGAACCTCCTCCATCCAGGTTGTAAGCCGTTTCGCATCCCTCACTCTGCATCAGTTCTGCCAGCTGGTAGAGGGACAGGCCTCTGCTCTCTCTCGTTCTTCCGTCCGAGACCACCATCAGATAATGAAGGGGCTCCAGAATGCCGATCGCAGTGCGCGGATTTGTGATCTGGGCCCGCTCCACCTCTTCTCCGGCGAAAACCTGCACCTCGCCCTGATTGACCAGAGCCGGGCCGAAGGAAAAGATCTCCTGCGCGCCCCTGTCTGCAAGCTCCTGTGCCGTCGCGGAGGCCTCATTGACAATCTCAAATGATCCGTCCTCCCATATGACCAGATCCTCCCCGTACGGGTAGCGGGTATTGGATGTCTGACGGTAGAGGTAGCCGCCCCGCATGACGTAGCCTTTTTCGCGAAAGCCGTAATAATCACCGTTGATTGCAAATATGGCATCGTTACGCTTTGCGATCGAGGAAGTCACTTCCGCCAGGTTCCGGCCGAAGGAATCTCCCGCCAGACCGGTCTTGAGCAGAGAGGCATCGCTGAGCTGCACATCCGCAATATATACGGTGGTGTCATGAAGGCGCTCTGTCCGGATCTGCAGCCGGATATTGCCGTCGTCATAACTTGTGTCTGTCACAAGCGGCTTATATTTCCTGCTGATCACCTTACTCTCTCCGCGCAGGATCTTCACTATGTTTCTCGGGATCACAAATGCATCCAAAAGAGTGAATAAGGAGTAGAGGACAAGGAAGACCGCGTAGACGATCCTGATCCTCCCTGTGCCCTTGTGTCTGCGTTTACTGTTTCTCATAGGTTTCTCACTGTCTGCACGGTGCACGGAATACCCAATGCTTCTGAATGTAATAGTTGACGATAAAAAGGGTTACATCCGCGATGACTTTTCCCAGGGCGGCCGGCATGCCTGTATAGGAAAATGCCGTCACCATGCCCGCGTTGCAGGCCATGTTTGCGCCGAAAAGGACAAAATAGCGGACAGCTTCTCTGCCGGCATGGCCTTTGCTGCGAAAACTCCAGCGTCGGTTGACCTCAAAGTTAAAAAGACCGGAGCCGATCCTGGCTGCAGCCGCCGAAATACCGGCAGCTTTTGCTGCAGCCCCCGTTGCGCCTGCTCCTGCGGCCCCCGTTGCGCCTGCTGCGGAAGAAAACGCAGATACCCCGAAGATCTTCATGAACAGAAGAAACAAAGCCCAGTCCACACCTGCGCTGCCAATGGCAGATGCCGCATAGCGCAGGGGCTTTTTATATATCAGCATGGAGTCCCGGACCGGGCGGAAATGCGATGTCCGGTTTCCCTCTTCGTACACAGTCTCAATGGGAATCTGCATAAGATCCGCATTTCTGACAGCTTCGGTCAGAAAATTCATCTCATACTCGTACCTGTCCCCCTCTGTATCCATAGCGAGGGGCAGAAGTGCCGCGGGAATCCCCCTCAGACCGGTCTGTGTGTCCCCGCAGGCTGTTCCGGTCGAAAGCTTGAAAAAGGCCGCTGTGATCCGGTTTCCCGTCCTGCTGCGCCAGGGAACATCATCCCCGGAAAAATCCCGCACGCCCAGTACCAGGACCGGCCTGCTGCCTCTTTTTCCGTTTTTTTCCGACAGCGTCCGCGCGACCCGCACGATATCCCGGGGAAGGTGCTGCCCGTCTGCATCCGCTGTCACCACATGTACATCTTTTCCGAAATAATCGATGGCTGCCTGCAAACCGGTCCGGATCGCCGCGCCCTTGCCGCGGTTTACTTCGTGATGGACAACGCGGCAGCCCATCGCCTCCGCAGCATCAAACAGCGCCCGGTATTCTTCCTGACCGCCGTCATCCACGATGACGATTCCGTCGATCTCCTTTTCCTTTTTCCCGACACGGCCGGCAGCTGACTCCGCAACCTCAGCTGTTCCTGTTTCTGTACTTGCTGCAGCTGTTGTATCTTTCTTCTTTTCGGAATGCTCCGCATCTGCGTTCATTGTGCCCTGATATTCTCTGAGGGACTCCAGGAGCCGGAGCATCTTATCCTCCGGTTTATAGGCCGGAATGAGGACTATCATTTTTTCCATCTCTGTTCTCCTGCTGAAAAAATAAACTCAGCGCAGGCTTTCTTTTTCATCACTGGGATTATAACGCATCCGGACCAGATCAGGGGCTAAAAACACAGGTTTTCCACAAAATAGTTATCAAATCTTCCATTTTCGAGAAGCTGGGGGTGTCACGGGGACGGTTCCTTTGGTGTCGCTGGCTGCCCTGCGATAAAAAAAAGAACTCCGGCAAGCCATACGGCTTTCCGGAGTTACAAATCGTAGCGAGGGGGGGACTTGAACCCTCGACACCGCGGGTATGAACCGCGTGCTCTAGCCAGCTGAGCTACCTCGCCATATAAAATTTACTGCTGAACTCACTCACAGAATCATTTCTCATGTCCTGTCTTCGGTCAGCTTCTATAGTATACGATTGAGACTGACGTTTGTCAACAGGATTTTTTTTATTTTTCTCAAACTTTTGGGGGTGTCACGGGGACGGTTCCTTTGACACCAGGCATATCACCTGGTGTCAAAGGAACCGTCCCCAGCGACACCCCCCAGCGACACCCCCAACAGACAACCGGCAGTTATCCCTCGATCTCGCCGTTGTGGACAGCGCTGGCTGTGAGCTTTCTGCCGTCGGTGCCAATCTCAATGGTATCGCCTTCCGAGACCTCGTCGGCGAGGATCAGGCGGGCGCCTGCAGTCTCGACGTTCTTCTGGATATAGCGCTTGAGCGGACGTGCGCCGTAGGCCGGGTCGTAAGCAGCTTCAGCCACAAAGGTTTTGGCATCGTCCGTGAGGCGGATGTCGATGCGGCGGTCCTCCAGGCGGCGGTTGAGGTCATCGACAATGAGGTCGATAATCCCCTTGATGTCGCTTCTGGAGAGAGGGTTGAACATGATGGTCTCATCCAGACGGTTGAGGAACTCGGGGCGGAAGGTGTCGCGCAGAAGCTTGTGCACCTTCTCCCTGGTGTAGGAGGAAATCTCCCAGTGCTCGGGTTCCCTGCTGAAGGCATCGGACAGGGCTGCACCTGTATCCTCTTCCTCGTCAAAGTTGAACCTGACCTTGTCGCCGCCCGCACCGGACTTCTCGCGGTTTTCGATGTCCGCGAGGATCTCCTGGGCGCCGAGGTTGGAGGTCATGATCAGGATCGTGTTCTTGAAGTCCACAGTTCTTCCCTGGGAATCGGTGATACGGCCGTCGTCAAGGACCTGAAGGAGGACGTTGAAGACATCCGGATGGGCCTTCTCGATCTCGTCAAAAAGAACGACCGAATAGGGTTTCCTGCGGACAGCCTCGGTCAGCTGACCGCCTTCCTCGTAACCGACATATCCGGGAGGCGCTCCGATGAGTCGGGACACCGAGAATTTCTCCATGTACTCACTCATGTCGATACGGACCATATTTTTCTCATCATCAAACAGGGCTGCAGCAAGAGCCTTGGCCAGTTCGGTCTTGCCGACACCGGTGGGGCCGAGGAAGAGGAAGGATCCGATCGGCTTGTCGGGATCTTTGATGCCCGCCTTGCTGCGGATAATGGCCTCTGTGACACGCGTGACTGCCTCATCCTGCCCGATGACACGGCGGTGCAGCTCGTCGCCCAGATGCAGAGTCTTGGAGCGCTCACTCTCTGTCAGCTTGCTGACAGGAATGCCTGTCCAGCGGGACACGATACGGCTGATCTCATTGTCCGTCACACGGTCGTGGACCAGGGAGTTGCCGCCGCTGTGGGCTGCCTCCTCGCTCTGTGCCAGTTCTTTTCTGAGCTGGGGGAGACGTCCGTACTGCAGCTCCGCGGCGCGGTTGAGGTCGCCGTTCTGCTGAGCGATCTGGATCTCGCTGCTGACCGCGTCGATCTCCTCACGGAGCCTGGAGAGATTGTCGGAACGATCCTTTTCATTCTCCCACTGGGCCTTCTTCTCAGCGAAGGACTCTTTGAGCTCCGCAAGTTCCTTCTGCAGATCTTCCAGACGCTCACGGCTGAGCTTGTCTTCTTCCTTTTTAAGGGCAGTCTCCTCGATCTCCAGCTGCAGGATCTTGCGCTGCTGCTCGTCGAGCTCGGTGGGCAGGGAATTCATCTCTGTCTTGATCAGAGCGCAGGCCTCATCGACCAGGTCGATGGCCTTGTCGGGCAGGAAACGGTCGGAAATATAGCGGTTTGAGAGCACAGCTGCACTGACCAGGGCATTATCGAGGATCTTCACGCCGTGATAGACCTCGTAGCGTTCCTTCAGGCCGCGGAGGATGGAAATGGTATCCTCGACCGTGGGTTCATCCACCATAACAGGCTGGAAACGGCGCTCCAGGGCGGCGTCCTTCTCGATGTACTGTCTGTACTCCTTAAGTGTCGTCGCGCCGATGCAGTGGAGCTCACCTCGGGCCAGCATGGGCTTGAGCATATTGCCGGCGTCCATGGCTCCCTCGGATTTTCCTGCGCCGACGATGGTGTGCAGCTCATCGATGAAGAGCAGGATCTCGCCTTCGCTCCCCTTGATATCCTCGAGGACCGCTTTGAGACGCTCCTCAAATTCACCCCTGTATTTGGCGCCCGCCACCAGGGAGCCCATATTCAGGGAGAAGATCTTCTTGTTTTTCAGTCCGTCCGGCACATCGCCGCGAGCGATCCTCTGGGCCAGACCCTCTACGACAGCAGTTTTGCCGACACCGGGCTCGCCGATCAGGACGGGATTGTTTTTGGTCTTTCTGGAGAGAATACGGATCACGTTGCGGATCTCGGCGTCCCTGCCGATGACAGGATCCATCTTCTGCGCCTTTGCCTTGGAGACCAGCTCCTCGCCGTACTTCTCCAGTGTGTCATAGGTCGCCTCGGGATTATCGCTGGTAACACGCTGATTGCCGCGCACGGTCGAAAGCGCTTTCAGGAAAGTTTCACGGTTGATCCCGTAATCTTTGAAAAGCCCCTTCAGCGTGCGGTCCGCATTTCTGATCAGGGAAAGGAACAGGTGCTCCACACTGACATATTCGTCACCGAGAGCCTTTGCCTCGTTCTCCGCTCCCAGCAGGGCCTTGTTCATCTCGCCGCCCACATAGACACGGGAATCGCCGCCATGGACTTTTGTCAGCCCTTCCACAGTGCCGAGTACCCGGTTGGTGAAGGAGCCCGGGTCGATGCCCATCTTCTCGACCAGCTTCAGGATCAGACTGTCTTCCAGCATCAGCAGGCTGTAGAGCAGATGCTCCTGCTCGATCTGCTGGTTGCCGTACTCATAAGCCAGTTTCTCGCACTGATTGATCGCTTCAATAGATTTCTGCGTAAATTTCTGTATATTCATGAGATTACCTCCTCTCATAGGATTTCCGGTTAGTGTACAGGCCCACCTGAGACGTGAGGTCTTTTTCGCGCGCTTTTCGCGAAAAAGCCGAGTTAAACGGCGAAAATCGCGCGCACAGCGCAGACAATGCTTCGCTTTGTTGGAATGCGATTTTCGCAACGTTACTTGTACATGCCCTCAATAGGGCATGTACAGTAACGATTTCTGAAAGAAATTCATAGAATCACAGATAACATAAAGGCAGCTCCGGATCATTGCCCCTTGTTTATCTGTTCTATTAGAAATATAACACATATAATCAAATTGTCAACAGTTTCCGCCAAAAAAATAAGGGACACAGAAATTCCTTCCTGTGTCCGCTGCGTAACAGCCGATCAATGCAGAGCCATCCCGCATATGTATTTTACCAAAAAATGAATTCTACCAAAAACAGACCCGAACCTGTCCTCACAGCTCGCGGTAATTCTCCGCGTCGATGATATCCGGATCGGAAGTATCGCGGCGGGTACTGCCTGTACCGCCCGATCCGGAGTTGCTGCTCCTGCCTGATGCGCGGTTGTTTCTGCGCAGATTCTTTGCGTACTGGTCAACACGGCGGTTGATCCACAGATCAGAGATGCCGTTGAAAAGAAGGGCAACGCCGCCGATCCTCACCATGGTCGCAGCAATGCCGAAAGCATGGTTGACCAGGGTCAGACCCAGGACAATTGTCAGCACTGCCGCTAAAAGAGAGACCCACCATTTTCTGTAATGTGCCCTGGACAGAGTAAATGTCTCCAGAAGATTGATGATCCCGCTGATCGTAATAAGGTATCCTACCGCCGTAGGAATGATCGAGGCAAAATTCTCCGGATTTACAAAAATCCAGCCGCCCACGAGCGTGATCAGAACAGCTACGATCATGCTGGTCAGGGAGCCGTTTCGCCGTCTCCTGTTTCGAAGCTGGGTCAGAACAGATGCTATACCGCCTGCCATGATGATAATACCGACCGCGTACGAGACGATCCTGAGTGCACTCACCGGCCATAGAAGCAACAGGATTCCGCAAATGAGAGATCCGATTGCATAGATTTTCCTGCTGTTGGAATAATACCTCATGCTACACCCCCTTTACAGCATCTGCAGATTCTTTTTCCGGCGCAGACATGCGCAGCGAAAAAATATTGCATCGGCAATTTTTACTCTTTGATGAAAGAATCCTCCGCGCCTTCCGCAGCTGCCTGGTCTGTTTCTGTGTCTTCCGTATCAGCCCCGTCTGCAAGAAAGCGGTCCAGAACTGCATAGATTTCCTCCCGGCCGCTCTTTGTCTGTCCTGACCAGGGAATGATCTGCAGTGACTGCGCTCCGGTCACGCCGCCCTGCACATGGCTCTCCTCGCGCAGCACTCTGCGGAGAAGCGCGATCTGCTTCTGGATCTGGCTCCGCTTGATCTTGTCCGCCTTGGTCGCGATGATGACAGGTGTGAAACCCGCCTGAAGGATCCAGTCGTACATCATCACATCCTGTCCGGTCGGCTCGTGGCGGATATCGAGGAGCAGAAAGACTGTGCGGAGCTGGCTGCTGGTATGCAGATAGCGCTCGATCATCTTCCCCCACTGTTCTTTGACCTTTACATTCGCCTTCGCGTAGCCATATCCGGGCAGATCTACAAGATGAAATGTGCCGTTGATCTCATAATAGTTGATCGTCTGGGTCTTGCCGGGCTGCGCACTGACGCGCGCGAGCGATTTGCGGTTCATCAGACCGTTGATCAGGGTCGATTTGCCGACATTGCTCCTTCCCGCAAATGCAAATTCCGGCAGAGTACCTGCCGGAATTTTGCTGGTCACCCCGCAGACGAGTGCAAGATTTACTGTTTTAATTACCATAGTTTATCACTTATGCACGTACTGCTTTGCGTTTACGCCGGGTCTTCTCTGTTCCGCTTCTCCTTTCAGAGGGCTTTTTCTCCGGAAGCGGAGGTTTCTCTCCATGTGTCAGCCTGGGCGGTGCGGTTCCCTCGACGGAATCCTTTGTGATCACACAGGAGACAATGGTCTCGTCGGAAGGGATATCATACATGACATCCATCATGGTCTTTTCCATAATGGACCGCAGGCCGCGCGCGCCTGTACCGCGCTGCAGGGCCTTTTCCGCGATCGCATCCACGGCCTCGTCCTCGTACTGGAGGTCGACCCGGTCGTAGGAAAAAAGCTTCTGGTATTGCTTGAGGATCGCGTTTTTGGGCTCCTTGAGAATGCGCATAAGCGCCTCTTTGTCCAGTTCGTCCAGAGTGACAACGACCGGAACACGGCCGATGAACTCGGGGATCAGGCCAAACTTGGTCAGATCCTCAGGGAGGACATTTTTGATCACATTGCCGAGTTTTTTCTCTTCTTTATCCGCGATCTCGGCGTGGAAGCCCATGGATCTCCTGTCCATGCGGTTGTTGATGATCTTGTCCAGACCGGAGAATGCGCCGCCGCAGATAAACAGGATATTGTTGGTGTCGATCTGGATCAGCTCCTGCTGGGGATGCTTGCGGCCGCCCTGGGGCGGAACGGAAGCGACCGTTCCCTCAATAATCTTGAGGAGGGCCTGCTGAACACCTTCTCCGGAGACATCGCGTGTGATCGATACGTTTTCGCCCTTTTTGGAGATCTTGTCGATCTCGTCGACATAGATAATGCCCACCTGGGCGCGTTCAATATTGTAGTCCGCTGCCTGGATCAGCTTGAGAAGAATATTCTCAACGTCCTCACCGACGTAGCCTGCCTCTGTGAGCGTCGTGGCATCCGCGATCGCAAAGGGGACGTTAATGATCTTTGCCAGCGTCTGGGCAAGATAAGTCTTGCCGGAACCTGTCGGACCCAGCATCAGAATATTGCTCTTCTGCAGCTCGACGCCGTCATCGTCTTCCTCTGTTTCCTTTGCGCGGACGATACGCTTATAGTGATTGTAGACAGCAACGGCGAGGACCTTTTTTGCCTCTTCCTGCCCGATGACATACTCATCCAGAAACCGCTTGATCTGGGCGGGTTTCAGAAGCTTGATGCCGTCTGTGTCGAGTGTCGAAAGCGACATGTTCTCATCGCGTTCCGATTCCTCGAGAATATCCATACAGATTGTAACACACTCGTCGCAGATATATATTCCCTCCGGTCCGGAGATCAGGCGGTTTACCATATTCTCTGTCCGGTTGCAGAAGGAACACCTGCGCATCCCGGGATACATTCTCTTATTGTCTGCCATACATCCCTCACTGTACTGATATAGTACCAGTCTTATTGCTGACCTTACTTACTGAATTTCCTTGCGCGTCGTATAAATACGGTCAATCAGTCCATATTCCAGTGCCTGTTCGGGGGTCATCCAGTTATCGCGGTCTGTATCCTGTACGATCTTATCATAGGGCTGTCCGGTATTTTCGGCGAGCAGCCTGCTCAGACGGTCCTTGGTAAAGGCCATATGTGCCGCCTGGATCGCGATATCGGACGCCTGTCCTTCCGCGCCGCCCAGAGGCTGATGGATCAAAATCTCACTGTGGGGAAGAGAATATCTCTTGCCCTTGGTGCCGCCGGCCAGCAGGAATGCGCCCATGCTGGCAGCCATGCCTACACAGATCGTAGACACATCACACTTTACAAAGTGCATTGTATCATAGATCGCCATGCCCGCCGAAACAGATCCGCCGGGGCTGTTGATATAAAACTGGATGTCCTTCTCGGGATCCTCGCCCTCGAGAAAGAGCATCTGCGCGATGATCAGCTCCGCGGATGCATCTGTGACCTGGTCGCCCAGGAAGACGATCCTTTCCTTGAGGAGGCGCGAAAAAATATCATAGGAGCGCTCTCCCATTCCTGTCTGTTCCACAACATAAGGGATAAAATTTGCCATGCTGTTCCCTTTCATTAAGTTCATTAAGCGAATACGAAGGACCGGCAGGAAACCCCGGCCGGTCAGCCGGATGCGGATTCCTGTCGCCCCTTCGATGTTCTTCATTGATCGTGCCCGCCGCAAAGAGTTCTGCGCACAGACTTTTCCTTGTATGCGACAGGTTAACAACCATTCGGCATTTTCAATGCATTGTCAGAGTACAGGCCCTCTCGAAAGGCATGTACATGAAACGCTGCTTTATTCAGCCTTTTCTTCCTCGGCGTCTGCCTTTTTTTCCACTTCCACGGCATTGTCCGCGACAAAAGTGATGGCTTTCTGGACAGCGATGTCTTCCATCATGCCTTCCTTGCGGGTGACAAAGTATTTTTTGATGGTCTCGACATCCATGCGGTAGGCATCCGCCATCTTCTGCAGCTCAGCTTCGAAATCCTCGTCTGTCGCGACGATGTTCTCTTCCTTGGCGACCTGCTCCATAACCAGACGATACTTGATACGGCGCTCGGCCTCTTCCTTCATGTTGTCAGTGAACTGCTCTCTGTTGGTCTGCGCATACTTGAGGTAATCCTCGAAGTTCATGCCCTGGGACATGACCTGCTGCTCGAACTCGCTCACAAGCTGCTCCTGCTGTGTGCGGAGCATTGCGGCAGGGATCTCGACATGAGCATCTGCAATGACCTTCTCAACCGCCTGATTTTCCTTTGCGGTCCGTGCAGCGCCTTCCTTGCGCTCTGTGATATTCTTGCGGACATCTTCCCTGTACTCAGCAAGAGTGGAAAACTCAGAAACTTCGTCAGCGAACTCATCGTCCAGCTCGGGAAGGATCTTCTCGGTGATCTTCTTGACAGTGCACTTGAACATAGCGTCCTTGCCTGCCAGATCATCAGACTGATAATTCTCGGGGAATGTCACATTGACTTCCATCTCTTCGCCGATGTTGGCGCCGACCAGCTGCTCCTCGAATCCGGGAATGAAGGAACCGGAACCGATTGTCAGAGGATAGTCTGTGCCCTTGCCGCCCTCGAAAGCAACACCGTCACAGAAGCCTTCAAAATCCAGAACGATGTCATCGCCGTCCTTTACAGGGCGGTCTGTGATCTCGTTCCTGGAAGCATTCTTTTCCTGCTCCTTGCGGATCTCTGCATCGATTTCCTCGTCAAAAACAGTGATCTCCTGCTTGTCGACCTCGACACCCTTGTACTTTCCGAGGGATACGGGGGGCTTGACTGCGACTTCAGCTGTATAGATAAAAGGCTTGCCGGCCTCGATCTGGGTCACATTGATCTCGGGATTGGAGACAATATCCTCGCCGCTCTCTTTTGCGGCATCGGGATAAGAACTGTTGATGCAGTCGTTTGCGGCATCCTCGTAAAAGATCGCTGCGCCGTACATCTTCTCAAGAACCTTCCTGGGTGTTTTGCCCTTGCGGAAACCAGGGACGTTCATTCTGTTCTTCTGCCGGTTGTAGACCTTATTGATCGCTTTATCAAAATCCTCGGCACTCACTTCGATCGTGAGTCTCACCATGCTTTTTTCCAGTTTCTCAACACTTACACTCATTGTTACCTAAACCTCCAAACAAGTTTTACAGTATCTCTATTCGCTGCACATTGCCCGTGCGAGTCCTCAGCCGGTTCAGGCCGGTTCTCCCGGACAAAAAGGCGTTCGCCCAATTGCGCAGCGATCACAATGCTCCGCATTGTCTGAATCGGCGAACGCGAACATAGCAAAGTCATAGCAAAATCACAACTAAACAGCTACGTTCACACAAGTACATTGCATTATAACACAAGTCACAGTCCTTTTCCAACAAAAAATAGAAAAAAACAGGACGGGGTCAAACCCCGCCCTGCGCTTTTTCTCTATTGGACCGCCGGCGCTCCCGGCGCCGGAAGCTCATTGCCTGTCATGCAGGTGAGATCACTCACTGCAGAATGCAGGTCTCATCCATGTGGCCGTCGCGGTACATGGAGAACTGATCCATGGGATAATCCTTGAGGTTGGCGAGAACCTTACGGCCGTCAGCCTGCTTGATGAGGCCTTCACGTGCGCGCTTGATCTCCATCTCGGTTCTGTGCCTGGAAGGACCGCCGACGCAGCCGCCTTCGCAGATCATGCCCTCGACGAAGTCTTCAGGAAGTCTTCCTGCCTTGAGCAGGGTCAGGGTCTTCTTGCAGGCATCGCCTCCGGCGACCTGAACGAGCTTGATACCCGAGGTATCCTCGCCGCGCTCCTGCATGCACTCGAGAACCGCCTTGGCAACACCGCCGGAAGTGGCGAAGCGTTTGCCCCATACGGAGGATTCCTGGTAGGAGTTGTCGGCCGGTTTGACCTCGACGCCCTTGGAGCGCATCAGGGCGCGGAACTCACCGTAGGTGATGACATAATCGGCGTTATCCGGAATGGTCTCATCCGCTGCTTCGGACTTCTTGGCGATGCAGGGTCCGAGGAAGACAGTGATGCAGCCGGGGTGTGTCTTCTTGAGGTAACGGGAAATCGCGCACATCGGGGAAACGATGCTGGAGACATTCTCCTGGAATACCTTGGGGAAATGCTGGCGCTGCATATTGATGAATGCAGGGCAGCAGGAAGTTGTCATCTTCCTGCCTTCGTGAGCAGCTTCCGTCCACTCAAGGGACTCATAGGCAGCGGTCATATCGCCGCCGAGACCGACTTCTACCATATCCGCAAAGCCCATCTCCTTGAAAGCATTCTTGATGGAAAGCATGGTGATATCAGGACCGAACTGTCCCTCAGTAGCGGGAGCGACCATGGCGATGACTTCATCGCCGGCCTTGATATGGCGGATGATCTCGGTCAGATAAGTCTTAGAACCGATGGCGCCGAAGGGGCATGCATGGATGCAGTGGCCGCACTGGATGCACTTGCTCTCGTCGATATTGCAGATGCCGAACTCGTCATACTGAAGAGCGCCCACAGGGCAGGCACGCTTACAGGGGCGGACCAGATGCGCGATCGCGCCGTAAGGGCAGGCATTTGCGCACATACCGCACTCTTTGCACTTGGAAGGATCGATTCTGGTCCTGTGGTCGCCGATCGAAATAGCGCCGAAACGACATGAATTGATGCAGGCCTTGCCCATGCACAGACGGCAGTTGTCTGTCACGGTATAAGCAGCAAGAGGACACTCCTCACAGGCAGGACGGATAACCTGCACAATATTCTTGGAATCACTGTCAGGATCCGGATTCAGACCCAGGGAAAGGCGGATTCTCTGTTTGGAAACCTCTCTCTCTTTATAAACACAGCAGCGATAGGTAGCAACAGGTCCGGGACTGATCTCTAAAGAGAGCTGTTTGAGGGACTCATCATTGATGTTGTCATCCCATGCAAGTCCGGCCACTTTTTCCATAATACTATGTTTAAGACGAACTAATGTAGCATCATTGGTTACCATACTCATTTCCTCCTGAAAAACTCTCTGCCCCCTGCCGGTTTCATATATGACGAGCAGGAAAACCCACCTCGGTTCCTGCATTCGTCTGCCTTAATCGCTCAGAATTCAGCTTCACGATTTGTCAATATTGTATCAAACACAAAGCAAAATAACCACTGTTTTTTATGGAAACATAGACCAATTTTCCAAATCCATAGAAATGATGCATAAGGCTATGCACTTTGGTCTTCATTTTCGTTTGTTTTCCGTTTGCATCTTTTCCATTAGACGTTCTGTATCGGATGCGTTACAATAGAAAGCGAAAACCGACACCGCAGGCAGGCTCCCGGGGCTTCCCTGCAGCTGTCACAGCGATTGTCCTGCAGACCAAAAAAGGAGTATATATGTTTGAAGCAAAAACAGATCTGAAGACCGCCATTTTCTTTGCTGACGGCTGTGAAGAGATCGAAGGCCTCACTGTCGTGGATCTTCTGTACAGGGCGGGGATCCCCTGCACAAAAGTATCGATCAACACTGTCCCGGAAGTCACATCTTCCCACGAGGTCACATTCCGCACAGACACTACCATCTCGGAGCTTGACTTTGATGAGTACGATATGCTCATCCTTCCCGGCGGCGTACCGGGAACACCCAATCTGCGCGCCTGCGGTCAGCTCATGGACCAGGTCGTCTCCTTCAGCAAAAAGGGAAAACAGATTGCGGCAATCTGTGCGGCACCCGGTATTTTTGCGGAGCTCGGCCTCCTCAAGGATATTCCTGCGACCTGCAATCCTTCGCGGGATGAATTGCTCAAAGAAAGCGGCGCCCGCCTTACACACGACAAAGTCGTCGTCAGCGGCAATATCATCACCAGCCGCGCAATGGGGACTGCCATCCCCTTCGGACTGGCCATCGTCGCCCACTACCTCGGGGAAAACACTGCCCGTGCACTCGGGGAAAATATTCTGTACTATAATGCGTAAGTGATCGTCTCATCTTACCCGGGTCTCAAAAAGACTGCCGGGGTATGCAAAAAGCCTCTGTGCCGCGGCGCAGAGGCTTTTTCCTTTTTCATTCAGCGCTTTTCATTCAGCGTTTTTCATTCAGCGCTTTTCATTCAGCGCGAATATATTTCAGCGTAACCCAGTATTTTTGCCGAGAGCTCTTTTGTGAACACATCGGAGCGCACACGCCATTTCCAGTTGTCTCCAAGTGTGGACGGCGTGTTGATCCTGGCCTCGCTTCCAAGGTAGAGATAGTCCTGCAGGGGGATGATGCAGGTATCCGCCACGCTCATCATGGCAGTCCGGATCATTGCCTCCACCGCGGCTGCCCGGTCCTTTACTCCCAGATAGCGGAGGGCGTACTCGCGGACTCCCGGATCTGTATTTTCGATCCATCCCCGGGAAGTATCGTTATCGTGGGTCCCCGTGTATACGACACAATTATGATTGTAATTGTGCGGCTGGTAATCGCTGTCACTTTTGGCGTCGAAGGCAAACTGCAGCACTTTCATGCCCGGGAAGCCGGTCTCTTCCAGAAGCTCATGCACTTCTGGGGTGAGGAAGCCCAGGTCCTCGGCGATGACCTGCCGGTCACCGATGACATCCCGCAGCGCCTCAAACAGTTCCATACCGGGTCCCTTTACCCAGGTCCCGTTCATAGCAGTGTCTTCGTTCGAGGGAATCTCATAATAGGACTCAAATCCGCGGAAATGGTCGATCCTGACCGCGTCATAGAAGAAAAATGCGTGCTCCATGCGGGACTTCCACCAGGAAAACTCCTGCTCTTTGTGCTTGTCCCAGTCATAGATCGGATTGCCCCAAAGCTGGCCGGTGGCCGAAAAGGCATCCGGAGGGCAGCCCGCAACCACAGAGGGTCTGCCTGTCTCATCCAGTTTAAACAGGTCCGGATGGCTCCATGTATCCGCGCTGTCCAGCGCGACATAGATGGGGAGATCTCCCAGGATCCGGATCCCTTTTTTGGCGGCATATGCCTTGACTGCCTTCCACTGGCGGAAAAACATATACTGCATAAAGCAATAGAAGCGGATCTGATCCTGCAGCTCTTTGCGCCAGTATTTCACAGCGTCAGGCCTGCGCAGCCGGATATCTTCCTCCCAGTCCATCCACGCCGCATTCTCAAAACGGCCTTTCAGAGCACTGTAGAGGGCATAGTCCTCCAGCCAGTCCTTGTTGTCCGCGATATATGTCTCAAATGCGTACCTGTCCCGGTTGTGGGAGGCATCTGCCCATTTCTCATTCGGGTGCAGGGCATAGGGGCTGTTTTCATAGGCATGATGCAGGAGCAGATACCGCACCTGATAGATCCGGCCGTAATCTATATAAGAAGGATTACTTCCAAAATCATACAGATCCGTCTCTTCCCGGGTGAGATACCCGTCGCCGATCAGCTGTTCCAGATCGACAAAATACGGATTGCCGGCAAAAGTCGAGAATGACTGGTAGGGCGAATCACCGTACCCCGTCTGCCCCAGCGGCAGTATCTGCCACCAGGTCTGACCTGATTTCTCAAGAAAGTCAACGAAACGATAGGCTTCCGTGGAAAAGCAGCCGATTCCGTATCTGGACGGAAGACTGGCAACCGGAAGCAGGACGCCACAGGTCCGTTTCATGGCATTTCCTCCCCAAAATATATTACATTTACTTACTGCGGGCGGTCAGATGGGCTGCCCCACTGTATTTTGCGCACCATGGCAACAAACTCGCCGTTTGTGCGGGTCCTGGCAAACAGATCCAGGGCCTGGGTCACAGCCTGTTCAGCGCTCAATCCGTTAAAGGATCGCCGGATAATGCTCATGGCATTCTGTTCGTCCGGGGTCAGCAGCAGGTCATCCCTGCGCGTTCCGGAACGCACGATATCGATCGCGGGGAAAATACGGCGCTCTGAGAGCCGACGGTCAAGAACAAGCTCCATGTTGCCCGTTCCTTTGAATTCCTCAAAGACAATGTCATCCATTTTACTGCCGGTATCGATCAGGGCAGTCGCCAGAATGGTCAGACTTCCTCCCTCGCGCATGTTTCTTGCCGCGCCGAAAAACCGCTTGGGCATGTGGAGGGCCGCGGGATCAAGACCTCCCGAAAGGGTCCGGCCGCTGGACGGCTCTGTAATATTATAGGCCCTGGTCAGACGGGTGATGGAATCAAGAAGGATCATGACATCCTTTTTGTGCTCGACCAGACGTCTGGCACGCTCGATCGCCATTTCAGAGACACGTTTGTGGTGCTCGGGAAGTTCGTCGAAAGTGGAGTAGATCACCTCCGAGTCAGGTCCCTCGATCGCTTCGCGGATATCCGTCACTTCCTCCGGCCTCTCATCGATCAGAAGCACGATCAGATGGATCTCCGGGTTATTGTATTTGACAGAACGCGCCACTTCCTTGATCAGGGTCGTCTTGCCTGCCTTGGGCGGAGATACGATCATACCGCGCTGTCCCTTGCCCACAGGACTGATCAGATCCATGATGCGCATGGAAATGCTGCCGCCGGTCCTCTCAAGGCGGATCCTGTCATCCGGAAATACAGGCGTCATATCTTCAAAATTGTAGCGCCGTGTCGCTTCCTCGGGGGAAAAGCCGTTGACCGACTTGACATAGAGAAGGGCACTGAATTTCTCTCCCTGCGTGCGCACGCGGATATTGCCCACAATGATATCGCCGGTCTTGAGTCCGAAGCGGCGGATCTGGCTGGGAGCCACGTAGATATCATTCTCGCCGGGCATGTAATTGGCACAGCGGATAAATCCGAACCCGTCCTGCATGACCTCCAGAATTCCGTTTGCCATCTGGCCGCTGTCAAGCTCTGTATTCAGTTCGTCCTTGTGCAGGACAGGTGTATCGGGCCGTCCCGGCTGGTAAAATCTCGACAGTCTTGCACCGGCCGACTCCGGATTGCCTTCCTGGGGAGTATTCTGATATGCAGGGATCTGTCTGGGTCCCTGTCCCTGGGCTGTCATTTTCGGATCATCGTTCTGCCTTGCAGCCTGATCATCCCCATATGCAGGTGTCTGTTCGCGGACGACTGCCTCATCCGTTTCCGGCAGACCACTCATATAGGGATTGGTATTCGGAGCAAAGCCCTGTCCCTGTTCGGAAAACCGTGTCCTCCCGGTCTGTTCCATGCCGGCAGTTCTGTCGGAATTGGCTTCATTCATACGGCCGGAATCCCGCTGGGAATCTCCGGTCCGGTTTCTGTCCTGAAGAGAACCAAATCCGCTCTGTCCGGACTGTCTGACGGGGCGGTTCTGGCGCCCGTTCTGTGCATTCTGACGGTCATCCCTCCGTATACGGCCAGCATTGTTCTGTCTGCGCCCGGCCCCGGTCCCCGGATTATAATTGCCGGATCCCTGACGGCCCCTCTGGACACCCTGGTTCCTCTGCCTGGCGCGGCTGCTGTCACCTGCCGCGCTCTTATCCTTCCGATCATAATCGGAAAGGCCGGCAGCGGTATTCTCCTGGCCCTGCCGGTCATTTCCGCTCCTCTGACGCGGCGGATTGTCTCCCTCCATCCTGGCGGCAGATTCCTGTCCGGCGCCATCCTGTCCGTCCGCGCTGCGGGAAGTCCCTGTCACGTCTTCAGCTTCCTTCCCTCCGGCTTCGCCGGCTTCATCGCGGGCCGGTCTGACACCGTCCTGCGTCCCCTGGGCTGCTTCCTGCATCTGCCGTCTCTGTATTCTTTCATTTCTGAGAAGGATCGCCTCCTCCTCATCTTTTTTCAGCATAGCATCGATCAGATCTGCCTTTTTGAGGGTTGAGATCCTGCGCATCCCCCTGTTTTTTGCGATCTCACGAAGATCATGCAGTGATATGGACTCATATCGTTCTCTAGTCATCATTTTCCTCCAAGTATTCTATGATCTCACATGCAGGTAAAGGAGCTTCACGCTCAACAATCCCCCTGCTGTGCTTAAAGCGATTATTCATTCCGGACATCAAGCGGCCGGTGTGTCCATGGGACAATGCGCGCAGCAATAACAAAGCGGCGTCCTCTTGTCCGCTTATGCATACATGTCTGCGGATACCCGCCCATGTCCACAAGTATTAAAAATGCACTGCTATAAAAAATGCACTGATCTGAGAAAAATACTTCGCCAGACGTGTCTGCGTCCTGCAGGCACACAAAAAATATCTGAATATATAATTATAATGCGATAAAAATGGAAACTTATATGCCGATTGATGAAATAAGCTGGCAGGTCGTGCTGCACCCGCTATCCGCAGTGGTCACGAAAACACACTGCCGCAGATCCGTCGGGATCTATGCTGCGGCAGATACACCCGGTTACCGACAACAGACATGGATACTAAGCGCACACACGGCATACATATGACTTGATCATAGATTCGGCAGGAAAATCCATCCTGTCCTTTGATGATGTACTTAGAGAGCATTATAGACCAGTCAAAATAGATTTTCAATGAGATATCTGTATATGTCTGTGTTTTTTTCATCCCAGCGGCCCGCTATGGCCTCCGCCGAGGCGGCATCCGGGACAGCTATTTTCACTTCCAGAAGGGTGACATCCTTCTCTTTTACTGACATGCGGACTTCATAAACACCGGAGGTCATGCGCTCATACACAGCATTCACCTCCCGGTCCTCCCTGATCTGACGGCCGTTTTCGACGAGCCATGTATCCACCTGACTGCGGATCTGGGGGTTCAGACGGGCCCCGAAGAAACCCAGGGCCTGGATGCCGGCATCGGTCAGCTTCAGAAATTTCTTGTCTCCGCGCAGCACAATGCGGACCAGCCCCTGTTTTTCAAGCTGGTCATAACTCTCCGCCAGGGAGACAAAATTCGCATAACCGCTCTCCAGGAGGAAGGAGGAAAGCATTCCCTGTGTCACTTCCCCCTCCGCGCGGTCAAGCATATAAAGAATGATCAGTTTATAGACGGTAAAAACATTGTCCATTATTCATCTCCGCCGTTACACGTCCCTTCGGGAAGGTCTTTGCAGTAACGTTTATTCATTCCGGTTTTCCGGATCGCGGTCCAGAAGATCTTCGGCTGTCCGGTAGCGCCCGTCGCCGGTCAGGCGGTACAGACGCTCGCGGATCTGCTGTTCACAGCCGTTTTCAGAGGGTTCGTAGAGTCTGCTGCCTCTGACTTCCTCCGGAAGGTAAGGCTGGCCGCTGTAATGTTCCTTATATAAATGGGCATACTGGTATCCCAGCCCGCGGCCGAGTTTTCCGGCGCCGCCGTAGTGGGAATCCTGCAGATATGGCGGAACAGGCAGATTTCCTGTCTTCTTGACCAGTTCCTTTGCCGAGAAAATGGCGTTGGTCGCGGCATTGCTCTTGGGAGCACTCGCCACATAAGAGGCCGCCTGGGCCAGAATGATCTGCGCTTCCGGCAGTCCGATCCGCTCGCATGCCAGCGAGCAGGAGACCGCGACTGTGATCGCCATCGGATCTGCGTTTCCCACATCCTCCGACGCGCAGATCATGATCCTGCGGGCAATGAATTTGGGATCCTCACCCGCCTCCAGCATCCTTGCCAGATAGTAGACGGCCGCATCGGGGTCAGACCCCCGCATGCTCTTGATGAAGGCGGAAATCGTATCATAGTGATTATCGCCTCCCTTGTCGTACCGCGGCGCCCGCCTCTGAATACATTCCTGGGCAATATCCAGTGTGATCCGCACTTTTCCGTCCGCCGAGGGCTCTGTGGTCAGAATGCCGAGCTCGACGGCGCTCAGGGCACGCCTTGCATCTCCGTCCGCAACATCCGCAAGGAAGTCTGCCGCGTCTTCATCGATGGCAGCATTATACATGCCCATGCCCTTTTCGCTGTCGTAGACAGCGCGCATGATCAGGGCCCGCACATCTGCCCGGGAAAGAGGCTTCAGCTCGAAGACCGTAGACCGGGAGATCAGCGCCCCGTTCACCTCAAAATAGGGGTTTTCCGTGGTCGCCCCGATCAGTGTGACCGTACCGTCCTCAACGAAAGGAAGCAGATAGTCCTGCTGGGATTTATTGAAGCGGTGGATCTCATCGATAAAGAGGATCGTCTTTTTTCCGTACATGCCCAGACGGTCTTTGGCGCCCCGCACGGCTTCCTCCATGTCCTTTTTGCCGGAGGTCGTGGCATTGAGCTGGATAAACTCCGCACTCGTGGTATTGGCGATCACCCGCGCCAGTGTGGTCTTGCCGGTGCCGGGAGGTCCGTAAAAAATCAGTGATCCCAGCTTATCCGCCTGGATCGCCCTGCGCAGAAGACGTCCCTTTCCGATGATATGCTCCTGGCCCACGACCTGGTCCAGTGTCACGGGCCGGATCCTGGCGGCCAGGGGAGACTCTGTCTGCTGCTGCTCCTGCCGCATGTAGTCAAATAAATCCATTACTATATAATCTCACTTTCCGATCATGCCGCTCTCCGGAGGGGCATCGCGAGGAAAAAGCCCTGAACGGGTTTCTCCGACGCGATCAGCGGTGGTTTGTGCCGCGTACTCCGGCAGAAAATACCGACTGACTGCAATCTGCCGTTAATGAACAGCACTCCCTCCGCCGCAGACGCAGTAGAAAGAGTGCCTTCTTATGCTTGTATAGAAAAATCTTATCAGCAGGTCTCACTGCTGCCGGGTTCCGGAAACGATATCCAATACCGGCCCCGAAAATACATTCGGATTATAACAGAATGCATAATTGCGGTCAATGCATGAGCAGCCGGATCAGCCCGGGCGATAGCTGCTGCCCTTGCGAAGTCCCCTGGGATAATGATTTTTGAGCATGCTGCCGGCAGCCTTTCCCCATCCGACAGCACATCCGTCAATGCAGACAAGGCACCACCCCTTAGATATCCCCTCCGGCAAAGAGACTGCCTCTCCCCGAAGCCAGGCATAGGCTTCGGGACGATCCCCCTGCAGATGCATTGTGCGCAGAACCTCATTTTCCGTCAAAGCCATACCCAGTGCATGAGATGGTGTAAAACGTCCCTTTGTAATCTCTCCCAGCTGAAGACCCGGACGCAGAATGCGCAGCCCCTCCAGAGACAGCGAATCTACAGGGACAGGAAGCATATAGAGCGTGTCCCCGAAAAGGAGAAAGTATTCTTCCCCTGACTGTCCCGCGTCGGAGCAATTCAGGTTTTCTCTGCAAAAATCATACCATAAGCGCAGAGCCTCCTCTTTTTTCGGATCTCTTTTCCCGCCTTTTCGTCCTCTGTGCTTTTTCTTTGCGGACACCTCTTTTTTATCAGGTCTTTTTTCATCCCTGCCCTGCGGCCCAACAACTGCAGGACTGCCGTTTTCCCGGAGAAATCCGGAATCATGAATCTGCAAAAGCTGCTCTGCAGTGCATTCGTTTGAGATACTGTCACGGCCTTTTTTTGTGAGCACAGCGGCAAAATGACCTTCCCCTTCCAGCAGGTGAGGCCACAGACGGACTGTTTCCCGGACAGACTGGTCCGGATCTTCCTCACCCGGTACCCATTCGGGTCTTCCTGCGGCAAATCCCCACTTGTCCGGCTGTATAGAGGGCAGGTCGGCGATTGGGACGACAGAGAACTCAGGATGTGCTTTCAGGAAACGGACAATCGTACCTTCATTCTCTTCCGGAGAGAATGTGCAGGTAGAATAGACAAGCCTTCCTCCCGGACGCAGCATGGATGCCGCCTCTTCCATAATCTCCGACTGTCTCTCTGCGCACATACGTACATTTTCCGGACTCCAGTGGGTGAGTGCCTCTTCCTCTTTGCGAAACATTCCCTCACCGGAACAGGGCGCATCAACTACGATCCTGTCAAAAAAAAGCGGAAAACGGGAAGCCAGACGATGCGGAGGCTCATTGGTCACCAGTGCGTTGCGAATCCCCATTCGCTCCAGATTGGAGGACAGAACTCTGGCCCGCTCCGGATGAATCTCATTGGCGACCAGAATCCCTTCCCCCCGCAGGCAGGCTGCCAGTTTCGTGCTCTTGCCGCCCGGTGCCGCACAGAGGTCCAGCACACGCTCCCCCGGCTTTGCACCGCAGAGCACGGCAGGTACCATGGCGCTGGCCTCCTGGATATAATACATTCCTGCCTCATGCCAGGGGAGACGTCCCGGTCGGAAGTCCCGGGAATAATAAAAACCGTCCGGCTCCCATGGGACCTGCTTCAGCTCTCCATCCGCCGATTTTACATCCTGTCCGGCGGCTGCTTTTTGCAGCATGGCCAGAGCCTTTCCCCGTTCCGTCTTGAGCGGATTAAGGCGCAGTGAATAAAGGCGCTTTTGTCTGTAAGAAGACAAAAACGCCGCATATTCTTCCTCTTTCAAAAGTTCCTGCATCCTGTCAGTGAATGCCTCCGGAAGCGGGAGCCCGTTTTCTGTTTCCTTCTGTTCAGCAAAATCTGTCATTTTTCGAATCCTGTCAGAATACCGTTTTTCTGCCTCATTGCCTTTGTCCGCAGTCTTTCGGACTCCGGTCTCATTTCCAGTTGGAATCTCCCTTTGCAATGTCGGCGATCTGCTGCTCAGCATCAACCGCTCCTGAATCCTCACAGTTTCCTTCAGGTCCTGCGGCATGGAGGGCAAGAATCCGCTGGTTTCTGCTCCCCCGATACAAAAGAGTGATATCTTTTTCTGCGAGCAGAAAGCGCCCGTCCACCAGCACATCGATCAGGGACAGCATCTCATCCGTATGGGATGTGTGCTTATCCCCGCCCTGCAGAAGATCTCTCTCATAGGTATAGCCGGTATAGCACCAGACGGTCTTTTTCGGATAGATCCGTTTCACCTTGCGCAGAAGACCCACCAGGACCGACTGATTTTCCGGCTCAAACGGTTCACCCCCCAACAGAGTCAGTCCTTCGATATACTCCGGCATCAGAAGCCGGAGGATCCGGTCCTCGGTCTCCAATGTATAGGTCTTCCCGTAATCAAAGTCCCATGTCTCCGGGTTAAAACATCCGGGGCAGGCATTGCGACAGCCTGATACAAAGAGACTCACCCTCACACCGGGACCGTCTGCAATATCATACTCTTTGATCTGCGCGTACTTCATTTTCTACCTCTCTTTGTTTTCTGCGGGGTCTCAGCCGGAAGGAGCAGGATTTTCCTGATAGTATCCATGATCAGATCGTAGAGCCGGCCGAATACCGGAATGGAGCAGACACTGACCAGGACGGCACTAAAGACAATCATACCCGCAAGATTCAGAACTCTGCTGGAGCGCAGCTTCAGGACAGAGGCGATCAGAATGTATGCGTGAGGCGACAGGAATGTCGACCCCGCGTACACGATCAGGGACGCCTTTCCTATACCGGAAATCCATGTTCTGCGGGCCGGCATCAGCTGAATGACAGCGGCGCCCATGAGAAAAGCAACTGCATAAAACAATATCCTCCACAGAATTCCCTGTGCGTCGGAAAAGCCCTCCGCCTCATAAGTCAGACGAATACTATGTATCCCATAGGGAGTGAAAAAGGCGACGGGTATTCCGATAAGCAGTATGAGGACACCGATCCAGCGGGGAAACTCTCTAAGCTTCCGGATCATCTCCGGTTGGCACATGACGCCCGCTGTGAAGAAGATCAGAAGACTGAAAACAGCGCCATAGCCTGTGTGGAATTCCTCCTGCTTTGTGAGACTGATGAGCAGTCCCAGGATCAGCGACAAGACCAAAGGGTATCTGAAACGAAACAGGTCTTTCTGCAGAAGTTTCCAGAAAAAAACTGCCAGAAGATAATAAAAGGCTGAGGAGGGAAGCAGGATCGAGCCATTGAAAATATCCGTGTTGAAGCTTGCCAGCCCCAGCAAGATCATCCCCCTGGCCATCAATATATATATGCCCTGAAGCAGAATATAAGGGAAGAGAGCACCCGTCACAGCCTTTTCTCTTGACCTGTCGGGGTTTTTGGAGAAATAGCCTGTGACAAAGGCAAATACCGGCATATGGAAAAGATAAATGTATTTGATCAATGTAAACTCAACTGCCCCGTCGCGCATATAAACATTGACCACATGGCCGAGAGCGACCAGAAACAGCATGACCGCTTTGACATTATCAAAAAGATAGTCTCTTTCTTTTGTCTTCTTCGGGCCAACAGCCGTTCCCCCATTTTTCATGTCGAAAATCCTTTCCTGCCTTCCCGCAAAACCGGGGTTGATTTACATAGACCGGCCTGCACAGCAAATCTGATCTGCCTGTACAGGCCGGTCTGCAAAAATCGTAAGATTATCCGATCACCCTTTCGGCCGCTTCCAGCGCAGAAGCAATGACCTGGTCCATGTCGTAGTACTTGTATTCGCCGAGTCTGCCGCCGAAGACCACTTTTTCCTCTTTGTCCGCCAGTTCGCGGTAACGTCCGTAGAGTTCTCCGTTCTTTGCATCATTAACAGGATAATAGGGCTCGTCGCCGGGCTTCCACTCGGAGCTGAACTCCCTGCTGATGACAGTCTTTGGCAGATCCTCCCCCTTTTCATCTTTACCGAACTCGAACCATTTGTGCTCGATGATCCTGGTCCAGGGCGTCTCTCTGTCGGTATAGTTGACCGCTGCGTTGCCCTGGAAGTTGGGCATATCAAGGACCTCTGTCTCAAAGCGCACGCTTCTGTACTCAAGCGCGCCATAGCAGAAATCAAAGAAGGCGTCGATGGGACCCGTGTAGATCACCTTGTCGGCAAAGGAATCCCATTCCGCACGGTTTTCCAGATAATCACAGTTCAGACGCACTTCAATGCCGTCCAGCATGTTCGCGACCATCTTTGTATATCCACCCACAGGAATTCCCTGATACAGGGCATTGAAGTAGTTGTTGTCAAAGGTCAGGCGGACCGGCAGTCTCTTGATAATGAAGGCGGGAAGCTCTGTGCAGGGACGTCCCCACTGTTTTTCGGTGTAGCCCTTTACAAGCTTCTCATAGATATCCGTGCCGATCAGACTGATCGCCTGTTCCTCCAGATTACGGGGTTCCGTGATGCCGGCGGCTTTTCGCTGCTCTTCGATCCTGGCAGCTGCTTCCTGCGGTGTCACTACGCCCCACATGCGGTTGAAGGTGTACATGTTAAAGGGCAGGGAGTAGAGCTCTCCGTGATAATTTGCCACAGGCGAATTGGTAAAACGGTTGAATACTGCAAAATGGCTGACGTATTCCCAGACTTCCTTGTTGTTTGTATGGAAAATGTGTGCGCCGTACTTATGAACATGAATCCCTTCGATCTGTTCTGTATAGACATTTCCCGCGATATTGGGACGCTTGTCGATCACCAGCACCTGCTTGCCGGCTTTCTTTGCCTGCTGAGCAAATACCGCACCGAACAATCCCGCCCCGACGATTAAATAATCATACTTTGCCATCTTTCCCCTTCCTTTCTACTCTTGGTTTTTGTTCCTCGGTCAATTATTGCAAGATATTACAGGTCCTTTTGCGGTCCCGTCGGAATTTCAGGCAGCCATTTAAGGTGTCACCGGAATCTGAAGTTTCGCCGCATAATAATTCTGAATCATTTCCTTTACAATCGATGTCTCCGCCTCCCCGTCTTCCAGTTTTCGGATCGTGCCGCCCTTCGTACTATACAGATCCACCGAAGAAGTAAATATGGTGTCGAGGTTATTGTAATTATCTTCGCTGTGGAATAAGGAAGCCCCCAGGAAATAATTCGGGCCGTTAATATCAATATAATCAAGTATCGTGGATGTAAGATCCAGCGTATTTCTCCCCGCGGCATCAATCTGCTGCGGTACTACCCCTCTGTGATAAATCATCAGAGGGATCTAATCGATCGAGGGGTTTGCTCTCTTATATTCAGGAAACGCTTCATTATAATACAGATCTGCATAAGTCGCATGATCAGCTGTAAAAACAATGATCGTATTCTCAAAGGCAGGACTGGCCTCAATCTTCTCAATAAAAACCCCCAGCCAATAATCCGCGTTGTAAAACTTATTCAGTTCGCTCTGGCTCCCGTCTCCGAATTTCTGATCCGGAGAATCGAAAGAAGCATGGGTCCCGAATGTATAGATCGCGGTAAAGAAAGGCTGTCCGGCAGCATGTTTTTCTTCAACTTGTTTGAGGAGCTCTTCATACGCTTCCTTGTCCGTCATACTGCCGCTCGGTCCGGAATAACCGTGCCCCGGTTCACCGATCACCTCGTCAAACCCCATCTCCTGCAGATAACTCGCGAAGGGTACCAGATTTGGCTCCGTGTTGATAAAGGAAGTGGTATATCCCTGGTCAGCCAGAAGATTCTGGATGCCGATCAGACTGTTCGAGTCATAGTTATCCAGCTGAAAGCCCGAATAAAGCTGTCCGCTGATCCCCCGATAAGTCGCGAAGGTATGATTGTAATAGTTGCTGAAGGAAATGGACTTTTCCTCGAGAGCGGCCGCATTGGGCATTATGCCGCGTTCATCTTTTACAATGTGCTCTGACAGGCCCTCCGTCAGGATCAGCACGATGTTGGGCTTTTCTCCGAGTGTATCCGGTTTCTCCACAGAAGCACAGGAAATCCCCTTCCTGTAAAAATCTGCTGTGCAGTTTTCTATACTCTCCAGTTCTTTCCTGACTCTGGCGGCCTCTTTTGCCTCCGCGCCAAGGCGCCAATAGGCAAAAAGGGGCGAATGCAGATTTCCATAGATCAAAGTAAATAACAATTCTGCACAGAGTACAGCGGACAAGAGCAGTGAAGCAGATGACCGGCAGATCCTGTCGTCCCCGTCTTTTCCCTTTCGCAAATCCAGCAGCCTTGCAGGAGGGTAAAACGAAAAGACAAGTGTGATCACAATCCCCAGTATATAGATCACTATTTTTCCGGAGAGATCCCGCACATTGTCGAGATTTGTCAGCATGACCAGAGAGATATAATCTCCGCCGAACCATAAGATCAGCATCTGGGCATTCAGGAGCAGCATCAGAATTCCGTTCACAACCGCACGCACACGGAAAGACCGGATCACTTCGGTGAGCATCCAGATGACAAGGAGCTCCAAAAGCCCGCAGAACAACATCTTGTTGCTGCCTGCGCTCCTGCGTCCCAGAATCATAAGTATAATAGAAAACAGGTATTTCAGAATCGTTATACGAGAGTTCAATAATGTCTGTGTATGCGTTTGTTTATTTGTCTTTTTTCTATCAGACATTTGTTCCTTGCTTATACATCCTTTCTCCTGCATCTTTCCGCTGCGGACAAGGCTCTTGAAAAGCTCTTTTCCTCAGCATTGTCTAAGAGATCAGGTTATCACGATCGGCATGACTACCATAATAATATTTAAGAGAAAAATACTGTGAACCAAGCAATAGGATATGAGCAGGTTCGGACTGGACGACAGGGAAGAAGTTTTTTTCCTGTCTTCATGATCTGTATTGTCATCCGCATGGATATCCGCCTTTGTTTCTGTGTTACTGTCCGCGGACACGGATTGCACTTGGGACAGCTCACTGACGTCAGAGGTCCTCTCGGGAGATGCCGGGTCCATCAGGCACAAAAGCATGATCATCATAATGGGAATATAATATCTTCCCTGCAGGCCGGTAATATAATATGTGTCTGTCGGGGTATGTGCCAGCAGCATTGCAAGACCGATCAATAATATCGCCAGTAAGGGTGCTGCCAGGCAGATAAATCTGCTGATCCGGCGCAGAGCAAAATCTCTTCTGCTCCTGCTGACGCAGACTGCCATGATCACCATGAAAATGCAGGAGTAAAACCACGGCATCTGTATATTCTTTACAGATCCCATTTTCCCCCCGAAAAATTCATAGACCAGCCTGCTTCCTTCCATAAAGAAGGTGTTGAAGTAAAGACTTAGCAGCGTCATCGGCTTTTCTATGAAATAGCTGAGTGTATATACCTCTTTTCCGGAGAAAGCACTGACATGTGTTCCGGAGCCCGGCAAAAGCCGGTTCAGAAGACTGCTGATATTCCCCTGAAGAAATCCAAGACCGATAAAACCTGTGATCATCACAAAAAAGGGGATATTTTTGATCCACTTCCACCTTCTTTCCAGCGGGATCAGCAAAAGAAACAGTGCCAGGGGCGCGTAAACACCGCCTTTAACAGTTACTATCTGCAGGGATGTAAACAAAAGCAGGAATACATCTACAGGTCCGGGAAAATCTTTCCCGACAGAGAAATACACACAGTAGGCGAAAAACAAAAGGGCAGACGCAGCCAGTATGCAATCATAGGAATAGGATGCCGCCTGCTGCAATCCTATCGGAAGAGTCGCATAGAGGAAAAAAACTTCCTTCATGCCCGGCAGTCTCCGGACCGCCAGACAGGTCAACAGGACATATGCGATCAGGTTACAAAACCTTCCCAGAAGATAAACCGGTATCGTCGGCAGCTGCAGTATCCTCCCCAGTGTAATTCCGACTGCAGAAGGAAGAAAATACAACATGCTGACATTGGAATATGTACTTCGCATGACACAAGGCGTCAGTTCCTGTTCAGGCACCGCAGATTTAAATTCTGTATACATACGCCTGTAATCATCGATCGTAGCCGTATAAGAGTAATACTCTTGTGTCTCAACGTCGATTTCTCTGCGATAATCGTAACCTTCCAGCATCGTCGGTTTTCCGATACCCATCAGGCGGTTGGACAGGCTATATGCAGTATCTATATGAGCATATTCATCCGGGACAGAATAGACAGGGATGATCAGCATGTACAGGACGCCAAGGAATAAACAGATCGGAACATATATTTTCTGCACATTCCAACCCAGGACAAGGATCATCAAAAAGCTCATGACCAGGAACACATAGACCAGGATCGCAAAGGTCCGGTAGAGGGGACGCAGAAATCCGTAGTCGGCATAAGAAGCCTTGAGAATCGGCAGATTTCCTGTCCTCTTGTCTCCGACCATTGCTTTGACAAGGCTCTTCCCTTCTCCGATATAAAAATGCACTTCAGAAGCTTCAAAGCCCACCGGCTCGATGCAGATCCGGATCTCTCTTCCGGCGGAAGCCGCGTATTCCTTCTCCAGATACATCTTCCATTCAGATCTGACAGACGGCAGACTGGACACTCTGCAGTACTCATCATGAAGGACAAGTTCATTACCGGCATCAAACAGCTGAATATGCAGCATCGATCCTCTGTTTTTCTTTGCAGCGCATACCTGGAAAGAAAGCGAAGAGAGCTTATCCTGCTGAGCTGTAAAAGTCTCCGTCAAAAGATCGTCGTCAGAATCCAGTACGATCGATCTGTCCCTGTATTGCCCGTCTTCTTCCACTACAACCGCGGATGTGGCGTTCGCCATGGCGAAGGCAACATTATCGGTATATACAAAGACTGCGATCAACAGATACAACAGGGTCATCATTACAAAGAGAAAAGGAATCCGTATCTTTCTGCAGACAGCCGCAAGCCGGAAGCGGCTGACTCTATGCCCTGCAGGAACTGCTGTCTTCTGCGCCCTGCGGAATATTCCGGGCCAGAGGCCCACCAGCATCCACAGGAAAAAATACACCATTCCCCTGACAAATGCCTGAAAATTCAGCGGCTGATAGTCTGTGTAAATGGCAGAAAAAACAAGATTATAGGCCCTCCTGTGCTTACTGCCCACAAACAGTTCCGACTTATTATCGGCTGTTTCACTCAGGCACAGTGAAGGACAGATTTTAATATTTTTCCCGCTGATATACAAAGAAACATCCTTCCCCTCCGACTCTTCAAAGGGGAGAGGAACGAAATTTCCGATCTGAGGAAGAGCTTTCTTCAGATCCAGAACGTAGTCCCCTACAACTTCGCCTGTGGTATTGTCTTTAAGGAAAAAATACAGCGACTCGTTCCCATATTGTATTTCGTTTTCCTCAAAGAATCTGATACTGATTCCCCGGAAATTATTGCGGGAGATTTTGAAATCGGTTCGGATCTCCATTCCTTCCGTGATGTCCTGCCGGGCGTCGCTTGTTGTTCCAAATGCCTGGGAAGAGGTCACCTTCCTTCCGCTGAACATGTAACATAAGGTCGTGACCAGAATCGCGGCCGCGACCAGATAATATATGATATTCCAAAGGCGGGCTCTTTTTCTCCTTTCAGGAGATGCCGATTTATTCATATATTCTGTCCCTGCTCTGTTCTTATCTGAGCTCATAGCTCATCACTCTGATGATCGGATATTTTCTATAAGAAATCTCCTGCATCACTTCTCCTTCATCATTGACATAGGTGCTTGTTTTATCCTGCTCCTCCGTTTTTTTCTGTCCGACAACAAATCCCTTCAGATCCAGCCTGTCTCCCCCCAGAAATACCACGCCGGGCTCATCCTCGATTCGAAGGACATATTGACTGTCTTCGTCTCCCGCGGGATGCGCAAACACATAAGAGATTTCCCCGTCCTTCATAAAGTAGTCAACGATGTATTCTCCATCCATACGCTTACCGCAGTAGGCATATGGGTTCTGGCTGATGGATGCAAACGTGCCTCTCTTGATATCATCAGATTCGATCATGCCGTAAACAGGGTCGATCTGAACACACTGATATCCGTAGAAATTATCGTCTCCCTCCATTTCATCGCGGACAGTCCCTGTATAAAACCCGTAAATCGTGACCGTATCGCCAATCCTCATATCAGGCATCACGGGCTGTTTAGATCTGTATCCCGCCGTATCGGTAAAGCTGCCTATGACCATGCCGATGCCGTCGCTTTTTACACGAAAATTACAGGAAGTCTCCGACTCATACACAAAAACAACTTTCCCGGTGATATACACGTACTGATCGATATATTGTTTTTGATCGATCACTTTTCTTGTGAGTTCCAGGGCCTGCTCTTTGATCTTTGAAACATGGTCTCCGTTGGCAAACAGCGTCTCATGGACCAGCCCGCCGTCTTTGTATTCACTGCGGCATCCGTAGCATTTGCCGTAATCATAGACGCCATCCGTATACTTATTATTCGATTCATAGATGCGGACCGCGTGATGCCTCTTTCCGTCCAGATACATCCCCTCTTCCCGGGTGCCGTCCGAATAATTCAGGGAGCCTGTTCCCTCAGGCTTTCCGTTCTGCCATTGGCCGCTGTAGGTCAGTTCTCCCTTGTCAGAAGTAAACTCACCGGTACCCGAGGGCTTTCCGTTCAGCGTCGCTCCCTTGTAGGTCCCTTCATAGTCTTCTCCCGACCATCTCAGAGTATACTTGATCGAGTCATCTTCCAGGACACGATCCTCCGTTTTCCTGTCACGCAGAAAAACTGCCATCAAAATCAGCAGCAACAGGACAATTCCTGCAGCCGCCATATACTTTCTGTTCATTTCAGGCTTATGAAACAGATTACTTTTTTTCATATACCTACCTTTTTCAATGTATCTGTATTTACATTTCTTCCTGTTTCTCATCGGATCAGAAGCAGATACACAGGATCAGAAGTGAAATGTCTCCGACAGTCCCTTCCACTTTTTATCCTTTTCACTGAGGTTGAGCGGTGTTCCGTCTTCGAGAGTATATCCCTCACTATCCGCCGTGCCATAGTAAGTTCCCAAAACCTGAGGCCACTCGATTCCGATCTCGGGATCGTTCCAGGCCATTCCGCCCTCATCCCCGGGACGATAGAAATCTGTCACCTTGTAACAGAATTCTGCTTCATCGCTCAGAACCAGAAATCCGTGAGCAAATCCTTCCGAGATATAGAACTGTTTTTTATTTTCTTCGGAAAGGATGATCCCGAACCATTTTCCGAAGGTTTTGCTGTCCTTGCGGAGATCGACCGCAACATCAAACACCTCGCCGCGGATCACACGGACAAGCTTGCCCTGGGGATACTGTTTCTGGAAATGAAGGCCGCGCAGCACACCCTTTACAGACATGCTCTGATTATCCTGGACAAACACCATGTTCATACCGGCTTCATGCATATCATTCTGATTGTAAGTTTCCATAAAATATCCCCGGCTGTCCCCGTGAACGGTCGGTTCAATCACATAAAGTCCCTCTAAATCCGTTTTTGTCACTTTGATCTGTCCCATTATAACCTCATATCCTCTCAATAACATTTATGATCATTTGTATCAGTCAGCTCTTTTCAATAAGTTCTTTTTCCTCTGTATCTCCGGAACTGCTCTCCAGCAGCTTTTTGTCCAGCATCGCAATCGTCTGGCTCATTCTGCGCACTTCTGCCGTCACCTTGGAGATCGCCACTGTCAATGAAAAAATAATAACCAGAGATAATAAAAAGCCGCAGAAGAAGATCATATTCATGGTCGACTGTATTCCCAGCGCCCTGGTGATTGCCTTGATTAATTTAGGAAACAGGACAAGAACCACAAGCACGGCATCCGCGAACAACCAGACCAGAACATATTTCAGCTCCAGGACCCTTCTTCTGACCATGTTTACGACCACCGCCAGCCCGATTCCGAGAAATACCAGCAATATTATCTGTAGACGAAGAGACATCTTATTACCTCAACCTTTCAATCAGAATCGCAAGTGTCACCTTCACCATATAGTAGACAGATTTTCTCATGGATATCGATGATTCACCTGTCTCCCTCTCATGCATGACAACCGGCACCTCTACGATCTTATAATGCTTACGCAATAATCTGCAGGCGGTCTCCGGCTCAGGATAATCTCTGGGATAGTCTTTCACAAAAAGCTCGATCGTCCTCCGGTTGCACATCCTCATTCCGGAAGTGGCGTCGGTGATCGGTTTTCCGAAGAGACACCCCGACAAAAAGCGGAAAATTCCTATTCCGACCCTTCGAATGCCGGAGGACTGAAAGCCCTCTTTCTTGATAAAGCGGGAACCGATGACCATGTCAGCGTTCTCCCTGACCAGAGTCTCCTCCATCAGCGAGAGATATCTTGCGTCGTGCTGACCATCGCCATCCATCTGAATCGCGATATCATAGTCATTTTTAAGGGCATATAGATATCCAGTCTGGACAGCACCTCCGATACCCAGGTTGACCGGAAGATCGAGCACAGGAATGTCATTTCTCCTGCAAATGTCCAGCGTTTTGTCTTTAGAACAGTCATTGACCACAATGATATCGTAATCCGGTGCGAATCTGCGGATATTGCTGACTGTTTTTGCAATACTTTCACTCTCGTTAAAAGCGGGAATAATCACTATTCTTTTCATATCTTGCCCCAGTTATTCGAGATGATTGGATCCCTGTGCACTGGAATATGCCCGGTTGAGAACACGCGCGATCTTATCCGGCCAGAACTTCCTGTACATGATGTATTCCTCCTCTGTCCTGCCGTGATCTTCAATGATTGCGGAAGTCTCGGAGCCTTCATGGATACGGTGACCCATCAGTGCTTTGGGGGAGTAGAGAAAGTCACCCTTGAGTCTGGAGATCATTTCCCAGGCCTGCCAGTCTTCACAGGCGCGAAAGCCGTGCTGGAAAACCGCGTAAGGCAGATTTTCCTTTGCATAGGTGACTGAAGGACAGCAGATAGGGGATCCGAAGGACAGGATCCGCCGGCGGATCCACCTGGATTTTTCTGCCATGGGCAGCCGGATTGGCAGCAGCATCAGTCTTTTGATCTGCAGCAAACGGTTATTGTAGGTTTTCTCGTTGTCCCGGATCTCATAATAATCGCTGAAAAAAATCAGCGGTTTTTGTGAACTCTCCATTTTCTGCAGGACATTCTCCAGATAATCCGGATCATAGATATCATCCTGATGTGCAATGGTAACATATTTACTGTCTGCATGTGTGTAGGCAAAATTCCAGTCCTGTGTAATGCCTCCTTCCCCATGATTGACAAACAAGGGAAGGTTATATTGTTCAGCTATAGAGCTGATAAAGTCGTTGGGAGTGGATGTTGCCATGATAATATGGCTATCGACTGTCTGCGCCATCAGGGATTGCAGACAGTCCTCCAGATAGGGGCTTTCCTTGTAGGCACAGACAGCAAATGTGTGTAGTTGTTTCATATTCTTCATTACCTCCCGCATGGACGGGCTTACATCAAAGAACTGCCTGTCTCCTACTGAGTTTTAAGAAATCTGGCAAGTGCATCCTTCCAGTCCGGAAGAGGGACAAATCCCATCTCTGTGAGTTTGGATTTGTCCAGACGGCTGTTAAATGGACGAGCAGCTTTGGAAAGGCCGTATTCCTGCGTAGTCACGGGTATTACCCTGGTATCATAGCCGGCCTGGCGATAGATTTCACAGGTAAAGTCATACCAGGAGATATATCCGCCCTCATTCGTGGCATGATAATAACCGTACTTGTCTGTCCCGATCATGTCGACAAGAAGTCTGGCCAGGTCATATGTGTAGGTAGGTGTTCCGATCTGGTCATTGACGACTCTGACAGTGTCGTGAGTCCTGCCCACATTGAGCATAGTCTTGATAAAGTTTTTTCCATTGACACCGAACACCCAGGCAATTCTGACTATGAAATATTTCTCGAGCGTGCCTGAGACCGCCAGTTCACCCTCCAGCTTGGTCTGCCCATAGACGTTGAGGGGTTTATAGTCCTTGCAGTCCGGTTTCCATGGCTCCGTTCCCTGTCCGTCAAACACATAATCCGTGCTGATATAGACCATTTTGCAGTCTGTCTCTTTACAGGCGTGTGCAATATTGGCTGTTCCGCCTGCATTGATCGCGCGGACTTTTTCCTTTTTGTCCTCATCTTCCGCAAGGTCCACTGCAGTCCATGCAGCACAGTGTACCACACAGTCAGGATTATATTGCTGTATGGCAAGCAGGACTGCATCGCGGTCTGTGATATCCAGCTGTACATAAGGCATGGAAGTCACAGGCGTTCCGTCGGCAGTTCCGGCATAAGCAGCTGCGATATCACTTCCGATCCCATCGTGTCCTCTTTTAAAAAGCTCATTCATCACGTCGTGGCCCAGCTGGCCGCCGACACCTGTTACCAGGACTTTCATTCTGTCTTCCCTTTCCCGATATGCTGCAGGCAGCTGTCTGATGATCAGCGGCCTCCGTACATCTGCTCGTAGTAGTTCTGATATTCGCCGTCGATGATGGGCTGCCACCAGGACTGATTGTCAAGATACCAGCGGATAGTCTTCTTGATACCGTCTTTGAACATAGTCTCCGGCAGCCATCCCAGTTCCTTGTGGATCTTGGTCGGATCGATCGCATAACGCATATCGTGGCCCTTGCGGTCTGTGACATAGGTGATCAGACTCTCTGGCTTGCCCAGCTCCTTGCAGATCAGCTTTACGATATCGATATTCTTCATTTCATTGTGACCGCCTATATTATACACTTCACCGACACGGCCCTTTCTCATGACCAGATCGATCGCCTTGCAATGGTCCTCCACATACAGCCAGTCGCGTACATTGAGTCCTTGGCCATAAACCGGGAGCGGCTTGTCGTGCAGAGCATTGATGACCATCAGAGGGATCAGCTTCTCCGGGAAATGATAGGGACCATAGTTGTTGGAACAGCGGCTGATGGAAACAGGCAGTCCATAGGTCCTGTGGTAAGCCAGGACAAGAAGGTCCGCGCCCGCCTTGGAACTGCTGTAAGGGCTGCTGGTATGGATGGGTGTCTCCTCCGTAAAGAAGAGATCGGGACGGTCCAGGGGCAGATCGCCGTACACTTCGTCCGTGGAGACCTGATGATAACGAGTGATCCCGTATTTGCGGCAGGCATCCATCAGGGTGGATGTTCCGATAATATTGGTCTGCAGGAAAATCTCGGGATTTTCGATGGAGCGGTCCACATGAGATTCCGCAGCAAAGTTCACGACTATATCGGGCTTTTCTTCTTCAAAAAGCTTATTGATCCCCTCCCGGTCACAGATATCCATCTTGACAAAACGGAAATCCGGTTTATCCATTACAGGCGCCAGAGTGGAGAGATTACCTGCATATGTCAGCTTGTCAACACATACAATCCTATCCTCCGGATGTTTCTCCAGCTCATAAAACACAAAATTACTTCCGATAAATCCGGCTCCTCCGGTAACTATAATTGTCATTTTTACTCCTTTCAAACCTGTTTGCTTTAAAAAAATACCAGAATTATCAGTGTTATGCAAGATTGCTGAGATCTGTACACGCCCTATCGAGGCGTGTACATGTGACGCTGCTCATCCTGACAGAGAGAGGTTCTTTTCACATTTAATATTTTCACATATAATATATAAAACAGATTCCTGTTTATACTTGTGGTCATAGGCGGGTGCCCGCAGACTGCACATTGAAAGAGAACGATTAAAGCGCAAAGAACTGCCGGTAATTAAAAAAACAATCAAAAATAAGAAGGAGTGAATCCCCATGCGCATATTCCGAACCTACTACAGCCACAAACATCTCCGCGCCGCAAAACGCAAAACCGCAGCCATAAGACGCGCGGGCCTCATCCGAAAAAACAAAGACCGCAAAATCCTGGTCGTACTCCATCTCTTCTATCCGGAGAGCTGGAAGGAAATCCGGGAATACCTGCTGAACTTCAGCGGCTACAACTGGGATCTGTGCATCACCTTTCCCGATATGATCGCGGACAAGATCGACAGGGAAGATATTCTTGCGGTCAATCCCCGCACAAGTTTTTTTCAGATGGAAAACAAGGGTTTCGACATAGGTCCCTTCCTGACTGCCATTAAGCAGATTGACCTTTCCTCCTATGAGGCTGTGTTCAAGCTCCAGTCCAAGGGCGTGAAACGCATTTTCATCTACATCTACCGTCAGCTCTTCTTTGGCAGGGACTGGTTCCTGAACCTGTACGAAGGTACTGTGGGCGCCGGTGTGATCCACCAGACGATTGACAGGATCCTCAATGATCCGGGAGTCGGCATGATCGGAGCAAAAAACCTGATCGTCCGCGACCCTGTCCACAAGGAAAACCTGATCATCAGGCGTCTGAAAGAAGCAGGCATCCAGGTGGAAAAGGGCTATCTCTTCCTGGCAGGCACCTGCTTTGCCGTAAAGCCCTCGTGCCTGCAGCCCCTGAAGGATCTTTCCTTTACTCTGGACGACTTTGTGACGGTTCCCTCCTCCAGGGGAATGAGTCTGGCCCATGCCCTGGAACGCTATATGTGCATCCCGTCCCAAAAAGACGGACTGCGGATCGAAGGAAATGATGTCATGAGGCTTCGCAGAGTCCTGAGGCGTCCCCTCGAGGACCTCTTTCACAGTATTTCCAGCGAGCGGCTTCACGAACTTCCTTACATCTTCGACGACGAGTACTTCCTCTGGCGTCTCGATAACCGCTTCGTACGATACAAGATCCGGAAGATGCCTGTCGGAGATCTCAAATACCAGATGGGTCCCGGCGAAAAGATCATTTCACTAAAAGACACCTATCCCTACCGCTATCTTCAGGGCGACAAATCAGCCTATGAGGATTACTGTCGTATCCATGAAGAAAAAGGGTATCCTGCCATGACTGCGGACCGGTTCGATGCACTGATCAGTTCCCTGTCTCAACAGGGCTACGATCCAAAACACATCATCCTGGTAAACGAGCTGGGTGTGATCCGGGACGGCCAGCACAGAGCCTGCTGTATTGCACACAAATACGGCCTGGATCATGAGATCGAGGTCATGGAAGTTGAAAACATTGACCGCATTTATCTTGCCAGACACCTGGTCCCCCGCCCTGTCGTAAGCCTCTATTACAAAAAACGCTACGGTGTAGAGCCCCTCTCTTGATCGAGCATGGCTCTCCTGTACACCAGGTCAGACTGCAGCCAGTAATGAACAGTGTTCTTTCCCAACAGAAGAACGCTGTTCGTTTTTTTTGGGGAAAATCCACAGTTTTTTGAACAGTTATCTGCGGAGAGCCTTTGATACCACAGCCATAAAATAGCGGTTCCTGCCCGCTGCAAGAAGCAGTGCATACCCACACGCGCAGCAGACTATTCCTGTCACCAGTGACAACAGGGGAGAAAGATCGAATATCCCGATCACAAAGCTGATTCCCGGGATCAGAACAGAACCCGCGGCCGCGTATCCAATCTGGATCAGTACTTCCCGCACATCCATATACTCATTTACATCATGCAGGCGAACCAGGCATATGATCAAAACCATCGCCTCCGCAATGACGGTGGTGAGTGCTGCGCCGTCATGGCGCATAAGTGGAATCAAGACGACATTCAGTCCCACATTGACCAGAGCAGCACTTATGGTCGCGGAAAGACTCGTCTTTTCAAAGCCGTTGGGGGTATTGATACAGTTGACCACCACTCCGCTCCCGACCGCAAACAAAAGGGCAGCGGAAAGAATCTGCAGTGAACGAACTGCCGGAAGATAACTCTCGCCGGATAAAATGCGAATAATATCTTCTGCATAAACTGCAAGTCCGGTCATACACGGGATGAGGAGCAGGATCACACAACTGCAAATCTGCGTGAGCAGGGTTCTGTAATTTTGTCTTTCCTTTCTCCCGGCATACCTGGACAAACGAGGAATGGTCACTGTGTAAACTGCTGTCATCATGTATTTTACAAGCTGATAAATCTTGACAGAAACTGCATACAGTCCCGTGTAATAATCTCCCGCGATCCACCCCAGCATGGTTGTATCCGAACTGACATAAACCGTAATTGCCAGGCTGTTGGCGAAAAAGACAAACATCGGATAAAAATGCCTGAAGACCACTCTCGAGAAAAGGAGCCGGATGTGTACATAGCGCCTGCAGTAGATCCAGTTGGCAATACACATCAGACTGCTGGACATTACAGTGATACATGCATATTTCAGATAGTCTTCAGGACGGTGGATAAAAATGAAAAGAGCCGCCATACACAGGACCTGGACGGCCAGGCTCCGAATCGTAATATAGAGAAAATCCTCGTAGACAGTATTGACCCACTCAACACCGAGTGTCGTCAAAATGATCGTCATACTCTGGATCAGGATCACCGCCCGGTAATCTCTGAATTTGGGCAAGGTCAGCAGAATCACAAAAAGGGCTGCATAGGAGATCGCAGTTGTAAGAAGATTCAGGGAAAAAATCTCCGAGGCAAAACGATCAAATTCTGCACCTTTGCTTTTTCTCGCACCTTCCCGCACGCCGTATGTACTGATTCCCAGTGCCGCAAATAATGCGAAATAGGAGATGATGGAAGCGGCATAGTTTACCTTTCCGATATTCTCTACCTGGAGAACACGGGATGTATAAGGAAAGGTGATCAGGGGAAATATCACCGAGGCGCCGACCTTGATAAAATTGAGAACGGCATTGACACCGATCGACTTTCCGCCTGCAGGCTTAATCTGATCTTTTTGTTTATTCTGTTTATTGTCTTTATTGATGCCGGTTTCCGGACCGGTCACTGTACTGTTCGGCATATGATCATCTTGTTTTCCGGACGTCGCTGCTTATTAGATCCGGAATTATTATTCAATCCTGACTTCAAAAAATAAATCAATGTGATTGTCCGTCCATCTCATCCATCAGACAGGCAAGCGTCCTTTTCGCACCGGTCTCCATATCAAACAGGCCTTTCCAGCCCAGCGACTCAAGGCGGGAGGCATCAAGAGAAGAATTGTCCATGGGATTGAAAACAGCCTTCTCCTGCTCCGTCGGCAGGTCAAAGAGGACCTTTCTTCCGGCTGCTCCCGCAAAGACCTCAGCCATCTGCCGGATGGTCACGATGCTGTCTCTGTTGGATATATTGTAGGCCTGCCCCGACTCTCCCTCAAGGAGGATGGTGAGGATGGCAGAGGCGCAGTCCAGAATATAGCAGTAGGAGCGGATCTGACTTCCGCTGCTCTTTAAGACAATATCCTTTCCGGCCGCGACATCCCTGGGAAACTGGGAGGAGGCGCGGTTATCCGCCGCTGTCATCGTAGGGCCATAGACATGACCGGGCCTGGCCACAACAAAATCGACCCCGTATTCCGCCTTTGCGGACGCACAGAGGGTCTCCGCAGCCCTCCTGGAAACAGGATAGCAGGATCTGGGATTCAGAATGTCGACCGTGCCGAACATATCCTCCTGAAAGGGCTCTGCGGTATCCTTCCTGCCGTATACCTCGCTGGAGGAGACATAGAGGACCCTGCTCCCGGGCTTTGCAGCGGCCATCTGCAGAATGGACTGTGTCCCCAGGATAGTCGTCATCATGGTCTGTGCGGGATGCTTTCCGTACAGAGCCGGGTTGGCATTTCCGGCCGCATGGATCAGATAATCGGGAAGAGGATCCGGGAACTGGTCCGGGGCGCAGTCTTTCAGGGCGTCAAAAGGATAATAGTGTATATTTCCCTTCTCCATCCTGTCTCCGAACCGGCTTTCCATTCTCTCTGTGCTCCTTCCCGCAGCGAGGATGGTGATCCCGGCTCTCTCATCCATATTGAGCTGGGCCAGGACATCCACGATCGCGGAGCCGATCAGACCGGATGCCCCCGTGATCAGAACAGTCTTTCCTTTCAGGTTCTTCCATCTGCGCACAGACTTTCCGACCCTGCGCAGATCCTCCAGATAGGATGCATGGTACTTCATTGATTCTTCTTACTCCTTGATCCAGTTGTCCTGCGACGTGTGCAGCAGTGCCTTGAAGATCCGCAGATCGTCCAGTGTGGTGATCTTGAGGTTTTCCTCGGATCCTTTGGAAAACCAGGTCGTTTTTCCCAGCTCCTTCATGAGCATGCAGGAAGCCGCTGTGCCGGTGATTCCTCTCTTCTGCGCCTCCAGATGTGCCTCATAGAGGTCATTGAGCAGATAGGTGTGAGGAGTCTGTGTGCGGAACAGACGCTCTCTCTCAGTGGAAGTACAGGAGGAAATACCGTCGTCACTCTCGAAGACCACTTCCGTACAGGGAATGACCGCAACCGCGCTGCCATGCATGGAAAAGGTGGCAAGGCTGTCCGAGATGATCATGGAGGAGACCATGGGTCTGTTTCCGTCATGGACCATGACAATGGCATCCTCGGGAACCTGGCTGTCTTCCTTGAGTGTGCGCAGTCCGTTGAAAATAGACTCCTGACCGGTCTCGCCGCCTGGTACGATCCATTTGAGCTTGGTGATATTAAACTGGCGGGCATAGGCGCGCAGGACATCCGTCCAGGAAGCAATGGTCACAACGATGATCGCGTCGATCCCGGGATGTTTCTGAAAGGCTTCCATGGTGTGGATAATAACCGGTTTATTGTCCACATGAATAAACTGTTTGGGAATATCCTGGTGCATCCTTGTGCCGGATCCCGCCGCAGTCAAAAGAGCAATCGTCATAGCTGCCTCCTTTTATTCCTTATGAACTAGTCATTATGAACTTCACCGTCCCCCAGATCCAGTTCATAGGGAGGGTGATTGTGTCTCTTATCCTCCGGAGGCATGGTCATATAGTCTCCGAAGCGCCTGGACAGATATGCGTCCACGTCCGCAGGTTCGCAGATCTCCTGTCCGGAGAATTCCATTCGCTGCACAGGGAAAATATCCTTCTTCTCGACAATGCTGATAAAAGGCCTGGGGTCATGCAGGTAGTTGGCCCGCTTTGTCTCCTGTCCGTTGTAGCAGCCGGAAACTCTCTTTGCATGCCGGTAGAGCCACCTGGGGGAAACATGCAGGACCCGCATTCCCTTGTGGACAACCTTGCAGGTGCCGGTCACTGCCTTTCCCAGGATGCCGCCGAAATAGAGGACGGGCTCATCCAGCCAGTAGAGAATGAGCATCTTGCCCCAGAACCAGCTGCGCCATCCGTGGATCTTCATCAGGACCTCATTGTCCGGGATGTTGTCGAAGCAATAGATATCCAGGAAAATACCGAGATCGCCATCGATGTTCTTGAGGGCATCCTCCTTGAATTTTGTCCCCTTCCTGCACCACCTGGTGGTCATGAGTGGATAATTCTCCATGGTAGCGGCATTGACGACCTTGTATTTTCTCCGCCATTTTTTCTGTCTGGCGATACGCAGGAATTTCTCATAGTCCTTGCGCAAAAGACCGACATCAATGTCGTCATCCCAGGGAATCATACCGTGATGGCGCACTGCCCCGATCGCGGTTCCCCCGCATCCGAAATAAGAAAGGCCGTTTTCGGTGCAGAGCTCATCAAAATCCCGGAGTATCTCCAGTTCGATCTGCTGCAGCCTGTGCAGTGTTTTCTCATCATATTCCTTATAGAGCATATGCAACTCCTTTTTCTCTTATGCCTTTATCCCTGATACCTTTATTGATGTGCCCTGATCACACCTTGCCCATCAAAAACAGAAGCCGGATCATGAGATCCTCCGTGCGTTTGTCTCTGTATACACCTCTGTACAGGGCCTTCTTCAGGCGATGTCCCTCGTTGATATACAAAGAAAACACTTTTTTATCTTCCGGTGAGATGATATCCCCGTATGCCTGGTAAAACTCGCGGAAGCGGTCATAGATCCGGTCTCTGCCGGAGGACAGGAGGAATGTCCTGATCTGCCACACAAGGTGAGTCAGCCGGCTGCCTCCCTGCAGTTCCTGGGGGGAGGCGTTCTCGCCGTACCGCCTGTAACAGGCTGTGGGTTTCTCGTCCCATATTACCTTTCCGGCACAGCGGCAGTACAGATACACGATCTGGTCATGTACACACAGGTCCAGAGGTTCCCTGTCCCGGATCCCCGCCGCGGCACATTCGTTGAAAACCTCCGTGAAACCGAACGTGTTCATGTCCCCGGTAGTGATGTACTTGACCAGAGAATGTTTTTTAAAAGCATTCCGGTTGGGATTTCCGGGATTGCAGTCGGCATCTCCCCAAAAGAAATCGCCGATATAAATCGCGGGCGTATTCTCATCAAAGCGGTCCAGGGCCTTGACAGCCCGGCTGATCTTATCCGGCATCCAGTGATCGTCCTGGTCACAGTAGGCGTAATAATCCGCCCCGCGGCAGTTGGATAAAAGCCAGGCGAAGCTTCTTCGGTATCCGACATTTTCACCCTCATAGAGTTTCACATTCGGACGGTCCGTAAACCTGCGTATGACATCCACCGTCCCGTCACTGGATCCGTCATCCCTTATATGTATCTTGACCGCAGGGTAATCCTGCGCGAGCAGGCTTTCGATCTGCTCCGCAATGAACTTCTCCCCATTATATGAGGAAAGCAGTATATTCACAGTTTTCATGACAGCCTCCTAGTCGGGATGCCCGGGTCCATGCAGAATATGGATTATATCATAAAGGCCTGCCCTGAGATGCCCGGACGCACGCAGAACCAGTATTATATCATATGCAATCCATGGTGTTAAGGTCAAAAGGCGGTTAGTGTTATATCGTCTCGTCAAGCTGCACAAACGCCTTGGGCACGCTCTCGCTCTACCCTCGCTGGCAGCTGTCTCTCAGACAGGTGCCAGATAGGCCAGCAGGATCTCACAGAAAGTCACGGCCAGGAGAAAATCTGCCGTATACAAAATGGCAGTATCCCCGATCCCGTCTCTGCGGACCAGGCCGTTTTCCGCCGCCAGAAGAGGCAGAATGGCGATCGGCAGGAAATATCGTCCCTGCAGGCCGTCAATATAAGCCATATCCTTTTCCGTAAATGCCAGCAGCATGGACAGGAAGATCAGTGACACACTCCCCGCCGTAAGGAACAGGATCCAGACTCTTCCCGCAAGCGCCACATGGTTTTTGTCAGCGGGGTCCTCCTGTCCCGGACGGGAGCAGGATCTGCGCAGGATACCCAGTATGGCAAGCCCTATAAAGGCATAAACGATATACCATCTCTGTGAGAGGTTTTTTCCGACCAGTTCGCCCACCAGTCCGTCACCGCGCATAGTGATCGTATTGATATATATGCGGACCAGCTTGACAGGGGATTGGATAAAATCAGACAGGGTATAGAGTTTTCTGGTGCCGAAGGCAACAGTTGCCGCCCCGGATTCTCTCCCGAACATAGTCAGCAGCCTTGCGATATATTTTCCCAGAAACAGAAAAGCTGCTCCTCCGACGGACGCGAGGCTGACAGCCAGCCAGCCTTTCTGCATCTTTCTGCCCCTGCCGGCTCTCGCGGCCGGGATCAGGAAGGCCATTCCCAGGACAGGCAGATAAGTACCGCCCTTGCAGGAAGCCACATACAGACCTGTCAGAAGAAGCACGAGCAGATCCGAGATACTTACATTCTCATCGTAAGCTGCAGCCAGACACAGGGAAATAAAGAGGAAAGTGCCCGCAGCCACCATGCCGTCATAGGAACATGAGGCCATCTGCTGCAGAGTCTTGGGAAACAGACCGATCACCGCCAAAGCTGACGCCCCGTAGGGCATACGGCGGATCGCCAGATACATGATCCATGCGCATACGATCAGATTGAGCCAGCGGGCCGCCATGACCATTGTGATCATGTTCCTTCCCAGGATCCTCGCAGCGGAAAAGCCGATCGCTGCGGGAAGGTAGCACAGGATGGATGCATTCGGAAGGGCATTTCTGGTAAAGGCAGGTGTCAATTCTCTTCCGGAAGGGATCCTGACCCCTGACGACCCCTCTGATCTGTCCCCGCCTTCGCTGTGATCCGTATCCGCGGACATAGCTGCCCCGTTCTGCGGAGCCGCTTTGAAGAGATCTTCATGCACAGCCCGGTAGCGTTCTGCAGTCACGGGCATTGTGTTGGCGATGGAAGAATCTATGTCGCACGCCCGTCTCAGAATACGCATGGGTCCCGGTATATCCCTGATCTCAAGGATCCGGTTGGAAAGGATATAGACCGTGTCGATATGTGTCCTCTCATCGGAAACAGTATAGGCCGGGGTGAGGAAACTGAAGATCATCCCCATGCACAGGGCGCTCACCAGATACATGGCAGCCACCTGCCTTGATACATTGATCTGCGGGCGGGCAAACCGATGCGCTGCATAATACAGACCGGCCAGCATGAACAGGATCAGCACACAGATGCGGCAGTACATACCTGTAATAAAGCCGTTGCATTGATAAGTGCCCATCAGGCAGAGTTCCGAGGGCAGCACCTCCTGATCAGAGGAGGAAATACTGCTGTAGCCTGCCCTGCCGGTTCTGATCTCCCCGTTTGTGTCGGAAGCAGCAAGCAGGTAGATGCTTTCCTGATCGCTTCCCTTTTCCGGCACCGAGATCTCCAGAACAAATCTTTTTCCTCTTGCTTCGAGGACCGGGCTGTCCAGAGGCAGCACGAAGCTTTCGTCCGCCGCAGTCAGAATGGTCTTATCCGTTATATCTTTCGAAAGCAGTGAGCTGACTTTTTTCAGGTCTTTTACCGTTCCGGAGCCGGATGTCAGTTCGGCCGTACCCGACTCATCCAGAAGCTTCCATTCCAGCACAGTGTCGGCACAGGCCGCTTTTTTCACCGATGCGATCTTCTGACCCTCCTCCTGCACCAGCCGGACACCGATCCCGGAAAGGCTGTCTTCTCCCGCGATCACACTCTGGCGAAGGATCATTCCCGGTTCAAGTGCGATCACATCCTCATTCCTGCTGCCTCCGGTCATCAGATCTCCCGCGCAGGCCGCTGCGGTCTTTTTGATCACATGCACATAGGTATACAGCATCAGGAAGCCGATAAACAAAAACAGCACTGCCGGCACAGCCAGCTGCCTGACCCTCAGACGGGGCATGCTGTCGGTGCCGGTCCTCCCGGCTTTATTGTCCGCGGGAGAAAAACCACCCTGTTCCGGAAGAACTTCCTGCCGTCTCGAGTGAAAAAGCGGCAGTCTTCTCTCCCCGTACAGAAGCATGCAGCCTAATACCGCAAGTATCTCCAGTACGTAATACAAGATCGGCATGACGGGATTCCACTTCTTTTTCTCATAGTACAATCTGGCAAAAGGCCTGTCTTTTCCCTTTTCCGCTCCGCCTCCCGCAATGAGAAGGCCGTTTCGCGTCAGTCCGGATGCGGAAAACCGGATCTCCAGTTCCTGCGGCAGCAGCTGTGTCACGGGCTCGGATAAGGCGATATAGACCGCTGTCTCATCATTCGGGTAGGGAGTCTGGTTTTTCAAAGCCAGCGTCCCGCTGCCAACGACTTCCCCCGTCCCGATCCTGACGATCTCGACCGATACGGTCTCATCCGTATACTTGAGTAAGTGCGAGTTCGAATAGCCCAAAAGCTCCGCGCCGCGCAGGCGTGGCTTTTTGCCGATTCCCTTCGCGGCCCGGTCCTCATCGTCCTGCTCCGATGACGCCCGCATCACCAGGGGTGTGTCATCCTTAAGCTCGATCCCCGCAGTCCCCGCAGATTCCTCTGCATCCTCCGCAGGAAAAAGATCTGCCGATACCCATGAATATTCCGTGCAGTGGAAAAGATTCCATAGCAGAGCTGCTGTGAAGACAATAAAACAGGCGAGAAAGAAAGATCCCGGTTTTATAATTCGATTCTTTTTGTTATTTACTGTTTTCATAACTGTCTCTGAATACCGTTATCACTCACGTATTCTTCAGGAACCAGGATCCGGAGCTGTCTGGGATAGTTTCTGAGTGTCACTTCCTTGTGTGAACCCGCATACTCTCCATCCCTCGTCCATGCAATGGTCTCTTCGCAGCTCAAAACCACCTTTGCGGTTTTAAACGTAATGACCATTTCAGACTGCATGGCAGGATTACCGATCGCCATAATGATCTCGCTCATCTCCAGGGGGTTCTTGGGCATCCTGACCAGGGTAACCTCAAAAAGACCGTCCTGAAGATCCACTTTGCTGCCGGTAATATTGGAAAAACCTCCGATCGAGCGGGAGTTCGTGATCATACCGTAGGCAAACTCACCCTCAAACTCTTTCTCATCGGACTTCACATGAATACGATAGGCGCGCATATTTCCCAGCTCTGTCATCCCCTGCAGGATATAGGCCAGGTGCCCCAGCTGATTCTTCAGTTCCTGGGGTGTCGAATAAGACGTGCCCGTGAAAAGTCCGAATGCTGCGACATATGTGAAGTAGTCACTTTCGTTGAACAAGCCCAAATCACAGCGGAAAATTCTGCCGTTTGCCACAACCTCGGCCGCCTTGACCATATCCGAAGGGATATGGAGGCTGGACGCAAAGTCATTGGTCGTGCCGGCCGGAATATAGCCGATGGGGATAAAAGGCTTTTCGGGATTCTCCATCATGCCGCTCACGACCTCATCCAGCGTACCGTCTCCGCCCGCGCAGACCACATACAGGTAATCATCCCTCCGTTCCCTTACGACACGCCTTGCATCTCCCCGTGCCCGCGTGGGATAACAGACAACCTTATACTCCGCTCTCGAGAGGATATCAAGAATATCCACCATATAATTCCTGATCTGAGAACGTCCTGCAACCGGATTAAAGACAAACAGAATTTTCTTCCAGGGGTTAATAAGCCTGTCCGATGCCGCTGCCGGCATTTTCATTTCATCATTCATAGCAATACTCTTCTTTATACAAGCAGAAATTAATCGTAATTAAGTGAAGCAGTAAGATTATGTAAAATTGCGGCCATAATTATTAAGATTATAGCATAAACGCAGAATATAGTCCTGTGGTAGAGTGTTTTTATCACAAAAAGCAGGCTAATAGTCCCTTCCCAATCCATTTGTGTACATTTTGTTTACATCTCGTAATAAAAATGTTAAAATTAAATATACCTACGAGACAAAACAAATCTGCATCAAAGAGATGCCAACAAAAAAGGAGGGGTTCCAAGATGAAAGAACAAAGAAGCACCGCCTTCAAGTCCCGTATTTCAAGGCGGATCACTGCCCTGCTTCTTGCAGCGGCGCTTTCCGTGCTCAGTGTCATACCGGTTTCGACCGTGCCCGCCCAGGCGGCTTCCACCACAACCTGGGGTGTATTTATCGGAACAAATCTGCACGGAAACACTTCAAAAGTCAAAAACTACAAATCGATCGTTATTGACGCGCAGAGCTACACCAAAGCAGAGATCAAAAAACTCAAATCCGGCGGACGCAAGGTCTACACATATCTGAGTATCGGATCTGTTGCCAAGTACCGTTCCTACTACAAACGTTTCAAGAAATATACTCTGGGCAATTACGACAACTGGCCCGGAGAGAAATGGGTCGATGTCTCCAAGACAGCATGGCAGAATTTCATCGTCAATGAACTTGTGCCCAACCTTCGTAAAAAAGGTGTCGACGGCTTATGGGTGGACAACACCGATGTATATTATGAGTATCATCGCACCTCCATTCTGAACGGACTTGTGTCCATGCTCACCAAGCTCCACAACAAGAAGATTCCGATCATCATCAACGGCGGCGATGTATTTGTCTCCAAGATCATCAGCATGGGCAAGTCCAAGATCATCGACGGCGTCATGCAGGAAGAAGTCCTGACCAGGATCACCGGCTACAGCTCCAACAGGTTCTCGCGCCAGACAAAGGCAGACCGCACCTACTATGAAGCTTATCTCAAGAGAGTCAAAAAAGCCGGCCGTTCCATTGCCCTTCTGGAGTACACCAAGAGCTCCAGTATGCGAAAGGAGATCATCAACTACTGCAAAAAGCACGGGTACTCCTACTACATATCCAACAACGTGGATCTGAAGTAGCTCTTACCCTTGTAAAAGCCCTTTCCCATCCGGACAGGCCTTTACCGTTCACTAATGCAGCTTCTGCAGGATGATCGTTCCGGGACATGCCCGGGGAAAAAAACGTAGATCCCGACACAACGCCCCGTGTCTCTGTAATGCCCAGGTTCGGCATAAGCAGTGACACGGGGCATTTTTTATTGCCCGCCCGGCGCCTGTAAGCCGGAGTGTTTTCTGTCTGTTGGTTCATGGCTGTTGGTGCATGTCTGTTGGTTCAGTTCAGAGGCAAAAAAAACCGGAGCAGAGGTATTCTGCTCCGGTTACAATTACCGATACTATAAAACAATATCCCGGGATCTACTGCCGATTCTGTAAATCCTGTATATCTGTGCCCTCCCGCAGCAGAAGCGCCAGGGAATGGGTCACACGGGCCGTGACGCCCCAGAGAACAGGCATTTTCTGCGTCCGCGGCACTTCAAAAAGAGAAAGTTCCGTCTGCAGGCCAGGATAAAAAGGAACCGAGTAAAACTGTTCCCTCCAGCGGTAATCACGGCCGCCGGGGACATATTCGTAGGGAAAATCCTCAGGCATCTTCCTCTCAAGATCGATCCTGTAGATTTCCGGATCATTTGCAAGGATCCAGTCCAGAGGCTGGGTAAACACCGCATCCACTTCCGCGCAGGACCGCGTCCCCTCATAATCGTGAAGAAGGGCAATGTAGGTAAAAAGCGGAATGGTGCCCGGCCCGATGGTATCATCGAGCGCACCCACGATTTCAATCCTGCCGCGGTCAATGCACAATTCTTCCGTTGCCTCCCGGACCGCCGTCTCCAGAGGGGTTTCTCCGGCCTCGATCCGGCCCCCGGGAAAACAGATCTCTCCGGGCTGTGACCGGAGCTTCGCGGCACGGATTTCATATAATACATGATATGCCCCGTCCCGGATCAGGAAAGGGATCAGAACCGCGGAACTCCCACGGGGATATGCGCGGTCTTTTCTCTCCCGCGCCTCCCGGATCCACGACCGCAGGTTTTCCCCGCAAGCGGCTCCGGGACTTTTCCGGGCCGCCCCGGCAGCCAAATCCCGATAATCCATCATTTTGTACACCTTTCAATAAACGATCGGTTTTTATTCCTTCAGGTAACGATCTCAGTAACCGGTCTGTTTTAGTGCCTTCCAAATAAACGCTTTCAGAAATCGATCGTGTTTTATGCCTTCAGGAAACCAAAGGGCTCCTCATCCACCAGGAAGTGCATGAGCTGATAGGCAGTCATGAGTGCCACGCGCTCCTCCTTGAGGATCCTGCGCACCTCATCCCGGTCGGCAAGGATGATCTGAATGTCCTCACCCTCCTCGAGATATTTGCGGCTGGGTTCTCCGGAGCAATGGCCGTAGACCATACAGCAGGATTCATCTGTCAGACCGGCTGTCGTATAACGAGCCGCCTCAAACATCTGGTCCGCTTCGATCGGATCGAACTTAAGCCCCGTCTCCTCATGCATTTCGCGCACTGCCGCGGCGCGGTAGTCCTCACCCCTGTCGACAAGGCCGGCCGGAAACTCATAGATATAGCATCCGAGAGGAATGCGGAACTGACGGATCAGGACAACGCGGTCCTCTTTTTCCCCGTACAGGCCATACATGATGACACCGTCGGGATCATTTTTCCCGCTGACAGCTTTGAGGTCTTCATCCTTTGCGGCGCGTGAAGCCACAAAATACCGGAATTCATGTCCCACCTTATTGGTTCCCCTATATTCAAACATGTTGAGGAACTTGTTCTGTGTCTGTCTGATAACTTCTTTGATCTCGATCATTCTGATCTTCTCCTTCCCGGACTCTTGTTCACACTGCCATATGCCGCAGTCTTACCAGTAGACCACTACAGGCATCTTATCATCACAATATGAATATAGCTGCTCAGCTACATCGACCGGAAGATTGATGCATCCGTGTGAGCCGTTGCCCTGATAAATCGTGCCGCCGAAGGCAGATCTCCACCAGGCATCATGAAAGCCGCATCCATCATAGAAAGGCATCCAGTATCCCACCTTGGTCTCATATTCGTATTTGCCGTTGGACTGCATGACACCGCGCAGTGTCGTGTCCCTGAGCATGAACATGATCCCGAAGACACCCGTGGGCGTTCCGTGTCCGGTCGTCGTATCGCCGCTGACACAGTCGCCTTCCACCACAAGCTGACCGTCCACATAACACCAGATATGCTGGGCGGACAGATCCGCCTCAATATAGGTGTTTCCAATGCCGTCATTCTCCGTCTGATCATTATAAGGAGTGATATAATAATCCGGCTCGCGCGTTTCTTTTTTCTGCTTCTTGAAGTCCTTGACCAGCTTATCATGCTCTGTGACCTGGTTGACCATATATCCGTAATCACCGCCGCTGACCGTGATCAGTCCCCGGAGTGTGGAATTGAACTGCCTGTCCATTCCGATCGTGTTGGTGTTGTAGGCAAGCCTGTCCAGAAATTCCCAGAGCTTTTCATCCCAGACCTTTTCGTCCTTGACCAGCTTTCCGCTGTCATCCTTGACAAGCCAGTCTTTTGTCACATCGGAATTCAGACGCATGGTACTGCCGTCCGGAAGCTCATAGGTAATACTTGCCCCGACCAGGTCATTGAGATCATTGCACCGCGCAATGATCTTGGCGTTATCCGACTTCATAGAGGCCTCTACATAGGCCCCGCTGATCTTCTCCGCTTCAACGACCTCTGAATAGCGGGCAGCCGCGTCTCCCACGCCTGCTGCGAGCTGCACAATATCGAGCGTGGTTCCCGCTGTCTCGGGCCGGATCACGAACTTTCCATCCTCTTCCTCATTGCCGCTCTCAAACTCGATATAGGCGTCTTTGGGCTTCTCCATATTGTCTTCCTGCAGCTCGGGAAGCTTCTGAAGGGCCGCTGTCAGCATATCATCATCGTAAGTGCCGCCCGGTTTGATCTCATAGAGAGAATCTTCAAAAAAGTACTTCGGCCAGACCAGCTTGTCCTGCTGCTGAAGCAGCGCTGCTATACTTCCGTCCGGCTTATATTCAAAGCCCATGTCCCTGGCGTGGATGATTTCCGTCGATCCGCCGCGGAAACGGACATTGAGGACATAGTCATTTGCCGCATCTGAAAACTTCTTCTCAACCTCCTCTTCCGTGAGGCCTCCGCAGTCATAGCCATTGATCTTCGTTCCCGGCATAAAATGCAGGGCACAATAATTGTAGCCATAGACGTAGATCCCGGCCAGAATTCCGATCACCACAAGCATGCTTACCAGAAAGGCGATACGTCTGTTTCCGGCCTTCCGGCCTTCGATCACTTCCATCGCTTCCGTATCTTCCGGCTGATCTTTTCCGCCGTCCTCAAGCAGTTTCCCCTGGTGCTTTCCCTGATGTTTGCCCTGATGTACAGGTTCCGGGTCCGGCTCAGGCTCTGCATCTTCTGCAGGGACTGCCTCACCTGACACTTCCGATTCCTCTGTCCGGTCTGCCTCTGTGTCCTCATCTGCATTCCAGTCTAACTCTGCCTCTGCGTCCTCGTCTGCCTCCCGGTCAGGCTCTTCCTCGGCGTCCTCGTCTGCCTCCCGGTCGGGCTCTGCCTCTGCGTCCTCATCTGCATTCCAGTCTAACTCTGCCTCTGCGTCCTCGTCTGCCTCCCGGTCAGGCTCTTCCTCGGCATCCCGCCCGGTTTCCGGAATCTGCTCTGCGTCCAGATCAGCTTCTGCTTCCAGGTCCTGTTCTGCTTCTACATCCGGATTCGCAGTATCTACTGTTTCCTTTTCTGTATTCTCTGTATTCTCTGTGTTCTCGATTTTCTCTTTTCCCATTATCTCTCGTTTATTCATTAATACTGGAAGAACCTCCATAAAAACTTATTGAACCAAAATGATGTCCGCTGTCCCGGAGCTGCAGCACTCTGCTATTCATCTCCGGGCGCAGAAAAATGACGCAAAAAAAATCCTTCCGGATATTTTCTGTGCCCGAGTTTTCTCATTATACATCATTCAAACGGACAAATAAATCATGGACGAAAAAAAACACTTAATGTTCACCCTTCCGAAACATGCCGGAGCACTTAAGTGCGCAGGCATCGTCAACAGGTATTTCGCATTTCATAGTCTTTTGTATATGCAGGGACTTTGAAATCGGCGATTTCCCCGATGGGATCGGCAGAAGTTTGGGACGTCTCATATCTTTTGACCCTAACGCTGTCTGTAAAAAGCTCAAATCAAAAAAGCCGTATTTGCCGACAGCAGATCCATTCCTGTATCCCGAATATAAAAATGGTACTGAATTTGAAACAATCCTCATTTTCCTCTTTTTCGCATGTTTTCTTAGAACAGATACCTGTATTGCATTTTTTGAATATCAGATATGGGACATGCCCATCTGATACACGTTCCTGTATTCATAGATCTGCGCTGCTTCCTCTATTTCTTCAATTTCTTCATCAAGCAATACGCCATCAACCATTACGACTCTGTCCTTGCCGTGTTCGTCCCCCTCCATTCCATATAATAGCTGCTCCACAGCAGCCTCCGCGATCTTTGACGGAGAGATCCTCCAGCTCACAACAGGATAATCCCTGTACTTCACCTCCTCTGAAATACGAATGGCTGCAAGGCATATATCCTCGGGAATGCGCAGTCCGCACCTTCTGACAGCCGCTGTGCCCCCTTCCAGGAGCGTATCATCTGTAAATACAATGCAGGTAGGACGGATCCACCTGCTGCCCTGCAGCAGATCCATGGTCTGGGCAAAAGCTTCCCGGAATGTTCCTGACTTTACATCCCTCAGATATTTACCCGGCACTTCGAGACGGTTTTCTGCCAGAGAAGTGCAGATCGACTTATAACACTGTCTGTATTCCTGCATCCGCTCCTTATACACAAAAGCAATCCTTCTATGCCCTCGCCTGTAAATCTCACTGACCAGCTTCCGGATCCCTTTCTCACAAGAGGGCAGCACGCATCTGCAGGAAGCAAAAAAGCTCCCCACTGCGACGACGGGGATTTCCCCAAGTATCAGCTGTCTCAGATCCCTGAAATCCTCCCGATAATACATATCCCTCTCCTGGATACCGCTGAATAAAAAAATACCCTCCATCCGATAAAGCCTCGCCCTGGGAAGATATCCCGGCCGTTCCGCCTTCCCTCCGCTGCTTCCTTTCTCTCCTTCAGGGCTCAGAAGTACCAGATCATATCCCTTTCTGACCAGAGCCTTCCTAAGCTCATGGATCACGGTCTGACAGCCTTCCCTCTCCGTCTCTTCCGTGATCAAAAGCCCGACAATATAAGTATGCTCCCGTTTCACAGTCAGCTCATTCTTTTTCGCATAATAACCCATCTTTTCAGCAGTATCGCGTATTCTGCGCTTTGTATCCTCACTGATATCCGGGTAATCAGCCAGAGCCTTGCTCACCGCGGAGATTGACACACCGCATGCAGCTGAAATATCCTTCTGTGTCACCATTTTCCTGCGTATTCTCCCTCCCTATCTGTAGTTATCCCCTGTTCCGAAAACTGCCTTCTTCCGGCAGCAGATTTAACAATTCTGAACAGTTTCACATAATGTGCTTTTACAAACAGGTTAGCAGAATTCTCCTCCCGAATTCAACCACTTCGGAAAAATATAAAATACACATGCAGCAAGAATTCTCTCCCATAAAAAAACAATCCCCTCATTTGATTTATGCAAAAAATCAAAAAAGACCAAGTCTGTCTTTCCGCCATGCAGCCCGTCAGAGCGGCCGCGAGGAGAAATGGGAGACAGGGGACGGTTCTTTGTCTCCCACCCTGTCTCCCATGCTGAAACTTGGGTCAGTTGTAAAAGTAAATTCCACCTTGTAAGAGTAACTTCCACCCGGATCAGGTTTTTCTCGATCACCGAGAGGATCAGCTGAAAATTTTCGCCA
>CACZFF010000003.1 GCA_902780385.1 uncultured Lachnospiraceae bacterium
TGGCGAAAATTTTCAGCTGATCCTCTCGGTGATCGAGAAAAACCTGATCCGGGTGGAAGTTACTCTTACAAGGTGGAATTTACTTTTACAACTGACCAAGCTGTCGGAGTCACAGAACCACTATTAAAAGTTGTACCCTTTGCTCCTCTAATAATCGTCATGGTTTGTTTCCGCATCAGGCAGCATTTCTTCTGCAAGTCCGGGACATCTGCTGAACGCGCAGGCTCCTATGTAATCCAGCTTCCCGGCTGAATGAATTTCCTTGAGGTTTTGACAGTCATAAAACGCTTCATCCCCGATATAAGAAAGGCTTTGCGGCAGGCTGACCTTTTCTAGTGACCAGCAGGACTCAAATGCATTGTCGCCAATCATTTCCGTTCCTTCCGGAATCACATATTCTGTTCCCTCCCGATTTTGCGGGTAGCAAATTATCCTCATGCCATCTGCACTGAACAGAACACCATCAAGGTCTTTCAAACAGCGATTTCCATCCGAAATCCTGACATTCTCAAGAGACTGACAGCATGCAAAAGGATTGCTGCCCATGACTTCAAGGCTGTCAGGGATTAAAATGCTTTGTAAATTTTTACAATCACTAAATGCCTGAGCCCCTATCGATCTGATCCCCGGCGGAAGCTCTATTGAGGTAATTCCTGTCCCGTAAAAAGAAAGATCTCCAATTGAACGGATCTTTTCCGGAATCGAACAGAACCTCAGCATTTCACATCTAAAAAACATATAATCAGGGATTATTTTCATCTGTCTGGAAAGGCTCACAATTTGAAGACTTCTGCAGCAAAAGAATATGCCTGTCCCACATTCTTCAAAAGAATCAGGAAACTCCATTTTAGTAAGCATATTACAACGCGCGAAGGCATCATTTCCTACCTTCTTCACTCCGTCAGGAAGTTCTGCTTTATTCAACTTTTCACAGTTCTCAAAAGCAGAATCCCCTATACTTTTTAATCCATCAGGAAGTACTACTGTTTTCAGCTCACCACAGTTCTCAAAAGCAGAATCTCCTATTTCAATAATTCCATCCGGAAGCTCAACAGATTGAATATGACGATTCTCTTTAAAAGCCTCTGCACCGATCATCGAAACAGGGTGTCCGTCCAGAGAGTCGGGAATACTGACCTGAGGATCTGTTCCATAGCCTCTGACAATCTCTGCGCTGTTATCTTCGAGTATCTGATAATCCCAGTGATACTGATGACTGTTTTTGGATCCAAGTCCCATGTAGTTATAGACTGCCGTGTAAATGATTACAACTAAACAAAGCAGTACAACCGCCGCAGTTGCGCGAATGACCTGCCATCTCAGCCGATCCTGATCTCCGAGGAACCTTTGCCGGTAATCCTTGTATATGTCATAGAAGTACTGAAAATATGAGATACACTCTTCATCATTGTATTTCGAAATAGATTCCGCGTCCCGGCATTTACGGATCATTCCTTTCTTCCGTCTGTAATCTATGGCCAATACCAATGCAATAAGTGCGAAAACTGGCAGTGAAATGAGAAAGCCATTCCGCAATGAGCCCACCTCATAGCCTCCTCCCACCCATAAACACATCAAGAATACAGGCAAGCACAACACCGCAAACGTGGCAATATTCTGTCCTCTATAATATTCTTCCAGATAATCAAAAAAGCCTATCTCCTCAAACACCTGTCCTATGGCAACAGCATCTTCTTTTGATTTTGGCTGCTCAAGCTCAGGGACTTCCCTGACCATCTGTTTTTTCAATGCCTTTCTGAAAGCAAATGCCTCTCCGATAAAATTGATATATATGTTTATCAGAAGTACAATAAATGGAACTATAATTGCCATTGTTTCACCCTGGTTGAAAGTATTATTTCAGCACTCTCTTTTACAGTTTCATCGTTTTCTTTATGTCAGTAATGTCATATCCAAACTGTGCTGCCTTCCTGAGCCAGGCTTCCGCCAGGGAGAGGTCCTCCTGATGAGCTTCATAGACCGCATTTACATACAGTGCGCCCGCTTTTGAAACAAGGGTGAATTCCGGTGCACGCTGAAGACATCTCATAGACGGTTCCAAAGCCGCCGCTGCCAATCTCACGGACGATCGTCCAGTCCGACCAGGGTATGGTAATGTTGTTCAAATTGTTTCTCTCTGAAAAATCTGATCAATAGGCAAACACGTGGCAGGCACCATCTTTATAGGCATAAAGCCTGCCATATGCCGCAATTATATTTTCCCACTCATAATCGAGAAGCTGCTTTCCGTCCCGCAGTTCAACAGCGCCATAGCGTCTGCTCTCGGGGCTTTTTATAGCCACGAGGGCAGTATCAAGTACTTTTCCGTCTGAACCTTCAGCAAGGGTTAATGTCTCTCCGGTATTCAGGATGAGCAGATCATTCTCCGAAACACCAGTCACCAGATCGGTGCTAGGCTGGTATATAATCTGGTCTGACACAAGACGGCCGTCGGGAGCATAAAGACTATATCTTTCGCTGTCTCCTTCCTTTTTTACATAGAAAAAGCCTTCCTCCAGTACAACAAGATCAGTACTACTGTACTTTGGTTCAACAAGTGTCTTCCCTGTTTTGTCTACGACACCATAGAGTATATTCCCGTTACCGTCTTTTACTGAAACCTTGAAAGTTCCTCCCTCTATAGGCTCCACCTCCGCATCGTAGACAGGTTCTACCAGTATAGAACCATCCAAGGACATGACGCCGTATTTGCCATCGTCCCCCCTGAAAGAAAGATACCCGCCCTCTAGAACACGAACGTTCTTGTCGGTTGTCGCAAGGAGCTTCAGGTGATCATCATAAACCCGGGTAACCTCATTTCCAACACTATCATCCACATAGTATTCGTGATCGTCAGATGCACTGAGATCAGAGGCATCCTTTTCAATCACTTTGCCTGACGCATCAAGGATCTGCTGTTTGCCCTGTTCATCAGGAGCCATATAGGTCGTCCCGACAACATAGAAGTGCTGGTTTCTCTTTGTTAACACACGATCTTCCAGCAATTTCTGACTTCTCAGATCATAAAGCTGCCTTTTCCCTTTGTAATATATCGGGGTGGTGTCCCCGGTCCCGGAAACAGCAGCGGTCAGATCTTTCGGGGAAATATTCATTACAGACTCTTCTACATTGTCTGTCTGTTCCTCTCCGGTAACGATTTCCACAAAGTTTTCATTTTGTCTGTTAATATCAGCAAGGGCCCAGGGAAAGAGAACCGTTCCGTCTTCTTTGACCATACAGCTCTCCACAGTCTCATCTCCCTGCCGTTGCAGGCACCAGGCATCACCACCCAGATATTTACAGAAGTAAAAAGTGAGATCGGGAAATTCTTTTCCCTCGGCATTTACAAATATATATTGTCTCCTGTCCTTCTTGTCATTTTCACCGGTCTCTTTACACAGTAGTTTCGCTCCGAAGGAAGACTGGACACTCAAGTCATCATCCTCACCCTCGAATGTGGTTGTCTCCTGCACTTCAGCGTACGCTGTCACAGTTCCAACCAGCATGACCATGGCGATCAGCATTGCTATCAGTCGTTTCTTCATAATGTGCCTCCTCTAATAAAAATCGATTAATGTTAACAGTGTTTGTATGAATATCATTACCACATTGCTACGTTCATGAGATGCCCCCGTCCGGCATATCATTCTAGATCGCAGAAGTCACTGCCAAGCTTAATGATCTGCGTTTCAGAAAACTGAGGGTTTTGCACCAGCACTTCTGACATCGGGTGGAGCAGTTCCATGCGGAAGAAAATATCCCAGCCCAGTCCGGCCAGGGAATGGTAACGTTGTTTATCTTATTGGCATCATCCCTGTATCTGGCAGCAATACAGGCATCAATACATTTCCTTTCTTACGACTAGACCCATTGTGAAACTGCCGGTCAGACAGATCAATTAGTTCTCGAAATAAAAACCTATGGTTCCAATACATTTATCGCTATCACTTTCCACTATAACACTATTGTCATCATGTTCGATTGTTATTCCGTTATAATTGATACCGATACGTAGAACTTTTGGAGATTCATAGTCATCCATGGACCAGGAGTGAAATCTCCATCCATCCTTTTCCCATGTAAGTGTATATGTTTCGGAAGTGTGCTCTCCATAATTCTTTGTTGCTTCCTGGAGTATTCTAAATTGGTCTATTGTAAGTCCTGCTTCCTCCCAACTTCCCGTACTTAGCAGTTCTATAAATTCTGTTGGCAAAAAACCGCTCAAAGCTTTTTTCTGTATCCCTGGCGCATTCGCACTCCATTTGTTAGCTTCTTGTTCCCACAGCTCTTGGTTATTATGACGAAAACATGGAGCATTATGACGATTTGCACCTCCTTTAAATGTTACATATCTTCTTTCCCTAAAATATTCACCAGCTGGTAATAAGGTAATATTAATTTCGCACCAATTCTCAGGGGTTTTATCATCTGACAAAGGATATACAGCACGCAGATGTAATTCGTTGGAATCTTCGTACCATTTCATATCCTCGGTCTCCGGAATATTAGGAGTCATTTTGCTCCAGTCATCTTCAAATGATGGCATAAATTGCCACCCTGCATCCTGCAGTTTGACGGCGATGTCGCTAATAGAATCGTTCACATAATCAACATTAAGCTGATCCATGCCATCCATAAACTCATTCCTGTATTTATAATAAAAGTCCTCACAGAAAGAGAGTTCTTCAATTGCTTCATCAGTCAGCTCTTTTCCAGATGTCACAGTCTGTGTATTTGCACCGGTGTCAGATGAATCATTCTTCCTGCCAAATAAGAAAAATGCTGCTACAAGCAAGAGAATAAGGCATGCCGCCGCTCCGCTGATTACCAAGGCCCCCGGTCCTTTTTTCCCACCAGAGACTGTCTGCTTCCCAGAGTAGTTGCCAGCCTTTTCTGATTTTTCGGTTTTTTCAATAATATCGGCAGGTTCTCTATTATCTCCTTTAAATCTATCCGGATCACCGACACTGACATCGATATCCCATCCATCTTCTCCCGGTTTTTCCCCTGCCTGGGATGCTCCGTGGAAATGACCTTCTTCATTTCTGGCACGACTTATGGAAGAACTTCCTCCCTGGAAGGAACCTTCCGAAGCATTCTCAATGTCCATATAGAAAACATGCTCTGTCCGTTCAGCTTCCGCATTTATCTTCCCTTCATTCTCATGCTCAGGGATTCCGGCTTCTGTCATCAATGCATTCAGCTCTTTGAACATCTCTTCCGCACTGGAGAAGCGGTCTTTGGGATGATATGAGCATGCTTTGAGCACAATTCTTTTCAGTTCCGCACTTCCATTTAAAGGAGGCGGGAATTCCGCTCCTTCACTGAAACGCCGGATGCGGGCCTGTTCCTCCTCCGCCGCCGTCGGCGGACGGTCCACCGGCAGAAAGGGCCTGCGCCGGTTATTCAAGAGCCAGTAGAGGATCATGCCAAGAGAGTAAATATCCACCTCTTTCCCATATTTTTCTCCGTGAAATACCTCTGGAGCCATGTAGCTGAATGTTCCGGCCTTGGACGCCGCCGTACTGTGTTCCATGGTCCGGGCGATCCCAAAATCCCCCAGCTTCCAGTCACCTGCAGCACTCTTAAAAATGTTATCCGGCTTTATATCCCGGTGTATGATATTTTTCTTCTGACACAGAACCAGAGCCTGACAGATATCACAGCCGATTCTTATAATTTCTTCTTCTGTGAAATCCTTTTGGCCTCTTAGGATCTCTCTCATCGGAGTAAGCAGCTCCATTCGGATATACAGGTCCCATCCCGGACCGTCTGCATGGGGAATAGCCTTGCGATCCTCTACACTGACGATGTGGGAATTGCCTTTCATCTGCACCTGGAGCGTATACTCTTCGACAATCTTCTTCAGCTGGTCTTTATATCGACTGGTAATATCGCTAATGTCATAACCTTCCATCCTGAGCTGATCGATTTCATCCGCTTCCCGGGGCAGTGTGATGACCTTCAGCGCCGAGTGCTCCTCATGTCCGAACTGGTCTCTTCTGCTTATTTCATAGACTGTGCCAAAACCTCCGTGACCGATTCTACGGACGATTTTCCAGTCCGGCCAGGGTATGGTAATGTTGTTCATACTGTTTCTCCTAAATGAATATCCTGCCAGGTTACATCTGTCAGTGATTCTTTTTCCCGGATAACAACACGCTTCTCCTTCAAATTTATCAGAAAATCAGATCCGAACGCTTCCTGGATCTAATTCACTTCAAAGACCGATGCTCTGCAGCTTGTTTATTGTATTGATTGTCTAGAATGATAGCGATAACGCCGGGTAGAAAAATAGCAGCTACAATGCAGACTATTACCACCCATATAGGCACTTTATCAAAATAAAGCGAGAGACCTATATATCCACCGAAAAATGCTATTATCGCGTATATCCAATACCATTTATCATATTCATCATAGGAGACCTCAACCTTTAAAAGATATTTACTACCGCGATATGTGATTTCTAATAATTCATTTATATAGCACCATGGCGGAATATGGGCTGTAAAGTCAACTGTATCTCCCTTTGTATTTTCTAATACCAGCCTGACATCTTTCCCTGATGATAATTCTTTATACGTCAGTTTAATAATTGTATACTTCTTGTCATTAGTATCTAGTATTTTTCCAGTTTGTCGGACATAAGGCTTTGAATAAGAACTTGCCTGTTCTGTTTTTGCTGATTTTCTGATCCCCTCAGCTATATTATCGATTTCGACAGACCGCTCCGTCTTCTCGATATTTCCCAAAAAGTCATTTTTGTTTTTTCCGCCCACAGGCCGATGAGGCTTTCCAATGGTTCCCGGGTCATCTTTTTCCCAGCCATTTCCCATAGAAACTCCTTCGCCTGCGGCAGACCCGCTTCCAATTGAAACGTCTGATCCAGCGCTTATGCCACTTCCTTCGTATGCGCTCTCCAAAACAGCAAAAGAATCGTAAGTGTCTTTCCCTGCAGCAGCTGAGGCATTGACATGATGTGCCCCGGACTCGACAGCCTGCAGGTCCATAAGCATCTCCTCCGGACTTGAATACCGGTCCTTTGGATGGTAGGCACAGGCTTTGAGGACGATCCGTTTCAGCTCTTCGCTTCCACGTACAGGCGAAGGCAGGGGATCCCCGCGAAAGCGTTTGATCCTGGCCTGTTCGTCCTCTGAAGCCGTCGGAGGACGATCCACCGGCAGGAAAGGTCTGCGCCGCTTGTTTAAGAGCCAGTAGAGGACCATACCCAGAGAGTAGATATCTACCTGCTTGCCATATTTTTCTCCATGGTAAACTTCCGGTGCCAGATAGTTGAAGGTTCCTGCCTTTGTAGCTTTCGTTGTATGCTCCATCGTCCGGGCGATACCGAAATCACCCAGCTTCCAGTCCCCTGCGTCGCCCAGAAAAATATTATCCGGCTTAATGTCACGATGAATGATATCTTTCCTGTGGCAGACATTCAGGGCCTCGCAAATATCCGTTCCAATCTTTATGATTTCCTTTTCTGACAAGTCCTGTTTTGTCAACAGTTCTTCCATCATAGGGCGCAGCAGTTCCATCCGGATAAAGAGATCCCAGCCGAGTCCATCTGAATGGGCTGTGACCATATTATCGTCGACCCGGACAATATTGGGATACCCCTTCAGCTGGTTCTGCAGGTAATATTCCTGATTGATCTTCTGTGCGTCTTCTTTTAATCTGGCTGAAATACTGGCATCATCGTATCCGTCCATGCGGTACTGATTGATCACCTCCGCTTCATGGGGAATATTGATAACTTTTAAGGCCGCCTTTTCTTCGCTGCCGTACTGATCTTTGCGGCTGATCTCATAGACGGTTCCGAAGCCGCCGCGGCCGATCTCACGGACAATTGTCCAGTCCGGCCAGGGTATGGTAATGGTTTTCATATTAATTTTTCCTCATCGTCTCAATCAGAGTGGCTATCTGGGCCTTCCACGCTTCTTCTGCCTCCCCAAAAACTGCTATGCCTATAGCGGCATAGCAGTCAGGAAAAACTTTGATGGCCAAAGTCATCTGTCGTTACTGCACACACCGTGACTAGTATGGGGCGTTTTCCATTCTAAATTGGCCATCGGCCAATGGAAAACGCCCTTGAACCCGGTCAGGGCTGTAGCCCCCACACCAGACAGGTAAAGCCTTTGGTGCGGGAGTGACTCGTTGCCATCTGTCATTCTAATGAGCAGTATTTCATACTGGTCTGCCGTACGTCCTGAAACACTGTTAAAAGGTTCATCTCTTTTTACCGAGTCTAATAAACATCAATAACAATGACTGTTATATTGTCTCTGCCTCCATTTTCCAATGCCAGTTTCTTCAGATTTTCAGCGCAGTCCTCCGGATATTCATGTTGGATAAGAACTTCGCCGATCACATCCTGATCCACCATATCTGTCAGTCCGTCGCTGCAAAGAAGATAACGGTCTCCCGCCTGATAATATCCGCTCTGAATGAAAGGCTCTATGCGCAGCTCTTCCGGATCAATGCCCAGAAACTGAGTGAGATAGGGCTTGCGGTTGGTGATTCCGTTTGCCTTCATCTCCGCCTCGTCCGTGTGATCGACAGAGATCTGCCGCAGCTGTCGGCCTCTGAAGAGAAAAGCCCTGCTGTCTCCCAGATTACAGACCCATACCTGATTCTCATGGAAAAAGAGAGAGACCAGTGTGGACCCCATTTGGTGTACGCCTAAGGATTTGCCGATCTGAAAGACTTTCTCGTTGATATGCAGGCACATCCTCGTGAGGGAAGGCGTGATGTCGCAGGGATTGATATTGTCCGGCATCCCCAGGAAGTTCTCTGTCTCCGCGGCGGCAGTATAGGAAGCTACTTCGCCATAGTCACCTCCCCCCATGCCGTCAAATACTGCAAAAAACAAGTCTTCCGGCAGTGTTATCTGATCCGACAGACACTCCTGCAGGCCGTCATTGTCCCTGGGTAAATACCGGCCTGCAAAATAAAAATTGTCTTCATTGTTGGATCGCTTCAGTCCCTTGTCACAGACACAGGCAGCGATCAGTTCCGGTTCATTTCCCAGGAAGCGGTCCAGCCATTTTGTTCCTGCTTTTGTTTTCAAGACAAGTATTCCTCTCTGTTACAGGTCGATCTTTGTCATTGGTCAGCCGTCTTCGTTTTATTGATTCGTGACTGATATTTATTGATCATATTCTTGAGACGTTTTCTGAAGTCAGCTCCTTTCTCATCGGAATACCCTTCAAACACAACCTGTTCGATATTCTCCTCATCAAAGCATGCCGCATTTGCACGCAGAGACAGACCGAGTGCCGCATTGATTCCTATGTATTCATGGATCTTCTTTTCCTCATCCTCAGGACAATATCCGATAATCGTATACTCTGAAGGATCCTCCTTGATCTTTACGACTGTTCCCAGTGAATAAATATGTTCCATATCAGTGATTCCCTCCAAATACAGTCCGATAGGATTCCTCCATATATTTTTTGATGGTCTGTGCGTCCGCTTTCTCTGATGCTTCGTCAATCAGATCCATATATGTCAGGTAGGGTTCTGCTGCCGGAGACCGATAACCTTCTGAAATCAGTTCAGTATCTTCAGCCGGTACCAGCCTCAAGTATTCAGTCCCGGTAAATCCGATGGGATACGGTACAAGGATATATGACTTCACAAGACGATTCTCTGTCTCGTCTGTTGTGATGCCTGCTACAATCCCCATCCAGTCATTCATTTTTACAACAGATCCAACAGGATATGTTTTTCCAGTCATATAATTATCCCCCTTTCTCACAACAGATTATGAAGCCAGGAGCCCACTTTGCTTAATGCCGGGGTTTTGCTTTTTTCCAACAAAATACCGGCTGTATTTAAAAAAGCATCTCCCATTCTGTATAATCCTTCTCCAGTCGCCTGTGCAAGAGATTCTGTAGTATACTGTATTCCCTTTCCCACTTCTCCATTAACAAACGCATCATGCGCCTTCCTTGCAGACTCATAACTCGCATCATGAAGTGAATTAGGCTTGTTGCTAAAGGCTGCTTCTGCTGAAGCCTGAACAATCGAACTATTTAATTTGCTCCCTGACAGAATCTCAGCGGTTTTCCCAAGTGTGGATGATTTAATTTCTCCTGAATAAATATCATGCATAACACTTACAGGATTCGTCATCTCAGACGGGAGTTTCTTCTCCAGAAGCTCTCGGGCAGGTTCCGGAATCTTTTCATAATTTTTTACCAGCCAGCTGTCAACATCCTGAGCTGTATCGAGGTATTTCTTTGTTTCCTCCGGAAGTGCATCATACATCTGCTGTTTTTCTTCATCACTAAATATACTGACGTCTTGAGATGAACTACCAGCCGCCTTAGACATTGTTTCTCCCGGTGTGCCGAACGAATTTCCATTTCCGCCTCCGGTTCCCTTTTCATTCAGGAACTTCATGGCACCTTCATAATCTCCTGCATGAATCATATCAGACAGAGCAGGATTTAATTCCATAAGCCCAAGTATGCCGCCGGCAGCCCCGGCCAGGTCATCCGCATAAATCTGCGAGGCTGCCTTTGCGGCAGAAGCCCCGTTGCCCAGCATGCCGACCACATTGGAGAAACTCTTCTGGGCGCTCTGGATCTTACCGGAGAAATTATTTGCCATATTGGGACTCCAGCTGCCATTGATCTCTGTGAGCAGACTGGAAACACTTGTAAACAGAGATTCGTACTCCGCCATGAGAGACGACATCTCTGCACTCTGTCCTGCCAGTATTTCGGGTGTGACAATTACATCTGAAGGCATTCCTTTTACCCCTTTCCTTCAATAGCTTTGCTGATATCCTGGAAGGACGTGATTGAAACCGAGCCTCCCACGGGACTGGCTGCAACGTTATGGATTGATGCAATAATCGAATCGACAGACTGCTGCCGCTGGATATTCTGCTGCTCCACTTCTTCAAAGCGCGTGGAGGCATACTCGATTGCCTGAAAAAGGCTGCCCGCCCTCTCATTGAGTTTTTCTATCTTTTCACGGTTCTCTGCGGTCTTTTCCTTGAGGGAATCTGTCAGTTTCCCGACGTCCCAATCCGCAGTCTGTATGTTCTGGTTGAGCAGAGTCTTTGCAGTCGCAGTCAATTGGTCGATCTGTTTGGCGACAGAAACAGCATCCCTCAGGGTATCTGTATCTAGATCGAGTCTCGCCATTCGTTTTTACCTCCCTTCCCTCAGTCATCAGAATGAATTGAAAATCTTATTGGCGCACTCATTGTCCGCCTGTTCGAATTCATTCGCCGCAGTTTCCGCATATTCTCTGAACTTTTGCAGAATGTCGATCATGATCAGCGCCTGTCTGTGGTAATCTGCCATCTTGTTTCCATAGGAAGTACTTGCTTCGCCTTCCCATTGACTCAGGATCTGTTCGCTCAGGCTTTTCAGTTTTTTCGTCAATCCTTCATAGGTGCCGAGCATGCTTCCCATTTTTGATGCTTCCGACCGCAGAGCATCGAAATCTATTTTGATCTGTGCCATAATCACTGACCTCCCTGTTTTTTTAAGGAGTTCCACCAATCCGGAGCCGCTTTATGACTGCAGTCCCGCAGATGGGACCCTACAGTCTTGCAGCCTTCTTGTCATCCTCATGCACCTGCTGCACGATTTTATTGATGATTGTGATCGTTTGATCCAGGTTCTCATTTAGTTCATTGAGCGTGTCTGCCAGCTGTTTACTCTTCTCCGCGATCGCCATCCCTGTTTTGCCCTGCATGCCGGATGCAGTACCGCGCAGCTTATCGATACCGGCTTTTGCCTGATTCAGTTCCTCTTTTGCCTTTCGAAGGTTGGCCTTGTCCCTGTCGGCTGCGGCGTCAACCATCTTCAACTGTCCTTTAGACATTTTTATCCTCCCATTAATAGTGAAACAGCCTGTGCAAGTATAGCCTCATCTTTTAACTGCTCCGCAGTATAATCATCAATTCTGCCATTCCGGACAATGTCCCCGAAGGTGATCTGCGCATCGTGATCTGACAGAAGAGAACGTATACCGGCTTCGTCTGTCCGCGAAAAGACATACTCCCCTTCCCGCTTTTCCGCCATCGTAATCTTTGACCCTTCAATGTGAAAATAGTAAGCTGAACCATTGTCCAAATGTGTCTCTGTCTCCCCAAAAAAGACAGGATGCAGCAGGTCTGCGGCCTCTTCATCCACTTCCGTATTTCCACTGAAGTCCTCTTCGATCAGCCCGCGTTCTTCAAGTGTCTCCAATGTATCTCGTTCATGCGTTCCAAAGCCGATCTGGATGTCAGGCATGGCAGCTATATAAGCGTACTCCAGATACCTGGCATTCATGATCCGCGCCAGAAAAAACAGTTCAACTGCTGTAAGATTTAGCTCTTTGATAATATCTCCTCCCTTCCTGACATGTCGCTCGCGGCATAAACTCCTAAGTTAAAGGAGGAGACAGGAGACACAGAACCGTCCCCTGTCTCCCGAACCGTCCACTGTCTCCTCCTGTCAGCATTTCTCTAGCGACAGGATGTCTCCATTCCAGACTCCTGCATCCCCCAGAGTCTCCTCTCCGCTCAGTGTCCGTCCAAGCCGAATACATTTCAGAGAATATTTTTCGCCTTTGAGCGGTTGTTCTTTTGACAAATAGGCATTGATCGTTTCCGCGATATGTGCGGACAGGTGCGAAGCGGCCACATCTGTGGGGACTTCAATATCATAGGTCATTGTCAGTTCGGAAGACCGCAGAGTTACGATAATAAACGGCTTCGTATCCTCACCCCCAGTTTTTACGTATAATACACAATTCTCCTGTGCTGAAGAGGGCAGCCTCGTCCTCATCCAGATAGGCGGTCCCTGCCAAAGAAGTATCTTTCGCATCCACAAATGCCGGGTGGTCGATTGGTCGTTCTCCCAGTCCAAGTCCGATCCCGGACAACAGGGCGGCATGAGTCAGAAGATCCTGGTCCGCTTCCGGCAGTGCCAGCTTTTCCGGTGACGCCGATGCGATGATGATTACGCCGAACTCCTTCCCTTTGCTGAAGATACGGCCAAATGATTTCTGAACGGCAGGTTCCAGTCCGGTGCTGAATTCAGGAAGCCGGGAGATCACGAGACAGATCTGTGAATAGCCGCTGATCCATTTGACCTGGTCAAAATCCTCCTCCGGCTTGTGCACTTTGCAGATCTTTTTCCTCTCATCCAGGATCTGCACAAGCTCCTGGTTGAGTCTGTCAATCTCCTCCTTCGAAGTCTCCGGTGACAGCCGAAAGATCTGGTTGTCTGTATGCGCGCTGAGTTCCTTCTCCAGATAATCCAGGGCTGCTTCACTCTCTGCATCGTCTCTGGAACTGATCAGCAGGGTATTGTGTTCCTGATCAAGTACAACCCTTACTGGTTCAAATGTATTCGTATCTTTTCCCAGAGACAGACAGTTACGCGCCAGTTCCTCTGTCGGCTCTGTGTCCATCTTCTCTCCGATATGAGAGCCGTCCTCTTCTTTTTGCAGTTCCCCGGCAGGTGCATCCTGCCCTTTCCGCCAGGCTTCTGACATCTCTTTTAAAAGAGATATCAAATCATTGTGGCGTTCAGTGTCATCCTCTTTATCAATATACATTGCTGTCTGGAAAGCGACCGGGGGATTCCCGCGGATCAGTCCCCTGCCGCTGAAATAGGGCAGGCTGACATTTGCGATCGGGCCTACAATACTGCTGTAGTCTCCTTTTTCCGTCATCTGCAGCGCCACGGCGCCCTTGATCATCTGTGTAAATTTATATTTGACGCCCACGGTGGAGTTGGCAGTGAACATGAGGTATATGCCGTACTGCATGCCCGTCTCGGCTACTTTCTCAATGACTTCTGCCGCCTCCGGATTCTGCTCAAAGATTGGGATAATATTGTCGACGGCTATGACAATCGCGGGAAGGTCCGATGAGACCGACTCATGATAGGCTCGAAGAGAGCTGACGGCAGCCTTGAGAAAAGCATGCTTTCGTCCCTCCAGTTCCTTGTACAGACGCAGTGCAAAATGTTTGAGCTTATCCTCATCCTGGTTCAGGATCACCTCGTCCACATGCGGCATATCTGCAAATTCGCTCAGACTCCAGCTGGCCGCGTCCAGAATGATGATCCGGACTTCTTTCGGCGTATAGTGCAGTCCCAGAGATAACAAAGTCGTTTTCAAAAATACTGTCTTGCCGCTGCCGGGGATTCCATAGATGGCATAGTGGCCGGTATTTTCCAGGTCAATACGTACAGTCCCCTGCTCCTGCAACTCGGGCCTGTCGTATTTTCCAATCGGTACAGACAGACCGGGTCTGTGTGCCTGCCAGGATCCCTCGCTGAAAGCATCCTCCAGCAGTCCGTCAAGAGGCAGCCATTTGGGAAGCTCAGGCAGCCAGGGGCCGGCATTTTTTTCCAGATGAATCATCTCACAGAGGTCCTGAATGTGTCTGGTGACCGCAGTCAGCTGGTCGGGATCATCTGCCTTCTGTTTTTTCTTTTTCACAGGATTGAAGCGGTTTCCTGTAACACCGACGATTCGGACCTGGTTTTCATTAGCCATGTCCTGTGAGGCCCTCCCCGTATAGGGAGCGGCACTGTAAAAGGATTGAAACAGTTCGAACAGTTCATCCTCTCCGACGCGTATATAAGCTCTTCCAGACTGGGTGATGCGGGCGGCATCCGGCCTCTTGAGCATCTCCCGGCTGTCCAGGACATCCTGCACCTTCATGCAGATCCTGAATCGGGAGTTGCTGTTGATCTGGTCATTCACGACACCGGCGGGCTTCTGAGTCGCCAGAACCATATGGACACCCAGGGACCGTCCCGTAGTGGCAACAGAATTTAACTCCGCCATAAAGTCGGGCTCTTCTTTTTTGAGCTCCGCAAATTCATCAGTCACAATGATCAGATGGGGGAGGGGGACATTGGTCCGGCCGCTCTTATATGCCTTTTGATATTTATCGATATTGTTGACTCCAAGTCTGGCAAACAGTCTTTCCCTTCTCTTCAATTCGCTTTTAAGAGAGACCAGTGATCTCGAGATGTTCCGGTCTATATTTGTGATTTTGCCAACCACATGGGGAAGCGGCTCCAGAAGGTCCGACATACCGCCGCCCTTATAGTCGATAATGACAAAATTCACGTCGTGGGGATGATAGTTTACCGCCATGGACAGAATCCAGGTCTGGAGAAGCTCACTCTTTCCGGATCCGGTGGTGCCTGCAACCAGGCCATGGGGTCCATGGGACTGATCCCCGCTCCGGATATTCAGGGAAAACAGTCTGTGCCCGCTCATCATTCCGATGGGGGCCTCCAGAGTATTGTAGGGTTCGCTGTCCTTCCACCGATTGAGGATCTGCAAATCTTCAACCGTCTCGACTCCATAGCCCTGCAGGAAGGTGATTGCATTGGGGAGTGCAGCCTCGGCATACAGATCTTCCAACTCGATCGCGGCGAGCCGCCGGGCATATGTCTCCATCTCCCGATGGTGGACCGGGGAGTCCTGGGAAAAATAGATCCGCTCGTCATAGCGGTCCGTCTCATAAACACATGGCCCGTCTGACAAATCCACAATACAACGGCAGCTCTGCGGCAGATCATACAAGGAACTGCCCAGAAAAATCACTGTAATCCCGAGAGATGTATCGTTGGCCGTCAGACTCGCATAGATGGATTCATTGCGAATAAGATTTCTGTCTTCCACGATCAGGACATAGTAAGGAAGGACAGGCGCATCCTTCTGCACATATTCTTCATGCGTACTGCTCCTGGCGCGGATCACCTGCCCCAGCAATTCACAGATATCGTGGATCCTCTTCTGATCAAAGGCAATGTATCGTGTCTGTTCAGTCTCGTCATAAAGATGGGGAATCCATCGTATGTGTCCCCAGTTTTTCCTGGCTTCCTCTCCAAAGAGAGTCAGCACATGAACATCGCGCGGACTGTGGAGCGCTGTCAGCTCCACGAGCAGGCTGCGGATCTGATAATAAACTTCCTCACGCGGACCAATCACGCCAATGGTCGGATACCGATTGAGAGGGATGCGGACAGGAGCATGATCGACATAGCGTGTCTCCTCGATGATGCGCTCAGACAGTTTCTCCAGTTCATCATCGTCGTACATGTGATAGCCGTCCACATCTGCCCTGGTCTTGACTTCCACGCAGAGCTTTATGTTGCCTAATCCCAGGCGGACATGCAGAAAATCAGAATCGGACGGCATTCTTTCCCAGAGCCTTCGGTGAAGCTCCCTTGCGATGGTCATGCATTTCCCCGAATCGGGGTTCTCTTCGACCAGGATCCTGCGCTGTGTGTCGGCAATCTTTTTGATCCGTGCCTTCTGATCGGCAATATAGGCCTCATAGGTCTCGTGCCTCAGGCGTTCGTACTCCGCCAGTTGTTCCTGTTCCTCCTTGTTGAGCTTCTTCATCATGGCCATATTGGCCAGAGGCGAAACCATTCCTGCCAGCCTGGCCAGTAGCATAACAGGGGAAACCATTCCGGTGGCGAGACTTGCCGCCATCATTGCGCCTGTCCCGATCAGATAGGCCATATTTCCCTTCTGTCCTCCCAATGCCTTTCCCTGACCGGGCGCCGCGGACAATATGATTGCTTCATGGGGAAGCTGCTCCCTGGTGCGGGGAGAGAGATGATATTGAAGATAAAGAGATTCCTGCTTTACCTTTTCCTCTGACGCTTTCACAGCCTTTTCAGGACTTATTATAGGTAAAGTCAGAGCAGAGCCCATATTATAAAAACCCAGAACTCCGTTTTTTAAAATGAAGCGTGCAGTATAGATGGAAAGAACATCTCCGTTCGTCATGTCTGCGCTGCTGATTCTCTGCCCGTTGAGGTATAAGTGATGAGTACTGCCAAGGTCCTGGACCTGGACTCTTCCCGATACGAGCATGATCTGGAAATGATGGCCCGAAACGATAGGAAATGTAAGTCCGATATCATTGTCATTACCCCTGCCGCAGGTGAGCCTGCCTCTGTATGGCAGATCCAGATCAGCCGAATGTTCGCATATCATTGAGACATAGAGGCTTGCCTCCTCGCTTTTGGACAGATTTAAGATCTTGTTAAAAGTGATTTCCACAGGAGAATTTTCTTCATAAAAGGCTACAACTTTATCGGATGAGAAGCGGAGAGTCAGGACCTTTTCAGGTGCTCCCGGTATTTTAATGCCTGCATTCTTAGCAGAACCCAGCAACACAGTATCTCCGTTCTGTAGTTCTCCATAATACTCTCTTTCCTGATAACGGAACGCAAAACAAACGGACATTGTGTTTCCTTTTCTTTCATCTGTCACAGCTTTACAGCCGAATAATCATTTTCCCGTCAAAATGTATAAATCTATATTACCTATACATAGGTGACTTGTTTAAATTGTAACATAAGTCAGCTTCTTGTCAACTATGCATAGGTAGTTATCGCTGCTTCAGCTGTCTTCTCAGCCGTTTATCTGTGTATTCTTCGCCCTGCGCCATGAGCAGCTGCCCGCAAACTTGTCAAAGAGCTTTCATGCGTAGTTATTGTCAATATCATAAGGTTTTATATACTTTTACCTATATATAGGTAAAATATAGATATTTAATCCCTTATACTGTTAATTATCAACTATGCATAGGTAATACAACATCTTCTTCCTGATAAAATTACTGTATCTATGCCATCGTACGGATATGCTGACGATATTGTAATTTGTTCTTGATCGAAAAATCGGAAGGAAAGTATTATCTATGCTGTATTCTGAAGTCTATGCCAATAGAATACGGAGTCTATGCAGACAGCATGGGATCACGCTGAACCGACTTGCCACATTGAGCGGCCTGAAACAGTCCACCATCGACAACATCATTCATGGCAGGAGCAGGAATCCCAAAGCCAAAACCCTCCACAAGATTGCCAATACTTTTAATATGACCCTGAGCGAGTTTCTTGACTTCCCTGAATTGAACGATTACTACCTTGAGGACGATGATGATCAGACCTGATCCGTATTCATACATTCATTCCACTCAACTCCTCTGTAAAAAGACAATATCCGCATCCTGACACACAAAGGTTACAATATAAAAAATGTCAATTTGTTTTAAGCTTTTGGAAAACAAATTGGCATTTTTGTTTTTTTATAGTTATTGGCGGCGTTATCGATCTGCATTTTATTTATTCTGTTTTCACAAAACAAATAAATATGTCAAGAATTGAACACAAATAAATGTATAATTAAGGACATGGAGCAGCCTTGCAGGCCGCTCTGCAGACAAAACAGTCTCAGCACACGCCCCATTAATGGCATGTATATTTTAGATTTACCGTAAAAACCAGACAGTTACCGGAGGAAGCAAGTAATGAATGTGCAGCGCAGTCAGATCACAGAACAGGATTTCTACTTCGCACAGGATGCGATCAGAAAGCTGGCAGACTATTTTTCGAACCGGGTGGTGGGGCAGAATGCCCTCAAGCACTCTCTCATCGCGTCGATCATCGCCGACGGACATATTCTGATCGAGTCTGTTCCCGGGCTTGCCAAGACAACAGCCGCCAAAGCGATTTCGGACGCGGTGGACGGCAAGTTCTCCCGTATCCAGTGCACGCCGGACCTTCTGCCCAGTGATATCATCGGCACGCAGATCTATCATCAGCAGACGGGAAAGTTTGAGACGATCTTCGGACCGGTCTTTGCGAATTTTGTCCTTCTCGATGAAGTAAACCGTTCCAGCGCCAAGACCCAGAGCGCCATGCTCGAGGCCATGCAGGAGCGTCAGGTCACCATCGGGGGAAATACCTACCGTATGCCTGAGGATATTTTCATTGTCATCGCGACACAGAACCCTATCGAGCAGGAAGGTACCTACCCTCTCTCTGAGGCACAGACAGACCGCTTTATGATCAAGGAAAAGATCACCTATCCGTCCGTGAACGAGGAGATCGAGATCCTGAACCGGATCGAAAGCGGCGCGATTGAAAGAAAGGTTCCTGCAGTCCTTTCGATCAGGGATATTGACAGGGTACAGGATATCGCGGAACGGGTCTATGTGGATCCCGTTGTCAAGAAATATATAGCAGATATCGTGAATGCAACCAGAGACCCGGGACGTTATCTGCTGAACAAAGATCTTGCAAAGTATATCCGGATCGGAGCCAGCCCCCGTGCGACCATCAATTTCCTCCGGATCGCCAAGGCATCGGCCCTCATGAACGGACGCACCTATGTGTCACCGGACGATATAAAACAGATGTGCCATCCGGTGCTGCGCCACAGGATCGGCCTCAATTACGCGGCTGTCGCGGACAATGTACCCGTAGAACAGCTCATTGACGCGATCGTAAACTCCATACCGACTCCGTAAAGATCAATTAAAACGGGAATCAATAAAAATAATATAGGAGAAACCCGGGAATGTTCTTATGTCTCAAAAAAAGAGACTGACAAAAATCCAAAGGATTATCGGAACTTCGAAAAATGAGTATAAATGTAAATATAAATTTTGATTATCTGGACAGGGTCCGGAAAATCGCCACTCTCTATACCAAGAGGAAAACATCCGATCTTTTCGACGGCGACTATCATTCCAGGCAGCATGGGCGCAGTCTGGATTTTGATGATCTGCGCGAATATCACTACGGGGATGATGTCAGTATGATCGACTGGAAGTCCTCCTCAAGAGTGGGCAGGACGCTGATCCGAAGGTATTTCGCGGACCGGAGACTGAATGTCATCTTTGTCGGCGACACCGGCAGAAAGATGACGGGTGACACGCCCGCCGGGGAATCCAAGGAGCAGATCGCCCTCATGGCGCTTGGCATTACAGCCTATCTTGTCGGCGAGCAGGGGGCAACCTATGCCCTCTCCTGCTGCGGACAGGACGGTCAGAGGATCACGCCGTTTTTGACCGGGGCCGGACATCTGGAAGAGCTGATCTACACCTATAAGGAATCCATCGAAAATAAAGACTCCTTCGGAAATAAAGACTCCATCGACAGGGGCACTCCCTCCCAGAGCTTCAGAGAGACGCTTCTGAAAACGGCCTCTTCTTTTTCGCGCCATATGATCATGGTGATCATCACGGACAGGGAGGGACTGGCGGAGATGGACAAGGGGCTGGTAAAGCGCCTGACCTACTACAATGATGTCTATGTTTTCTGTATTGAAGATGCTTTTCTGACCTCGGACAACGCATTCGACCTCGATGCGGACCGCTTTGCGGATCCCTTTCTTGCCATCTGCGAGGATCTGCGTCAGGAAGAGCTGCAGATCAGGACGCAGCTGGAACAGACCGCTGAGAGCGTTCTGACACCCAACCGCATTTTTTTCAAAAAAATCTGCAGGGAAGAAGAAATCGTCGATGCACTTGTCTGGCTGTTCGGCCGTAGAAGGGGGACGATCACATGAAATATTCGGTCAATCTTGAGGCTCCCTTCGCTTTTTCCGCCAGGTGGTACTGGATCGGAGCAGGTTTTCTCCTGCTGGCGGTCCTTGTGACGGCTGCAGTCTATTATATCTTCAGGCATTTATCCCGCACTGACTCCGCCAGGATGAAATGGCATAGACTGGCGCATAATCGGGAGAAATACCTGAAAAGGATCGATGAGATCGAGGCAGCCTATAAGAAAGGCGATCTGGACACAAGGGCAGTTGCCCAGCGGATGAGCAAAGAAGTCCGGTCATTTGTCGATGCTGTGACTGGATGGCGGACGGACACCATGGTCTACAATGAGCTCGTCCGCTTGAACAGACCCGAACTGGCGGAACTGGTGCGGTCTTACTATGAGCCCGAGTTCGCCTACTACTCTGAGGCAGACGCGAAACATGCAATTGAGAGAGGTAAGGAGCTGATCAGAAAATGGGCATAAATCTTCGTTACCCCGGGATTTTTCTGTTCGGGGTTCTTATCATCGCGCTCGTATGCCTCGCGGCGTTTCTGCTGAGGCGAAGGCGCAGAGACCGCATCCGTATCCGGGCTGCCAACACAGACCGTCTGAAGATGCATCCCCTCTATCAGAGAAAGCTTGTGCAGGCGCGTATATTCCGGATCCTTGCTGCGGCCGGCATCATCCTGGCGCTGGCCGCGTCTGTATTACTTTCATCAAGGCCTTACCGGAGGGATGCAGTCAGGGATCCCGTCACCCGCAGAGATATCTTTTTGTGTGTCGACCTGTCTTCTTCCAGCTATGCAGGCGTCAAGGACCTCGTGAATGAATTCGGCAGTACCATAGACGGACTTGACGGGGACCGGATCGGCATCTCCCTTTTCAACACGTCGAGCATTCAATATGTTCCGATGACGGATGACTATGTTTTTGCGCGGGAAAGGCTGGATGCCCTTGCCGGCTATCTTTCAGCCGAAGAGGAATTCATGGCAGATTACGTGCAGAAGTATGATTCCGTATACGATATCCCGGAATCCGAACGCCCCCGCTACGATGAACTGAACCGCATTCTTTCGACTTTTGACGAAGGAATAACCGCGGGCTATGAATTTAAGGGAACAAGTGCGGTCGGCGAGGGACTCGCCTCCTGTCTCTTCAGCTTCCCGGAGCTGAATAAGGAAAAGAGGACCAGAATCATCCTCTTTGTCACAGACAACCACGAAGAGCTTCTCGAAGACCCGCTGGTGACGCTCGAGGAATCGGCAGAAATGTGCTCCCAGGACAAGGTCACTGTCTTCGGGATCTATCCCGCAGGCAGGCAGGCCGCACAAGGCTCTGCCGAAAGCCGGGGATCCGCAGACAGCAGCACTGCATCGGAAGAAATGAGACGGATGAAATCCGCCGTTGAACTGACCGGGGGAAGCTTCTACGAGACAGGTTCTTCCATCACGGCAGAACAGATCCTGGATGATATAGCCTCACAGGCAATCGTCGATACCAATACCGCAGTCGCTTCACTGGATCAGGATACCCCTCTGTTCTGGGTATGCCTCCTGATCGCCGGCTTCATCCTCATCGCGGGAACTACACTGTTTTATGTACTGCGCAGAGGCATCCGCAAGGGATCTTTTTCACGCAAGCTGACTGCCGCGGTCCTGCTCGGACTCATGGCTGTCTCCATCATCGTGATCGCGGTCCGTCCCATGTATCTGAGTCCCTCCGCGGAGATTATGACTCGAAACCTGGATGTCGCATTTGTCGTCGACACCACGATCAGCATGTGGGCCGAAGACCACAAAATACAGCTTCCGACTCAGCCCGGCAGTGGACTCCCGGGTTCCCGGACAAACAGTTCTGTCCCGCAGACCCGCATGGACGGAGTAAAAAAAGATATCTACTCGATCATGAACGCACTGCCGGGCAGCAATTTCTCACTGATCAGATTTGACAACGGGGCAGAGATCATGACGCCCTTCACCCAGGACATCAATGCGGTCTACGACATGGTCAATGATCTGAGCATGCCTGCATACGCGACCGCCAGGGGTTCCACTCTCAACACCGCCCATGATGCATTAAAGGCCATACTGGAGTCAGCCGGCCGCAAGGGCAGGAACCGCAAGACCATTGTCTTCATCTTCAGCGACGGTGAGACCACGGACGGCTCTGATCTCATGAGCTTTGCGGACCTGAACGGCATGATCGACGATGGTGCGGTGCTGGGCTACGGCACAGCGGAAGGCGGCCAGATGTATTATCCGGGAAGAGGATATGTAAAAAATACCACTACCGGGCAAAACGCACTTTCCTGTATTGACGAGAAATCTCTCCGCGCGATCGCAGACGACCTTGATCTGACCTACATCAACGAAACCAGGGACGCTCTTTCCCTTGAAGGTCTGAAAGGGACCTCTCTGGGCGGAAGGCTTCGTCTGATCCGCATGATGAGCCGGGATGCTGCATTCGCGAACGGGGACAGGACCGGCTATGAGGAGACCTACCACTACTTCGCGGCAGCTGCAGGGCTGGTCCTTCTCATCTGGCTGTTCCTGACAATTTACAGAGGAGGTGTTGCCTGATGGATACAAGATCATCAAACGTCCCGCGTGACCCCTTCCATTCCACCCGGACCATCCTGTACATAACCGCCTGCATTCTCGCGGCCATAGGTTTTCTCATCCTGTTACGTTCCGTCGGAAATGCAGCCTTTCTCAAAGGTTACGAGAAAGGTAATTATTCAGAGATGCCGGAGGCTTTGCTCACTCCCCTGCGCTTCGGCGACAATTATGTCATTCCCTACAACCTGGGGAACGCGGCCTATCATAAGGGAGATTATGACAGGGCAGTCTCCTGCTTTCAGACTGCCCTCGACTCCAACCCTCCCGAATATGACGAGGAATGCAGGATCCGGGTCAACCTTGCCCTCTCACTCTGCCGCACGATCAATTTTGAAGACCTGGACCGGTCAGACGATGAGGCTGTCTCAAAAGCTGTCCAGACCCTTTATACGGCGAGATCTGTCCTGACAGTGCACGAATGTGCCAGCGAGCCCGTCGGGAGCAACGACGGCCACTTTGAGGATGCGGACCTCTTAAAACATGACATCGATAAAATGCTGAAAGAACTGCAGGATCCGCCCAAACCCGAGGATAAGCAGAAAAAGGATAAGGACAGCGATAAGGATCAGAATCAGGACCAGGCCAATAAGGACAGCACAAACCGGAATCAGAATAGTGAAAACGGTGCCGGAAAAGAGGAACAGGCCCGCCAGGATCAATTAAGGGAACAGCTCCACCAGCAGAAAAAAGACCTTGAAAACGCAAACGGCGGATCAAGTGATAATGGATATATTTATATCGAGGGCGGCAGTACGTCCGGCTACGGAGACGGAACATTATGGTAAGAATCATTCAAAATTCAAGACTTTCTAAGTGCATATCCGTCTTCCTGACGATAATCTGTATGTTCTGTATGATCATGCTTTTATGCGGCTGCAGCAGTAAGGGCTCCCCCTATGATCCGCCCGAACCTGACTATAACGGACGAACGTCCGGCCAGTCTGACCGCAGGGAGGATAACAGGGAACAGAATGAGCAGTCAGGTCCTGTCATGCATGGTCCCGACCTACCGCCGGAAGGCATCCCTTATGACGAATGGAAAGGCATCCAATACACTACTGACACCAGCTTTTCCCTCAGAACATACTGGGGTCTCAGATTCGGATGGCATGGAGATAAACTGGCTTCAGACTATGGTCTGCACCAGGATCCCGAACATATCGAAGATGCTGTACTCGAAATCACCGATGTGAAGGTTGAGCCTGTCGGCGGGGAAATGAAGCTGCGCTCCGGAGGATATGTGGATATCACGATCGAGACAAAATGGACCGGGACCATGCGATACACCATTGACCAGGGGGATGAGAATGAACTATATACCCTGCTGGCTTCTTATGGCTGGGCTGACAATGATCTTCTGCCCTTCGACGCTTATACAGGAACATCTCTGTTAAACTTTTCAGATGATCCGGAAGATGATACCGTCGAAGGGATCAGTTCCGGAGAAGCCTATGACAGCGGCTTCGCGGAATCGGACGTCACCTGGAAAGGGAGGACCTGGCGGCTCTTTGCCAAATCAGACAAACGCAATGCCAGTACCCTGAATGAGACCACTGAGCAAAGCGACGGCGTAATCGCTGTCAATAATCCCGGAATCGTATATACAACCTATACAATCCGCGTTCCCGCAGATTACGACGGTGCCGCCCTGGCACTTGACAAAGATATCGTCGACGAAAAAAGGAACCACATGGATCAATACGGACAATTCCTGAATACTTCCGACCTCTATGCTGACATCCTGACAACAGATGCGGGCACAAAACAGACCGCAGACGACTTCTATTTCATAAAGGTTCAGGACCTGATCGAAGCATTTAAAGACAGGTAGATCCACAGGCAGATCCAAGAATAAAAAAAATCCGGCCGGAGCCGGATTTTTTTTATGACACGTCCCGCGCAATGTATTGCCGGTCGGGGCAGAGGGCGGGGCCGCCTCTACCCTATTATGAAAACCACTGTCCGCCAAACGCAGCCGCCCTGATCGGCTTGCTTACTATAATACTGCGAAGTAGACGATCGCGAAGAGCATGACGATAATGCCCAGGCAGGTCATCAGCAGGGCGAATGTGAAGTTGGTGACAATGGGTTTGGCCGCCTCGGAGAATTCCGCGGCCATCACGCCTGCAAGGCCGAAGCGGTGAGAATTGTTCCTGACACGTGTCTCTCTCATAAAGGTTTTGCGGATCAGCACGATAATGGTATCCGTACTCATCTCCACGATCCTCAGAACAGTGCACCAGAGTGCAAAGATGAATCTTGCAGGAATTCCTCTGTAGACCAGATCCTCCAGATCCAGCCATTTCGGCCAGTAGTCTTTATAGCGTCCGTCCTTCTTCAAAAGACCGCGAACTGCAACAAGATAGAGAATACCGCCAATGCAGAGGGAAATCGCGCCTCCCTTTAGATTTGTGAGGGTGAAGGCCTTAAAGTGCAGGATATGGCTGTTGCCGGACATAAAGGCGCCCAGACGCGTACTGATCAGGGGCTGGCCCAGTAACAGGCAGAAAATCGAGGAACCCAGTATAGCGATCGTACTCGTCAGGTTCATATAGGCCCCGGGCATATCATATTTTTGCTGCAGGACAGGATCCTTATTCTCTTCCACAAAGATACATATAAAGAGCTTTAGCATGTAGCAGAATGTCAGTCCGCCGCTGACAAGGAAGATCCACTCTGCAGCTTTTAAATAGCCGCTGATTCCTTCGAGGAGATGGATTCCTTCCACAATTCCTTCATGGAGCAGGGTCTTGCTCATGTATCCGTTCATGAGCGGAACGCCGCTGATGCCCAGAGCGCCCAGGGCGAAGGCAATCTTAAGCTTGTTCTTTTTTCTGCCCCATCCCCGGATCTCATCCAGATTCAGCTTGTGCAGGTTCATGACCACGACACCGGCACACATGAAGAGGGTCAGTTTGATGATGGAATGGTTGACCATGTGGAGCAAAAGTCCGGGCAGAGCAATGGCGTACCCCTCTTCACTCCCTGCAGCCGAGAGCAGGATCAGCATTCCGACGCCTGTCAGGATGAAACCGATCTGCGACATGGACGAACATGCAAGCGTGCGCTTGAGGTTGACCGAAAAGACACCCAGGACAGCGCCGAGCAGCATGGTAATCATGCCGGCGATCAGGATGATAGAGCCGAACACATAATCCTCCACGAGGGCATGGAGAGTGATCATGAGAATTCCGTAAATACCGACTTTGGTCAGGATGCCCGAGAGCAGTGCCGAGGCCGGTGAAGGCGCGACAGGATGAGCCTTGGGGAGCCAGACATGCAGGGGGAACATACCTGCCTTGGCGCCGAAACCAAGGAGGACACAGATGCCGGCCGCCAGGATCATCCCCCGGTCCGGGCAGGCGTCTACAGCTGCCTTCAAATCTGCATAGGACAGAGTTCCTGTCTCGTAGTAGAGCAGGGCAAGGCCCATGAAGAGGGCCAGGCCGCCGAAGACTGCGATAAAGAGATAAGTATATCCGGCTTTTACCGCTTCCTTTGTCTGCTCGTGGATGACCCAGGTAAAGGACGTGAAAGACAGGATCTCAAAAAAGATGAAGGTTGTCATCAGATCTCCGGAGAGCATGACGCCTTCCGTCGCTCCCAGGGTCAGGAGGATGAACATCCAGTAACGCGCCAGCCCTTCCTTTTCATGCCGGAAATATTCAGGCGCAAAAAGTGTGGTCCCCGCCCACATAAGGGCAGTGATCACCGCGTATGCAGCCTTGAATCCGTTCACTTCAAAGGAGAGGCCGGTGACAAGAAAACCGCTGACCTGCAGGAAAGATCCCCCGCTGTGGACAAAAGCAAGTACCACTGCAAGCACAAGCTCAAGAGCTGTCAGCATTATGGCAAAACAGTCGCGGGCTTTCTCATTTCGCCTGCCCAGTATATACGCAATAAGCGCCCCTATAAAGGGACTGAAAACCAGCCATACTACCAGCATATTGTCACCACCTTAAAAAATACCCCATGCCATTTTCTCAATGAACGAAGTCAGAGGTCCCGGGAAGATGCCGAAGATCACATTGACCAAAGTAAAAGTGCAGATAGGGAGCAGCATGAGTACACCGACTTCCTTTGCCACATAATCGTCTGCTCCGATGTATCTGTCCGTGCCTTCCATGGGGAAAAAGGCTCTGACAGTGACACTCAATGTATAAATGGCGCACAGGAAGGCTGAAAGCATCAGGGCTGCAGATCCGATCACTGCCAGGGTACTGCCCTCCTCCAGTCCTCCCAGGACGAGATGGAGCTTTGAGATGAAACCGCACAGACCCGGGATACCGATCAGGGAGAGCGAACTGATGGTATACATGGCAAAGGTCACCGGCATCTTCCTGCCCACGCCGTTGATCTCATAGACATAGCTGTGCATGGTCTCATGCATGAAAGCGCCCGCGCACATAAAGAGCGTGATCTTGATGACGCCGTGAAAGACCATATGCAGAAGTCCCGCCTCAAGTCCCTCGGGTGTCATCAGCAGGATACCGAAGAGCATGTAGGACAGGTTGCTGATCGTGGAAAAAGCGAGACGCCTCTTAAAGTGTCTTTGCTTGACTGCAAGGCAGGCCGCATAGACAAGGGTGAAAACAGCGAATGCCTGGGCGATTTTCAGGCAGAGAGTTCCCTTGAGGAAATCCGGTCCGTAGGTATACCAGGCCAGGCGCATGATGGCAAATACACCGGTGTTGACGACCGCGACGGCATGCAGAAGGGCCGTGACAGGTGTGGGCGCGACAGAAGCCGTGGGCAGCCAGCTGTGCAGCGGGAAAACAGCCGCCTTCACACCGAAACCGAAAAATCCGAAGAGGAAGACCAGCTGCATCAGTCCGGGATCATAGGGTCCATAAAGATTGCCCCCGTAGAGGAAATTGCCCGCACCGTTGTAGATACTGGTCATGACAACGGCAAAGAAGGCGAGGGAGGCTCCGCCGATCGTATAAGCGGCATATTTTCTGCCGGCAAAGGAACTCTCGTGGTCCGCATAGTGAGTGACCAGAGGAATCGTGACCAGGGAGAGCAGGTCATAGAACATGTATAATGTCGTCATGTTCGCAGAGAAAGCAACGCCCAGAGTGACCCCGTAGGTCATCACATAGAAGGCAAAAAAGCTGTTGCCCCTCCTGGTGTGGGACATGTATTCAAAGGCATACAGCATGACCAGGGGCCACATGAGAGAGACCATGACTGCGAAGAGCCTTGCAGGTTCATCAGCCCTCAGATCAATGGAAAATCCTCTGGTAAAGCTGTACAGGGTTGCACTGACCACGCCCACCTTCAGCAGACAGATCCAGGTCAGGATACTGGTAATGCAGACCACTGCCATCGCATAGGCGTCCCTGACCTTTCTGTTCTTAAAGCCCAGCGGAATGATCAGATAGCCGCCTATGATCGGCACCAGAATGGGAATGACTAAAATCAATGAACTCAAAACGCTATCCCTCCTACCACTCGGACACCGAACAGTCCGGCCAGAAGTGCAACGATACACAGAGCGATCATAGCCCCGTTTACAAGGATGCCGGGTTCGGCAAACCCTTTTTCACTTTCAAAATCATTCCCGGGGAAGAAAGCATCCACAACGATCGGGAACAGATATCCTGCTGTCAAAAAGGCCGATACCAGGAGGATTGCGGGACCCAGGATGGCGAAGATACCCGGTGCCCCCGAAAGAGCAGCCGCCGCGATCTTCCATTTACTGACAAAGCCTCCCATGGGAGGAATGCCCACAAGGGACAGGGCCGCAAACATAAAGCACCACATGGTAACAGGCAGTGCCCTGCCGATCCCCTTAAGTTCCTCGACGTGGTGAGCCCCAAGTACGATGATAAAGACACCTGCTGCCAGGAAGAGGCAGCCTTTGGAGCTCATATGGCTGATCACCTGCAGGAGACCTCCCCGCAGGCCGTCCTCACTGAGAAGAGAGAGGGAAAACAGGACATAGGAAATCTGGCTGACCGATGAATAAGCCAGGCGCTTTTTAATGACCTTCTCCTTGAAAGCCATAGTGGAACCCATCAGGATGGTCAGGAGCGCCAGACACATCCATACAGTCTGTACCCAGGTGCCTCTCAGAAAGTCGGCGCCGACGCAGAAGTAGACAAGACGGATGATGGCCACGACACCGGCCTTTGTGATGATACCGGAGAGCAGGGCCGAGGCAGGTGCAGGCGCGATCGGATGGGCGGTCGGAAGCCAGCCGTGCATGGGATACATACCGGCTTTGGTGCCGAAGCCAATGATACCGACCAGGATTATGATCAGGGCCAGCTGCTCATGTCCGGCTATCTTTGCGCTGTCCAGAAAGCCCCCGTAGCGGAAAGAAACCGTTCCCGCGGCACAGGTATAGACATAAAAGACAGCCAGAAGACCCATCAGAGCGCCGGCAATGGAGTAGAACATGTATTTCAATCCGGCCGTGACAGACTCTTTGCTCATCTCATGCATGACCATGGGAACTGTGGAAAGGGTTGCCAGTTCGAAAGCAAAATACAGGGTCACCATATCCGCGGACATGCACACTGCCATCATAGCCCCCAGAGCTATGAAAAAGAATGTGAAAAACATGGGGGTCCGTTTCTCGTGCTCCATATAGGTGAAGGAGTAAAAACACACGGCAGTGAAAAGGATCAGGACAGCCGCCAGGGCAAATCTTCCCAGATCATCCAGTGCGAAGGAGAGCACAGCCTTCTCCGAAAAATGCAGTATCTCCACCCGCTCAGCCCGTATCATGGCCAGGATCCCAAGGAGATCTGTCAGTATCATGATCAGGCCGCATACTAAGCGGTGGTTCTTTTTATTCCGCAACGGGACAATGCCGCTGAGGATACCGGTGATCACCGGATAAAGAAAAGCGATCAGCTGTATCATTTCATTCTCCCTATGTTTCTCTTATCCAAACATTTTCAGTCCCTGGGTGATCAGATTGATCGCGACCCAGGAAAAGAGTCCCAGGAAAAGATTGAGCCCGCCCAGGACCACCATCGGAATATTGTATAAGGGCCGGTGGTGCTGTCTGATATTTGCCTTGCTCACAGTTCCGCGCGGATCCGAGTAGATCCTGATCAGGGTCCTCATAAAATACACAGCATTCAGCAGGGAACTGGCTGCCAGTGCCAGCATGACCGCGACCAGCTTGACATGACTTCCGCTCTCAACACCTGCGAGCGCAAACTGCAGTTTCGAAGTAAAGCCTGCAAACAGCGGGATACCGATCATGGACAGGGAGCCGACCAGAAAGGCCAGGCCTGCATCCCGGTTTCTCAGTGCGCTCGCCTCCAGTTTTTTAAATAAGAGACTGTTGTCCGAGACTTCCGCGAGGCGGGGGGTTGTCAGAAAAAGCATGGACTTGGTCACCGCATGCGCCATGATATGGAAAATCGCCGCCGTGTAGCCCGCGATTCCGCCAATGCCCATTCCCATGAAGATATATCCTACCTGGGCAGCTGAGGAAAATGCCACCATTCTGTTGATATTGTCGGCATGCATTGCCTGCAGGGAGCCGACGATCATTCCAGCGATACCCAGCACCAGAAGGATTTCCCTGATCGGCATCTGTTCAAAGACATCCAGACCGATCGCCCGATAGTAAATCTTGATCAGAAGCAGGATATAGGCTTTGGATACCAGGGAAGAGAGAATACTGGCCGAAGTAGGCGTTGACCAGCTGTAGGAATCCGGCATCCAGAAATGGAAGGGAAAGAGACCGGACTTGATGGAAAGTCCAATCGTCAGGACTCCGGTACTGAGTGTCAATGCCATAAACATCCTGGGATCCTGTGCCATCTCGGCGATGGTTTCCTGCATGGGAACCATCAGAAGATGACCGGTCAGATCATAGAGCAGGACCACGCCCAGCAAAAAGAGACCGGATCCCAGAAGGTTCAGAATCATATAGCGCACAGCTGCCAGCGTAGTTCGTCCGATCTCACGAACGATCAGAGAGCCGCAGCTTGTGAGAGTAAGGATCTCCAGAAATACATAACCTGAGAAAAGGTCATTGGTCCAGAGAATGGCCATCAGAGACGCCGTCATAAGATTGAGGATGGCGTAGTAGAGGTTAACCTTGCTCTCATCCAGGTCCGTGTCAATATAGCGGTAACCTGCCAGAAGCGAGACGATCATGATGACCATAAAGAGCACTGCCAGCAGAGCTTCCAGAATGCCGGCACGAAGCTCATTTCCCCAGGGTGCCGGAAATTCGCCCATGGGATAAGTAACTGCCGTCCCTGTGGTCACGGTATACCACAGGATCGCACTGCAGACGATCAGCAGAAACACTTCATAAAAAAGCGTATAATACCTGGCTGTTCTCCCTTTAAGCACAAAGCACAGCGAACCGGAAAACAGACTCAGGATAACCGTCATCATTGGAAAATTTCTGATAATATCCAATTATCTGTCCTCCATACTGTGTACTGAAAGAGTGTAGATTTCATCCAGGTTCAAAGTGTGATACCGCTTATAGAGCCTGATCGTCAGGGACAGCATAATGGCCGTGACGGACACAGACACAACGATGCCCGTCAGGACCAGGCCTGCCGGCACCGGGTTGATATATCTGGCAGGATCTGTCACCCCATCCACAATGATCGGCGGCTTTCTTCCTTCGATATATCCCATGGATGCCAGAAACAGGAACACACCCGTGTCCATGATGTTCATCCCGATCAGCTTCTTGATCAGGTTCTGATGGAAAAGCAGCATGGTGAAGCCGATTCCGAACAGAATGATGGCTGCCGCCTCTTCATAATTGATCAACAGATTCTCAAACACCGCCGACACTTCCTCTCTTGAATAAGCTGTAAAAACCGAACATAGTACAGGCAACGACCAGGCCGACTGCAATATTGAGGGGCAGAATGAGACCGCCGCTCAGGATCGCCCCCGGGATTCCCTTGGGGATGTGGTTATGGAGATGATTGGCGCCCATATAGAACACATATCCCTTTGCGAAGCTGTAGAATGCAAGCGAAACGAATGAAATGGCCATAGACACTTTGGCTGTAAAAAAGCTGTCCACCAATTCAAACCCGAAGGCTGACTCAAAGATGATCAGACCGGCGCCCAGCACCGCGCCTCCCGAGAATCCGCCGCCCGGTCCGTTCTGTCCGTTCAGCAGAATATAAATACCGAAAACGAAGATACATGGGACGATCAGGACTCCCACCTTGCGCATGACGGTATCCTTCGACACGTCAAAATAGGCGTCCTGCTCGATCTGATAATAGTCATCGAACTGGGAATCCATATTCTTTTTGTCCTTTTTCAAAAGGATCATGACACAGAGAAGCGCTGCAAACAGTACATGTGATTCTCCGAGTGTATCGAAGGCCCTGTAATCCAGGATCATACCTGCCACGATATTGACGGCGCCGGTCTCTTCCAGTCCTTTTTCAATATACCGGTCGGACACCTCCACCGCCCTGGGGTTCTCTTCACCATATCTGGGAAGGAGATTCACCGTGAACAGCAGAACGCCGATCAGGGCGATGCAGCTGACAATGGCGACCCCTATGTAAAACTGATAAAAGCCTTTTCGCTCAGCGTTGATGACTGCCTGTGAGAAGCCGCTGGAAGTCATCTCTTTATGTGCTGCCTGACGGTCCCTTTTTGCCTGTTCATGATTTTCATCGGGCTCGAGACTCCCTTCCATGATGTTCTTCATCACATCATAGTCGCCGTCGAGCCACCTGAAGAATTTATTTTTCCATTCTCTCAGCTTCATGCCCGATTGCCTCCCTGTCTTTCCTGTCCTGTTCTCCCGGTTGGATCACCCCTGTCGTCCCGTCCAGCTCCTCACCCGCATCTTCTATACGGATCTTCTTTAAGGTCATCAGGAACAATGTTCCGCTGATTCCCGCGCCTACGGCTGCCTCCGTGATCGTCAGGTCCGGCGACTCGAGCAGGATCCACACGACGCACATAATCAGGCTGTATGCCATAAAGATGATCACGCCCTGCAGCAGGTTCTTGTTCAGGTTGACCGCCACGGCACAGATAATCAGCAGAATAAGAAGCATTATTCTGAATATTTCAATCAGAGTCATTTGTCTTCCTCCGTTTCCTCCTCCAGGTCTTCCCTTTTGACATGTTCGTACAGATGCGGGTTGGTAAAATATTCAACCTGAATCAGAATGTGTGAAGACACGGGGGAGGTAAACCACATGAAGATAATGATGAAGCAGAGCTTGAGCTCCCCCATATGGAAGCCGTCGCCCAGGATAATGGAGAGGGCGATCAGAAAGAGTCCCAGCGTATCCCCGACGCCTCCTGCATGTACGCGGTTCATGATAAAACCGAAACGGTTGGCGCCCAGCACAGCGGCTGTAAAGCAGATCATGGCTGTGACCAGGCATAGAGCACAAAGTCCAAATCGAATCCATGCAAAGATCATTCTTCCGCTCCCTCCTTTCCGGCTTCTGCCCCGGCTTCTGCAGCAGCGCTGATTGCGGGAGCTTTTTTGGATGCAAATTTACTCCGCGTGGGATTTTCCGGTATATAGGTCGCACTCAGGATCAGCACCGTGATGAAGCTGATCAGCGCATAGAGCAGGGCCACATCGAACAGATAGGTCTCGTTCAGAAAATATGCCAGAATGCAGGTACAGGCAATGACCATGGTGCAGATCATATTGATGGACAGAATCCTGTCTGTGACCCTGGGACCTATAATAGCCCGGATCAAAGTGATCAGAAGCAGCAGGCCGAACCAGATCAGCGCTCCCAGAAACAGGATCCGGTATGCATTTTCAACACTCATTCTTCCTCTTCCTCCCAGATATCTGTTACTGCATACAGCCTGCCTGGCTGTGTTCAGTAACCAGTCCTTTCAGCAGCCGGTCTTTTTTACAGTACGCTCCCTTTTGAAAACGTGTTCCTTGAAAACGCGTTCCTTGAAGACGTGTTCCCGTGACCGGCAGAAAACAGTCCCTGAAAACCCTACTTGATTTTCCGCAGAAGCTTCACAAAAGAGGATTCCTCAATCCCGTCCCCGAATTCACGCCTCAGACAGTGGACCACGAAGTGGTCGCCCTCCTGAAACAGAGTGATCGTCCCCGGAGTCAGGGTGATGGAATTTGCCAGCAGTACATTCTGCAGCTGCGTGTGAAAACCGGAATGAAATTCAATGATCACCGGATCAGGCGGATCCGCCCTGTAAACCATGGCGCACATCTTAAATGCGGACACTATAATCTCCCAGATCAGATTCAAAATATACAGCAAAAAAACCGGAAAATTCCGAAGTATCCGTCTCTCTATCGAAGTCGAATACCCGGTTACCCGGTTTGCAAAAAAAGTGACTGCACTTGCAATCACCACACCAAAGATCACCAGCTCAATGGTAACCCTTCCATTCAAAACAATCCAAAGTGCAAACAGAAACACCCACATGGTCTTCTCCCTATCAGCAGTACCGCGATCGTCCTTTACATCCCCCGGAACAGGGTACTGTAAAAATTGCATATATCATTTTCCCATGTTGGTGCATCAATGTCAAGAAATGCATAAAAAAGGCACGCTCCAAAGCCTTTTGTATGAACTTTTGACCAAAAAACAGCGACCTGTCCACTCATTTCATACAAAGGTGAACATGGCCGCCGCCATAACTATCTGTTGCAGTACTCGCCCTGTCGATGAAATGTGCTTGTTTAATCGTTGATCACAATGCGGGCATGACTTCCACCGTCGCGGGTCTTTTTGACGACAATCTGTCTGTCGATCCGGTTTTTGAGCTCGCTGACATGGGAGATGATACCGACCAGACGCTCTCCTCCATCGGTGAGGTCTTTCATGGAATTCATGGCCTGATCCAGGGTATCCTGATCCAGGGAGCCGAAGCCCTCATCCACAAACATGGTCTCCAGGCGGATGCCTCCCGCATGTGACTGGATCTCATCCGACAGACCTATGGCCAGAGAGAGAGAAGCCATAAAGGACTCGCCTCCCGACAGGGACTTGACACTGCGGGCAGTACCGCTGTAATGGTCGATGACTTCCAGGTCAAGTCCGGTCTGTCTCATAGCACCTCCCTCAGAAGCATCACACCTTCGCAGATCATATTGTCCGGAAGACATGACTGAGAACCGGCTGTTGGCTCTTCTGATAATACGGTCAAAGAGCGACATCTGGACATAGGTCTCCAGTTCCACCTTGGCCTTTCCTCCGGTCTTGCCGGAGGCAGTGTCCGACAGGGCACTGAGATCACGGTGTCTTTCTTCCGCTTCGATCGCCTCTTTACTGTGTTTTTCAAAATTCTTCAGGGCAATTTCATTGATTTTCAATCTGCCTGCGATCTCAGTGCTGCGGTCGGTATTTTCCTTCTGCCTTCTCTCGACCGCCTCCAGGGCATTCACGTCCTCTTCCTTATCGTATACAGGAGCATCGGCAATCTCGGCAGCGGCACGATCGCGCTGTGCGGTTATCTCCAGGATCGTCTTCTTCACGGCATCCCGTGCATCCCGGGCCTTTTTGATATCCTCAAGGATTTTGCGGCTCTGCTGTGTAAACAGGCGGATGGCCTCCTCGGCTTTTCTGCGTCCCGGATAATTGAGTTTTTCCTGCAGTCCATTGATATTGCTCTGTAAGTTGATCTGCTTCTGTTTCAGGGCTCCGATCCTGACCTGCAGATCGTTCACTTGTTCTGACAGAAGGCGGATACTCTTCTCAATCTCTTCATTATCCTTTTTGAGCAGTTCTTTTCTCTGCTCCTGTTTTTCCAGACTTGAGATCCGGGCAAGGCAGTCTGCCTGCTCTTTTTGTATGTCTGTTTTTTTGCAGACTACTTTATCCCTGACAGTAGTCCTGAAGGACTCGTCCTTCTCCTGGCCGAAGGAATTTTCCTGCCCAAGGGATTTTTCCTGCCCAAGCGAGTTTTCCTGCCCGGGGTACTTTTCCTGTCCCAGGAAAGAAAGTGCGCCTTGTCTGACTTCTCTCCATGCGGCTTCTGCAGTCGCCCTGGCAGACATGGCCTGCCCATGCAGCTGTTGGAGCAGACTGTCCATGGCCTCTTTTTCCTTCTCCCGTTCCGGCAGTTCGGTATCCAGTGTCTTTTTGCGGTCAGCTTTCTGTTTCAGGACAGAAATCTCCTGCTCCAGCCCCTGCTCAGACTCCTGCGCGCGCCGGATCCCGGAATCGAGAGCATCCGCATCTGCCAGCATAGCTTCTGTAAGAGTCATGTCTTTTCCGGAAAGATCTTCCGCCAGCTTTCGGCATTGCTGTTTCTGGGAATCCGCCTCCTGGCTCTTGGCTGCCGCCCGGTTCCCGGTCTCAGTATACAAGGCTGTAAGCTTCTCTTCCTCTTTTTCGGCGGCTGCCAGCTCTTTTTCAAATCCGGACCTGGCCTTTATGGCATCCTGCGCCGCCTCTTTCCTTGCGGCTGCCGCCTCCGCTTGCAGGCGGTTGATCTGTGCCAGAGCTGCTGTCCGGCCGGATTCGGGAAGAGCTTCTTTGATCCCCTCCGCAAGCCTGGCGGCAGCCTGGTCAATCTGCTTTTTCAGGGCATTGACCTTTTCCGACTGTGCAGCAAAGCTTTCCTTTGCCTGCGAATATGCGGTGTAATCCCGGTCGCGGACTTTGGCTGCCTGTTCGACTTCCTCCTGGCTGGGAACGTCTTCCTCCAGTCTGCGGGGCGCGGGATGATGAATGGATCCGCAGACAGGGCAGGGCTGATTGGGACGGAGCTGTTGATCGGCAAGGATCCCTGCCTGCCCTGCCAGGAATTTCTGGTAGAGCCGGTTCCAGGTATCTGAAGATAAAGCCGATCGGCCGGCTGCCTCTTGTCTTGCTTTATCGAGGCCGGAAAGAGACTGGTTTTCTGTCTCGAACTGTTTTTCCTTTCTCTCCAATTCCTCCAGCGCAGCTGCACGTTCACGGGCACGCGCTATATCATTTTTAGCTGCCTCAAGATCGGCCTCCGCATTTCTGAGATCTGCAATTTTCTCTTTCAGGAGCAAAATGGACTCCTTCTGCTCCCGAATCTTCTGACCCAGTTTCTCTGCCTTATTCTGAAGACTGCCCGCCTCTTTCTCCAGATCCTCCTGCCTGTGCAGGGCTGCGCGAAGATTCTGCAGGGCCCGGCGGTGTTCCCCGGCTTCTACGAGGGCATGCCTCTTTTCGGTCAATTGCACTTCGACATCCGCAAGCTCCGTCAGTTCCTTCCGGAGCAGCTCTGTCTGTGCACTGAACCGATCGATTTCCTTCTTCTTGTTCTGCTCTTCTTTAAGTCTCTCCTCTCTATTGAGGTCGCTGTCTTCTGCCTCTTTGATCTTCCCGAGCAGGTCAACCGCCTTTCCAAGACGCTCCTCAATGCTCACCTTCTGCGCACGGGCTCCTACCAGCTGTTCTCCGACTGTACCAAGACTTTCCAGTTCTTTCTTTTGCTGAATGAGTCTCCCTTCAAGACTCTCTTTCCCTGCTTTCTTTTCACCCAGAGTCTTCTCCGCGCTCTCCTCTTCCCCGGCTGCTGTCTGAAGAGCTTTCTTTTCAGCTTCGAGGCGGTCATAATCGGTAAGGTGGCTTTCTTCTATGGCTGCCAGATTCAGAAGGCGCTGTGATTCGGGTTCCTTCTTCTCCGCATCCTGCAGGGCTTCTTCGCAGGCAGTCAGTTTCTCATTTTCCTCCTCTATGGATTGAGACAGCCTCTTCACCTCCGCCTTTTTTTCCTCGATCTGTTCCGCATCCTTGATCCTGGCGTTCAGCCTGTCGCGCTCTGCGGTCAGAAGCTCTTTCTCTTTTTCTGCCTCTTCTGAAGCCTGGCGGTCTGTCTCGATCAACTGTCTCATGAGGATCTGTGTCTCTTCCGTCGTCTTCCTCTCCTGCAGGACCTCCTCCCTCCAGATGGCCTCGATCTCACTGTCACAGGAAGGATCGACATTTTCGATATCGGACAGGCACTTCTGGCGAAGGTTGTTATGTCTCTTACCGGCTTCTCTCTCCGCCTCCTTGAGGCGCTCTTCCAGTTTCTGATAGTTTCCGGTATGAAAAATCTTGCTGAGTATGTTTTTTCGATCTTTGGTCTCGGCAAGAAGGAGCTTGAGGAAATCTCCCTGGGCGATCATGGAGATCCGGGCAAACTGGTCCTTGTCGATCCCCAGCAGATCTTCGATGCTCTTTGTCACCTCCCGCTCTTTGGTCCTCACATCGCCGTCAGGATAGACAAGCTCGGCCCGGGCAGGTTCTTTTGTCAACCTGCTCTCGCCCCTTTTGGACGGACGCCAGTACTCGGGATTGCGCCTGACTCTGTAGTTTTTGCCATTGCAGATAAACTCGAGCAGGACATAGGTCTCGGTCTCCGGCAGGGCATACTGGGAACGCAGCATGGATTTTTCCCTGTTTTCACCGCTGGCAACGCCGTACAGGGCAAATCGGATGCCGTCAAAAATCGTCGTTTTCCCTGCCCCGGTATCTCCGGTGATCAGATATAGTCCCTCTGTGCCGAGTTTATCAAAATCTATAACTTCTCTGCCCGCATAGGGTCCGAAAGCGGACATCTCCAATCGAACTGGTCTCATTCTGTAATACTCCCCTGTCTTTTATAAGCCTTCAGAAGACTGTCTCTTTTCTGCTTCCCGAAAGGCCGTCATGTTCTGCTTCCCGAAGACTGCCGCTGATCTGCTCCCCGGAAGGCCGTCACTGATCTGCCCCCCAGATCTCCTCAATGAGCCGGGCCGCAGTCTGTGTCTGAAAATCATTCATGGCTGTACCGTTCTGCTTGAGGAAGAGCTCCTGCAGGACTTCGATCGGTTCCTTTTCGAGAGCTTCCTCCCCGGCATCGATATCCGACTGCGTCCGGGTCCGGGTATTGTCATATTCGAGATCCATGAGATTTTTGTAAAAATATTTGCGCAGTCTGGCCAGTGCCTGATCGACATCCTGCTCGTCGGTCAGGATGATCCTGTAATAGTCCTCCGCCGAGAGGGGAGCCGTAAATCCGGGAGACATGACCTCGCCGAATGTGCCGCGCAGGGTTTTAAAATCGCGGGCGGGGACAAGCGGTAGCTGCCTGTATTCCACCTGCCCTTTTTCTTTGATCTCCACGAGGGTCACGCTCTTTTTGTGCTTTTCCTCCGAGAAGGAATATTTGAGGGGTGAACCGGCGTAGCGCACAGTGTCCCTTCCGATCCGCTGGGGTCCGTGCAGGTGGCCGAGCGCCACATAGTCAAAGGCGTCAAAGACGGAATAATCCACGTTGTCGAGGCCGCCGATATGCTTCTGCTCCGAGTCGCACTCCTCGGGTCTGACACCGGAAGCAGTGACATACTGGTGGGCGACGGCAATATTCCTGGCTGCGGGATCGACATGTGCATTCCGGATCAGGATCTCCATGGCCTGCGTCCAGTCCGTGACCTTTTCCTCCGGATATGCCTCCCGCACTACAGAAGGATGAATGTAAGGAATCAGATAGATATAGAGGGGACCGTACTGGTCATCCAGGCGGATGGGGCCGCAGCCGCTGATCCGGGGGGAAATATGGATGCCGCTCTGCTCCATGACACGGCCGCCATAGGAGATACGCTCGGCAGAATCGTGATTTCCGCTGATGATAAAGACCTGCAGTTTTCTTTTGACAAGCTCGACCAGGAAATCATCCATCAGATTCACCGCTTCCACGGAAGGGATCGATTTGTCATAGACATCCCCCGCGATCACGACCGCGTCGGGATGCTCTGTATCCGCAAGTTCCAGGATCTGATCCAGGATGATTTTCTGATCCTCGATCATGGGAAAACCGTTGACACGTTTTCCGAGATGGAGATCCGCAAGATGGAAAAATTTCATAGATGCTCCTTCATTACCAGGTCATATGCCGGCTGTCCACACCCTCCCGGATGTGCGGCATCAGTGACCGGGCTTTTTATAGATATAGTGATACCCGGAGCCGGCCTCTGTTGCAAAAGCCGGTTCCGGGCTGCTGTTCATTTTTTATATCAAATAACTTTATATCAAATACTCAGAGAAATGTAATGTCTGCCTCTTTGCAGATCATGATGCGCTCAAGTTCAAGGAAATCTTCCTCGTGGCGGAAATAGGTGTTGCCGATCTCCCACAGGAAAAAGCCGCCCATATTTCCCAATACAGTCCAGATCACGCTGTTGCCGATGGCTTCGTTATAGCGGCTCCAGAGAAACATAATGCTCATGCTGATACAGAACAAAACCATGGAGCGTTTGGTCCTCTGGCGCAGGACCCTGAGCTGGCGCCGCTCTTCATCTCTGAAATGCTCCTGGAAAGCCTCGATCGCTGTCTCCCGAACAGGTTTTGAGATATGGCTTCCGCAATATACATATAACTCGAGCGGAGCCATTTCCTTCATGGCGCCGACAAAGTGATCCACTGCCTCGGCAATATCCGAATTGATCTCCAGATGAGGACCAACGACCAGTGGATTAAAGAGCTGTCCTGACTCGGAGACCCGAATATCCAGAATCTGCGAATCACGCGTTTTCAGGACCACCCAGTCATTCTCCTGCCGATAGCATTGATTTAAGGAGAGCGTGGAGAAGATGATGGTCATCAGACCGAGGTTGACCAGTGTATCGTATCTGCCCTCCGAATGCATATACATGAGAAAAATATAGATCAGAATGATAACATAAGCGGCTGCGACGGCGTCTCTGAGTTTTAATGTTTTCTTTACGACCAGGAACAGTACAGCGCTCATGGGAAGGATACCGATGATCCAGAAAAACATCAGTACCGGGCCGCCGATCATCGGCTGTGCCTGCTGCTGGGCGAATAATCGAAACAATCTGACCACCCCGACCACCAGGTTAAAAACGGCCAGAATCAATAAATTTTGGCTATAGTATTCCATATCAATCCTCCGGCAGTTCTAAAGTAACTACGCAGAATGCATTTTATTACCGGCTGCGAGCCCATCGGGCGCAGCTGTCTTTATAGTAACTTCATTTTCATTGCGAAGCAGAACAAGACTATCTTACCACAGTTCCGGGCTGTTCTGCATATTTTTTATCTGCCGGTCAGGATAAAGAAATCATTAAATGTACACGCCCCCTCCAATGGTGCTGGCAAAGTTTCGCATTGTCAAAACATCGCAGAGAAAATCCCCCGGAAAAACAGGCAGATGTCTGCTGCTTTTCCGGGGGATAAAATATCATGAGATCAGTCTGTTTTCCTCTCTGAAGAGATTACAGGACCGGTCTGGGTGTATAAGTGGTGTGAAGGAGGCTGTGGGCCTTGGCCTTACCGGGAGCCTCGAGGTACTCGTCGTAGAGCATAGAGATAATGGGGCTGTCGTGTGAGCAACGCAGGTCATTGTCTTTGTCCGAATCATAGAGGACTGCGGAGCGCAGGCTCTTGAGGTCCACATAGTTGCGGACAGAGTCGCTCTGGACAGGCTGGCCGCCGCCGTTGATGCAGCCGCCGGGACATGCCATGATCTCCACGAAGAGATAATTCTTCTCTCCGCTCTCGATCATCTGGATGACCTTGCGGGCATTGCCCAGGCCGCTGGCGACACAGACGTCGACTTCCGCGCCGGCGATGCGGTAGGTAGCTTCCTTGATGCCCTGTGTTCCGCGGACATCCATGAAGTCGATCTTCTCATTGGTGCCGTCGAGGATGTTGGCAGCGGTACGAAGTGCCGCCTCCATGACACCGCCGGTAGCGCCGAAGATCTTACCTGCGCCGGAAGCGATTCCGAAGGGATCGTCAAACTCTTCACCCTTGAGATCTTTGAACACAATACCTGCGCCCTTGATCATACGGGAGAGTTCTCTGGTGGTGATGGCTACATCGACATCCGGGATTCCCTGGTTGGCCAGCTCGGGTCTGGTGACCTCGAATTTCTTGGCTGTGCAGGGGATCACGCTGACCACGTACATATCCTTGGGATCGATGTGGTTCTTCTGAGCGTAGTAGCTCTTGAGGAGAGCGCCGAACATGCCCTGCGGGGATTTGCAGGTGGACAGGTGCGGCAGCATGGTCGGATAATTGTGCTCCATGAACTTGATCCAGCCGGGGCAGCAGGATGTAAACATGGGAAGCGGCGGCTTGTCAAGTTTCTTGGAGGTGATGCGGCTGATGAGCTCGTTGGCCTCCTCCAGGATGGTGAGGTCGGCAGTGACGTTCATGTTGAAGACCTTGACGTCGCCCAGCATACGGATAGCCTGGACCATCTGGGCCTCCACATGGGTTCCGGGAGGCATGTCGAAGCACTCGCCCAGGGTCGCTGCGATGGAAGGAGCCGTGAAGAATACGACGTGCTTCTTGGGATCAGCGATGGCATCCCATACATCGTCGATATTGCTCTTCTCATACAGAGCGCCGACAGGACATGCGACGATACACTGGCCGCAGCCGACGCAGGAGGTGGTATCAAGTCCGGCATCGAAGGGAGAACCTACACGGACATCATAGCCGCGGCGGATCTGGCCGATGGCGCCGACTGTCTGCACATTGTTGCAGGCGGAGACGCAGCGCAGGCACTGGATACATTTGTTGTTGTCACGGACCACGTAAGGTGTCGAATCATCGATCTCATACGCGGGTTCCTCGCCCTTGAAGTGATCTTCATCAATGGCGTAGTCATAAGCCAGCTTCTGCAGTTCGCAGTGGTTGCCGCGCACGCAGGAGAGACATTTTTTGCGGTGCGTGGAGAGGATCAGTTCGATCGTGGTCTTTCTGGAAGCACGGACTGCTGCGGTATTGGTGAGAACTTCCATTCCCTCTTCTACCGGGTAGGTACATGCGGCAGTCAGACCCCTGCGGCCCTTGATCTCGACGACGCAGACACGGCATGCGCCGATGCAGTTGATATCCTTGAGATAGCAAAGAGAAGGAATCTCGATTTTTGCCAGCTTGGCCGCCTGCAGGATGCTTGTGCCCTCCGGAACAGTGACCGGGATATCATTGATTTTTAAATTAATCATTTTTTTCACGTTATTTATCCCTCCTTATTCCATATACACAGCGTCGAACTTACAGTTCTGCTTGCACAGGCCGCACTTGATGCAGGTATCGATATCGATATGATGAGGCTCTTTGACTGTGCCGCTGATGGCGCCCACAGGGCAGTTTCTGGAACAGAGCGTGCAGCCTTTGCACTTGTCGGGATCGATCTGATAGTGCAGGAGCTCTTTGCACTTCTTCGCTGCACATCTCTTGTTGAGGATGTGATCCTCGTACTCCTCGCGGAAATAGCGAAGGGTGGAAGTGACCGGGTTGGATGCAGTCTGGCCGAGAGCGCAGAGGCAGGACACTTTCATGTGAGCTGCAAGCTCCTCGATCTTGTCCAGCTCTTCGATCGTCGCCTTGCCCTTGGTGATGTCGTCGAGCATCTGCAGGAGACGGTGTGTGCCGATACGGCAGGGTGAACATTTGCCGCAGGACTCTTCACAGATGAACTCCATGTAGAACTTGGCGATATCGACCATGCAGGTGTCCTCATCCATGACGATGAGTCCGCCGGAACCCATCATGGAGCCGATACGTGCAAGGCTCTCATAGTCGATGGGCGTGTCGATGTGGACAGAAGGAATACATCCGCCGGAAGGACCGCCGGTCTGGGCTGCCTTGAACTTCTTGCCGTTGGGGATGCCGCCGCCGATCTCCTCGATGATCTCGCGAAGGGTGGTGCCCATGGGGACTTCCACCAGACCGACGTTTGTGATCTTGCCGCCGACCGCGAACACCTTGGTGCCCTTGGATGTCTCGGTACCGATGGAGGAATACCAGTCAGCGCCCTTGAGGATGATCTGGGCTACGTTTGCGTAGGTCTCAACGTTGTTGAGGATCGTGGGTTTCTGGAAGAGACCCTTGACCGCCGGGAAGGGAGGACGGGGACGAGGCTCGCCGCGCTTACCTTCGATGGAAGTCATCAGAGCGGTCTCTTCGCCGCAGACAAAGGCGCCGGCGCCGAGACGGATCTCAACGTCGAAGCAGAAATCTGTGCGGAAGATGTTGTCGCCGAGTAATCCGTACTCACGGGCCTGCTGAATGGCGATCTGCAGACGCTGGACTGCGATAGGATACTCTGCACGGACATAGACATAACCCTGGCTGGCGCCGATGGCATAGCCGGCAATGGCCATTGCCTCCAGGACCGCGTGAGGGTCGCCCTCGAGGATGGAACGGTCCATGAATGCACCCGGGTCGCCTTCGTCGGCGTTACAGCAGACATACTTGATATCGGATTTGGTTGCTTTACAGAATGCCCATTTTCTGCCGGTCGGGAAGCCCGCGCCGCCGCGGCCGCGCAGTCCGGATGCCAGCATGGTATCGATTACCTGGTCCTGGGTCATCTCGGTCAGGACCTTGTGCAGGGCAAAATAGCCGTCCAGAGCGATATATTCCTCAATGTTCTCGGGGTCGATGACACCGCAGTTCTTGAGGGCGATACGCATCTGTTTGGCGTAGAAATTGGTCTTGCTCAGAGGAAGGATCTCGCCGTCCTCGTGGACAGTCTCAGGATAGAGCAGGTCCTTGCAGATATTGCCGTTCATGATATGCTCATCGACAATACGCTTTGCACCTTCGGGCGTTGTCTGGGAATAGAAGGCACCCTCGGGATAGACGATCACGACGGGGCCCAGCGCGCAGAGACCGAAACATCCGGTCTTGACGACCAGAACGTCCTCGATATTGTTCTTCTTGAGCTCTTTCTCAAGCGCTTCAATAACCTTTAAGCTGCCGGAGGAGGTACATCCGGTACCGCCGCAGACGAGGATCTGTTTGCGGTAAGCAGTGTGCTTGGCCATTTCCTCAGCCTGTGAAGCCACCAGCTTACGGACCATGACCAGCTCCTGATTTTTTTGTTTGATTTCCGTGAGCCTGTTCAATGTCATCGTCATGGCTTACACCTCCTCATAATAGGAATCAATGATTTTCACCGCTGACTCCGGTGTGCACTTGCCGTAGACTTCACCGTCGATTGTCATGACGGGAGCCAGGCCGCAGGCGCCAAGACACCGGCAGCTGTCAATGGAGAAGAAGCCGTCAGAGGTGCATTCCCCGGCTTTGATCCCGAGGCGTTCCTCAATAGCGGCCAGAATCTTGTCAGCGCCCTTGACGTAACAGGCTGTTCCGAGACATACACTGACAGTGTGCTCGCCCTTGGGGGACAGGGTGAACTGCGAATAGAATGTCGCAACTCCGAATACCTGGGAAAGCGGAACGCCCATCTCTTCGGCGATGATCATCTGCACCTCTCTGGGCAGATATCCGTAGATTCCCTGTGCTTCCTGGAGTACAGGCATCATCGCTCCGGGCTGGTCTTTGTGCTTTTTAATAAATTTCCGAAGCTCCCGTTCCTGTTTTGGCGTTCCCCGAAAAGCTACATTAGCCATCGATTACCATCTCCTTTCCAAAACAAATGAATGTAAGTAAGTGCTGCCGCCGCGCAAAGGCGCTCCGGCAATTGTGTAGGTATTAATTAAAAAAATTATATAATAACTAATGTTATAATTATAACAGTTTTTTGTCTAATAATTGGTTCATAATTGAAAACTTTTTCAAAAAATTTGTTCATTTTTGACAACAATTGAGTTAAATAACGCTAACCTGATTGTATATTTTAGAAGGATTCCTGATAATATAATATATATAATATATGCTCGCGGTCACTTACAGCGTTCAGGATTGTCATCGCAGTCTGAAAATGCTATGATATAAATTGATCGTTCCGGTCAATTATGGGCCGGCGGCCTGAACACGGCATAGAAAGGCTGTCTGCAAAGAGGAGTTCCGGATTCTCCGCGGATTCAGAAGGGAACACAGGCGATGAATGAACGTTTTTTTGACTTGAAAAAAGACCGGCAGGACCGGATCACCAACGGCGCAATGCGGATCTTCGCACAGAACGGCTATCGTCATGCCAGTACGGATGAGATGGTAGCCGCCGCTTCCATAAGTAAGGGACTGCTCTTCCACTATTTCAAGAGCAAAAAGGGAACCTGGGAATTTCTGTATGAGTACAGCACCCGCTATACCCTGCTGGAGCTGCGGGAGGCACAGCGCCGCCGGGGCTGCGATCTTTTTGAGATGTACCGGCAGCTGGTAAGGGTCGATGCGGCGATCCTTCAGAAATACCCCTATATGCCTCTCTTTCTGAGAAGGGCAGATGAAGAACTGGGCACTGACGATCCCAAATTCAAGCCTGAGATCCCGGAGAGCCTGGCGGGAGCGGTTGCCGACCTGAGACTGAATCTGGTCATAGAAGCGCAGAGACCGCCCTTCCTGTCCGAACAGGACGCGCGCAGGATCTCGCAGATCCTGGAATATACGCGCTATGGCCTGATACAGGAACTCCTGGCGCTGGAGGAAGCCGCAGGCAGCAGGAAACATTCTGCTGAAAATGCGGATGCCCCGGATCTCCCTTTCCATGTGCAGTATGAGGAACGCCTCTTCGAATATCTGTCGACACTCCGCAAGATGAATATCTGACCACTTATTTTCGAGGAGCACATTGGTTGTGTAATAAACAATCTCATGCAAAAGTTCAATATTAATGCTAAAAGCACCGGCCGGGAAATGTCCCGGCCGGTGTTTGTCTGTCATTTGCTGATAAAAATGCCTGAAAAATGCTCTCCTGTGCTCATCTGTCGGTACAAGCTCTCCGGCATCTTCCGACTGGTCTTTCAAAACACAGGACCCAGGATAGTCTTCGCACCCCCTCGCGGATGGACACTTCATCCAGTGCCCCGAACCCCAGCAGAACGGCAGGAAGGTGCTTTGTGCTGTCATCGTCACGGGTCCAGACAGATTCCGCAGCAGGATCGTCCGCATCTTGTAAGGCTGTCTCAGGCAGCAGGTAATCGGACATGGCGTAGACCGCGACCCCGTTGGCGGCTGCCCTTCTCACGATCTCCTTTTCTATCCGTGCGGATGACAGACCTTCTGTGCTTTCTGTCAGATCCTGTGCAGTTTCCGTGTCTATGGATTCAGCCACTGCAGGGGTCCCGTTTTCCATACTCTGTGCGATCAGTGCGGCAGTCCCGGGTACGGCCTGCAGCACCAGATGCAGTCCCGTGCCGGCTCCCAGGATGCGGAAGCGGTCCTGCAGAGGCCTCAGCTGTGCCAGAAGCTCGTCGTGTCTTGCGCGGTACAGGCTGCGCATGCGGTTCAAATGGCGTTCAAAGTGGCCGTTTTTCATAAATTCGTTGAGGATGCGCTGATCGATCCTGGAAACAGTGGAGGAAAAAAACCAGCATTTCCGGCGGTACAGCGTAAGGAGATCCGGAGGAAGGATCATATAGCTGATGCGGATGGCAGGCGCGATAACTTTTGAAAAAGTGCCGATGTAGATCACCCTGCCGGCGTGGTCCAGGGACTGCAGAGCAGGGATGGGTTTTCCGCGGTAGCGGAATTCCGAGTCATAATCGTCTTCAATAATATAGCGGTCTGCCGCCTCTGTCGCCCATCCCAGAAGGGCTGCCCTGCGGCCCACCGGCATGATGCAGCCCATAGGAAACTGGTGGGCCGGCATGGCATAGACCAGGTCCGCGCCCGAAGCGGCAACCGAGCCGGGCAGCATGCCGTCATCATCCATTCTGACGGGACAGATCTCATATCCGAATGACTTGAAGATCTGAGCAGCCCGCAGATAAGAAGGATTCTCCATGGCCACTCTCCTGCCCTCTCCCAGAATATGCCGCAGCAGCATGAGCAGGTAGTCGTTGCCTGCGCCCACAATGACCTGATCAGGTGTGCATCGCACACCCCTTGAAAAGTGCAGATAATGCGCGATGGTTGTGCGCAGTGTCAGATCTCCGCTGGGTTCGCTGTGGGAAAACATTTCGGAGTTGGCGTCGACCATGACCTCGCGCATGATCTTTTTCCAAGTGCTGTAGGGAAAAACGGACATCTCTGTGTGGCGCAGGGAAAAGTCGATCATGGTGCTGTTTGCTGCGCCCTGTTTTCCGAGCAGGGACAGGCTGGGAACAGACAGATCAGCTGCAGACAGCCTTCCGGCTTTCTCTGCGTTTGTCCGCTGATCCGCTGCAGACAGGCCCGGCAAAGAAAGATCCGCTATTGACAGACCCGCTGCATGGTCTTCTCTGTTCTCAGTTGCGGCATCTCCGCCGCCTGCCCTGTTCTCTTCAAAATGCAGTTCGGCCAGATTTTCAATCTCGTTGACAAAGTAACCGCTGTTTTTTTTCGCGCGGATATATCCCTCGGATAGCAGCTGGCTGTAGGCCAGCTCCGCCGTGCTGCGGGCCACATGAAGGCCCGATGCCAGGGCACGGGTCGAGGGGAGGCGCTCTCCCGCCTCCAGGGCTCCGCTTCGGATCTCGCCGCGGATATATTCATAAATCTGCCTGTAGAGAGGTTTCTTTCCGTCCGTAATGAGACGGATATTCAATTCCTGTGCCACAGTTTTTCTCCTCAAACATAGATTTACTTGTGTTCAATCTCAGCTGCCCGCGGGTCTGTATGGACAAAATGTGCCGGAGATTCAGATGAAAATCTCCGGCACAGTCATATCTGATAACTATTTATTTCTTAGGCAGCTTGAAAGAGCTCTTGAGGCCGACGATCCGGTTGAAGACGGGGGCTCCTTCGGCGGAGTCCTTGTAATCGACGCAGAAATAGCCGTTGCGGACAAACTGGAAGCGTTCGAAAGGCTTTGTGTCTTTGAGTTCGGGCTCAACCAGGGCATCGCAGACCGTCAGGGAGTGGGGATTGAGATTGAGGTCTCCGTTCTCGTCATAAACACCCTTTTCTTCATCGATGATATTTTCATACAGGCGGGCAGTGACTTTGACTGCGGAGTCGGCGTGGACCCAGTGGATCGTGCCCTTGACCTTGCGGCCGGTGAAGCCGCTGCCGCTCTTTGTCTCGGGATCATAGGTCACGTGTACGGCAGTGATATTGCCCTCTTCGTCCTTGTCGAAGCCGACGCACTTGACGAAGTATGCATACATCAGACGCACCTCATTGCCGGGGAAGAGGCGGTAATATTTTTTCGGGGGCTCTTCCATGAAATCGTCGCGCTCGATCCAGAGCTCGCGTCCGAAGGGAATCATGCGCTTGCCCAGCTCGGGGTTCTCGAGATTGTTGTCCGCCTCCAGCATCTCGACCTGATCCTCGGGATAGTTGTCGATGATGAGCTTGAGCGGGTGAAGCACGGCCAGCATGCGCTTGCAGCCGGGCTTGAGGTCTTCGCGGATGCAGTACTCGAGCGCCGCATAGTCCGCGGAGGAGTTGCTCTTAGAGATGCCGCACAGATCCACAAAGCGTTTGATGGAGGAAGGGGTATAGCCCCTGCGGCGGAGTCCGGAAATAGATACCAGGCGAGGGTCATCCCAGCCGTCCACGATGTTCTGCTCGACAAGCTTTTTGATATAGCGCTTGCCGGTCACCTGATTGGTCAGATACATCTTGGCAAACTCGATCTGTCTGGGGGGATGGGGATACTCGGCCTCGCGGACGACCCAGTCGTAGAGGGGACGGTGGTCCTCAAATTCCAGCGTGCAGATGGAGTGGGTGATGCCTTCAATGGCATCCTCGATGGGATGCGCGAAGTCATACATGGGATAAATGCACCACTTGTCGCCGGTGTTGTGGTGGGACATGTGGGCGACACGGTAGATGATCGGGTCGCGCATATTGATGTTGGGGCTGGCCATATCGATCTTTGCGCGGAGAGTCTTCTCTCCGTCAGCAAACTCACCGGCACGCATGCGCTCAAAGAGATCGAGGTTTTCCTCGATGCTTCGGTCGCGGTTGGGATCGTTCTTACCGGGCTCGGTCAGGGTGCCGCGGTACTCGCGCATCTCTTCCGCTGTGAGGTCGGAGACATAAGCCTTGCCTTTTTTGATGAGCTTGACAGCGACATCATACATCTGCTGGAAATAATCGGAAGCATAGAAAAGCCTGTCCTCGTAGTCGGCGCCCAGCCACTGGACGTCAGCCTTGATGGATTCGACGAACTCGATCTTTTCCTTGGTGGGATTGGTGTCGTCAAAACGAAGATTGAACTTTCCGCCATACTCCTGGGCCATGCCGTAGTTGAGCAGAATACTCTTGGCATGTCCGATATGCAGATATCCGTTGGGCTCGGGAGGGAAACGGGTATGTACAGAATCGTACACGCCGTCCCGCAGGTCCTTGTCAATCTCCTGTTCGATAAAATGGCGGCTTACCTTCTCTTCTTCCGGCGCAGCTGCGTTCATTTCCGCGGTATTTTCACTCATGCTGTATGTTGTCTCCTTCCATGATATACTGGTCCGGCTGAAAAAAAGCAATGCGCCGGATCTATTGCAGGCGTAAATGAGTCATCGGGGACGGTTCTGTCTGACTCATTTTCTGCGGAAATGAGTCAGACAGAACCGTCCCTCGTGACTCATTTCCGGATTCAGATCAAAGCTGGGTGAGGACAAAGATGTCATAGATGGCCTGGAGGGCGGTCTCGAAGTCTTTGTTCTCGACGCCGATGATGATGTTGAGCTCGGAGGAGCCCTGGTCGATCATGCGGACGTTGACGTGGGCGTGGGCAAGTGCGGAGAAAATCCGGCCAGCGGTCCCGCGCATGGATTTCATGCCGCGCCCTACAACGGCAATGAGGGCGAGGTCGGACTCGATCTCAATAGCGTCGGGCTTGGCCAGGCGGTGGATGGCGGAGACGACCTTCTGCTCCTTCTCGATAAACTCGTCCTCATGGACGACAATGGTCATGGTATCGATGCCGGAGGGCATGTGCTCGAAGGAAATCTGGTTGTCTTCAAAGGCCTGAAGGACTTTTCTGCCGAAACCGATCTCGGAATTCATCATATCCTTGGTGATAAGGACGGCGCAGAAGTCTTTCCTGCCTGCGATTCCGGTGATGACATAGCCCGACTTCTGGGCGGTACTCTCGACGATCCATGTGCCTTCGTCCTGGGGCCTGTTGGTATTGCGGATATTGATCGGGATTCCCTGGCGGCGGACAGGGAAGATTGCCTCCTCGTGCAGAACAGAAGCGCCCATGTAGGAGAGCTCTCGAAGCTCACGGTAGGTGATGGTCTCGATCCTGGCGGGATTCTTGATGATGCGGGGATCCGCCACAAGGAATCCGGAGACGTCTGTCCAGTTTTCATATACGTCCGCGTGGCAGGCGCCGGCGACGATGGAGCCTGTGATATCGGAGCCGCCGCGGGAGAAGGCCTTGACCTTTCCGTCGTGGCTGCAGCCGTAGAAGCCCGGAACGACAGCATATTCCACACCTGCCAGACGCTTTTCAACCGTGCGCATGGTCTTGCGGTCGTCGAGGCTTCCTTCATCGTCAAAAAAGATCATTTCGAAGGGATCCACGAATTCAAATCCCAGATATTGGGCCATGATGCGGCCGTTCAGATGCTCGCCGCGGGAAGCCGCGAAGTCGGCATCAGGATCTTCTTTCATCCTCTTCCAGATCTCATCAAACTGATCGTCCAGGGAGAAGTCCTTGAGTTCCAGCCCCTCGATGATCTCTGTGAAACGGCTCTTGATCTCATTGAAGGTCTCTGAGAAATCCTCTCCCGCTGCCGCTTCTGCCTCCATTTTATAGAGAAGGTCGGTCACCTTGGTATCGCCGGAAAAGCGTTTTCCGGGCGCTGAAGGGATCACATATCTCCTGCTGCGGTCTGCGCGGATAATATCTCCGACCTTTTTGAACTGTTCTGCATTGGCAAGAGAACTCCCGCCAAATTTTACTACTTTCATTTTCGTATCCTCGATCTGTTATTATCTCGAAAAACAATCGGCATCCGGCCGGACATCCCGTCCGGCTGCTGACCTCTCAACGCAGAAAAGCCTTCTCCACGCCGCGTATACATATGCGAGAATGGAAAAAAGGCCTTCCTGTCTCTTATACCTTAACATTTATATATCAGAAATCAGACTGTGTCAAATACAAGAATATGGTCACGCCCTGCCGGGGACGTGCATAGTTGTGATCAGTCATCTTCGAGAATGCGGATCACTTTGCGCACTTCGGAGAGCTGCCTTGCACAGTCTTCAAAGGAGGATTCCTTCATGCTGCCCGTTGTGAAGGCCGCCTCGCCCTCGGGTCCTCCGGGCATGGTCACTTCCTCAAACCCTCTGAAGAACTGTCTGGCCTTGTCGAGTTCCGAAGCGGGGATGCGGACGAAGAAACGGCTGGACTTGAGGGCAGGATCGCTGAGTTCCATCTTTTCATCCGACCAGCGGATCGGGATGTTTGCGCCCAGGTTCAGTACACAGTCGAGCATGTCGGAGACTACAGCGCTTGCGGTCGGGAACTTACCTGCGCCGCGGCCGTAGAACATGAGGTTATCGACGAGATTCCCATGCACGAATACCGCGTTGAAGACGTCCTCGACACCGTGGAGCGGGTGAGACGCGGGAACCATGTAGGGGGCCGTGCGCACATAGAAGGTGCCTGTCTGCCAGTCGCGCTCACTGATGCCCAGAAGCTTGATGGCCCTGCCCATGCTGCGCGCATAGGCGACGTCGGTCATGGAGATATTGCTGATCCCTTCGCAGGGAATGTCCTCATAGCGTACAGTCTTGCCGCACATGAGAGAGGAAAGGATGGCGATCTTGCGGCAGGCATCGTGTCCCTCGATATCCGCCTCGGGATTGCGCTCTGCGTAACCTCTGTCCTGGGCCTGTTTGAGGACATCCTCGAAAGAGATATCCTCCTGCTCCATCCTTGTCATCATGTAGTTGGTCGTCCCGTTGAGGATGCCGATTATCTTTGTGATATATTCCGGAGCCAGTGATGTATTCATAGGGCGGATGATGGGAATGCCGCCTCCTACGCTGGCCTCAAAGAGATAGCTGCAGTTGTTCTCAGCCGCGATCCTCAGAAGTTCGGGACCGTGCGCGGCGACCAGTTCCTTATTGGAAGTGCAGACGCTGATGCCTCTTTCAAGTGCTTTTTTGGAAAAAGTAAAAGCGGGTTCCTTGCCTCCCATGGTCTCGCAGATCACACGGATCTCGGGATCGTCGAGGATGATATTGAAATCATGAACGACTCTGTCCGCGTAGGGACTGTCGGGAAACTCACGAAGGTCAAGAATATATTTGACCTCCACTCCTTCGGGCACTCTTCTCTTCACTGAATCCCGGTTGATGTCAAAAAGTTCGACTACCCCGCTGCCAACAGTTCCAAATCCCAACACTGCAGCTTTTATCATCTTACTAGTCCATTCCTTTCCATTTGCTACAAAAATGCTACATAAGTTTTTTATCTGTTCCGATATTTTTGCAAAGCGGCTGCAGAGCCGCCCTCATCTTTCCCTGATCTGTCTTCCCCTTATCTTCCCGTCACGCGCACACGGCGGATCCCTTCTCTGGCCGAGATCCTCTCGATGATCGTGTTGACGCTGATCGCATTCTCCAACATCTGCATACTGATACTGACAACGGCGATGCCGTCCACAGGAATTGCCTGATGGATCGTGAGGATATTAGCCCCGCACTGTGCGATGGTCTGGAGCAGATCGGACAGGACACCCGCCCTGTCGCTGACTTCGCACACGATCGTGAGCATGGATCCGGGGAGATTGTTGTGAAACTCCTCGACGGAATCCTTGAATTTATAATAGGAACTGCGCCCGATCCCGACCTTCTCGGCCGCCTCGTTGACAGTCCTGGCTTCGCCCGATGAGAGAAGCCGGTTCGCCTCTGCCACTTTCCTGAGTACGGGCGGCATGGCGGATTCATGAACTATATAATAAGCAGATCCCACCGGAACACCTCCTCTGCAGTCCGCCGTCAGCGGACATTTGTGCGTGCACGATGGATATCTTATCACGCCTGCGCCATCTTTGCAAGTTTAAACCAAATGTTTTTAAACGGTTTCAAAGCAAATGTTTTTCAGCAGCCTGTTTCGCTCTCAGAGCTTTGTGCCGCGGAACGGCCCAAAGCTCCGCTGACCGCATCGGAGAAACCCGTTCCGGGCTTTCTCCTCGCATTGCCGCTCTGACGAGCGGCAATGAAAAGAGCAAAGATCAGCATGGCGGCAGCTGTCAGGGCGGAAACCGCAGCGGCGGGGACAAGGCCCGGGGGCAGGTAGGTGACAACGATTTCATGCCTGCCCTCCGGCACAAAGATGGCGGTCAGGGCAAAATCGGCCCTTTCCACTTCCGCCGGTTTTCCGTCGATCATGGCAGAAAAGCCGCTGTCATAAGGGATGGAGAATAAGAGCAGATTGTCTTTTTCCATCTCCGCTTTTGCGTGCCAGCCGTTTTTGTCAAACCCGAATTCACTGCAGGCGGAGGCGGCACGGTCATCACAGTGATCCGCAAACTCTCTGTAGGTCATTTCCCCGGGATAGGTATCTGTATCCTCTTCCATCAGATCCCCGTATTTGTCGGCCATTTCTTCCGAAAGAATGATATTTTTCGCGAGTACCCGGTCTGAGACCACACCGTTCCTCAGAATATCATAATTCTCTTCGGTCATGTAGCTGTCAAAAGAAAAACCCATTGGAATATAGTTTTCTGTCTCGTAAACATTGTAGCCGTTCAGGTCGTTGAGCAGGCTGTAGCCGTCGATGCCCTTCTGGTCCGTATAGCTGTCCTCGTGTGAGACCAGGGTGTTTTCAATATAGTAGCGCACCGACATTACAGCCCTGGCGCCGATCCTTTCAAAGGGAAGCGTCGACTCTACGGTGCGGATCATGCCGATCCCGCGATACCACTCAAAAATAGAAGGATGCACCGTGCTTTCAAAGCAGTGCATGGTCGGATATCCCCACACCATCTCATAGTTGGTACAGGTGCCGTCTGTCTCGACACGGGAGAAGGGAGCATCGACGCCCGGCACCGGTCCGGACGTGGTCCCGGTATTTTCATCTGCGGCCGCTGAATCCTCAGGATCTGATTCAGCCTCTGCGGAGACAGGCTGGTCCGCGGCTGCCGCAGGACTGCCCCCGGTCCCTGAGGCCGGTCCGAGCAGAGGGCCCTGGGAGAGCATCTGCCGCTGCCATTTCTGAAATCCTGTATAGGAGATCAGGGAGCTGCCGTTATCCAGGACTGTATAGGTCGAGACGACACAACAGGCAATGGTCAGGAGCAGACAGACGATCCCGGGAATCCGGCGGCTGCCCTCCGTGAAAAGGCTGCCGCAGCGCCGCATGATCAGAACGATCAGAATCAGGGCGGCGACATTGATCAATGTCCCTGTTATCTCCCTGTCCAGAAGATTTCTGTTCTCGCTGATGGATGTAAAGGACCATTGGCCCTTATCCTCCACCGGCAGAAAGCAGCACACAAGGAAGAAGGCCGTACAGGCAATTGAGAGCAGGGCGCCCCGCCTGAAAACTGCGCTGTCCCTCTCCTCCAGTACTTCCGCTGTCATACAGGCACACAGCAGGATGGGCATATAAAACCACCTGGTGTAGAAGTTGGAGTTGAAAGCGGAAAAAGCTGCATTCAGCACCGGGACAAAAGCCATTACAGCCAAAACAGTCAGAAGTGTTTTTTTCCAGCTCCTGCGGCGCATCATCCAGAAGGCAAAAACGCCGGACATGGCAAAGCAGGGCAGGAAAAAGGCAAGGGAGCCGTTCCTGATATTGTCGTTTGTAAACAGAGTTCCTCTCGCAATGAGATCCGGAACCATAAAAAAGGATTTGAGGATGGCCAGCGGTGTCCCCGCATCCGGATAGGTGACCAGGTCATAGCCGTTGACTATCCTGGAAACACGTGTGTTGCCCAGGATCCCCCCGATGGACTGGACCAGGAAGACGGCAGACAGCATAAGTCCCGACATGCCGGCGGCAAGGATCCTGAGGATCTCGGCTGCCAGGGAGGCCAGGCCGCTCCCCCTTGCGCGCCGGATCCCCCATCTCACCAGGTAATACAGGACAAAAAACAGGACCTGACCGAAGAAAAAGTAGTAATTGATCACGGACATCAGTGCTGTCATCAGCGGAAAGCCGAGCAGATCCGGGACTCCCGCCGCGGAAGATCCTGCCTGTGCAGTCTGTGCAGTCTGTGCAGTCTGTGCAAACTGTGCATCCTGTGCGGCATCCTGTGTGGAATCTCCTTGCTTCCTGCCCCGCCTGTGCTTTTCACACACCTCCCGGCTCTTTGCCACGAAGCGGTCAAAAGCCAGCAGATACAGAGGAAAGAAGGCCGTCACATCATGAAAATGCTGAAAGACGATATTGCAGGCCTGAAAGCCGGAAAAAGCATACAGAAAGGCTCCCGCAGCAGCGGCTTTGTCCGAGCGGGTCTGCGTCCGGATCCAGGCAAAGGCAGCCGCCGAAGCCGTACCGAATTTCAGAGCCATCAGGTAAGGTGTCATGTAGGGCAGCCAGTTCTCCGGAAAAGGAATGGTCAGCCAGAAAAAGGGACTTCCCCACAGGTAAAAGGCAAAGCTGCCTGTCATATTGCCGCCCAGATCGACCAGGGGATTCCAGAAAAAGCGCCCCTGGCGCACTGCCCGATGGGCAAAAATAAGAAAGGGTACCTGCTGGACATTGTAGTCCCCGTAATAAAAAAACAGACCCTTTCTGTAAATTAAAAAAGGAAGGACTGCAAGAAGATAGACCAGCACCCCTCCTATAAAAACCAAAACAGGCAATATTCTGTTTTTATTGATATTTCTGATACTCATTTTTATTTAGCCGGGGTTTTCGTTGTAGGATTTCATTCTGGAAAAAACCATGGTATAGCCGTCATTTCCGTAATTCAGGGAACGGTTCACACGGCTGATCGTAGCAGTGGACGCACCTGTCTTCTCCGCAATCTTCAGATAGGTGTCCTTTTTCTTGAGCATGGAAGCAACTTCGAAGCGCTGGGAAAGAGACAGCAGTTCATTGACCGTGCACAAATCTTCAAAGAACTCAAAGCATTCCTCTTCATTTTCAAGAGTCAGGATTGCTTCAAAAAGATGTCTGACTGCGTCTGTTCTGATTTTATTATTCATGTAACCCCCCACTTGCAACAATGATTTCTTAGCGGCTTTCTTATTTTAACATTTTACAACTGTGAAGTAAAGAAGTTGGTATTTTTATAATTTATATTAGTGCAAAATCTCAATTATGTCCATGCAGGTTGCAATCCACATTACAAATTCTACTTTACATTTGTCTGTACTTGTGTTATGTTGAATTCATTGCACAAATGGCTGTTGAATAATACTGCTTTTGTGCATAATACACATAATCTAAAGTTTTGTTTTTGGAGGTGCCAGCAATGAGCAAAGGAACTGTCAAGTGGTTCAACAACCAGAAAGGTTTTGGATTTATTTCCGATTCTGAAGGTAATGACGTTTTCGTACATTTCAGCGGGATCAATCAGGAGGGATTCAAGTCTCTCGAAGAAGGCGAAGCAGTTGAGTACGACGTCGTACAGGGTCAGAAAGGTCCTCAGGCCGTCAACGTAACCAAGATCTGACAAGATCAGAAAGCCATTTGACGATTGAAAATACGACAGCTTTCATTGAAAGCGGTCAGTCACGCTTTTTGTCCCGGCTGGGACAGAGACTGTGAAATACGTTATTTACGGACAAAAGCCGGTACAGCAGATTGTACCGGCTTTGTTGTTTTTTATGAGGGCAGGCCGAGTCATGCATAAGACGCCGCTTCTGCCGCGAGCTGGTCCAGGTCAAGGCTCCCGCCGAAAATATTGAGGGCACTGCCGACAGTGACATCCATACGGCCTCCCGACAGGCCTGCGATGCGGGCCAGGTCTTCCGTGTCATGGACGCCGCCGGCATATGTGACAGGGAAGCCTGTCTGACGGCAGAATGCGCCCAGAATGCCTGCCAGTTCCTCCTGGATTCCGCCGCGTTTTCCTTCGACATCGGCCGCGTGAATGAGGAACTCGTCGCAGTGGCGGCAGAGGGTCCGAAGGTTCTCCTGTGTGATGATCCACCGGGTAAATTTCTGCCATCTGTCCGTGACGACTGCATACTGAGCTGCGGGAACAGGAACAGAATCGGATTCTGTCCCGGCAGAAATGGGCTCTCCGCTCTCCTTCTCCGGGGGGGCAAGCCTGCGGCAGCTCAGATCGAGCACAAGCCGTTCGATGCCGACGGCATCTTTCATTTTCTCAAGGCGCTCCTCGTCAAGGGTGCCGCCGTGAAAAACATAGGAGGTCACGATGACATGGGAGGCGCCGGCATCCAGATACTGACCGGCATTTTCCGGGGTGATCCCGCCTCCGATCTGCATTCCTCCGGGATAGGCGGCAAGGGCGGACAGCGCCTGGGCGCGGTCTGCCTCATATGCGGCCGGATCGGCCGCAGCGCTGTCGAGAAGGATGATGTGTCCCCCCGACAGACCTCTTTCGCGGTAGAGCGATGCGTAATACGCGGCATCCCGTTCAGATACGAAATTCTCCTTAACGGCCTGTCCCTCTCTGATCGAGCCGCCGACGATCTGCTTGACGCGTCCTCCGTGAATATCGATACATGGGCGTAATCTCATAGCTGCCTCTTACGATCATTACGCCAGGACGTCGTGCATGGTGTAGAGTCCTGCGGGCTTGCCGGCCAGGAATTTTGCAGCCTCGACTGCGCCTTTGCCGAAAACAGCCCGGCTGTAGGCTCTGTGGGAGAGCGTAATAACTTCGTCCTCTCCCGCGAAGATCACATCGTGGTCGCCGACGATCGTGCCGCCGCGGACTGCGGAGATGCCGATCTCTTTTTCACGGCGTTTCTCACGTCTGGTGCTGCGGTCATAGACATAATCATAGGCGCCGTCCATGGCCTCGTTGATGCTGTCGGCGAGGGCAATCGCTGTTCCGCTGGGAGCATCGAGCTTCTGGTTGTGGTGCTTTTCGACGATTTCAATATCGAAGCCGGCTGCAGCGAGTTTGGGAGCTGCCTCGGCCAGAATGGTCTGGATCAGATTGATGCCGAGAGACATATTGGCGCTCTTGAGGACCGCGACCTTTTCAGAGGTCTGTTTCATGGCAGCTGTCTGTTCCTCGGAAAGACCTGTGGTGCAGACTACGACAGGGATCGCACGGCCTGCGCTGTAGGCAAACAGACCCTCCATGGCTGCAGCCGTCGAAAAGTCAATGATGACATCTGCCTCTTCCTTGCACTCATCGAGAGATGCATACACGGGGAAATCCGCATAGGCGCTTCCGAAAGCGTCGATTCCGGCAGCGATCTCAATGCCGGCATCTCTGGAAACGATGTCCGCGATCATATGTCCCATACGCCCGCAGGCGCCGTGAAGTATTGCTTTTACCATCTTTGTCTCCTTCTTACATGTGAGTCTCTGAGCTTAGCCCATGATCACATGAATTTTATTTCAGAATTCCGAAATTGCGCATGGCAGCCTCAAGCTTTTTCGCGTGCTCCTCTTCCATCTCCGTGAGAGGCATGCGAAGAGGACCTGCGTTGAAGCCCATCATATTGACGGCCTTCTTGACAGGGATGGGATTGACTTCGCTGAAGAGGTTCTCGCAGAGGTCGAGAGTATCTTTCTGGATCTGTGCAGCGCCCTTGACATCGCCCTTGAGCATCTTGTCACACATGTCGTGGACAGCGCGGGGAGCGACGTTGGAGACGACGGAGATAACACCGAGTCCGCCCATGGACATAAGCGGAACGACCTGGTCGTCGTTGCCGGAATACAGGTCGATATTGCCGTCAGTCAGGGTCATGAGCTTGACGATCTGGCTGATGTTGCCGCTGGCTTCCTTGATGCCGACGATATTGGGGACTTCCCTGACCAGCTGAGCCACTGTCTCGGGATTGATGTTTCCGCCGGTGCGGCTGGGAACATTGTAGAGGATGACCGGGCATCCGTTGGAAGCTTCCGCGACCATCTTGAAATGCTTGACAAGGCCCTTCTGTGTTCCCTTGTTGTAGTAGGGATGGATGACCAGAAGACCGTCGGCACCATAGGCGGCAAGCTCCTGAGAGAGGTTCATTGCGGTCTGTGTGCAGTTTGAACCGCTGCCGGCAATAACGGGAACGCGCTTTTTGGTGTAATCGATGCAGAACTTACAGACATCCAGATGCTCCTGCTCTGTCATGGTTGCAGCTTCGCCGGTGGATCCGCAGACGATAATGGCATCGGTCCCGTTATCGATCTGAAAATCGATCAGCTCCGCAAATGCATCATAATTGACAGAATAATCGTCCTCTTTGAAAGGTGTAATGATTGCAACTCCTGCTTTTGTAAAAACTGACATTTTTTTCCTCCGTATAAAAACCTTCCGGCAGTGTCTCTTCTTCCTTTAATTCTAATTCAATTACTGAATCGATAAAAAAATCATCAACTGTTTTCTGTTGTCTCGTATTTTTTAAACCGTACAGTGCTGATCTGGGAGATCTCGTCCACGAAAGTGCAGAGTTCTCCGCTCAGGACACGTCCGGTAAAAATAACATCTGTGTCCCCCCGGTGGCTGACAAGGTCCCGAAGCTCTTCCACGGTGATAATATTGTTGTCGATCACGCCCAGAACTTCGTCCAGGACCAGAAGGTCGCACTCTCCTGTCGCCAGGACTTTTCTGGCAAATCCCAGACTGTTGCGGATGCTGGAGACGTCATCTTCTTTTTGCTCAAGGGAACGGTCATCGTAATCCACTTCCGATTTTTCAAAGCGGAAAATCTTGATGTCCGGTTCCATGCGTTTGCAGAAAAACGACTCCGCGAGTCCTCTGCCCTTCAGAAACTGAATGACGACAGCTGTTTTTCCGTCCGCCGCGGCGTCCAGAGCCATGCCCAGCGCTGCCGCCGTCTTGCCCCTTCCCTCTCCGGAAAAGACGGTAATCTTACCTTTCTCCATTCGTATACCTCTTGGCAGGGGCTCAACTGCCTCCTGCGTACTGTTTTTTGTTCCGGTTTTCACTTCCTTTACAGCCTCAGACCGCCGGCATATTGTAAAAACATGTGTTACAGTGCTGAATTAACGCTTTACAGTAACATATCACGTTTAGTTTCGATTGTAAATAAAATGTCCGACGCTCGTCAAATGTCCGCAAATGCTCATGCCTGCATGGCATTTGCGGCCGCTTTCCTCGCTGTTTTATCACATCCTCTGCGGCGCTGTAAAACCAAGGACGTCGATGCAGCATGAGAGGACGCGCTCGGTGAGGTGGAGAAGGGCGATCCAGGACTCTTTCTGCGCCTGGTCCTGTTCAGTGAGGATCTTTGTGGCGTGGTAGAAGGAGTTGAAGTCGTTGGACAGCTGGTAAATGTAGGCGCAGACCCTGTGGGGTGCGCAGTCGGTGTAGGCGCCTTCCATCATGGCATTAAAGCCGGCTATGTCCATCATGAGTTTCTTCTCCACGGGACTTGCGGGTATGCCGGTCCTGAGGGAAGCGGGGTCCTTTGCGCCGGGCTGTCCGGCGTAGCGCTGCAGAATGGAGCGCATGCGGACGATGGTGTACAGGATGTAAGGGCCGGTGTCTCCTTCAAAGGAGGTGAATTTTTCAATATCGAAAATATAGTCCTTGGAGGCCTGGTTGGACAGGTCGCCGTACTTGAGGGCTGCCAGGGCCACCTGACGGGAGGTCTGTCCGGCCTCCTGAGCAGGGATCTCGGGATTGGTGCTGATCTTGGAGAGCATCTCTGCATCGATGTCCGCGATCAGGGTCTCCAGACACATGACACCGCCCTCTCGGGTCTTAAAGGGCTTGCCGTCCTTGCCGTTCATGGTGCCGAAACCGATGTGGACAAGCTCTGTGTCAGGGCTGACAAGGCCGGCTTTAGCGGCGGCGCGGAAAACCTGTGTGAAGTGCAGTTCCTGGCGCTTGTCAGTGATGTAGATGATCTTGTCGGGATGATAATTCTCCACGCGTTCCTTGATAGTCGCGAGGTCTGTTGTCGTATAGAGGGAGGCGCCGTCGGACTTGAGGACGATACAGGGAGGGATCTCCTTGGAGTCTGTCTCTTCTGCGACGTCGATGACCAGTGCTCCCTGGCTCTCGTAGGCATAGCCTCCCTTCTTCATATCTTCGACCATCCCCGGGATCACGGGATGAACACTGGCTTCACCCTTCCAGAGGTCAAAGGTTACATTCAGGTTCTCGTAGTTGCGTTTCATGTCCGCCACGGAGACCGCGACGATCTTCTGCCATAAGGCATAGAGACCGCGCTCGCCATCCTGCAGGCGGCGGGTATTGTCCATAGCCTCAGCGTAGTATTCGGGATCCTGTTTGGACTTTGCGCTGGCAAAGGGGTAGATTTCCTCCAGCTCGGAGACGGTAAAAGGCGCCTCTTCGGGATATTCGCCGGTAAAGTCAGGGTCAAAATAGGGAAGCCCGGGCATGCGCTTTTTGAGCTCTGTGATCACGAGGCCCATCTGCAGGCCCCAGTCACCCAGATGGATATCACCGATGACATCTTCTCCGTGGAAACGGGCGATGCGCTTGACTGCCTCGCCGATGACCGCGCTGCGCAGGTGGCCGACATGCAGGGGCTTTGCCACGTTGGGGCCGCCGTAGTCGATGATGATCTTTTCAGGCTTTTCCGGAAGGGGCATTCCCAGACGCTCGTCCTCACTCATCTGCTGCAGGTAGGACTGCAAAAAGCCCTCGTTCACATCCAGATTCAGGAAGCCGGGCTTTACAACCTCTGCCTTTGCAAATACTGCAGAACCCCGGCCGTCATTTTTTGCCGCCAGAGCTCCTGCCACATCATCCGCGATCATGAAGGGCGCTTTTCGATAACGCTTGGCACCTGCCATGGCTCCGTTGCACTGATATTCGCACAGGTCAGGGCGGTTCGATACTGTCACCCTGCCCAATGCACTGTCATATCCCGCCGCCTCAAAGGCGGATTCCATCTCTTTTGAAATCAGGTCCAGAAACTGTTCCAAATTATTCCCCTTTCTATAACTTTTCTATTACTCAATTGAACGGTACTTACGGGTCCTTTCCCCGCAGCCCGTCCGGAAGATCTTTTTTCAATCAATTGTACAATCATGGCAAAATACGCTGATTTTGTCAAGTTTACGGCCCTTGGTTTTCAGCGGTCTCAATTCTTTTTTTCCTGTGAAAAAATACAGCCGCAGTAATTCTGGCGGTAGAGACCGAACTGATCTGAGAGTTCTATGGAGCGCTTGTAACCGTCTTTTTTCTTGAAATCGGAGGGCAGCCAGGTCACACCGTATTCCTCTCCCATACGAAGTCCGATGGCATTGAGCCTCTGCGCATCCTTGAGAGGACTGATGGTAAGGGTGGTGGTAAAAAAGTCAAAGCCTCCCTCCGCTGCGGCCTGCGCAGCCCTGCGAAGGCGTGTCTCAAAACAAACCGTGCACCTTTGTCCGCCCTCGGGACAGTCCTCCAGGCCCTCCACTGCCGCGAACCACTTGTCCGGGTCATAGGGTGCTTCGAGGATTTCGATCGGATTCGCCTTTGCTGACGAATGCATCCCCGCAAAGTCCTGCTCCTCCACCTGCCGGTTGTAGGCCGCGATCAGCCGCTTTTCCTCACCCAGCCGCTTCCGGTATTCTTCAGTGACAGTGATGTTGGGATTGTAATAAAAGACAGTCAGCAGAAAATGTTCCCGCAGGTACTCCATGCAGTGGCTGGAACAGGGGGCACAGCAGCTGTGCAGCAGAAGGCGCGGCGTCCGGCCGCCCTGTGTCCCGATCTGTTCAATGATTTTCTGCATCTGTCTGCTGTAATTGATCTTGTTTTCCACTTCTATACCACCTCTGAAATATAGGGAGCTTTTGCCTGAAAAAAAGGGGCGTCACATGTTTTATGCGACAGCCCCCTTTAAGTATCCGGTCAATGATCTGACAGCAAAACTGTCTCACGTCCCGGGTGCCTCATGTCCCGAGTCCGGAATTTGCAATCGTGTCCCGCCCAAGACGCGGGGAATTATTATTTGAAGTACTTGACGCCTGCCTCGAAGAGACGCATGTTCTGGTCGCCTTCGATGTTGAGGTTGATGAAGCGGCCGCTGCGCTCGCAGTGGACCATCTTGCCGAATACGCGGCCGTCCGGAGAGGTTATGCCCTCGATGGCGGCATAGGAACCGTTGATGTTCCACTCTTCGTCCATGGAGACGTTTCCGTCCGGATCGCAGTAGCGGGTCGCGATCTGGCCGTTCTCCTCGAGCTTTTTGATCCACTCGGCGGGAGCGACGAAGCGTCCCTCACCGTGGGAAGCGGGGTTGACATAGACTCCGCCGGGCTCGGCGAGTGCAAGCCAGGGGCTCTTGTTGGAGGTCACCTTGGTATAGGCCATCTTGGAAATGTGGCGGCCGATGGTGTTGTAGGTCAGGGTCGGGGACTGCTCGTCCTGTCCTGTGATCCTGCCGTGGGGTACAAGTCCCAGCTTGATCAGGGCCTGGAAGCCGTTGCAGATACCCAGTGCCAGACCGTCGCGCTTATCAAGCAGTTCTGTAACTGCCTCTTCAATAACAGCGTTTCTGAATGCTGTCGCAAAGAATTTGGCGCTGCCGTCGGGCTCGTCACCCGCGGAGAAGCCGCCGGGGAACATGATGATCTGGGCCTGGGCGATTGCGTCTGCAAAGGCAGCCGCGGAATCGCGGATATTTTCCGGTGTCATATTGGTGAAGACACGGGTGATGGTCTTTGCGCCTGCCGCGGCGAAGGCAGCTGCGGTGTCGTATTCGCAGTTGGTGCCGGGGAAGACCGGGATAAAGACGGTCGGCTGACCGATCTTGTGTGTGCAGACAGCAATCTGTCCGCCGGTGTAGACCGGAGCCTCGATCGGCGTCGTGTCTTTTTCCGCCTTTGTGGGGAAGACCTTCTCCAGGGGCTTCTTCCATGCAGCCAGCATGTCGCTGAGGGCAATTTCCTCATCCTGGAAGGAGAAGACAGCATTTTCTTTGCCGGTCACAGTGCCGACCACACGCAGATCGAATCCTTCCGCGTCGGAGAGGGCTGCCAGGTCGTCGGGGGACATCTCCACAAGCAGGTCGCCCATGGCATTTTTAAACAGGTCTTTGAGACGGAGCTTCTCGACAAAGGAGACGCCGAAGCCGTTGCCGAATGCCATCTTGGCGGCTGCCGGAAGGATGCCGTAGCTGTCGAGGGCATAGGCCGCACAGATCTTGCCTTCCCGCATAAGGGCAGTGACAAGGTCATACATGTGCATGACATCGTCATAGACCGGGATGTCAAATTCATCTTTTTCGATCCGGAACTGGACGAGGACATCCCCCTCTCTCTTGAGCTCGGGAGTGACGATATCCTGTGCCTTGGCGACGTCAACAGCGAAGGAAACAAGGGTGGGCGGAACATCGATATCCAGGCCCTCTTCGCGGAAGGTTCCGGACATGGAGTCCTTGCCGCCGATACTGGCCAGACCATAGCCGATCTGGGCGTCATAGGCACCTAAGAGCGCAGACAGAGGCTGGCTCCATCTCTCGGGCTCCCGGGACATACGGCCGAAATACTCCTGGAAGGTGAAGTGAAGGTTTCTGTAGTCTCCGCCTTCCGCCACGATCCTGGACATGGACTCGGTCACTGCGTAGATCGCGCCGTGATAGGGGCTCCAGGAGGACAGATAGGGATCGAAACCATAGCTCATCATGGAGACGGTATCGGTGGTGCCGCCCAGAACAGGGAGACGGGCTGTCATGGCCTGGGTGGGGGTCAGCTGATAGCGGCCGCCGTAAGGCATAGTGACCGTCGCCGCTCCGATGCTGGCGTCAAACATCTCAACCAGTCCCTTCTGGGAACAGACGTTGAGGTCGGAGACAGATGCTTTTACAGTCTCTGCGAAGGAAGGTTCCTCCTGCTTCAGAGCCTTCTCCACCTTTCCGGATGCGATCTTGTTGAAATAATTGTCCTGCTCGGAGGGCATCAGGACCTTGACATCGGTCTCCTGGTGGGCGCCGTTGGTATCCAGGAAGGAGCGGGCAATATCTACGATTGCCTTGCCTCTCCACTTGAGGACAAGCCTGGGATCTTGTGTGACACGGGCCAGAGGGGTCGCCTCCAGGTTTTCCTCCGCGGCATATTTGAGAAATTCCGCCTGATCCTCGGGCGCCACGACCACTGCCATGCGCTCCTGGGATTCGGAGATGGCCAGCTCAGTGCCGTCAAGTCCTTCATATTTCTTGGGAACCAGGTCCAGATTGACCTCCAGACCGTCGGCCAGCTCACCGATGGCGACGGAGACGCCGCCCGCACCGAAGTCATTGCACTTTTTGATGAGGCTGGAGACCTCGGGACGGCGGAAGAGACGCTGGAGCTTGCGCTCAGTGGGGGCATTGCCCTTCTGCACTTCCGCGCCGCAGGTGGTCAGGGACTCCAGGGTGTGGGCCTTGGAGGAACCCGTCGCGCCGCCGATGCCGTCGCGGCCGGTGCGACCGCCCAGCAGAATGATGACGTCGCCGGGGTCGGAGTTGAGACGCTGCACATTTGCGCGGGCTGCCGCGCCCATGACCGCGCCGATCTCCATGCGCTTGGCCAGATAACCGGGATGGTAGATCTCAGAGACATGGCCGGTGGCGAGACCGATCTGGTTGCCGTAGCTGGAATAGCCGTCTGCCGCGCCGATGACCAGCTTTTTCTGGGGAAGCTTGCCCCGGATGGTATCTGCAACGGGAACGGTGGGATCTGCCGCGCCGGTCACGCGCATGGCCTGATAGACATAGCCGCGTCCGGAGAGGGGATCGCGGATCGCGCCTCCCAGGCAGGTGGCCGCGCCGCCGAAAGGCTCGATCTCGGTGGGATGGTTGTGGGTCTCATTTTTAAAGAAGACAAGCCACTCCTCAGTCTCGGGGCCTTTGCCGTAGTCCACTTCGATCGGGACCACGATGGAGCAGGCATTATTTTCATCGGACTCTTCCATGTCGGTCAGCTTGCCGTCCGCCTTGAGCTTCTTCATGCCCATGATGGCCAGATCCATCAGGCAGACCGGCTTGTCGGTGCGGCCTGCATACATCTCGCCGCGGGTATCGGAATAGCTCTGCCAGGTCGTCTCGATGGGGGTTCGGTAGAAGCCGTCCTCAAACTCGATGTTTTTGAGCTCTGTGGAAAAAGTGGTGTGACGGCAGTGGTCAGACCAGTAGGTATCCAGCACGCGGATCTCGGTGATGGTGGGGTCGCGGTGCTCGGTATCCCGGAAATAGGTCTGGATGAACTGGAAATCCGCCCAGGTCATGGCAAGACCGAGGGAGGAATACAAATCATTCAGTGCACCTGTATCCATGGCAGTGAAGCCGTCAAAAACCTGCACATCATCGGGCTCGGGATATTCGGTCTGCAGTGTCGCAGGCTTTTCCATGCCCGTCTCGCGGGAATCCACGGGGTTGATGCAGTAGGCCTTGATGCGGTCGACATCTTCTTCGGTCAGGTCGCCGGCCAGCAGGTAGGTGACCGCAGTGCGCACCACAGGTTTCTCTTCTTCATTCAGAAACTGCAGGCACTGCTCCGCGCTGTCAGCGCGCTGGTCAAACTGTCCGGGCAGGGCCTCGACGGAAAAAACGCTGGTCCCCTGGGGGATCTCAATATTTTCTTTATATAAATCGTCCACGGGCGGCTCGGAAAATACAGTGCGGCATCCCTTCTCAAAAGTATCATCCGAGATGTTCTCCACATCATACCGGATCAGGATGCGTACTCCCCTGATTTTCTCAATTCCTAAAAAGCCTTCAATGTCCTCCTTCAGCTGCCTTGCCGCGACGGCAAATGGCTCTTTCTTTTCGACGTATACGCGTCTGACACCGCTCATTCTTCTCTCTCTTTCCGGATGCGCTCTCCCCTTCCAGCCGGGTGAACGCTGTCACATAAAACGTTATTGACTTCATTCAAGACTCGCTCGCGAGTCTTGCGCGCCGGATGCGGGTTGACATGTCTTGTTTTTCAAAGACATGTCAACATCTTCCGAACCGCGTCCGTGCTGCATCCAACACACCTTCGGTGTGTCGGAGCGTTTATTCTTCATCGCGGGATTGTACCCAAGATGAAGCGAGTTTCCCTTTTTGCACGCGTATCCCACGACTGAAGTCACGGGTATTGCGCGATGAAGAATAAATCCTGAAAAAATGAATGGATGTTCCGAAAAAAAGAACGTCATGCACCACCCATTTCCGTCACATTATAGCATAGGATTGAAAAAAGTACAGAAATGTTCCTTCTTTACATGTTAAAATATTGTAAAGCTCCCGGGAACTGACTGTCTTTACTCAAAATGCCGGAAGCTTTTTATGTTTCATGCATCCGTTTCCGGTTGCATGGGTACAGCCTGCACCTGTACCGGCCGCCAGGAGTTTTCATATGTTTTTTCATGAAAGCCCGGGTCAAACGGCGAATACTCATCCCCGAAGTGGATCTGGAATGGGTATTCGCACTATCACCGGTTTCTGCCTGATCTAATGGGTGGGTGAAAGCAGAAACAAGCAGCAAAAGTTATTCGTAACAGAGTGAGGCATGTCACAGAGCTGTTTTGTCTGAATGGGTGGGGCAAAGCAGATCCTGCCGTGCCGCAAGTGCTGCCGTCCTTACGCGGCACACGCCAAAGAAAAAAGAAAGGAAGGTAATGTTTTGGGGGCACTGACAATTATCGCACCCGTTTTCGGAGTGCTGGCACTTTTGTTCGCATTCTACCTCGTTGGTAAGGTCAAACGCCAGGATGAAGGCACCGACCGCATGAGGGAGATCTCAGCATTCATCCATGAAGGAGCACGCGCTTTCCTGATGGCTGAATACAAAATTCTTGTTTTCTTTGTCATTATTTTATTCGTCCTGATCGGCCTGGGAATCAGCTGGCTGACAGCCTACAGCTTCCTGATCGGAGCAGTATTCTCCACAGCGGCCGGTTTCATCGGCATGAACGTGGCGACCAGGGCAAATGTCCGCACAGCGGCTGCCGCCAAAGACCGCGGCATGAATGCCGCCCTCTCCGTCGCTTTCTCGGGCGGCGCAGTCATGGGCATGAGCGTCGTGGGCTTCGGTCTGGTCGGCGCAGGCATGATCTATTTTGTCACAGGCAATCCCGATATCCTCTCCGGCTTCTCCCTGGGCGCCTCTTCTATCGCGCTTTTCGCGCGTGTCGGCGGCGGTATCTACACCAAGGCCGCAGACGTCGGTGCCGACCTGGTCGGTAAAGTCGAGGCAGGTATCCCCGAGGACGACCCCCGCAACCCCGCTGTTATCGCCGATAACGTAGGCGACAACGTAGGCGACGTCGCAGGCATGGGCGCAGACCTCTTCGAGTCCTATGTCGGCTCCATTGTCTCCGCCATCACTCTGGGTGTTGTCTACCATGAAGCGAGCGGAGCCATCTTCCCGCTGCTCATCGCTTCCCTGGGCATCGCGGCTTCCATTCTGGGTTGCTTCTTTGTAAAAGGCGACGAGAATTCCAACCCCCACAAGGCCCTGAAAGCAGGCAGCTATTCCGCCGCTGTCATCGTGGTCATCGGCTCTCTTGGGCTGAGCTGGTATTTCTTCGGTTCCATGAAGGAAGCCTTCTCCATCATCTTCGGACTGATCGTCGGTCTGATCATCGGTATCGTGACCGAGATCTACACTTCCGGTGACTATCGTTTCGTTAAAAAGATCGCGCAGCAGTCCGAGACCGGCCCCGCGACGACCGTGATCAGCGGCATCGCAGTCGGTATGCAGTCCACAGCCGTTCCGATCGTGCTGATCTGTGTCGGCATCATCGGCGCCTATCTCTCCTGCGGCCTGTACGGCATCGCGCTGGCAGCAGTCGGCATGCTCTCCACAACAGGAATCACGGTCGCGGTAGACGCCTACGGCCCCATCGCCGACAACGCCGGCGGTATCGCCGAAATGTCCCATCTTCCCTCCCGCGTCCGCAAGATCACAGATCGTCTGGACGCCGTCGGCAACACGACCGCAGCCATGGGCAAAGGCTTTGCGATCGGCTCTGCAGCCCTCACAGCCCTGGCCCTGTTCGTCTCCTACGCGCAGTCGGTAGAGCTCTTTAAAACCGGGATCAACCTGCTCGATTACAAGGTCATCGTCGGCCTGTTCCTGGGCGGAATGCTGCCTTTCCTCTTCTCCGCTCTGACCATGGATTCTGTCTCCAAGGCGGCCTACAAGATGATCGAGGAAGTGCGCCGCCAGTTCCGTACCATCCCCGGTATCCTTGAGGGAACCGGAAAGCCCGATTATACGTCTTGTGTGGCGATCTCCACACAGGCGGCCCTTCATGAGATGCTGGTCCCCGGCGTCATGGCAGTTGTCTGCCCCCTGCTGGTCGGCATTGTCCTGGGCCCCACAGCCCTGGGCGGTCTGCTCGCGGGCGCGCTCATCACAGGTGTCATGCTGGCGATCTTCATGTCCAACTCAGGCGGCGCCTGGGATAACGCCAAGAAGTACGTCGAGGAAGGTCATAACGGCGGCAAAGGCAGTGAGACACACCACGCAACGGTCGTCGGAGACACCGTAGGTGACCCTTTCAAAGATACATCCGGCCCTTCCATCAACATCCTGATCAAGCTCATGACCGTCGTCGCGCTTGTATTCGCGCCTGTATTTCTGAAGATCGGCGGCCTGTTCTAAGAACAAGGGAAAACTGCTTATTCCATGTGTTATAATAGTACACGCCCCTGGAGGGGCGTGTACCATCACTTATAATACGATCGGCAGCGGGATACTGCATTTTTCACACATATACGACTGCTGTATCCCCCGCTTTTTACACGCTCAGAGAAAAGGAGATCCTATCATGCAAAACAATATGGAATTGATTCCCGAGTTCCAGACTCTCGTTGACAAGGCGATCGAGCGCAATGCCGGCAAGCCCATGCGCATTGCCATCGCCGGAGCTGACGCGGAGAATATCCTGCAGGGCGCCATCATGGCACAGCAGGAGGGATTCGCCGAACCGATCCTGATCGGAAATTACAAGAAAATCAACCAGACTCTCGAAAAACTCGGCCTTTCGGACCGCAAGTTCGATATTCAGCCGGTCAGCAACGATACCAACGTTGTCCAGTACGCCATCGAAATGATCCAGGCAGGCAGCGCCGACGCCCTCATGCGCGGCAATACCCAGACCCGTGACTTCCTGATGCCCGTCCTCAACAAGGTCAACCACCTGATCCGTCCGGACAGACTCCTGACACATATCGTTATGATCAAGATCCCGACCTACCACAAGATGCTGGCCATCTCCGATGTCACTCTGCTGGTCAATCCCTCCATAGAGGAACGCAAGAAAGTCATCATCAACATGGTCGACGCTCTGCATGTCTTCGGCGTCAAGAATCCCAACATCGGCCTGCTCTCCCTGATTGAGAAGCCCGCTTTCCACATGAAGGACACCGTCGAAGCACAGACCATTCTCATCGACCATCAGGATGAGCCCATCGCCAACTGCAACCTGGTAGGCCCCATCACCTGGGACCTGATGCTCAACAAAGAGGCTGCCCGTCTCAAAGGCTATGACAATCCTGCCTGCGGCGAGTTTGACGGCGTTGTCGTCACCAATCTCATGACCGGCAACCTGATTGTCAAGGTCCTGGATACCAGCTGCGGCGCCTACAACTGCGGCATCCTGATCGGCGCCAATATTCCCATCGCCATCACCGGCCGAAGCGAGTCCGCCAGAGAGGCCTTCCTCTCCGTGGCGGCCTGCGCAGCAATGAATGCCTCCCCCAGGCACAAGATCTACTTCGGTGAGGATCATATCCAGGGCGGACTTGGCCTGGACCATTGACCCTCATAAAACAGCCTGCGTCACATCAATGGGTGCAGCTTAGGGTTTTTTGATCTACGTAAAGAAAACGGTATAGCCGAACAATCGGCTATGCCGTTTTCTCTTTCCTTCCGGTTTTTCACATAAACATTGATATTGAATATACAAACCTTATCCTATTCTGCGCCCTCGTGTTTGAGAACGACAGACACCGTCTTGAGGAGGATCTGGAAATCCAGCTCCGGACTCCAGTTCTGGATATATTCGCGGTCCAGACGGACAACTTCTTCGAAATCGGTGATCTCGCTGCGGCCGCTGATCTGCCACAAGCCTGTAATGCCGGGCTTGATGCTCATGCGGACGCGGTGGTGAAGGTCATACTTCTCCCACTCATCCAGGGTCGGGGGACGTGTGCCGACAAGACTCATCTCGCCCTTGAGGACATTCCAGAACTGCGGGAATTCGTCCAGGGATGTGCGGCGGATAAAGTTGCCGATACCCTTGGGCTTACCGTTCTTATCCTTCTTCTCGCTGCCTATGATGCGGGGATCGTCGTCCATCTTGAACATCATGCCGTCCTGAACCTTGTTCTGTGCCATAAGGGCCTTTTTACGCTCCTCCGCGTCCATATACATACTGCGGAACTTGTACATTTTGAACTGCTTGCCGTTCTTGCCGATACGCTTCTGGGTAAAGAAGATCGGACCGGGAGACTTGATGTAGATCATCGGAGCGATGAAAATAAAGACGATCACTGTCAGGAGACATCCCACGATGCCTCCTGCTATATCCATGATCCGCTTGAAAGCAAGTTCGCGGACCGAGACGATGCGCAGGCTGTTGGTCAGGACCTTGTAGTTGCCGATCTTCTCGACTTCCTGGGTACCCATCCGGCTGTCATTGAGGGCAGAGATGCAGTAATGCACCGTGATGCCCATGTTGAGAAGCTTGTCTACCATCTCGACGGGATAGGGCAGGTTATCGGGCTGGTACAAAAACACCTCGTCCACCCAGTGGCGGCCTATATAAAAGAGAATATTCTCTCCTCTTCCCAGGACCGGGATCCCGTTCAGCTCCCTCTCATCCGCGGACGCCTGATCCATGAGGATGATACCGGAGATAAAATAGTCATGGAAGGAATTGTCAGAGAGGTTTTTGATCACTTCCTCCATCAAATGGCTGGAGGTGATGACCATGAGCGATCTCCTTCCCTTCTTGTCTCCCCGGGTGCCCAGGACCCTTCTCTTGTTGATCATCCTGACGGCAAAGGAAGCGAAGAAGAACAGGACCGCGGTCAGACCTGTCAAAAGCCGCGAGATCATGTAGATCTGGTGGACCGAGAACAGATAGACCAGATTCAAGAGCTCAACCGTGACAATATAGCGGAAGGTGCACATCAGTTCTGCCCAGGTGCTGCGCCGAAGGACATTCTTATAGCTGTCCGAAAAAAGCACAACGATGAGCTGGCAGAACAGATATACAATTCCCTGATAGCGGTACAGGACGATCCTGTAGGGATTGGATATTCCGCGCAGGATCCAGTAGCTCGCCACATAACATATCTGGAACACGATGAGATCAAGCACCATGAAATCCAGGTGCTTGAGCCATCCCGTTTTCTCTTTTTTATACATACGATAACTCCCCGACGGAGAATGAATCTGCCTGCAGCATAATCTTCAGAAAAAAGCCGCGAAAAAGGCCGGGATCATTCCACCGTAACGCTCTTTGCTAAGTTTCTGGGTTTGTCTACATCCAGTCCCTTGGCGACACTGATATAGTATGCCATCAGCTGAAGCGGGATGATCGCCAGACTGTTTGCAAAGTGAGGATCTGTACGGGGCACATAGACGGTGAAATTCGCCGTATCCTCGACACTGTAGTTACCGTAGGAGGTAAGGCCCATGAGGTAGGCTCCGCGGCTCTTGACTTCGACCATATTGCTGATAGTCTTCTCGAAGAGTGCGGGCTGTGTGAGAGAGCCGACCACAAGAGTTCCGTCCTCGATCAGGCTGATGGTGCCGTGCTTGAGTTCTCCGGCCGCATAGGCTTCAGAGTGCACGTAACTGACCTCCTTCATCTTCAGGCTGCCCTCGAGGCAGATGGCATAGTCCACGCCGCGCCCGATGAAGAAAACATCATGGGCATTGGAGAACTTGGAGGCAAACCACTGGATCCTCTCCTGTTCCTCGAGAAGTCCCTCGATCTGACCGGGCAGCTTCTCGATATCAGCGATAAAGGCGCTGTACTGTTCCTCGGAGATATTGCCGCGGACTCTTCCTATTTCAATGGCGAGCAGGTATCCCGCCACGAGCTGTGTGGAATAGGCCTTGGTCGTCGCCACCGCGATCTCGGGGCCTGCCAGGGTATAGAGGACATTTTCAGCCTCTCTGGCGATCGAAGAACCGATGACATTGACGATGCCCAGGGTCCTTGCTCCCCTCTCCTTGGCCTCGCGCAGGGCGGCCAGCGAATCCGCTGTCTCACCGGACTGACTGATGACTATGACCAGTGTATTGTCGCTCAGGATCGGATTGCGGTAACGGAATTCGCTTCCCAGTTCCACGCGGACGGGAATACGGGTAAGATCCTCGATCACATATTGAAGAGTAATCCCGACATGGTAGGCACTGCCGCAGGCAACGATATTGATATCACGGAGATCGCGGATCTCCTCTTCTGTCAGGGAAATATTCTCCAGGCTGACTTTTCCGTCCTTGATGATGGCATTGATGGTATCCTGGACAGCCTTGGGCTGTTCGTGGATCTCCTTCATCATGAAATGCTCAAAACCGCCCTTTTCGGCAGCTTCCGCATCCCACTTGATCTCGGTCAGTTCCTTGGTGATCTCTTCCTGATCCAGATTATAGAACTTTGCGGTGCCAGCTCCGAGTCTGCCGATCTCGTTGTTGCCGATATAATAGACGTTTCTGGTGTAGCGCAGGATCGCGGGAACATCGGAGGCGATATAGGTCTCGTCCTCCCCGACGCCGATGATCATGGGGCTGTCCTTACGGGCAACGAAAATCTCATTGGGATAATCCTTGAACATGAAGGCCAGGGCATAGGAGCCGCGCACGCGGACCATGGTGCGCACGATGGCATCGATGGGACCCCTGTTGTATTTTTTCATGTAATAGTCGACTGTCTTGATGGCGACTTCCGTATCCGTCTGTGAGTGGAAGGAGTAGCCCTTGCGGACCAGCTTGTCACGGAGTTCCTTGTAATTGTCGATGATCCCGTTGTGAACGCCGATGATGGAGCGGTCATCCGTGCAGTGAGGGTGGGCGTTGTCCTCGGAGGGCTCACCGTGGGTTGCCCAGCGGGTGTGTCCGATGCCGCAGGATCCGATCATTGTCTCACCGTTGTTGGTCTTCTCGGACAGGATCTTCAGACGTCCCTTTGCCTTGACGATCTCGGGCTCGGCGGTGTTGTCGCGTACAGCCAGACCGGCGGAATCATATCCCCTGTATTCCAGCTTTGAGAGACCGTCCAGAAGGATCGGGGCAGCCTGCTTTTGTCCAATATATCCTACAATTCCACACATATAATAATCTCCTAAAAAAAACAAAGATAGATATGTATTGCTTATCGATCCTTCCTGTACACAGCCTGTCCCCGGTGCGCACAGAAAAGATCTTCAGTATCAGCTAAAATTAAAAATACGCTGGGCAGCCTTGTAAGCGCTGATCACGATCATACGGGGCAGGCGTCTGTTTACATTCATGGCCCTGCCCAGGATCCGCCTGCGCATCTTTTTGTAGAGGGCCTCATCCTTTCCGCGCAGGTATTCCCAGGTCTCATCACGCAGCTGCAGGTGTTCCGGCGTGCCGGAACGCAGGGCAAGGACCGATGTGACCGTTGTGATGATCTCCAGATAGTTGAACATATACTGTCTGAGATGCCTGCGGTCTCCGATCATCTCCTGGCATGAAGGATCCGTGAAATGGTCGATCATGATGCGGTTGACCCGGGCCTGCTGGTCCAGTCTTTTGATCATGACATCCTCATGTACCGACTGGTCTTCACGGCCTATGAAATAATAGTAAAAGTCAACATCCAGGTAATACATCCTCTGCACATAGGGAAGGGGATTGAAAACGTAGATGTTATCTACATAGAAAGTGTGCTCCGGCAGCTTTAATCCGCTCTCACGGAGCATCTGCGTCCTGAAGATCACGGAATGCATCAGTATATATTTTCCGATGGGGAAACGGTTTGCTTCATCCCAGGAAAAAACACGGCCGACAGGAAGGCAGTGTCTGTATTCCATGACACTGTGGCGGTTCTGGTCTTCCTTGTTGTAGACAAAGTTGCTGATCAGAAGGTCGAGGGGCTCTTCATCGCCGGAAAAATTCCTGAGCACATCAAGAATGCTCTTGTAGGCGCCGGCACGGACCTTATCATCACTGTCGACAACCTTAAAATACAGTCCCGTCGCATTTTCGATCCCTGTATTGACCGCTCCTCCATGTCCCTTGTTGGGCTGGTGGATCGCCCGGATCACACCGGGATGCTGTGCTTCAAGACGATCGGCGATTTCCGCTGTTCTGTCTTTCGAGCCGTCATCCACGATCAGGATCTCCACCTCGTCCCCTCCGACAAGAAGAGAGCGGATGCAGTTTTCCATATACGCTTCCGAATTATAGCAGGGAACAGCAATTGATAATAATTTCATTATAGTAAAGAGCCTCCTGTTGTCTTCACATTAAAACGCACCCGCGTTTTTGAATGTGCCTGAACATAGATAGATTATTTTACCATAAAACATTCATCTTGTACCAAGTTCAGAAAAATTTCATGTAACAGAAATTCATTCAAGACTCGCTTGCGAGTCTTGCGCGCCGGATGCGGGCTGCCCATAAGGCCAGCATCTTCCGCACCGCATCCGTGCTGCATCCAACACACCTTCGGTGTGTCGGAGCGTTTATCCCAGCCCGCTTTCCGGTCATCCCCTTACAGACAAAGCCCCGGGGTTATAAGCTGCCAGAGCGCCGGGAAGAGCATATTTCTCTTCTATATCTCCGATCGTTGCTATAAAGCACTCTCCGGCGGGGGATGTGTCCTCACCGGTCCTGTCCGGATCCTCCGGCACTTCCGGAAAGCTTCCGATGCGGATCTCATAGCCGTGCATATGCCATTCTCTGTGCGTAAAAATATGTTTTGCGGCAGGAAGAGCACGAATATGCAGCGGCTGGCAGCCGTAGTCCCCTGCCCTGCGCACGGCCTCCTCCTCACTGAGCCATCCCTTCTCGTTGGGAAACTCGTATAAGCCGGCCAGAAGTCCTCCTGCGGGGCGTCTGCGCAGCAGGATCCTGTCGTCATCACGGATGACCAGGATGGTCCGCTTTTCTATTTTGCGGGCCTTTTTGGCAGGCATGACCGGAAGGTCTTTTGCCCTGTCCTGCGCCCGGGCGCGGCAGCGGCCTCTCAGCGGACATTCCTCACAGGATGGTGCCCCGCCGGGCGTACACAGACCCGCTCCCAGATCCATCAGGGCCTGGTTGAAGTCTCCCGGACGCTGATCCGGCATTTCTTCCAGGAAAAAGCTTCTGGCTGCTGCTGCGGCGGCAGGCGTTTTGATCGCTTGTTCATATAAAGTGAGTCTGGAAAACACCCGGAGCAGATTGCCGTCAATGGCAGGTATTTTTTCACCGAAAGCGATCGAGGCGATCGCGGCGGCGGTATAGGGTCCGATCCCGGGCAGCCTGATCAGCTCAGCCGAGCTCCCGGGCATATTCCCGCCGTATTCAGTCATGATCTGACGGGCGGCCTTCTGCAGGTTCCGCGCCCTGCTGTAATAGCCCAGGCCCTCCCACAGCTTCAGGCAGACATCCTCATCGGCCTCTGCCAGTGAGCGGATATCGGGAAGGCGTTCAAGAAAACGGGCATAGTATCCCTTCACAGCCTCCACACGGGTCTGCTGCAGCATGATCTCCGAGATCCATACATGATATGGGGAAGGATCATCGCGCCAGGGCAGACTGCGCCGGCAGCGATCGTACCAGGCAAGGAGTGCATCTCTGATCTGCGGCTCCTCTTCTTTCAGGGCTGTGTTCACTTGGCTCTTCCTATCAATTAAAAGGTGCCTGCCCGGCAGCTGCCGGGAAGGCACCCTGATTCAGGTACCGACCTGTTTTATCGTCAGGTTTACCTTTTATCTTCTTTTTTATCTTCTTTTTTATCTTCTTTTTTATCTTCTCTGATCAGACAATATGACCTTTTTCTTCGATCACGTCAATGACGGAATCGACGAGTTTTTCACAAGTCTCATCGGATCCTGCCTCGACCATGACACGGATGACAGGCTCTGTGCCGCTCTCGCGCACAAGGATGCGTCCGTCCTCGCCCAGTTCATCAGCCACCTTCTGCACCTGAGCCTGGACATCAGGATCGTTCTGTGCGTCGGGTTTGGATTTGACGCGGACGTTCTTGAGCACCTGGGGATAGAATACGACCGGTGCCGCCAGTTCACTTAAGGGTTTGCCCTTGGCCAGCATGACTTCCATCATCTTGAGGGAGGTCAGGATGCCGTCGCCGGTGGTGGCATACTTGGTGAAAATGATATGGCCGCTCTGCTCACCGCCGATGCGGTGGCCGTTCTGAACCATATTCTCATAGACATACTTGTCGCCGACTTTGGTCTTCTCGTAATTGATGCCGACCTTGTCGAAAGCCTTGTAGAGTCCGAAGTTGCTCATGACTGTGGTCACGACCGTGTTGTTGAGCAGCTTGTCGCGCTCCTTCATATACAGGCCGTAGATATAGAGGATGTGGTCGCCGGTGACGACGTTGCCCTTTTCATCGACACACAGGCAGCGGTCTGCATCGCCGTCGTAGGCAAAACCGACATTGAGGCCGTTATCGACCACAAATTTCTGCAGATGTTCGATGTGGGTACTGCCGCAGTCCGTGTTGATGTTGTATCCGTCCGGCTCTGCGTTGATGACGTAGGTTCTCGCGCCGAGAGCATCAAAGACACCCTTTGCGATGGACCATGCCGCGCCGTTTGCGACATCAAGACCAACACGCATGTTCTTGAAGCTGAACTTGGACATGGAAATAAGATAGCCGATGTAACGGTTGCGGCCGGCTACATAGTCCACGGTGCGGCCGATCTCGTGACCGCAGGCCACAGGGATCTCCAGCTTTCCGTCAATATATTCCTCGACGCGGAGGATGGTCTCCTCGTCCATCTTCTCGCCGTTGCTGTTGAGAAGCTTGATGCCGTTGTCATAATAAGGATTGTGGGATGCGGAGATCATAATACCGCAGTCAAAATCATCGACACGTGTGATATAGGCCACGGAAGGGGTGGTCGTGACATGCATGATGTAGGCATCCGCACCGGAAGCCATCAGGCCTGTGCACAGAGCATACTCGAACATATAGCTGCTGCGTCTGGTATCCTTGCCGATGACAACTTTTGCCTTTTTATCGAGACGCGTGCCGTAATACCAGCCCAGAAAGCGGCCGATCTTAATGGCGTGCTCATAATTGAGTACCTTGTTGGCTTCTCCGCGGAAGCCGTCTGTTCCAAAATATTTACCCATAAAAAATATTTCTCCTGGCAGCATATGCCATTTAATCATAAAAAACTGTACACAGACGCGGACTGCCCTGAAGGATGACCGCGTCTGTGCCTTTTGTTAAATGGTGAAAACTTTGCCGTCAGACAGGTATGCTTAAATCATTAAGTCTTTCTGTCCCGTTTCAATTACAGTCTCTGACCTTTTTCAAGATCGAGGAAATACTTGTAGCTGTCGACCTTCAGCTCGCCGCAGGCAGGCTCATCGCAGGCGATGATGGCGTTTTTATGCATCTGCAGGGCACTGCAGGTAACCTTGGCGCTGACAGGTCCCTCAACAGTTGCTGCAAGAGCAGCAGCCTTGTTGTGGCCGTTGATGACAAGCAGGACTTCCCTTGCATCCGTGACAGTCGCGACACCGACAGAAAGAGCCTTCTCGGGAGTCTTGTTCACATCGTTGTCGAAGAAACGGGAGTTGACAATGCGGGTATCAGTTGTCAGAACGCGGACACCGGTCCTGGAAGTCAGAGATGTGTAGGGCTCATTGAAGGCAATGTGACCGTCCTGGCCGATGCCGCCGAGGAAGAGATCGATGCCGCCGATAGCAGCGATCTTAGCTTCGTACTGAGCGCACTCTTCTTCGGGATCCTCGCACATACCGTTGAGGATATTGACGTTCTCAGCGGGAATGTCAACGTGATCGAACAGATAGTAGTGCATGAAATACCAGTAGCTCTGGTCGTGCTCGCGGGGCAGGCCGAGATACTCGTCCATATTAAAGGTCACGACATTTTTAAAAGAAAGCTCGCCGGCCTTATATTTTTTGACCAGCTCGTTATATACACCAATAGGAGAAGATCCGGTTGCGAGACCGAGAACAAAAGGCCTTTCCTCTTTGTGGCCATTGATCTTTGCTGCAATGTAATCAGCGGCCCATTTGCTCATCTTATCGTAATTTTCCTGTATAACTACTCTCATTATTTACTCCTTCAATAATGATCACTTTAATAATATCTCTAATCTCTCAGTTACAATCAGCAAAAGTGTGTCGGGAGAACCTTTGTTACAGTTTTCATTCTGCTTTTTGTGTTCTCTCTGTCGGTCCACACCGGGACTGCAGCAACTCATGCAGTATATTGACCGTGGCAGCATCCGCCGAATCTTTCGATCACTGCCATTCCTCGTCAGCCTGTTAAGGCCCTGGCGCTAATAGCTCCCTGCTCCCTCCTCTCAACAGGGAAATATTTTACTGTAAGATGTAATAAAGCATATTTATATCCTTATCGCATCTTCCATACTCCTCCCCGGACAGTGCTTATGGTCCGGAGTGGGGTACAGCCTTTATACTATATAGCAGTAAATCCACTTTTGTCAAGAATACATGCAGCCGCAGACAGCAGCAAAAACAGGGTCAGGAGCAAAGCCGGATGATCGTCATCTCGACCGCGACCCCTGCATCCACGAGGCCGCTCTTATAGTCCTGATCCGCCTGCAGGCACAGCTGCAGTGACCGGCCCAGGCGCCCGGAATCGAGGGATCTGGTGATCGGCAGATAGTTTTTTCTGACGATCCAGGGGGAGAGACCTACACTTTTTGCGATCTCTGCCTCGGGTTCTTTTGCCTCCTGCAGTTCCTTTATCTGTACCAGACGGGAAAACTCCCTCTGAAGAAGGGTCAGAATGACCTGGGAAGGGGTTCTCAGGCTGATCAGATCCATATAAATGGCAAGCGCCTTGTCTTTCTGCCGCCGGGACACAGCGCCGATCATCTCAAAGACCCGGTCTCTGAGCAGGGGACAGCAGACAGCGGAAATATCTTCCGCCGTCACATGATCCCGCCCCATACAGTAGGCAATGAGCTTGTCCGATTCACTGACGATATTCATCATATCTTCGCCCACTGTCTCCAGAAAGCGGTTCAGGGTCGGTCCGTCGATGGTAAGGCCCGCCTTTTTAAAAAGCCCCTGGGTCCATCGTCCCAGCATCTGGGGAGTCACATCCTCACAATTGAGCACAAACCCGTGTTTCTGGATGGCCTTGTAGAGTTTTCTGCGCTTGTCAGGGCTCTCCTCCACAAAGACAAGGGAGGCCGATTCCGGGATCTGCGGAATAAAATCCGCCAGCGCATCCGATTCCACGCTGGCCTTTTTGGAAAAAAAGACAGAGTTCTCCAGCAGGATCACGCGCCTGTCGGCAAAAAAAGGCAGGGTCTGAGCCTCATCGATGACCTCTCTGGCCGTCACATCCATACCGGTGTAGACAGAAACATTCATCTCGTCCCCGTCCCCCAGAAGGGCCGCCCGCAGCCGGTCCCTGTTCTGCAGCCGCAGGTAGGCCTGCTCTCCGCACAGCAGATAGACCCTGCGGAAGCTCCCTTCCTTCAATTCTTTATTCAAAAGACTCTGCTGCTGTGCAAAGTCATCTTTTTTTGCTGCCATGAAAAGCCCCCGGCGCGCACACGCGCGCAAACTCTGATTTCAACAATTGTCACCTGCAGCATGCTGCCGCAGGATCTCTGTCGATTCATTATACACAAAAAGCACCCGGACCGGGTGCTTTTTCGTGTCGGCATCATTTTTTCTTCTTCTTTGAAATGATCAGGTAGTAAGACGGCATCATGAGCAGGCACAGGATGGTGGATGCGACAAGGCCGCCGATGATAACGAAAGCCATACTGGACATCATCTTGTTGTCGGAGAACCAGCCCAGGGGTACCATGGCCAGGATGGTGGTCAGGGTGGTCATAAGGATCGGGCGAAGACGGATCTTGCCCGCCTCGACCAGAGCGTCCTCCAGGGCCATGTGCTCCTTCTCCTGGTTGACTGTGTCGACAAGGAGAATGCCGTTGTTGACGGCAATGCCCATGAGCATGAGGAAGCCCATCATGGAGACCATGTTCAGACTGCTGCGGGTCACAAACAGCAGCAGGAAGGAACCGATCAGAGAGAAAGGAATGCAGGTCATGACCATCAGGGAGAAACGGGGCGATTCAAACTGCATGGCCATCACCAGGAAGACCAGGAAGATACCCGCCAGGATCGAATTGAAAATGGCGGTGAGGTTCTCTCCCCTCATATCTTCGATCATGGAGCTGGAGAGAGAGACTCCGTCCGGCAGTTCCAGGTCCTGAGAGAGCTTTGTGACGGCCCTGGTGACATCGCCCTTCATTTTGTCCGCAGGCGTAGCGGAGACAGTATTCTGGATCTTGCCGTTGCTCTTCTGGATCATCTGCAGCTGCTGGTCGTACTCCACAGCCGCAATATCCTGCAGGACCACCTGGTTGCCCATGGGCCCTGAGAGGGTCTTGCTCATCAGCTGATTGATATCCTCATAGACCCCGTCCGCGTAGTTGAGAATGATATCGTACTCACTGCCGCTGATCTCCATATGGGCGGCAGTGACACCGTTCATGGTCTGGTAGAGATCCAGGGCAACCTGGGCGGGAGCAAGTCCGACGGATGCCGCTTTCTGCGGATCCACAACGATATGCCCTGCCGTCTGCATTGTAGCGGCATCCGATTTGACATGGATGACGCCGGGAATAGCATACATCTGCTCCTCAATCTGCTCACAGGCCTGTGTGAGGGCATCGATGTCTTCGCCCTCTATGACAATGTCGACCGTATCTGTCGAATAGTTGCCGGACATGGCGCTGCTGGAGCCTCCCGAGGGCGCTATGGAGATATCCGCGCCGGTGTAGGAGGAAAAAGCATCGGTATACTCGTCAACTGCCTCTTCACTGGTCCTCTTGCATTTGTCAACGGCATAGGCCGTGACAGTTGCCTGATTTTCGGAAATACTCAGACTGTAGTTTTCAAATTCCGGATCCTCACGGACCATCTGCTCGATCTGCATCATTTCCTGATCCATGACCGCCAGCCGGGTGCCCGGCCGGAACTCGGCAGTAATGGTGATGCTGCCGTCATAATCGGCGGGGATCAGTTCAAAAGTCAGGGTGGACGCGATGAAGAAGGACAGGATCAGGAGCAGGACACTGACCAGGAGCGTGGTCTTTTTCCTGTAGAGCAGTCTTCTGAGCAGGCGGTCATATCCGCCGCGGATCCTGTCAAGAGCGCCGTTGACCAGGCTCGTTTTTTTCTCATGAGGTTTGATCGCCACATATAAGAGCGGTACGATGCAGAGAGCACTGATCAGAGAGGCGACCATAGCCACTACGATGATGACACCCAGCTGGGAGAACATCTGACCGGCAAGTCCCTTGATCATGGTCATGGGCAGGTAGACAACACAGGTGGTGATCGTGGAGGCCGTGATACTCATCATGACCGTCCCGGCGCCTTTTATTGCCGCCTCCGTCAGGTCAGCCCCCTCTTTTGTGGCGCGGAAGCAGCTCTCGATGACGACGATGGAGTTGTCGACGATCATGCCGATGGCAATGACCAGCGCTCCCGTGGTGATGATGTTGAGGTCAAAGCCCATGACAAACATCAGGACCAGGGTGGCGAAGACCGAAAGCGGCATGGAGCTGCCGACGATCAGGGAGGCCTTGATGTCCCCGAAGAAAATAAATAGGACCAGCATGGCAAAGACAACGCCCAAAGCCAGGGTCTCCGCAACGGATTTGAGGGCGGAGACGATCTCCGCGCCGGAATCATACATCATGTCATAAGTGACGCCGGCATCCTGTTTTTCCAGTTTTTCAATTGCCCTGCGCACATCCGAGGCAACACGGACTGTGGATGCGCTCTGCACTTTGGAGACCTGGATACTGACATTCTCCTCGCCGTTATAGCGGCTGAGCGAGGAAGGTTCCTTCACTCCCATGCCGATGTCCGCCACATCGGCCAGCCTGATCTGTGCTCCTGTCGCCGTAGAGATGACCGTGTTCTCAAGATCATGCAGAGACAGAAAATCCGCACTCGTGCTGAGGCTGATATCCTGCGAACCCGCTTTGATACTGCCTGCAGGGACATTGTAGTCAGCGGCCCCGACCTGCTGGGCGATCCCGGATATATTGAGGCCGTACTGCCGCATGCGGTCCTCATTGAGGCGCACTCGCACATAGTTGCTGCGGCCGCCGGTGACCTCGACCCGGGCGACATTGCTGACGCTCTCCAGCGCCGGGACAACTGTCTCGTCGATATAGGCCATCATATCCGAGGAGCCGTTTGCCGTCGCGGAGATCATAACAGTGGGCACCTGGTTGACATCCATCTCTATGATGACCGGATCCTGGCAGTCGTCCGGAAGATTGAGCACATCCAGAGCCGCCGACAGCGAGGTATAGGCGTCGTTCATGTTCTGGTCATAGTCATAGGTGAGGCCGACCATGCTGTAATTGTTATAAGAGTAAGATATTACACTGTCGACACCGCTGAGCGTCTCCGCGGAATCCTCGATCTTACTCGTGACCAGCTCATCAATGCTCGTCGGGCTCGCGCCGGGATAGACAGTGTAGATCAGGTACATGGGCAGATCGATATCGGGGATCAGCTCCATGTCGAAGCCCGGTATGGAAAAAATACCGAACACAAATATGCCGAGGACGATCAGCGCCGTGGAAACCGGGCGCCTTAAGACCAGTTTAGTCAGGTTCATTTATAAAGATTCCTTTCCCCGTCAGCCCTGTCATGGCGTCAGTGGTTTAAGACTGGTTATCTGTCTGCGGGTGTATGATCTCGATGGGAGCGCCGTCTTTGAGACCGGCTCCCCATGTAGTGATGACCTGGTCGCCGTCAGACAGGCCTTCAAGGATGGCGATCATCTCGTTGTTGTAGGCGCCGGCAGTGACATCCCTGCGGACCGCCCTGTCACCTTCTGTCCCCTTTTCCGCCACAAAGACATAGGCCTGGTCATTGTCGTAATAGACAGCGTCAAAAGGGATCAGGATCTGGTCTTTGACAGAGTTCGTTACCAGAGAAAGGCTCACACTTGTATTGGACAAAAGGCTCTTGTCCGTGACCGTCGTGATCTCTGCAGTGACCTTGAAGAGTCCCTTCTGGGGATCCACTGCAGTCCCGATCAGGCTGATACGCCCTTTCACATCACCGGACGGAGTTTCCACATGGATCTGGTCACCTGGTCTGAGGTAATCACGGACTTCCTCGGGGACGTAGAAGGAAACTTCCATGGCCTCTTTATCCGAAATGGTAAAGGCGGGATATCCCTGCGCGGAGATCTCGTTCGCAGTGACATTTACCGATTCAATAACACCGTCGATGGGGGCGGTCACCGTATAGAGGTCTTTCTGATACTGGGCGGATTCAACACCTGTCTGGGCAGCCTTGATCTGGGCGTCATATGCGTCTGTGCCGCCGGCAGCATCCTTGGCGTCCTCTGCAGCGTCAATATTGTCCTCGAGCGCCTGGATCTGGGCTTCCAGCTGGGCAATCGCGTTCTTGAGCTGGGTGATGGAGGCGTTAGCCTGGGCATAACCTGAAGAAGCCGCTGCGCTGGCAGACTGGGCCTGTTCGGCCTGGTCCTTCAGGGTATTCAGGCCTGCCTCTGTCAGATATTCCACCGTCAGAGGGATCTCATTCAGGGCCGCCACAAGCAGGGCGGCAGCCTGCTGTTTCTCCACAGCTGCCTGATCCGCCTGGGCAGTCTCTGCCGCGTTATCTGTCCCGGAATCCTTTGTCTCAGGCTCGGATGTGGCGCCTCCCAGGGCATTGTCCGGGGCAGGCATTTCGATTTTTGCCGGGACAGTGGGCGGGATGGGCACAGATGCCGCCATCAGACCCGCGGTCGTCGCACAGTCCGGATTGGCGGACAGAAATGCCTGGTACTGAATATAGAGAGCATTTGCGCTGTCATAGATCTTCTTTGCGGCGGCATAGCCTTCCTGGGCAGCATCCATTGCTTTCTGCAGATCTTCAAGGGAATCCTCCAGCTGCTCCAGCTGCTCTTCGGATGCCTCTTTCTGGGCATAGAGTGTTTCCAGCTGACCTTCCATGGATGTGATCGAAGCTTCCGCCTGCTTCTTTGCGGCATGGATCTGATCCTCTGCCGCCTCTTTTCCCGCCCTGGCACTGTTGACGGCATCCTGGGCGCTCTGCAGCTGCAGCTGTGCAGCCTTGTCGTCAAACTGGCAGAGAACATCACCGGCTTTGACCTTGTCTCCGACTTTGACGTTCACCTTCTTGACAGTTCCCGCCACCAGCGGAGTTACATTCACGGAATTGTGGGGCGCCACAGTTCCGATATAGGTCCCGGTGATCTCCAGGGTTCCGCGGGCAGCCGTCTGCGTCTCGACGCGGGTCAGCTGCACCGTTGTCTCTTCTGTCTTTTTGCTGCAGCCGGCAAAAGATGCTGCCGCGATCAGCAGTGCCGCCATGGCGGCGGCTATACGCCTGTTCCTGGTCCTCATACATTATCTCCTTCATCAGCAGCATTCGAATCATTGCCGACCAGCTTGTCCAGAAGGCGGATCAGCTGGCATTTTTCGTCTTTGTCCAGATTTACAAAAAGCCTGTCGACCACCAGAGTGATCTGCGTAAGCATGTACTCAGCCCGCTTCTTTCCCTCCTCTGTGAGAAAAAGAGTCTTTGCCCTGCGGTCATCTTCGTCGGCTTTTCTCTCCACATAGCCGTCTTCCACAAGCCGGTTGATCATCTCGGAGAGAGTGGAAGGACTCACACGTATTTCATCCGCGATCTCCTTCTGCTTCATCCCCCGCTTATTGCACAGCAGAAAAGGGAGCACGGCATCTCTTTTGAGTACTCCCTGGGCAGTACATATCTTGTCATTCTGCGAAGACTGTCTGCTGTTCTTTTCAGTGTCAGCGGACCGCGGACTGCCCGACCTGTCTTCACAAGGGGGCGCCGCCACCCGCAGCATCCTCTCAACATGCCTGAACCTGTCCAGGATCATAAGGTTAATACTTTCGCTCATGAATGGCCTTTCCTGATAATACGATGTCGGACGGATAATCTTCGTATCCGTATTGTTCGTTCCCGAATATTATACAACACCCCTTTATGATGTCAAGAAAATATAAACCTGGACGCCTGATGGGACCGGAAGGAAAAAGGAAAAAGAAAACACAGTTCACTTTCCCTCCCTGGGTCCGTGAACTGTAACAAATGATAAGTCTGATCAGGCCGGTTTTCAGATTGGCGCCTGGTCCATTATTCAGTCTGCTGTGACAGGCGCGGGCGGTCCTCCGCGACATGAAGGCCGGTGAGTTTTTCTATTTCTGATGCTTCGAAATGGTTGTCGTAATAGGTACTCATGCGCACCTTTTTGCCATCGCTGATATAGTAATATCCCTTCTGGAGTTTTCCCTGGGCGTCATTAAAGCCGGACAGATCATTAAAGTCATAAGAAAATTCCAGCAGTGTCCCGTCCGCTGCCACGACAGAAAAATGCCAGGCATTCCCCTGGGGCAGGTATCCTTCCGTTTTCAGAAGGGCGTAGAGCGTACCGAAACTGATGCCGACAAACTTGGGACTGCCGATCACGCCCTCATAATAATCGTCCTGCGAAGGCTTCCAGTCTGACTCCTGAGTACCTCCGCCGCCGGAGGCCTGGCCGGCAGTCCTGTAGATCCGTACAGAAGATCTCGAGTGCACGAGGTCATGAATCTCTTCACTGCTGAATTCCTTCAGGGCTTCTTCAAAGCGGTAATCGAGCGCGCAGCGCAGATAATTTGTGCGCATAGTCTCAAAAACATGCTCATCAAGTCTGCCGAGCTCCCCGCTTGTATCTCCCTCATCAACCTCATAATCAATGGCCCGGCGGAGCGGATTCGAGTATTTTACCGTATAGGGGATACTGACATCCTCATATCCGGCCCGGTCAAGCGCATTCCGCACGCTGATCAGATCTTCGTAACAGCCCTTCAGGCCGTCCAGATCCGTGAAGCTGCAGGTCAGTTCCGCATTTACCAGCCCGGAGCTTTCCGTCTTTTTCAGGGACAGGCTGTTTTCCTGGGGAATCTTCCCCTCATTGAGCAGGGCAAGAAAAACAGCGCTGCTGTAGTCATTCAGGAGCCGGTTATGAACATCTTCCAGGGCCCAATAATAGTCATCAAGAACATGGAATGTGATCCGGCTGTCCTCGTCGTACACGGTCCAAAGGTGATCCAGATAACCTTCTTCGTCCTCCTGAACCTCCTCATAGTTTTCCGAGACCGTTAGATTGCTGCGTCCTGTGAGTTTCTGCGCGTAGGATCTGATGTCGCTGCGGGAGTACTTTTTCACACAGCCCCCGAGTGCAAGCGCAGTAAGGATCGATATCAGCAGAACAGCCGCTTTTACCGTCCGTTTATTTATCGTTATCATTTACTGATTCATCCCTTCACCAATACGCTCTGATCTGACTCCTGCAGATACAGCATAGCGGAAACACAGAACAGGTCTCCTCTTGTCTCAAACTGGATCACGCCGTTGTAACGGGACACAATATTTTTGACAGACTCTGTCCCGATGCCTGCCCCGGAATGTTTCATGGAACGGAAACGTCCCCGGATGTCCTTTTCGGGAATGGTCTCATAGGTGTTGTCGACGGCCAGGGTGAGCGTATTTCCGGTTACCTGCCCCCTCACAACGATCTTTCCGGGGCCCGAATTCAGTCTCTGGCATGCCTCGATGGCATTTTCCAGGAGGTTGCCGAAAAGAATGCTCAGGTCCGTCTTGGCCACCGGAATATCCTCGGGAATTCCGATGTTCACGCTGAATTCAATATTGTTCTGATTTGCGATCCCGGCAAAATAGGTCAGGATGCCGTTGACTGTCCTGTTGCTGCAGAAAGTCAGCGAGCCCTCCAATTCGTATTTATCCCCGACTTCAGTGATGTAGCTCCGAAGGGCCTCGACATCCCCTGAATTCAGCAGGTTCTCCATAGTGAGAATATGATGGCGCAGATCGTGCCGCCCCTGCCTGGCAAGTGCGATCCTCTGATTCAGGCCGTCATACTGCATCAGTTCTACGGACAGGAAGTGGTTTTCTTCTCTCAGTTTCATGTAATCCGCATTGTCCTTGATCATACGCAGGATCAGGTAATAGACCATAAATGCGCCGAAGTTGATAATGAGAATATAACCGATATGATTGACATGCAGTGACCAGAGGATCGGATCCCCCTCCCCGTAGAATTCATGGGACCAGATCAGATAGAAGGTCACCGGGACCAGCCAGCAGTACTGCCACACATAGGCCGGTTCGGAAATCTCCTCGATCATCTGCTTCTCCCATTTGAAAAAGCAGAACACGGGTATCAGGATAAACGGTGTTGTGACAGCCAGACACACTGAAGCACTCCAGCGATATCCGTCCAGTACCAGGTCAGGGAACAGAAATCCCTCCAGAAACTTGGAGACCATTGTGACCATGTATCCGACATTGAACAGCATAAAACAGAAAAAAAGCATTTTGCCGGGATGTGTTTTAAATGCCGATGCGTACAGGATCGCGATCAGGATAATGCAGATTGCCTCCAGGACTCCCATCCTGATTCTCGACCCGTTGAAATAGGCGTTAATTATGCTGATCACCAGCCAAAGTGCTATGATCAGATTGTAGATCAGGACCGTGACCGGGAAAGAAAAACGTTTTTTTTCATAGAAGGGATAAAATGCCAGCATCATAAGCGGAAATGCCCTTAACAGATTGTAAGCAAATACTTCTATGAAACTGAAAGACCGCATAATCTCCCCCGTGAAAGCTGTAGAAACAACTGTGCCCTCTATCTGATGATGTAAATCTGATGATATACATATCAAAAGGCAGCGTCAAAAGGCGTTTTCAACAAGCCTGTCTCACCAAAGTGTTCAAACGTCACTGCCCCGCCTGAAAAACGCGGCGCCCGGATAATGCTCCGGCATGTTTTTTCAGTATACAGGGAAAGAGGATAATATTCAAGAATGCAGGGCGCCCCTTACTGTTCACGTCCCTCGAGTAAAAAAAACTGTCTGCCGCAGCCCGGCGGGTGCAGCAAACAGTTCTTAATAATCGTTACTGTTCACGCCCCCTCGAATGGCGTGAACATGTAACGCTGCGCGCGGCGATTCCAACAAAGCTTCGCATTGTCTGCGCTTTACGCGCGCCGCGCGCCGTTCAACTCGGGTTTTGCGCAAAAAGCGCGCAAAACACCTCGCCTTTCAGGTGGGTCTGTACTGTAACTAATAATCCATATCTTCCGCAGCATGCGGGAGTGAAAAACAGGCTTAATTGGCAGATCACTTTCTGACCTGGCCGAAAAGATAGGCCGCGTGCGCCTTCCGTATGTCCGCCACGCGCCTGCGGCTGACAGGAACCTGATTGTTCCCCTCCAGAAAAACTGTTCCGTTCTCGATCCTCTTTACATATTCGAAGTTCACAATGATGCCCTTGGTACAGGCCATAAAAAATCCATTGGAGCAGAGGATCGACTCCATTGCCGCCTGGCTGGCTCTGAGATTCCTGGTCTGCCCGCCCTTCAGATGAAGGATGATCTTGTGATTATAATACTCCGAAAAAACAATATCATGAAGGAGACATGTGCTGCCGTCCGGCAGGGCAACGGTCCTCTGTTTCTCATAGTCTGCCAGATCGATCACAGCCAGTGCCTTGATGATATCGGCGTGGACAAAGGGTTTGAGCAGGTAGTAGTCCGCGCGGAGCTCATAGCTTTCCGCAGCAAAGTCATTGCTGGTCGTCACAAAGATCAGCCGCACATTCTTGTCTGTCCTGCGGATCTCCCTGGCAGTCTGGATCCCATTGATGCCTTCCATATAAATATCGAGAAAGACAAGGTCGTATCTGCCCCTTCTGAACAGGGCCAGAAATTCCTCTCCCCCCGAGAAAAGGTCTATTCCTTCGACGCTGTATCCGCGCTCACGGAGAATCGTATCCAGCTCCCTGTGGAGCATTGCCCGGTCTTCCGCACGGTCATCAATGATTGCAGCCCGCATAATTTGTAGCCTCCCGAAAAGAAACCTGCAAAACCGTTATCAATCAGCTGCTCTTGCGATATGCAGATTTTTCACCCGGATTCACACTGCTGACATCGTACTTGATACTGATCCGCTGACGGCCGACTATAAAATTCTTGTTGATCCTCTGCTGAACGATGCCGCAGTCCTCCCGCGTCGTATTGACCAGCAGGATCAGACATTGACCCTTTCCATAGGAACAGATCGTGTCGCCGCGGCGCACACTGGCACATGCGCTCTCGATCAGCCGCTCGCTGAGTCTGTCCAGAACGGTTCCTTCCTTCATGGGATTTCCCTTGCCGTCGAGGATGGTGCAGAGCATGAGGTAAGAGGAAGTGCCCATTCTGTCGCTCAGGCGTCTGTTGGATCTGTAGATGCCCTGAAAAACAGGATAAATGCACAGGTATCCGCCGCCCTGCTCACTGTCTCCGCCGTCGAGTTCATTCTGGATTTCTTCGAGCAGTGTGTGCTGGTGTGTGATGCCCTTTCCGATATGCTCGAACCACTCGACGATCTTTCCTGAGGGGTGGATCCCCAGCTCTTCCAGGTAATAATTGACCGTCTGTTCATAGAGCTGGATCGCGTCATTATACCTGCGCATCTGGACGAGTGCCTCCATGGTCAGAGATTCCCAGTCCGCAAGGGGTGCGATCACAGAAGCATACTGCCCCAGCTCCTTCATCCGTTCATAGTCCTGTCTCTCCCGCAGGATGATGCTGGCTTTTTCGACACACTTGGTAAAGATCTGTCCGTAGCGCATGGATTCCCGCACCGCCCACACATTGTTGGTCTGCATGGGAAGGAATTCGCCGCCGTATTCATAACTTGCCTTCAGATAGCACTCCAGCTGCCTGGCGGGATCTGTCTCCATGCCGGCCTCATTATAGAGCCTCTCAAATTCATAGGCATCCTCTTCGACCTCAATTTCCCTGGTCCAGTAAAATGCGTCCTTTTCGGAGATTATGTAGTTGACCTTGGGAAGTCCGGCCTTCTCGAGATATTTCTTTGCATTATAAATAACACTCCGCAAAGAGTGATGGGCGTTGTCGACCTCACGGTCTCCGAAGAGAAGTTCCTCGAGGCGGTCCCTTGTCACACCTTTATCGCGTGAATGGATCAGAATCTGCAGCAGAGCGTTATTCTGCGAAATAGAAGATTTCGAAGAACCTGCAATTGTTTTCCCATTATAACTCATGGAAAACCCGCCAAGCATCTTGACATACAGGACATCTCTTCGCTTTTCAGAGATTACTGCCATGGTCGCTCCTCCAATGTAGTAAAAAAGAACCAACTTCCTGACCATGTGCTGATCAGCCTGCCCTGTCCGGTCTGTGAACAGGTATTTCATGCACTATAATGCACAATATATTGATAATAACTAATCAGCCGATACTATTATATACTCGTTTTTACCCGAATGCATTCCATTCGAGTCATTTAGATGCCGTTTGAGTCACAAAAAGCGTCAAAAATCGAAGAATTCTGTGTGCAAAAAGAGACAGAAAGAGACAGGGAAAGAGACAGGGGACGGTTCTGTGTCTCCTT
>CACZFF010000004.1 GCA_902780385.1 uncultured Lachnospiraceae bacterium
CGATCTGAAGGGGCATTCATCATCGTTTGTGCCGAAGGAGGTCGGGACGACTGTAAAGGAGGGCCGGGCTCCGCCCGGCATGAACTGAAGTATGAAAAACACTTTCATGCGCAAGACAGTATGAAAAACACTTTCATGCGCAAGACAGCATAAAAGCATTTTTCTGAACAAAACAGTGTCAAAACAGCACCCTTCTTTATTTCTTCTCAAGGTGTCTGCCCAGGCGCTCCAGGAAGACGTCTTCGAGTGTGGTTTCACGCATGCCGGCGCCGGGGCCGGCTTCCCGCAGGCAGCGGATGGCCTCTTCTCTGTCATGGAAGAAGCGGCTGACAGTCTTTTCATCCGTGATCTCGTCGATGGCAAAGCGGCCGAGCTGATCGATCAGCTCGCGGGGAGGGGCAACGGCATTGATCCTGCCCCGGTCCATCAGGGCGACGCGTTCGCAGAGAGTCTGTGCCTCTTCCATGTAGTGGGTAGTAAGAAGGACGGTCATGCCCCGGTTCTGGAGCTGACGCAGCAGGGTCCAGGTCTGACGGCGTGACAGAGCGTCCATGCCTGCCGTGGGTTCGTCCAGCAGCAGGATGTCGGGCTCGGTCATGAGAGCGCGGCAGATCATGAGCTTGCGCTTCATACCGCCTGAGAGATGGCGGACAGTGCGCCGGCGGTATTCCAGAAGCCCTGTGAAATCCAGCAGTTCCTCTGTCTTTTCCCTGATCCGGCGCCGCTTCATGAAGTAGAGGCGGCCCTGGTATTCCATGACTTCCTCCATGGTCATATCCTGGCGCATGGAATATTCCTGGGTGATCACGCTGAGCCGGCGTTTCTGGGCATGGGCGCGTCGGTCGAGCACATTGCCGTCCAGAAGGATCCTGCCCTCTGTAGGCAGAAGAACCGTCGACAGCATGCTGATCGTGGTCGTCTTGCCGGCACCGTTCGGACCCAGCAGACCGAAAAACTCTCCGTCTTTGATCGTCAGGTCAACATGATCCACTGCCGTGAAAGTCCCGAATTTCTTTGTGAGTCCCTGTATCTCAATCATCGTTTTTCCTGTCTGCTGATAAACTTCACATGCTTTTATGGAGTCCTGTGAACATGCCGGTAAGTATCAGCCGTGTTTTTCCTTGGCGATCACCAGAGAAAAATACCCTGCGTCATCGGGGATCTCCTCTGCACTGTGATAGACTTTCTCGTTGGCCATACCGCAGTTTTCCACGCAGCCGACCTGGCGTCCGCTGGCCATGAGAAGTTCCTTTGTCTCCTTCATGTGACTGGCGGATTTCATCAATACATAAGTGCCGGCAAGATCCAGCGCCTCTCCTTTTTTGTGGGAAGCGGGAATCACATGAAGCGGCTCATTCCACTCGGTAAGGGAAATATTCAGCCTCGCGGCGGCTGCGCAGAAAGAGGGAATACCGCTGACCAGTTCCACCCGGTATCCGTCCTCTTCCAGAATGTGCTGCAGATAGCTGAAGGTGCAGTAGATCGTCGAATCACCCAGCGTCAGATAGACGACATTTTTACCCTGGTCAAGATATTTTTCCAGCAGCTTTGCACCCTTCCGATGCTCCTCCTCAATCTTTGCCCGATCCCTGACCATGGGCATGTAGATTGGTACCAGGGTCTTTTCGGCGATTTCCGGTACGGCTGCTGCGGCAATTTTGTAGGCGACAGAGTTTTTCACTTCTTTCCCCGGAACTGCAATCACCTCGTTTTCCCGTATCAGGCGGACTGCCTTCAAGGTCATCAGTTCCGGATCTCCGGGACCCACACCGACGCCGTATGCTATTCCTCTCATAAATAATACCTTCCCGTCACGAATACAAGTCGATTGCAGGATTTCCTGCAGGCGCATGGTCTGGTGTACCTGGTCATACGCTGTCTGGGCACATTTTGGGCTCAGATTTACTTTTCCTCCATACACTGAGCGGCGTGGGCTGCAAAAAGATCCTGCACCTCTTCCCATTCCCCGATGCCGCGAACTACAGTTTCCACCTGAAAGCCGCTGCGTGTAAAAATGTTCTTCCAGGAGTCTTCATCCTCTCCGGCGAGGTCATTTCTGGCGTGGTCGCCGGCAACAACCATGAAAGGAGCCAGGATGACTTTCCGGAATCCTCTTTCTTTGATCACGGGAAGGATCTCACTGATTTCAGGCTCGCCCTCCACCGTCGCAACAAAATAATTGTCCGCCCCTGTGTCGCGCAGAGTCTGCTGCAAAACTGCGAAAACCGCGTTGTCATGGATGTCCCTGGCGGACGGGCTTTCAGCCTTTACATCCGCCGGGATGGGCTTTTTCTTCTTTTCATTTCCGTGCCCCATGAGGACAACCGCAGTGTCCGGTTCTGGGGCGGGAAGATTGCGTCGGATCGCGTCCGCCATTGTACAGAAGTCGGCATCGTCCGAAAGGAGAGGCTTTCCGACTTTAAGTTTGTCAAAAGAGGAGGCGGCTTCCCGGATTGTCTCCATCAGTCTGCGATGCTCGAAGCCATGCATCAGGTACAGGGGCTGCACGATCAGCTGCCGTATGCCCTTCTCCTGTGCCTTCTGCATTGCCTGCTCCGGGCTGTCTATTTTCAGACCGTCTCTTTCCAGAAGCTTTTTTCGGATCATGCGGCTGGTAAAACATCGCTGTATGGTGCAGTCGGGAAATCTGTCCGCGATCCGCCGCTCGATGGCGCCGATGGTTTTTTCGCGGGTATCCGCAAAGGAAGTGCCGAAACTCACGGCGAGCAGAAGTTTCTGATCATTTGCTGTAGTAATGTTCATCCTGTTTTTTCTCCAATGGTCAAAACATTTTCCGGCCATCCTGCATTATCGTGCTAAAATATAGGAAAGACGGAAAGGAGAATTGCAATGGGCGCTTTAGACGGATACAAAGTACTTGATTTTACAACCCTTCTTCCCGGGCCTTATGCCACGATGACGCTGGCGGATCTGGGCGCGGAGGTGCTCAAGGTGAGCGGTCGCGGCAAATATGATCTGGTGGTCAACTGGCCTCCGGTGATCGAAGGCGCAAAGGTGACCGGCGCGCAGGCCTGGCTGGGCCGCAACAAAAAGACTATTTTTCTGAATCTGAAAAAACCTGCCGCCGTGGAGGCGGTCAAAAAGCTGGTCATGGAATATGACATCGTGGTCGAGCAGTTCCGGCCCGGCGTCATGGACAAGCTGGGCGTAGGCTATGAAGAGCTGCGCAAAGTCAATCCGAGGCTGATCTACTGCGCGATCACAGGCTACGGCCAGAAGGGTCCTTTTGCCATGAAGGCAGGTCACGATATCAATTATCTGTCCCGCGCCGGCATCGCGTGGGCAGCCGGAAGGAAGGCGGGCGGACCCGGCCTCTATAACTTCCAGATCGCGGACGTTGCGGGCGGTTCCATGAACGCTGTTTCCAGTATTCTCGCGGCGATCATTTACCGCGAGAGAACGGGGGAAGGACAGTTTATCGACGTCTCCATGCAGGACAGCGTCATCCCCTTCAACTCCATGGACGGCGCAAGTTATTTCGCAGGCGGTCCCATGCCCACGCGGGAGAGCGGCATGCTGAACGGTGGAGGCATCTATGATTTCTATGAGACCTCCGACGGCAGATTTATGAGCGTCGGCTCTCTGGAGCCCAAGTTTTTCGCGGCTCTTTGTGAGGGCCTCGGACATCCGGAATGGAAGGACGGAAAGATCCTGAAAACCGACGCCGCAATGGTCAAGCAGACCTTCCGCGAAGTATTTAAGACAAAGACACGCGACGAGTGGACCGCGATTTTCGGGGAACTCGATGCCTGTGTCGAACCCGTCATGGATCTGGAGGAAGTATCGAAGGATGACCACCTCGTGCAGCGGGGAATGTGGCCGTCCGTTGAAGTCCCTGTCTCAGCTTGCTCTGCCTCTTTAGACAGCACCGGTGGTTCCGGCCGCTCTGCTTCATCTGAACCAGCCGATAATTCCGGCCCGGGCGAATCCGGCACAATCCGCATCACCCAGATGGGCTGTCCCATGCATCTCTCCGCCTGCCCGCCCCGTTACGACCACGCAGGATATCCGGAAGGTTACCACACCGAACAGATTCTGCAGTCGCTGGGCTATACTCCTGAAGAGATTGCCGGGATGACCTGATGAATACAGAACGTCTTCGCATCCATGCAAAAGACCGGAATGTCTGAGCCGCTGTCCGTAAAAGCGGATGTCTTTCGGATTCTGTCCTGATTGCATAAAGGCATAAAGATATATATCGAAAGATCATAATCAGTACGCAAAACGCATTATAGCTTCCTGTTGCTATGCGTTTTGCGTATTCTTTTTCTTCAAGGCATAATTCCAGCAAAAATGAGGAGTATGATCCCGACCGCAAACATAAGGAATGTTGTGCGGTTCATCAGGTGTACGGAACGGGTAATATCTTCCGGCTCCACTCTTCTGCCGCCGTCGCCGATCTCGGCTTTGTGGTGTACCTCACCGAAATACCAGGTGTCTCCCAGCAGGCGCAGATGCAGGGCTCCGGCGCAGACGGATTCTGTCTGGGCGGAATTGGGGCTGGGACTCTTGAGGCGGTCCCGGCGCCAGATGCGATAAGCTGCTGCTCCGTCGGGAATCCGGACTGTCTGTCCGGCTGCAGCGACGCAGTCTTTCCCCGACAGATAAGATGCCAGGATCATAAAGAGAGCTGTCAGTCTGGCGGGAATAAAATTCATTATATCATCCAGGCGCGCTGCCGCTGTCCCAAAATACATATAGCGGGCGTTTTTATACCCCGTCATGGAATCCATGGTATTCACCGCTTTGTAAAAAATACCCCCGATCCCTCCAAACAGAATCATGTAAAAGAGGGGTGCCGTCACACCGTCAGAGGTGTTCTCGGCCACAGTTTCCACTGCAGCTTTCGCAATGCCTTCTTCATCCAGGCGCTCTGTGTCGCGTCCCACGATCATGGAGACCGCTTTGCGGGCACCTTCGATATCGCCTCGCAGCAGGGGATCCCGTACAGAATAGCCGGCCTCCCCGAGACTGCGCAGGGCAAGGAGGCGTCCGCACAGTATCCCCTCAAACAAGAGCCGCAGGAAGGGATGAATCCGGCCGCACACTATCAGCAAAATAATGATCAGGCCAGTGCTCACAAAAAGCACAAGCAAAACCATCAGTGCGCCCGCGATGCGCTCCCGGGTATGAGAGTTTTGTTCCCGGCAGGGCGGAACAGCAAGGATCCGGCGAAGGATCTTTTCAAAGAGACTGATGAGGGTTCCGACTCCCTGCACAGGATGCCAGAGCCAGTGAGGATCCCCGATCAGCAGGTCTACCGCAGCCGCAATGAAAAGCACGATTATTCTGTTTTGCATCGACTGCTGCAAATAGTCCATTTCTCATTTCCTCGAAAATTGTCTGCATTTTTCCACAAAGGCGGCTGCAAAATCCGGGTCGGACCGGTAATAGAGATGGGGGAATCCGGCCATGATATTGTCCTGCACGACCATGCAGTCCCAGGAGCGCCTGCGCCCCGGCTTACGGGCGGTGCAGGCATTGCCGTTGTCCGTGGAGTCAAAATAATGGAATTCGTGCCCGCGGATGCGGTGTCCTTCCTTAAGGCAGCCTGCCTCGCCGCTCTGACCGTCTTTTTTCTCCAATTCAATATAGCCGAAGCGGACGAGCTTATCTGTCATGCGGCAGGTGCCGGGCAGAAGGCCGCACATTTTCCAGGTCTTTTGATCTGCCCCGTCTTTGCCGGCTGTCCTGTCTGCCAGGACCAGATTCTCCTGCAGATACATAAAGCCTCCGCATTCGGCCAGAAGGGGCATGCCTTTTGCGGCACATTCGCAGATCTGCGCCTTCATCTCTTCGTTCTGCGCAAGAGCCTGGGCATGCAGTTCGGGATAGCCGCCGCCCAGCAGCAGTCCGTCCGCCGCGGGAAGTGTCCTGTCGTGAACCGGGGAGAAAAAAACCAGTTCTGCGCCGCATTCCTGCAGCATCTCCAGATTGTCTTCGTAATAAAAGCTGAAGGCTTCGTCGCGGGCGACCGCGATGCGGGGAACAATTTGTTTTTCCCCTGCCGGATCAGCTTTTTTTTCACTTTTTTCACTTGCCCCGGAGGAAGTCAGAGCAATGTCGGCCTTTTTTCCGGCGGATTCGGAGGGTGTCCGGATAGCAGGCGCCGTGGAAGCCAGATCAAGCAATGCTTCCTGGTCAATGGTATTTTCCAGGGTATCCGCAAGATGATCGATCTGCTCCTGAAGGCCGGTCAGTTCTTCGGGCTGCAGCAGCCCCAGATGACGGCTCCCCCAGGAAAGGCTGTCGTCCTGCGGAAGATAGCCGATGACTTTGAGGTCCGTGTCCTCCTCGATCCATTTTTTCATCACGGGGAACATGCCCGGAGAGATGCGGTTCAGGATGACACCACGGATCCTGCGGTTTTCTTTTTCATAATCCACTAAGCCCCTGAGCAGGGCAACCACGGATCGGCTCATTCCTTTGGCATTTAGGGTCAAAATGACCGGTGTATCGGTCTGCTGTGCCAGGTCAAAGGAAGAGGCCTCCATGCCGGAGGCTCCGGTGCCGTCAAAATAGCCCATAACACCTTCAATGACAGCTATGCCCGCCCCGTTTTTGGCCACTGCGCGTGCCAGAGTCGCCGCTGTGGTATTTGCGGCATTTTCCGAGTCCTCGGGGGAGAAGAAGGTGTCCAGGTTGCGGGAGGGAATGCCAAGCACCTGCCTGTGGAACATGGGGTCGATATAATCCGGCCCGCATTTAAAGGCAGCCGGATGCAGGTTTTTTCTCTGCAGAAGACGCAGCAGGCCGCAGGTGACAAGTGTCTTGCCGCTTCCGCTCCCCGGCGCCGCGATCATCAGGCGGGGGATGGCGATTGATTCTGTCTCCTTTTCGTCAGCCTTGGAAGAGACTTTTTTACTTTCTGCGATAACCGCTTCCTCAGCAGTGTCTTCCTTCATTGGACGATCCGCATTCACACCGGATTCCTTTTCTGCAAAAAACAGGTCCAGACTGCCGTTTTTGGCATCAAATCTGCCCAGTGCAGGGTCCAGATCATAGAGCTTGCGAACCGTCTCGTCATCCAGGATTTCCGAAGGTTTCCCGCACGCAAAAATCTCCTCACCTCTCACGCAGATGATCCGGTCCGAGGTTTTCATCGCGAGGTCAATCTCATGAAGTGACATCACAACCGTAATGCCCTGCTCCCGGGACATCCTGTGAAGAATGGAGAGAAGTTCCAGCTTATGGCGAATATCCAGATAGGAAGTCGGCTCGTCGAGCACGATGATTTTCGGTTCCTGACAGATAGCCCGCGCGAGCAGGATTCTCTGGCGCTCACCGTCACTGACAGCATCAAAAGGTCTGTCGGAAAGGCCCTGTGCATGTACGGCTGCAAGCGCAGCCTCTACCTTCTGTTCATCGGCATCCGACAGGATACCCAGGCGTCCGGTGTAGGGATAGCGGCCCATGGCGGTCACGTCCCGGCAGGTCATCAGCTCCGTCTGTAGCCGGCCTGTCAGCATGACAGCCATATTCCTGGCAAGATCCGCCGGACTGAACCGGTCCAGTTTTTTCGGCGAAGAGTCTTCCTCATCAGACAGAAAGATTTCCCCGCCCACCGGAAGCAGCTGACGGGTGATCGTCTTGAGAATCGTGGACTTGCCTGATCCGTTGGGACCGACCAGGGTCACGATTTCCCCTCTCTGCACACCTATTTCAATCCCGTGGATCAGGGCCTTTCCGTTATAACCGACGACCAGATGGTCGAGCTGTAAATGATTCTTATCCAAGTTTTTGCGATATCCTTCCTGTATATAACGAATGAGTCTCTGACGACGGGGTGGGATAAGGGTGACACAAAATCCTGTCTATATTTCGTTCCCGCTTTATCTGTTCTTTCGGATCAGCATGTAAATCACCACCGGTGCGCCCAGAATGGAAGTCACTGTGCTGATGTTGAGTTCGGTCGGTGAAAAGGCCATGCGGGCGATCAGGTCACTCACCATACAGAAGACGGCGCCGCCGAGGAAAGCGGCAGGAATCACGACAATGGGCTTTGATGTCCCGAGTGCACGCTTGACCAGAAACGGTACGGCGATACCGACAAAAGAGATGGGGCCGGCAAAGGCAGTCACGCAGGCAGACAGAAGGCCTGAAAGTATGATCAGTTCCATCCGGAAGCGTTTGATATTGACGCCCATGCTCTGGGCATATGCCTCACCCATCTGGTAGGCACCGATTGGCTTAGCCAGCAGAAATACACAGAAGAAGGCAATTCCCACGATCATGGCTGCGGTCCCCGTCCCGCTCCAGTCCGCTCCGGAAAAGCTTCCCTGCGACCAGCCGTGCAGATTGACGATATCGGAATCCTCCGCGAAAGTCACGAGGAACTCCGTGATGGCACTGCAGATATAACCGATCATAATACCCGCGACCAGAAGTCCCGCCATATGGCGCACTGCACGCGAAACCACAAGTATAAAAGCCGTGGACATCATGGCGCCGGCAAAGGCCGCCAGGATCAGAGCCCACGAAGAGGCAGTCCCGAAACGCCCGATGAGAAGGATCATGACGACGGCGACACACATCTTGGCACCGGAGGAAATACCCAGGACAAAGGGTCCCGCGATGGGATTGCCGAAGAAGGTCTGCAGCAGGAAACCGGACAGGGCCAGAGCTCCTCCCAGAATGGCCGCCTGCAGAATGCGCGGCATGCGGATCTTCCAGATGATGCTGACCTCATTTGCTTCCCCCTGCCTCAGAAAAAGGATCCTGAGAATCCTTCCGACAGGGATGCTGACGCTGCCCGTATTGATATTCAAAATGATCATTGCCAGAAAGGCCGCTGCGAGCGCGGCAAACACCACTGTATAGCGTGTCCGCCGAAGTGCCTTCGCATGCGCGTATTCCGGCCTCTGTAGATTGTCCATATTCCTGTTCCTCTGCTTTTTTCACCGTCCGGTCATCTCCGGCAGGCCGGCAAAGCCGGTCCCGGATTATCTTATATGTCCTTTTTCCGAAGGGAACTGAGAGGTGTAATACTTCCGTCTGCCTCTACGAATGAGATGTTTTCCAGCTGTCCGCGCAGGGTCTTTCGGAAATCGGCCAGATACTCCTCACGGAGCTTTTTCTGCTCCGCTTTCTCCTCATCTGTCAGGCCGATCGTCTTCTGCTTGCGCGCCAGTTCATTGATCCTGTCAAGTCGTTTCTGATTCATTCATTATCTCCTGTAATGTCTTGCTGTGAGATACTAAAGTACGGTTCCTGTAAGCCACAGAAAACCGCCCCGGCATCCTTCCCTGTATCAATTGAGTCAAACAGAACCGTCCCTCGTGACTCATTTGAGCTGCTCGAGGAAGGTCATTTCTGATGTGTCTTCGCCGGTGAGCATACGGTGCAGGTCTGTGATCATCTGAGCGGCGATGTCGGGGGACTGGTAGAGGCTGCGCTGTACCTGCCAGACATTTCCCTTCTGTACTGCTTTAAAGTCCGCAAGGAGGGAGGATTTGCCGCAAAGTTCAGTGATACTGCGTACAGGATTCTCGATGGTCGCGTTGTAGATCAGGTAGTCCGCGTCCTTTGCCGTATTGTAGAAGTCTTCCATAGACAGGCGCACCGAGGCGCTGTTTCCGCTCTTCTGGAGAAGGTCTTTAAAGATATAGTTTCCACCCGCCAGCTCGATCATGCGCGGAATGTAGTCCTCTGTCGCGCGCACGATCACATTTCCGCTGGAAGAAATGGAAAAGAAGGCAACCGTCAGGCCGGTATCAGTATAGTTCTCAGCCCGGGCAAATACCTTTTTCTGTTCTTCAAAAAAAGCCTCCGCCTCTGTCTCATGGCCGGTCAGGACGCCGTAGAGGCGGACCCACTCAGTCCTGCCCAGAGGATGACTCTCATTGCTGGATGTGTCGATGAAAACAGGGATCCCCAGCTCCTCGAGTTTCTCCTTGACCTCCGGGGAGTGCAGGATCATCATGGATTCCACGGCCAGGTCACAGCCGGAGGAAGCCAGGAGTTCATAGTCCGGAGCGCTGTACTTTCCGGCGTAGACCATGCTGCCGTCCGCCAGGGCCTTTTTGGGGGCGTCAATGTACCAGCCGTCTTCCTTTGTGCCGGTCAGTTTCACCTGGCTGATGGCGCCCGCTCCGTCAAACAGAGCCATGGATGAGGTCGCCGCCACATAGATATTGTCGAGAGGTGCCTGCAGAACAGTGATGGAGGCAGGAAGATTTTTGAGAATCTTCTCAGGGGCAGCAGACTTGTCTGAGCCGCTGCCTTCCGGCAGGAGCAGGTACTGACCGCTGTCGTGTACATCGATCAGACGGTAGACTTCCTCCGTGCTGCCGTCCGCAGGCTGATAGCTGTAAATATCGAAGGTTTCCGCATAGGAGGTTTCCATGGCGGAAACAAAGGTCAGGCCCTCCAGGGCAGGAGGCCGGGAAGCGTTTTCTGACTTTGAAGCCTGCTTTCCTGCCGCAGGGATATCTTCACCATCATCTTCCCCGTCATCCACCCCGTCCGCGGGATCATTTTCACCGTTTATTTCCGCAGCATTTCCGAAACTGTCCTCTGCACCATCATTTCCCTCAGCATCATCCCCGGCTCCGTCTGCAGTTGATTTTTTGTCCTCCTGTATGAGGCTGATGAAAAGGGTGTACTCGATCTCATGGGGTTCGGACATGGCTGTTGTCAGACCGCTGATCGTCATCTCTTCGTCCAGGCGCACAGGAATGCGGAAGACAGAATTGTCTCTGTCCGCGTCATCGGCGTTTTCCGGATCATACTGGACATCGTCGACTTTGACCCACTCATAGTGGGGACTGCTGAACTCAATTCTCGCCTGTGCCTCACCTTCTGTGACAACGACTTCCGGGCAGGTAATCTTTACCTTACCAGTGCCGCCCGTAACAGTAAACAGGGTCGGCACATAGCTGCCGTCTTCAAGCGCATCAACTGTCCCCCCGTCTGTTTTTTCGGCTTCAGGTTCAACAGCAGATGAAACAGCATCTGCCTGTGCACCCGTATTTTCATTCTTTTGCCCAGAAGCGCAGGCGCTGAATGTCAGAATTATAAAAAGAATGATTGCTGTGATCGGAACAAAAAAGTGCTTCCTCATATTCATCTGTCATTTCCTCAAGCTGACTGATTTTCCATCCCCTCATTTCAGGATGCCTCGCAGATTAAACAAGCGAAGACTCCCTGGAAGCGGGAGCGTGACTGTGCCTGTCAATAATATGATGTTAAGGCCAAAGGGCAAGCGCCACGGTGACTCCTTCAAGGCTGATCTTCCTTTCCAGCAGGAGAGCTTCTTTGCCGCACTCAGCCCCCGTATGATCTGTATGATCCATGGCCAGCCGCACTGCGCTCCTTTCGCAGACACAGTCCACGCCTGTGACATTGCGGACGAAATCAGAAGTGCTGAAAGTTCCCGGCACCCGGCTGAGCTCCTCAGCTGTGAAAAAAGTCAGGGGCAGGTTCCATTCTTCTGCAAATGCATGGAGACCGGCTTCCTCTTTTTTCAGATCGATAGAAGCAATTCCGGAGACTGCCTGCGGAAAGACGCCGGAAATCTGCAGGATCTGCGCCACCACCTTGTGAATGGCTTCCGAAGAGATTCCTTTCCGGCATCCGATTCCCAGGGTGACTGCCCGCGGAATCAGGTAGAGGGCATCCCTGCGATCACCTTCTTCATGCCTGAAGGAGACAATGATGTCCGCATCAGCCCGTTCTTCTGTCCGACTGACTCCTTTTCCGTATTTCTCAATTAGATTCCCGCTGTCTGCAGAAATCCCGAACGCTTCATCAAAATAAATATGCAAGGTCTCCCCTGCCAGGACGCGGGCAGAGATTTGCTTGGCTATTGTTCTGTCGGAAATCTGCAGGCCATTTTCCGCCGCAAAGACATCAACGGCAAAAAGCCCCCTGCCGTCAGTCGCTGTCGTGATCACCGGCTGCGCCCCCGCAGCCTCTGCCAGCAGTCCGCATAAGCGGTTGGCGCCCCCCGCGTGACCGGACATCAGTGAAATGACAAATTTCCCGTTTTCATCCATGACCAGAACAGCGGGATCACGAAACTTGTCCTTCACAAAGGGCGCAATGCAGCGAACTGCAATTCCTGTCGCCGCAATGAAAATGAGAGCATCTGCTTCGTGAAACCATTTGGCTGCCGCCTCGGAGAGCTTTGGACCATTCTCGAATCCGGACACATAGGCACAGCGTCCCGTCTGCAGAATTTCCGTATTCGGCAGGTGCTCTTTCAGGGCTGAAGCGGCGCCTCGCATGGTTTCAAAACCGCGCTCCGTACAGGCCAGCATGACGATACGGTCCATTGTTTTTCGCCCCTGCCGGTCATTCCCATTTTTCTGTGAAGGTACTGTCTGCTGCATGGCGGCGGCAATCTCTTTATATTTTCCGGTAATCAGCCCGTAGTTTTCGGGCAGATGCGGGATCAGGCAGTTGGTGCAGTCCTTGATTCCCTTTTCCGTGTAGCGGAAGTTTCCTCCGCAGTCAGGTCCCAGCATGTAGAGCGGACAGTAGCAGAACAGGCAGCTGAAGCGAGCCGGGTCCGCAATCCGGTGGCAGGGAAAATATTCACATTCCGTATTCTGGAAAAAGGAATAATGCTTTCCCTCCCAGTATGGTTTTTCCCTTTTTTCGCTCATAAATGAACTCCCTGGCTTCTCCTGTTCATAGTCATGTTCATCGTTCTGTTCATCGTTGGTTTATCCGATAATAAGAGCCTTTTGATTAGACAGCAGCTCACAGCTCATATTATCCGGCAGTTAAAATCTCTGCCAATGCTCCGAGCAGTACTTGATTTTCTTCCGGGAGCAGGACGGCGGCGCGGTAATCGCCCTTGTCAAGCCCCGGGTAGTTGTCACAGCGGCGGATCAGGATGCCTCTCTGCAGAAGGGGCTCATACAACTCTTTTTCGCAGGAGAAAAAGATATAATTTGCCTCCCCCGGAAATACCCTGCATCCGAAATTTTCAAGAGCTGCAGCCATCTTTTCTCTTTCCGCAACAACAAGCGTGCGGGCTGTCTCTATGTATTCCTTACCGGTTTCCAGGGCGGCAAGGCCGGCAATCTGAGCGGGAAGGGAAACGCTCCACTCCGCCTGCTGCGCATGGATCTTCTCCAGGATCTCAGGGTTTGCTGCCATCAGATATCCCAGACGGATGCCCGGCATGGCAAAGCGCTTGGTAAAGGCATCCAGGACCAGAAGCCGCTGAAATTGCTGAAATGAGGCCGGGGGCAGCAGAAACCTGCGCATGGTGCGCTGGTCCTCATCCGGCAGAAAGCCCAGGAAGCACTCGTCCACCATGAGCCAGGTGCCCTGGCTCTCACAGGTTTCCGCGATCCGGCACAGCAGGTCCGGATCGATCCGGTCTCCGATGGGGTTTGAGGGCGAACATAATATTGCAAGATCGGGCTTCTGTGCCAGATCCTCCAGATATCTTTCCGTCAGAGCAAAATTTTCCTCCCTGCGCAGGTCATGATAGAGAATTTCGCAGCCATGGGATTCTGCCGCATGCCTGTAGCCGGAGAAAGAAGGCGCCGTAAGGAGAATCCTGCCTGCATGCAGTCCCCTCACTGCAGCTTCGATCAGCTCAGACGCGCCGTTCCCGCACAGAATCTGCTGTGCCGGGACGCCGGTGCGCTTTTCCAGCGCAAGGCGTAGTTTTCTGCACTCCTGATCCGGGTACTGTGTCAGAAGAGAGAGCTTTTCCTGAAGACTCCGGAGAACATTTTCCGGAATCCCCAGCGGGTTGATATTGACCGAAAAATCATATCTCACCACTATATTGTTATAAATCTCTCCTCCGTGAAGCATATGCGCAGTTCTTTCTTTGTGTAAAATACTACTGTTTGCAAACAGCCGATAAACAGTTAGACAATGGTCAAAAAATCATCTCCGGAGCTGCGGCTCAGTCCCCTGTCTTGCCATCCCCCTGGAAGGAGATAATGAAGACCGGGTTTCCGGCACGCAGATAGTGGTAGGTCCCCAGGATTTCCTCCCGGTTTACCATGACCTGCACGCACTGAAGGTCACGGATCGGCAGGGTGTCCAGCGCATCATACAGTGCCGTAAGGGTCTCCGAAGTGATGCAGTTCACCACCACTTTTGCGCTGGAATTGCGCGCAAGGACAAAGTCCAGTATACTTCCGATCTCGCCGCCGCTGCCTCCGATAAAGACATGGGTAGGAACCGGCAGATCGATCAGCGCTTCCGGTGCCCGTCCCTCGATGATCGACATATTCTGAAGACTATACTTTGCCCTGTTTTCCGCAAGGAGAGCGAGGGCATCTTTTTTGCATTCAATTGACCAGACTTTGCTGTCCGGGCAGGCGAGGGCAGCCTCAACACTCACAGAACCTGTTCCGGCGCCCACATCCCACAAGACCGATTTGGCGGTCAGACCAAGGCGGCACAGGGAGAGCGTGCGGATTTCCGAAGAGGTCATCGGTGCTTTTCCCCGGATAAAGGCAGTGTCCGGCATTCCCGGCAGAACAGGGATTTTTTCCGCGTCGTCGTGCCGGATATACAGGACATAGAGACCTTCCTGTGTGACCTCGATCAGTTCCTGCGGCGTGCAGGGACAGATCTGCTCTCCCGCGCGGGATAGCTCATAGCCATAGATCAGCTGCAGTTTTCCCAGAGTACCCTGGTCCTGGGCCCTTGCCAGCAGAGCGCCCGTCTGACGCAGGTCGGCCGCGTTGGCCAGCAGCAGGAAGCATTCGCGGTTCCTGCGCACCTGGCCTGTCACGTTGCAGAATCGCCCGTGGGAACTGAGTATTTTCCAGTCCTGCCAGGGAATCCCCGCCCGCGCAGCGAACCAGGAGACACTGGATATTCCGCAGATCACTTTTACATCGAAGTTTTCTTTGAACGCCTCTGCCATTTTCAGTTTTGCAAGCATGGAGGCGGCTCCGCTGTAAAATCCGCTGTCTCCTGAGTAAGCAACTGCGGCATTCCTTATCTCCGGATGTTCCTGCAGATAGTCCAGGATCTTACCGCTGTCGTAATTGGCAATGACTTTTTTGCAGGCTGCCGGCTGCCAGGTCTTTGTCAGATTTTCCAGAACACTCTTTGCCCCGAAAAGGACCTGGGCGGAGGCGATTGCTTCCTGCGCCTGCTGCGTTCCCGCCTCCTGCGCACCCACACCGACGCCGACCAGAGAAAAGATTCCGGCTTTCTTTTTCCCGCAAGAAGCATACTGCCGGGCTTTTTCGATTATGTACTCCAGTCCTGCCAACCGCGCTGATTCCCGCTGCGGATCCTGAACAGCATCCGTCAGATTCATCGTCGCTGCTCCGCCTGACGGCTCAAATGAGTCAGGCAGAACCGTCCCTCGTGACTCATTTTCTGTCGAAGGGGTGCGGATCACCACTGCGCGGATGCCGCATTTTTGTGCAGCTTCTATCTTCTCGGGATAGCCTCCCGCCGCACCGGTTTCCTTGGTCAAAAGCCAGGAGGCATGGGCATGGCGGATCAGGGCGCAGTTCATATCTGTACCGAAAGGGCCCTGCATGGCAAAAATCTGCTTTCCTGTGAGCCCCGCCCCGGCGCAGGCCTGCAGGCTCTCCGGCGAAGGAAGAACGCGGGCTGTGATCCTGGAGGGGTCGCCTAGTGCTCTGGTAAAACGGGCGAGCTCTTTGCTGCCTGTCGTCACCAGAATGCGGCCGGGAACAGACGAAAGGAAAGATCCTGCCTCTTCTACATCAGTGACATAAATACAGGATTGTTTCCCTGATTTATCATCCGCTGCCCTTTTATCAGAGCTTTCAGGACTTTCAGAATCCGCATTTTCTCTCTGCAGGCGAAGATAAGGGAGACCCGTCTGCTCACAGGCCGCCCTGATTTCCTGAGAAACAAGCTGTGCATGGGGATGTGTCGCATCGATGGCACAGGAAAAATGTCCTTCCAGCATCATCTGCGTCATACCGACGCGGTCCATCCTTCCCGTATGAACATTCATCAGGGGATGGGGATGCAGGACTTCCTCTCCATACTGTGTCGCCACACAGACAGTGCATGGCAGGCCCTCGGCGAGCAGGCGCTCCGCAACTGTCCTTCCCTCAGTTGTACCGCCGAAAATCAAAATCTTTCCACTCTCTGCTTTCATCTGTCCAAACGCACCTTCTCAGAATGATGTTGTCTTGCGTTCTCTTGCATATCCGCGGGGCGTCACCATATGGCCGCCGATGCGCTTTGTCGAACTGTTGCCGATAAAAACTGTAGTAAACATATCCACCTGAACATCGCGCAGCTCTGCCAGGGTATAAATATGGGTTTCTTCTCCGTCGCGGCCGATGTTGCGGACTGTGCCGCAGATCTGGTCGGGGGAAAGCGTTTCCAGCAGAATATCGCAGGCCTTCTGCAGATAATCCGCCCGCTTTCTGCTGGAGGGATTGTAGAGGACAATGGCGAAATCGCCCTCCGCCGCCATCCGAAGACGCTTCTGGATCTTCTCCCAGCTGGTCATCAGATCGCTCAGGCTGATAAGGGCAAAATCATGGATCAGGGGTGCCCCCAGGCGGGCGGCGCCGCTCAGGGCTGCCGTGACACCCGGAATCACCTGGATCTCCACATCGGGATAATCCTGCGCTGTCTCGTAGATCAGTCCCGCCATGCCGTAGACACCCGCGTCGCCGCTGCAGATAAAGGCGACATCCGCGCCCGTCTCCGCCTCCTCCAGGGCAAGGATGCACCGCTCCTCCTCCCTGCGCATGGTGGTGGTGATGATTTTTTTGTCCGGAAACCGGTCTTTCACCAGATCCACATAGACATGGTATCCGGCGATCACGTCGCAGTTTTCTATCGCATGATAGGCCTCGAAGGTCATCTGGTCGATCGCACCGGGTCCTATACCGACCACGGTGATTTTTCCTTTTTTGCTGTCAGCCCCCATTTCTTTCTCTCCCTTTCCAAACAGGCCGCTCAAAATGGCGGCAAGGCATGCTCCGCATGTATATGAGGTCTTATTCTTATTATTCTGACGCCTCTCTGAATTCTGTCGTAAAGCCCGGGTCGTAGAGCTTTGAGCGCTCATAGCCGCTCTGGGCGACGGCACCGCCGACTATGATGAGCGCCGTTTTTGTGATCCCGTGCTCCGCAGCGGTCCTGGCCAGCGTATCCACCGTGCAGATATACTTTTCCTCATCCGGCCAGGTCGCCTTGTAGACAATGGCCGCCGGCGTTTCCGGCGCATAACCGCCCTCGATCAGGCGGCCGCTGAGCTTTTCCAGCATGCCTGTGCTGAGAAAGATCACCATCGTTGCTCCGTGCGCGGCAAAGGACTCAATGGATTCCTTTTCCGGCATGGGTGTGCGGCCGGCCATGCGGGTGATGATCACACTCTGGGAAATGCCGGGCAGGGTGTATTCCATGTCCAGGGCGGAAGCCGCGCCGCAGAAGGCGCTCACACCGGGCGTGGAATCATACAGAATTCCAGCTTTCTCCAGGATGTCCATCTGCTCGCGGATCGCGCCGTAAATACAGGGATCCCCGGTATGAAGACGCACTGTCGTGAGCCCTTCCTTTTCCGCCTGACGCATCACGTCCGTCACTTGCTCCAGTGTCATTTTCGCACTGTCGTAGACGCGGCAGCCCTCTTTTTTATAGTCTAAAAGGGCAGGGTTCACCAGTGAGCCCGCGTAAATGATGACATCTGCCTCCGAAAGCAGCCTCTGCCCGCGGACTGTGATCAGATCCGGTGCGCCGGATCCAGCTCCCACAAAATGGACCATTTTGAATATCTCCTCTTAACTTTCAAGACTCGCTCGCAAATCCTGCGCGCCGGATAGGGGGGTGAAATGTCTTGTTTTTTCAAAGACTTGTCAACATCTTCCGCACCGCATCCATGCGCCTCTTCGCATAAAGTTTCAGACACAATGCTATTGCCTCAGCCTCCGGAAATCTGCTCCTGCAGAATGCGCATATAATCCAGCGCCTTCTCTGTCCTGCCAAGTTCCCCGTGTACATTTGAAAAAACAACGACCTGGACCTGCATCTTTCCCTGCGCCCATTCCTGCATGACTGTCTGGATCCGCCGCGTCATTTCGGAGAGGACTTCTTCTGCGATACCGTATTCCTTCAGAATCCGGATTGCCTCATCCGTCATCACACAGTCCGCCAGTGCAGTACGTAAGCCAATATAGTCACTGCTGTTTTTGTCAATAAGACTTTCCGCAATCTCCGTCAGGATTTCCATGCGGTGATCACCGTACTGCGAATGGGTGTTGCGGATACCGCCGGCCACTTTGACGAGTTTGCCGATGTGGCCCACAAAAAGCATTTTTGTAAATCCTGCGTCCGCTGCCATCTTCACTGTTTCGTAAATAAAGTTGGAAGCGGTTACCGAAGTGTCCAGAGAAAAGCCGTATTGTTCAAGGAAAAAATTCTTTCCGTAATTGCCCGGCGCTGCAGGAAGGATTGTCAGCCCCTCCTCCTTGCGAACCCTGATTTCCACCCGGATCGTATCGAGTAAGGCCTGGTCGCTCATGGGCTCAACAATTCCGCTCGTGCCCAGAATGGAGATGCCTCCCTCAATTCCAAGTTTGGGGTTAAAGGTCTTTGCCGCCAGTTCCCGCCCCTGCGGGACAGAAATGGTTATATCAAGTCCCTGCGGAATGCTCTGTACCAGCTCTTTGTTTTGATCGATTGCAAAACCCGCAAAATCGCTTTTCTGATGATCTGCTTCTGACAGACTGGATTCCAGGACTTGCAGAACTTCCAGAACTGCCTCTCTGATCATCCGCCTCGGCGTGCTGTTGATGGCTGCATTTCCCACCGGCTGATCCAGCCCGGGTTTTGTCACGCGGCCGACTCCCTCCCCTCCGTCAATGCGGATGCCCGGTATGGCGGAACGGGCAGCTTCGGCATAGATCAGGGCATGATTGGTGATATCCGGGTCATCCCCGCTGTCCTTGCGGACTGCGCAGGAAACAGCATGCGGACGACTATTTGAAACCGCATTTTTTTCATTCCAGAAGCAGATGTCCTCAATCTCAAGGATCAGATCCAGCCCTTTCGGCGTCTTCAGCTGAACCTGCAAAACCCTCTGCCCTGTCAGCAGCATTAATACCGCGGCCTTTGCCGCCGCAGCGGCACAGCTTCCCGTCGTATATCCCAGACGGAGCTTTTGCCCGCCCTTTTCGATGTACTCGTTAAGTTCCATTTATTTTTCGTCACCTGCTCATGCGTTGGCAAACATATGTGAATAAACAGCGCCTTGTCCTGTGCCCCGGCGCCCCCTCGGCTTTTCCCGCTTTTATTCACATCTTGTAGAGAATTGCGTTGCAGATTGCGGCAGCGACATTGCTTCCGCCCTTTCTGCCGCGGTTGCAGATGTAAGGCACACCGGTCGCCATGATCCGCTCTTTGGCGGCCACAACATTGACGAAACCCACCGGGACCGCAATAACAAGTTCCGGCTTATAGCCCTGATGGATCTTTTCCTCCAGGGCAATAAGTGCTGTCGGCGCATTTCCCACAGCGAAAATCAGGGGATAACCCGCCTCTTCTGCCTCGCGGACTGCCTTATCGACGGCAGCGGCGGAGCGGGTCGTCCCCGCCTGCTTTGCCTGCTCCGCGACATCGGGATCCGCTATATAGCAGTGTACCTGGCCTCCGAAAGAGGCCAGCTTTCTCTTGTTGATCCCGGACATGGCCATGGTCGTGTCTGTGACAATATGCGCCCCCCGTCGGATCGCGTCGGAGGCCTTCTCCAGTACCTCCTCGCTGAATGCCATCGTGTCCAGATATTCAAAATCTGCCGTCGTGTGGATCACACGCAGAATGACATGTTTTTTATCCTCCGGAATCTCCCTGCCCATTTCATGCAGTTCCTGTTCAATGATCCGGAAACTTGTCTTTTCTATATCCGCCGGAAGGACATGCTCGAGTTCCATCATTCTTACCTCTCGTACCGAAGCACCGGGTGCTAAAAAAGAAATCGTTTCTGTGTTTTGAAACGAAAAATTGCCGACAATAATTATACCATGGTTCAGGCATCACTTTGGTAAATATTATATCGTTTTGTAATAAATCACAGCTGACCAATCTCAGCTGAAGACATTACAGTTTATGTATCTTTCAAAGGTGTGAACGAATGAACAAAAAACGGACAGAACCCACTCGCCGGGTCTGTCCGAAAAGATATGTGTTTTGTACTTTGTATGTTCTTTCAGGCGCACCTCGAGCCTGTGTCTCGAAAATACAATTCTTACATCTACTGATTCATCCTGAAAAAATGTTCAATCTTGCGGCAGACCCTGCGAAAATCCACCTTGCAGTTTCCATCCGAAATCCCGACCGGTATCTCACGGTCAAAGGAATATTTCTCCGGTGTTTCTTCCTTTGGTCCTTCTTTTTCGAAATGAAATACATAAACCGTAAAACCTGCGGGATCTACGATCCAGTACTCCCGCACGCCGTGTCTGCGGTAAAGTTCCCTCTTTCTCCACAGATCGTTTTCAGGATTTGAAGGGGAGAGAACTTCAATGGTAAAATCGGGAGCTCCGCGGTGAGGGCCGGATATGACCTCTCTCTCCGGGTGGCAGTGCACATAGACATCCGGCTGAACGACGGTCTTTTTGTCCTCTCCAAGTGCCACATCCGACGGCGCAATATAGGCGAAGCATTCTTCCTCCCCGTGCTCTTCAATACAGTCCCAAAGCTGCCTTACAATCTCCAAAGCTACGGTCTGATGAGGCATCGCGGGAGATGCTGTCTGGTAAAAAACTCCGTCGATCAGCTCGACACGCAGGTCATCAGGCAGGGCAAAATACTCTTCCTCGGTGTGCCCTCCTCCTGTGGGAATCCGGGGATCCCTCGTCATACCTCTCGTCTGTACATCAGAAGCCTGCCCTGCATTTTGCAGATAAGCGGCAGCGCCGGAAGGTTCCCGGACATATTCTTTCATTTCTCTGCCTTCTGCAGTTGAGAAATGTTTAATCTTGTCATACACCCTCCTGAAATCAATCCTGCAGACTCCGTCAGAAATCCTCACCGGTACCATGTCCTGAAAGGTATATTTCTCTGGTACTTCGTTCCCTTCGTCTGTCTTTTCAAAGTCAAATGTATAGACTGTCAATTCCCGGGGATCCACGATCCAGTATTCCCGCAAGCCGTGTCTGCGGTAAAGTTCCCTCTTTCTCCACAGATCATTTTCAGGATTTGAAGGGGAGAGAACTTCAAGGGCAAAATCAGGCACCCCACGATAGGGTCCCGGTTTTATATCTTTCTCCAGGTCGCAATGTACATAGACATCCGGCTGGACAACTGTCTTTCTGTCCTCTCCAAGCGCTACATCCGACGGTGCAATGTAGACAAAGCATTCTTTACAATTCTTTTCAACACAGTCCATGAGCTGCCTTGCAATTTCCAAAGCCACTGTCTGGTGAATCCTTGCCGGAGCAACCATTGCGTAGAAAACGCCGTCAATCAGCTCGACACGCAGATCATCGGGCAGAGCTAAATACTCCTCTTCAGTGTGTCCTCCTCCTTTAGGGATCCGGGGATCCTGTTTTACAGATTCCTCAAGATCGACATAATACTGACCTGCCTTCTGCGGATATTCAGCTGCGGCGGAGGGTTCCTGAACAAGTCCTCTCCCTTCAGCAGCCTCTGTTTTGAAGTATTCTGAAGAATCTTTTTTCGGGTCGTCATTCATATTCTGCAGTTTTCCATACTCTTCTCCCTTAAAATCCACTTGTCCACCTCCTTTTCCATTATTTCGTATATTCGGTTATTATCCTTTTATATGTATTTCATAACAATGAAATCTTACCATCTTTCATATCCTTTGTCAAATAGTGGATTTCACAGGAAGCTCGCCTGTTTTAGATAGGGTAGCGGCAGCAATGAACTGCGATGCAGTTCATTTGCGCCCTCTGCCCCGATCGGCCCGTGTTCCGCGTAAAGCGGAAAAATTCATTACACGGCCGTGTCATTAAAAAAAGACCTCCGGATCTGTTTCCATTTCAGATCCAAAAGTCTTTTTTCTTACAGTTTAGTTAAGGTTTATGTTTTGCACCCGCTTCAGCTTTCCTCTAAAATCTCATAAATGCGCTTCATGTCCAGGTGCCTGCGCAGGGTTTCCGCCAGAAGATCGTATTGGGTTTCTTTGTAGGTCTGATAATCGGTTTCAGGTGCGGTGCAGGCGGGATTTCCCGGTGAACTTTTCAGTGTCACACCCTTGTGCTTAGCCAGAATCTCAACGATCCTGCGGGCAATGCCCGGGGCATCGAAAACACCGTGAACATAGGTGCCGTAAATATTCCCGGCAGCTGTGCCGTCCAAAGTTTCGATTCCTGTGCGGTGGTCCCGGATCCGGCAAAAGCCGGCCTGGTCTCTGCTCTCTGACGTGCGGCCCATGTGGATTTCATAACCCTCGATTTCCATTCCTTCAAGCGGCTGAAGGGTTCCGGGAAGATCTGTGATCCTGCCATGGACGCGTGTGCGGCGTTTTTCTTTTGAAAAAACCGTCTCCGTATCCAAAAAGCCCAGCCCCCGGGCCCGGCCGCCCTCTTCAGTCCGGTCCGGATCCGATATTTCCCGGCCAAGCATCTGGTAGCCGCCGCAGACGCCGAAAATCACACATCCCTGGCGGCGGAGATCGTCAATGGCATCTGCCATGCCGCTTGCGAAGAGCCAGTGAAGATCCGCCATGGTATTTTTGGTGCCCGGCAAGATGACCATATCCGGATCACCAAGGGCTTCCGGGCGCGAGACATAGCGCAGGTCTGCCTCCGGGATCCTGGAAAAAACATTGAAATCCGTAAAATTGGACAGGTGGGGCAGACGGATCACGGCAATCTCCACCGGTTTTCCCGCCGGCGCACGGTTGGTCTGCGTCAGCTGGGGAGCCAGTGAATCCTCGTCGTCGATATCCAGCTGCATAAAGGGCACCACGCCGACAACCGGCACGCCGCCCCTCTCTTCGAGCATGGCAATCCCCGGATCCAGAATGGTCTTGTCGCCGCGGAATTTGTTGATAATAAAGCCCTTGAGAAGTGCCTGTTCCTCCGGCTCCAGCAGCATCTGCGTACCCAGAAGCTGGGCAAAGACGCCGCCGCGGTCAATATCTCCCGCCAGAAGGACCGGCGCGCCTACAGCCTTTGCCAGGCCCATATTGACAATGTCGTCTTTTTTCAGGTTGATCTCGGCGGGACTCCCAGCACCCTCGATGACGATGATATCGTTCTCGGCCGCAAGAGAATTATAGGCCTCCAGCACCAGCGGCATCAGACTCTTTTTATAGGCAAAATATTTGCGGGCGTCCATATCGCCCAGGACTTCTCCCTGTACAATAACCTGGGAACCCGTATCAGTCGTGGGCTTTAAGAGGATTGGGTTCATCCGTACATCGGGTGCAATGCCGGCGGCCTCTGCCTGCATGACCTGGGCCCGGCCCATCTCCAGCCCCTCCTCCGTGATAAAGGAGTTGAGGGCCATATTCTGGGATTTAAAGGGTGCGACCCTGTAACCGTCCTGGCGGAAAATCCGGCAGAGACCGGCGGCCAGAAGGCTCTTGCCTGCGTTGGACATGGTTCCCTGAATCATAATTGCTTTTGCCATATTGTTCTGAGTCTCCGTTTATTTCTGCAATGCATGTAATCTTTTCCCGCAGACAGTAATTGCCTGCTTTTATGGCAATCACACTCTCTTATCTCTGCATTGCACGAAGTTCCGTAAGGTAGTCGTCGTCTATCTGTGCCTGCTCAAAGGTTGCCATTTCGTTCATCAGCGCGCATGAAGCCTCGAGAATCTGGAAGGCCAGGGGACAGCCGCTCCCCTCTCCCAGGCGCATGTTCAAATGCAGCCAGGGATCCAGGTGCAGTTCCTGTGCCGCACGCAGATATCCGATTTCCTCTGAGACATGTGAGGGGAACATAAAGTCTCTGGAACTGCTGCACAGCCTCTGGGCGCACAGTGCCGCAACAATAGAAATAAAGCCGTCAATGACAACCGGAATGCGGCAGATGGCAGCCCCCAGGAAAAGGCCGCACATGGCTGCCAGATCCAGGCCTCCGACCCTGGAAAGCACTTCTATGGGGTCGGAAGCAGAAGGCACAAGCCCATGAAGTTTCAGAGACTTCCTGATCACGTCTTTCTTTTTTTCAAAGGCGGCATCCGTAAGACCGCCGCCCCGGCCGGTCACATCCTCCGCAGACAGGCCGGTCAATGCGGCCAGCACTGCGGCAGAAGTCGTCGTATTGCCTATGCCCATCTCTCCGGCGCCGATGACATCGATGCCATCCGCAGATGCCTGTTTCGCCCGTTCGATGCCGACAAGGATCGCCCGCACAGCTTCCTCCCGGCTCATGGCAGGTTCCTTTGCAAGATTGCCGGTGCCCCGGCGGATGCGGCGCTGCAGAATTTTACATCCCTGTTCTTCGTAAGGTGTCGCAATCCCTATATCGACGATCTCCGTATCAATTCCGAAATGGGCGGCCAGAGAAGACATGCCGGTGAGGTGTCTTGTCATATTGACGGCCTGGGACAGAGTCACAATGGGAGGAGTAGAAGAGACCCCTTCTGCCACAACACCATTGTCCGCACACATCACAATAATGCGCCGTCTGCCGAGGGTGTTTTTCACCTTTCCGGTGATGCCCGCCAGCTGGATCGCTGCATCTGTCAGCTTTCCCAGGCTCCCGGGAGGCGCCGCCAATGACTGAACATAGGCCGCTGCATCCCGCATGGCACCGGAATCTGCACCTCTGATCTCCCCAATCTGCTGAAAGAGAATATCTTCCGCTTCTGTTCTCATATCAAGCATTCCTCTCATGCCGGAGCGTCCATATGCGGCACCTCCCGGCAGATATTATTCCAAAAAGATGGTTTTAATTACAGCAAACTGCAAAAAAACCTTTGCTCTTGTATCCCAACAGGTAATAATCATTATAACATGCGGTCGGAAAGGCTTTAGAAATTATTATGTGTTTTTTGCACTTTGCGCCCTAATCCTGATACACTAAAGATGCTGTATCAAATCTTCGCCATAAAGTACCCGGGACTTCGGGCAAGTATGGCACGTACAGAAAAACCATGTGTCTATTAACCTCTGTATTGTACAGGAACCTCAGGTCAGGGAGAAATAAGAATGAAGATCTGGCTGATCAGACACGGAATGACTGTCCCCGGAGAAGAAGGACGCTATCAGGGTTTTCTCGATGAGAGTCTGTCCGAAAAAGGGAGGACTGCACTGGCAAGAGCCCCGTTTTCGCCCTCGCATGTCTATGTATCCCCGGCAAAACGGGCACGGGAAACCGCCTCGATCCTCTTTCCCGACGCAGAACAGATCTGTATCCCCGGTCTGTGGGAAATGAATTTCGGTGTTTTTGAAGGACGGACCTGGAAAGAAATGGAGAATGATCCTCAGTACCGCGAATGGGTGGACGGCTGGTGCCTTGGCACCTGCCCCGGAGGAGAGAGCCGCGCAGACTTCTCCGACCGCGTCTGCAGCGCTTTTCTCTCAGTTCTGGACATAGAAGACCTGGAAAAAGAAAAGAGGAACCAGTCAGAGGATCTCATCATCGTATCCCATGGCGGCACGCAGATGGCTATTTTGGAACGCTGGGGCCGCCCTGCCCGCGATTACTATGATTGGCAGCGCCCCTGCGGCTGCGGATGGAAGCTCTCCCTGAAGAAATCTGAAAAGACCGCTTCAGAAACGGAAAAAATGAATACTGCAGAGCATGACATAATAGAACTGCATGTCCTGGAGGAAATTTGTTTTATCCACCAGTAACATAAAACAACCGCCGCCTTGCCGGGCAGCGGTTGTTTTATGAATTAATTCACTTGAACACATTTCATATAAGTGATAAAATTTCATCACCCGCAAGGGCAGAGGAGCACTGCAAGAGCGCAGGCGGTTGGCCATCATGATCCAAAAGGAGGTGATGTGCATGCCGATTACGATAACATTTCATGTGTTTGGGATCACCATCACAGTTAGCGTAAAACGCAACAACCGCCACTCGGCCAAGTGACGGTTGTTTAGATTATAAACAATCAGATTGAGGCCAACCGCTTGTCACAGTGCTCCTCTTTGTGATAACTATTATACGACCGGTACTTCCCCCTTGTCAATTTCATAGCAGTAGACAAATAAGCAGTGTTACCGGTATGTTACAGTACAGACCCATCTGAAACATGAGGAGTTTTTCGCGTGTTTTCCGCGCAAAACCCGACTTGTACGACGCGGAACTACCACGATTTTCCCAATTTCAGCATCAAATTTCTAAAAACAAAGTTGCATTTGCGCTAAACTATACCTGGAGATTGGACAAAGTTCTTCTCAAAACAGGCTGAAGAATAAAAAAACGGGTAGGACAAGATGAAGGGAATCGGGATCGATACCGGCGGAACCTGTACGGACGCCGTAATCTATGACTTTGAGACGAAAGAGGTGCTTTCGGAGGCGAAGACGCTGACCACACATAAGGACCTGAAGATCGGGATCAGGGATGTGCTGCGGAAGCTCCCGGAGGATCTGCTGCGGGAGTGCGGGCAGGCAGCGCTTTCAACAACGCTGGCGACCAATGCCTGCGTGGAGAATCTAGGCGGAAGGGGAAAGATTATTTTCCTCGGAGTGTCACGAAAGGTATTTATGGAAACCTGGAGAAGCTATGGCTTCCGCTCACTCAACGACATTCTGCTGGTGGACTGCCATATCCTGCCGGATCCGGCTGCTTCCGAAGAGCCTGACTGGGAGGCACTCCGGGAAAAGCTTCCGGACTTTCTCAAGGATTGCGACTGTGTCAGTATCGTGCAGCTCTACGCAGCCGATCACGGCGGGGCCTATGAGCTGAAAGTAGAGGAGCTGATCCGGGAATATCCGCAGTTTCAGGATATGCCCGTCATTCTGGGCAATACTCTCTTTGCCGATCTCAATGCGATCCGAAGAGGTGCCGGGGCACTTCTGAACGCAAGGCTGGTGCCGGTAGTCTGTGCCTTCATGGCGGCAATCCGTGAAGTCTTCACTTCCATGCATCTGGATGTACCCATCACGATCATCCGCAGCGACGGATCACAGATGTCTGAAACATTCGCGGCGGAGCGCCCTGTGGAGACACTGCTCTGCGGTCCTGCCGCCAGTGTGATCGGTGCCTGCACCCTGTCCGACACCCCCAATGCCATCGTGGTCGACATGGGCGGCACGACGACCGATGTCGCCATTGTCAAAAACCGCGTCGTAAAACGCGCTGAAACAGGGATCCAGGTCGGTGAATGGAAGACTTTTGTCAAAGGTCTCTACGTGGACACCTTCGGACTGGGCGGCGACACCCGCGTCTACTATGACCGCGGCGGAAAAATCCACCTCGGCAAAACCCGCGTACAGCCCCTCTGCACCCTGGCTTCGGAATACCCTCAAGTCCTGGAAGAACTGAGGAAGCTGGATGATTCCGGCCGTCTCAACGTATGCCCCTTACATGAATTTTTCATTCTCTTAAAAGATATTGAGGGGGATGAAAGCGGATACTTCTTTAACAGCGAAAAAGCGCTGTGCCATACCCTGAAGGAGGGGCCTCTCTCTTATGAAGAGGCCTGCAGAGCCATGGAAAAAGATATTTACACCGCTGATTTCAGCAGACTGGAGTCTGCGAGAGTCATTCTCCGCTGCGGTCTTACTCCCACTGATTTCATGCATATCCGGGGCGACTTTAACGCCTATTCCACGGAAGCCTCACGCCTCGCTGCGGCCTTTTTCGTGCGCAGCAGTGAGGCGGAAACCCTTGAGGATCTGGCACAGAAGGCTTACGACCTTGTGACTGAGCGCCTATATAAAAACCTCGTCCGGATTCTTTTGACGACTGAGTGTATACCTCTTTCCAAAAAACCTTTTGATGCGCAGATGACAGATCTGATCAATTATGCATGGCAGCTTGCAGACACCGGCAGCCGCCGGAGCAAAAGCTTCCTGCCACGGATTTTCGAGACGCACGCAAAGCTTGTCGGTGTGGGGGCGCCGACCCACATTTTCCTGCCGCGGGTCGCAAAAATGCTGCGCACAAAGGCTGTACTGCCGGAGCACGCTTCTGTCGCCAATGCCGTCGGAGCAATCACCGGTCAGGTGACTGCCGTCGTAGAGGTCAGCCTCCGCCCTGTCGCAGGGGATGATTACGGCAATGTGATCGTTGTGTCCCGGGATCATCGTAAAACCTTCGGTTCCCGGACAAAAGCTCTGTCCTTTGCACGGAAAGAGGGCCGCCGGATCGTGACCGACCAGGCACAAAAACAGGGCGCACGCGGAACCCTTAACATCCAGGAGGAACTCTTCCGCAACGAAGCCCCCATGGGATACGGAATGATCTGGCTCGGTGATACACTTCGCTTTACTGCTGCCGGCAGTACCCTCCGCTGAACCGCTTTCGGTACGCCTGCTCCTACCGCCGCAAGGCCTTTCGCACCATAGAAGCTTCCTACAATTGCGCCGTCAACAATACTTGTTGCTGAAAGGCTGAGTTCTGATGTAAAGTTTGGGATCAGTGTCTTCCAGATCAGCTTTCTGACTTGTTTATCATTTCCATTTTCATTCAGTTTACCGCCGCTTTTTCCAGATTGATCTAAGCTTTTTTCTTTACTGATTAACATTTTGATATACCGCTCCCATTATACTCAAAGCATGTAGTATCGCGTTGACAATCTCAGAGAGTCTCATTGAAAAACAGTGGAATAGTGCGCTTTTTTCCGTAACTCACTTAGTATTCTGGAATAGTACCAAAAAACTGTATCTCTGGTCAATGGGAGCAGTGGGCTGTCGGCATATAAAAAAGGGACCGGCCGCACAAATCAGATGTGCACCGGTCCCTTTACTATTATCTTAATATGTCCAGCTTAACGAGATGCTGCTGTCTCGGTCCAGACGTAATCCGCCATGCCGACCAGCCTGCAGACACTTCGCTTTCGCAGATTTCTGAAAGAAATGCTGCTGTCACGGTATACTCACTGCTTGACAGGGTCGGAGACGATGACCTTGTGGTCATACCACTTGCCCTTTTCACCGATGATGGCGCAGTCAAATTCCTCGCCGAGCACCGGTACGGGAAGGTCAAATCCATAGACCTCCTCTTTCTCGCCATCGCTGTAAGTCACTTCGTCTGTTGTGGGCTCGATGACAGCTGCACCTTCTTGCTGTGCCTCTGCGGCAGTGCCCTGGAAAAGTTTGAGGATCTTTTTGGAGACAAGGCTGACATGGATGGTCATCCTGCCGTTTTCGACAGTCAGGGTTCCCTTGTCGCCGTTGGCCTCGTTGACATGGAACATGCTGCTGTCTGTCTTGAAGGTGGCAGTGTAGGTGCCATCCTCAATAGGGGCATTTCCCGCCTCTTCGGCTTTGTTCTCAGAGGTCTCTTCCGCAGGCTCTTTTGCAGTCTCAGCAGCGGCTGCTGCTGCCTCGGGATCCAGTCCATCGATTGCATTTAACATATGTGCGACATAGAGCTCCTGCACTTGCTGAATCCGTCCGAGGCCTTCGATCTGGCAGTTGACGCTCTCAAAGCTGCCGTCTTTAGTGAACTGACTCTTCCAGGAATCCTCATCATCGCCTGCCATATCATTGTTGGCGTGGTCTCCGGCCACGACCATCAGGGGACGGAGGATCACTTTCTTATAGCCTGCCTCTTTGACTTTGGCAATGATATTTTCACAGGATGTCTCTTCAGGCTCGCCCTCGACAGTGCCGATGAAGACGTTCTTGTAGCCAAGAGAATCCATCTGGGCCTGCATCTGGCTGTAAGTCACTTTGGCGACATGGGCAGTTCCGTGGCCCATGAATACAAATGCGGTTCCGTCTTCCTGTGCTGCCTCGAGGCTGTCAAAACCTGCTACCTTTACAGCTTCTTCTACCACTGCCTTGGCGACAGCTTCTTTATCCTCGTTGACGACAGACGCATCCTCGCCGACTTCTCCCAGAAGGGGCTCCGCAACGCTGACAGTCGCAAAGTCGGCTTTTGCTGCTTCGACAGCTGCCATAAGTTCATCATATTCAGCGCCGTGCATCAGATGTGTGGGCTGAATAGCAAGATTTTTGACTCCGTTTTCCTTTGCGCGGGCCAGTGCCTGCTCAACGTTGTCGATGACTTCACCGTCACGGGCCTGCACATGGTTAATGATGATCTGCGCTGTAAAAGCTCTGCGGACAGCCCAGTCAGGGTATGCCGCCTGCAGCGCTTTCTCGATACCGCCGATATCGGTCGCGCGGCTGTCGTTGAAAGATGTGCCGAAGCTGACGACCAGCATCTCATTCTGGCCGATATCATCTGCGTTGAGCGGATCGTCCGCAGATGCGTCACCCGTGTCACGGCCGAAATAATCGGGATCCTCCACCTGGGCCTTCTGCTCATCTGTGAGGGCATCCCATGCAGCTTTCGCCGCCGCGATATCCGCGTCTGTCGTCTCTGTGCGTTCCTGCACATTGAGGGCTTCGATCAGGTCTGAGCACTCCTTTACAAGGTCCTTGTCCTGCTCTGCAGTTTCCTCGTCCTTCTTTTCAGTTTCCTCGTCCTTCTTTTCAGCTTCCTCGTCCTGCTTTGCAGTTTCAACTTCCAGGGGATCTGCTTCCATGGCGGCCGCGGTGTGCGCGACATAAACCGCCTCTACAGCTTCGATCCGGCCGAGACCCGCAATCTGGGTGTCGATGCTGTCAAAGCTGCCGTCCGCCTTGAACATGCTCTTCCAGGAATCCTCCTCATCACCCGCCATGTCGTTGTTGGCGTGGTCGCCTGCAACAACCATCAGGGGACGGAGAACCACTTTCTTGAAGCCTGTCGCTTTGACTCTTTCGATAATCTGATCACAGGCAGTCTCCTCGGGCTCGCCCTCGACGGTGCCGACAAAAACATTGGTGTATGCCAGGGAATCCATCATGGTCTGCATCTGGCTGTAGGTCACCTTGGCGGCGTGCGAAGTGCCGTGGCCCATGAGAACAATAGCTGTGCCGTCCATACCGGCTTCCGCAATGCTCTCATATCCCGCATCCTCAACAGCCTGTGCAACGACTGCTTCCGCAACGGTTTCTTTATCTTCATTGACGATCGTAGCATCCTCGCCGACTTCGCCCAGCAGGGGCTCCGCGACGCGGACAGTCTCAAAATCACCTGCGACAGCCTTAACGGAATCCATGAGCTGATCATACTCAGCGCCGTGCATCAGATGTGTGGGCTGAATGACGAGATTCTTGACGCCGTTTTCCTTTGCGCGGGCAAGCGCCTGGTCGATGTTGTCGATGACCTCACCGTCACGGGCCTGCACATGGTTGATGATGATCTGGGAAGTAAATGCCCTGCGCACGGACCAGTCGGGGTTGGCTTCCTGCAGAGCCTTCTCGATGCCGCCGATATCTGTCGCGCGGCTCTCATTGAAGGAAGTGCCGAAGCTCACGACCAGAAGCTCGTTCTCGCCGATATCATCCGCATTGAGCGGATCGTCCGCAGAGGCATCGCCGGTATCGCGGCCGAAGTAATCGGGATCCGCCTCTTCGCCTTCCACCATTGCTTTCTGTTCATCCGTCAGGGCATCCCATGCAGCCCTCGCCGCGGCAATGTCCGCGTCTGTTGTCTCTGTGCGTTCCTGCACATAGATCTTGTCGATCAGAGCTGCGCACTCTGCCGCAAGCTCTTCATCCGTTTTTGCCACAGCTGCAGTTTCTGCCGCAGCCGCACTCTCTGCTGCAGTATCTGCTGCCGGTGCGCTCTCTACTGCCGGTGCAGCTTCACTGACTGCCTCGGCCGTGTTTTCCGGCGTCTGCGTCGGTGTGCTGTTTCCAGAACCGCTGCAGCCTGCCAGAAGTGCGCCCGCCAAAGCAGATGCCAACAGGATCGCTGTCAATTTCTTTTTCATGTCGTCCTCCTGCTTTTGCTGAAGAATACTATTCAAAAAACATCTACTGTAAAGAATATTTCCAAACAGACTTTTTTTCAAGAATTCTTCTTTTCGTTTACATTTTCTGTTTCCGAACATTCCCCCCGCCGGAGCAGCCCGGGGGAGAATGTCCCGAAAACGGATAAAAAGCGGCTGGAGAGTGCCGCCTTTTATCAATATTCACCACGTTAAAAACCGGGGATTTTTAACAGAGCTGACCATATAATATATTAAGACTATATGACAGGAAAAGCCCCCGGTTTGTCAAGGAATAGAAAAGGGACATTCCCGCCGCATAATGCGAAAATGCCCCCGTAAGTTCTTCACATCACCGCTGTTCCCACCGAACAGGGCATCCTGTCTGCATTTGCAGCAAGTATCCTGGCTTGGCTTCATCCTCCGTCCCGTCTTCCCGGATATGATCGTCAAAAACGCAGAAGCATCTTTGACCGGTCTGCTCCAGTGACTCCCGCGGCCTTCTTCATGCCGCAGGCAGGGACTTCGTCTGCCTCACAGTAGCGGGGGCTGCTCCGGTTTTGAACCGGATTCCTTGTCAGGCTCCGAAGAGCACTGCAAATGCTTTTCAATTTTTATTTTCAATACCGGTATTATAACACACTCTTTTTATGATATTTGCAATTATTTTACGTGAATTGTAATTTTCATTGCGCAACATCAGTAAGCAGTCGCATGTTACCCCCTTGCAGGCCGGCAGATTTATGCGTAGAACTCGTCCACTGCATCGAAGAAGGCCTGGATGTTCTCCCAGGGAGTCATAGGCGGGATATCGCAGCCCGATGAAGGAACAAAGTTCTTGTAGGAGGCGCACTTGCCCATCAGATTCAGTGTAGCTTCTTTGACCGACTCGGGAGTTCCGTTGCGGAACTTGCTGGAAGGATCGACATTTCCCATGGCGATCTTGTCTTCGGGAATATGGGGAAGCATATCTGCCATATCAATGGCATTGCCGAAGTGGAATACACGGCAGCCGTTTGTGATGATGGAATCGATCTGAGGGATGACACTGTTGCCGCAGTTGTGATAGACAACAAGGAAATCATCCTCCTGTGTTGCGGCCACGATCTTCTTCATATAGTCTCCGGAGAACTCCTGTGCAAGATCGGGACCCAGCAGGCCTGCGAGAGGCTCCGCGATGACTACACCGTTGGCGCCGACTGCCTTATAGGCATTAATGTACTTGATGATAAACTGAGAAACTTTTTCAAGCAGAGTATGTACCATGTCAGGCTCTTCATAGCAGTAGATCATCGCTTCTGTGACATCCATCAGCCTGCCTGCCAGAGAGAAGGGGCCGATCACGCCTGCGAATACCGGGCGGTCTGTGATCAGCTTTACAGCTTTCTCAATTGCATCAATATAAATCTGTGTGCGGCCTGCGCCGATTTCAGGAATCTCAAGGGCTTCCGCCTCTTCCTCTTCTTCCACGATGCTTCCCACAACGGTCGGGACTTCATCATCCGAAAAGACGACCTGAGAACCGAATGCCTCTGCCTCAAGGGAAAGGTCCATCATAGAAACAGAACCGCATGCCTCCGGTGTGAGGTCCGCGACAATTTTCATTGCCTGCGCCTGCAGATCGCTGGACTGTACCAGTTCTCTGACACTGATCCCCATCTTCTGGATGGCCGGGAAGGACAGTACCAAAAAGCCCTGCTTCTTCTCTGCTGCGATTGCGTCGTCAACCCACTTCATCATATTGATCTTTTCCATGATCCGCCTCCTAAGTATTCAAAATATTCGATCACAAAGATTCCTTTAATGTAATTAGTGTACTGCCTCAGATTGCCTCTCTGACTGTGCCCTCATTATATTTTTCCGGTGTTTTGATTTTTCAGATTTTCTATATTTAATTTGGTACTTTTTTTTGATTTTCTTAGTGCGCAGCCTTCCTGCATCCTTCCTGTATCTTCCCTAAAAAAACTCTGCAGGTCAGTTGTAAGGCTTGTTTTCTGCAGATTATCCTGTATCCGCAGTCAATTCACTGTAAAAAAACACCTGATTAAAAGAAAAATTTACCATTTTACAGTATGCGGTTTGCAATGTGTTTACAGTATACAGTTTACAGTGTGCCGACGTGCCAGGATCAACATGGCAAATATTAAAACAGTACACAGCTGGTGAAGGTAACTGTATTTCTGCCGTAGTAGTAGGGCGTGTCCGCGCTCTTGCAGACATCAGTGACCAACAGACCGTATGCCTCCATGGATGTGAATGCCTTGTCGGGGAAGCGGCAGGGCTGGTCCGGATAAGTACATTTGGCGCACTGCATGCCGCAGCCGCCGCTGCCCATGGGAAGAAAGTCCTCGCCCCTTTCCCTCAGTCTGCCGCAGTAATCCAGAAAGCGCTCTCTCTGCATTGTCTGAGCCTCTTCGATGGCTTCTCCGTCAAATTCATCTTCCATCTGTGCGGTCGTCTGCAGGATGATCCCCCATTTGTACTGCTTTGCCTTTTTCCGGCTCTCGGCCAGCGTACCGCAGGCCGGCGGGCATGTCCAGAGCCTGCCGTAGTTTCCGCATTTATTGGAGCTGCACATATCACGCACTTCCTTCAGGAACTTCAGATCCTTAGCCGCAAAAATCCCCCGGCCTCCAAAGCCGATCTCCTCAGCCAGCGCAACGGCTTCTTCCTTGGTCATAGCACTTCTCCTTATAACGACAGATTTATTTTTTTTCGGGAAAACTTCTTCCTTTTCAAGGTTTTTCCTTTACCCTTTCCGACATGCCGCTCGCCAGAGCGGCCCCGAGGAGAAATACGCATTTCAAAGCCTTACGTATAAGGGCTTTGAAATTGGCGTTTTCTCCAATGGGATCAGCGGAGCTTTGGGCCGTTTTGCGGCACAAAGCTCTGAGAGCGAAAAATCTTGTATCGACAAGATTTTTCACTCTTTACCCCTGTTCAGTATTCAAGGCTTTCCCGCGGAAGTGGGTATTACTCTTGTTCCGGGAAAAACATGTGGTCCATGTAAAGATCGCTGAAAAGCGGGCTCTCGGCAAGAGCTGTCTCCTCTGACCTGAGTGCGGTTTCTGCCATACGCTCCAGGGTTTCTGGATCGCGTGCGGCCATCACCGCGCCTGCCAGGGAACTGTTGCCCACCGGATACATTCGATCCAGCAGTTCTTCCGGCAGAAGGCCTATACCGACAGCTTTTTCAAGATTGATCTTCTGACCGAAACCACCTGCCAGATACAGTTTCCCGATGTGGTCATAGTCGGTTCCGTAGGCCTCGATCAGGACCTCCATTCCTGCGCGCACAGCTGATTTGGCCAGCTGCACCTCACGGACATCTTTTCCCGTAAAAACGACGCCCTCCGCAACCGGAAATCCGTCGTCAAAATAGTCATCATCCAAAAGTCCGGTCTCGTCGATCAGCTCCTCCTTGAGAAGCTCGTACACCACTTCAAGCACTCCGGTTCCGCAGATTCCCGAGGCCGGGCTGCCGCCGATGGTCTGCACCTTCGCCTTTCCGTCTTTGATCTCCACACTGCATACTGCACCGGGAATGCCCGGAATTCCGCAGCTGATGTTGCCTCCTTCAAAAGCAGGTCCCGCTGCGGTGGAGGCGGACAGGATCCTGTCGCGGTTTCCGATGGCCATCTCTCCGTTTGTTCCCAGGTCGACCAGGATGCAGATTTCCTCGCTCTCATCCATGCCGCAGGCGACAATTCCGCTGACAATATCCGCGCCTACAAAAGTGCTGATTCCAGGCAGGATCGTCATATTCTCATATTCATGCAAAGAGATGTCCACAGGCGTATAGGGTGCGACGCCCAGCGTGCGGCAGGGCAGTCCCTGCAGTAGGTGTTCCATGGTCGTGTTGCCGCTGATCAGCATTTTCACCTCTGCGGGAAGTCCCAGTTTTTTTCTCAGTTCGTCAAGATCAGAGAGGATGGACTGCTGCAGCTCCTCTCCTTTGCCCTGGTTGGACGCCTCCATGCGGCTGATGACATCGGCTCCCCAGGCACGCTGATGATTGATCCCCGTCACTGTCTGCAGTATGCGGCCTGTCCCCGCTTCAACGGCACTCATGGCGATCGTCGTGGTCCCGATATCCACTGCCGCCACGATCTGCCCGGCGGAAGTTCCTTCCGCTCCTGCACTGCCGGCCTCTTTCTCCGGCAGATTTTCCGTCGGCAGAGAAGGCATGGAAAAAGAAGACTCCACCTTCATTGCAGATTCATCCGGCGTGATCATTTCGATCCGCATGCCTGCCGCTGCCTGCGCCTTGCAGGCCAGCCGCTCGCCCCGGTCAATCGCATCCGCAGAAAGGAGCTTGCGGTCCGCCGCCGAAGGTGCAGGCGCCGCACTCAAAAAGCGGACCCTGCATTTCCCGCAGGTGCCGTTTGAACCGCAGTTTCCTGCCATATAGACTCCCTGCGCCTGCAGGGCCTCCATTACACTCCTGCCCTCACAGCCGGCTTCCAACTCAATCCATTTGTCTTCCATACCTACCTCTTATACCCTGCCTCTTATGTCCTGCCTCTTAATGTCCTGCCTCTTCTGCCGGATCGTCTTTGCGCGGCGGCTGCCTGAAGCGTTTTGTTCTTACTGCACCAGGTCTCGTCCTATAAACAATGCCTCCACGACAGGCGGAGGCATTGCTTGTTTACATCTCTTTCTCAGGACTGTATATCAGTCTTTTATCTTTATGCGCCGACCAGCTCAAGAGCTTTTTCAGCTGCGGTCGGTGCATCTTCTGTATAGGCATCCGCGCCGATGCTGTCCGCAAATTCCTTTGTCACAGGCGCACCGCCGACCATGATCTTCACCTTGTCACGGATGCCGGCTTCCTCTGCAGCCTTGACCACTTCACCCATGACGGGCATGGTTGTGGTCAGCAGAGCGGAAAGGCCGATGATATCGGCATTTTCATCGATGGCGGTCTGAATGAATTTCTCCGGAGCTACATCGACACCCAGGTCGATGACTTCAAAACCCTTGCCCTCAAACATCATGATGACAAGGTTCTTTCCGATATCGTGCAGGTCGCCCTGAACGGTTCCCATAACGATCTTGCCCTTTCCGGTTGATTCCTCTCCTGCCAGATAAGGCTTCAGGACTTCGGATCCAGCCTTCATGGCACGTGCGGATACCAGAACCTGGGGAACAAAGATCTCATTTGCCTTGAACTTTGCACCGACAACATCCATACCGGCAAGCAGACCGCCTGTCAGGATCTCATTTGCTTCCAGGCCCTCATCGATCGCCTGCTGGCAAAGCTTGGCCACATCTTTACGTTTTCCCTTCTGCAGCATTTCGGAAATTTTTGCGAGCACTTCACTCATTTGCCTATTCTCCTTTCGTTAAAATCCCCGGTCTTTCAGAAACAATGACTTTGCCGGGATGTGAGACTCCCGGTTTGTCAGAATCTCTGCAGGCTCTCCACTTCCTGCAGAAATCGTTTAGCTGATATTTATTATACAACGGTTTGTCCGTTTGCTTTTTGTAATTTTTTTGAGTAATTCGTTGATTTTTTATACGACACCACGCTCACAGCAGGAGAATTCTCCTTTGCAGGCAGCTGCCCCTATCGGTACTGCTTGGGCGTGAGCCCGGTCAGCTTTTTGAAAACTTTTGTAAAATAACTCTGGTCCTTATAACCACATGCAATCGCAATCTCCATTACCGGATAGTCTGTATTGGACAAGAGCCGGGCCGCCTCTTCAATACGGATACGGTTGAGATACTCCTTGAAGGTCGTGCCTGTCACCTGCCGGAACAGTGTAGAAAGATAGGAAGTATTCACATGCAGAGTGTCCGCTACGCTGGCAAGTGAGATTTCTTCCGAAAAATGCCGGGCAATATACTCGACGGCATTCTTGACGATCCTGCTGTTTTTTTCCTGAGTAAGAAACAGGTTGTCCGTAAAGATCTCAATATTATCCTGAAAGGTATAACAGATATCATAGATATTCTTTGAGGCTGCCAGTGCTGTTATGAGCCGCTGGTTCATTCCGAGAACCATATTCACATCGGCTCCCCGGTTGATCGAGGCGCGGGAAAGCAGTGAGCAGAGCTCGATAATGCGGATCTTGATATGATCCGTGTCGTGTCCTTCGTAGAGCAGGATATGACCGAGGAGTTCATTGAGGAGTTCTCTTGCGCGCTCTGTATTATTGACTTTGATACAGCTGATCAGCTCATTTTCCAGCTCCACCGGATACATCTTTTCCTCGCGGAAGCCGCTGTTTTTGTAAAGCTGTATTGATTCATTAATTCTGGATTGCTGCAGAAGCTTGCCCTTGTTGGCAGCTATAACCTGCCTGCTCTCCACAAGGATGCTGCGCATCAGATAATTAAAAATCACACTGATCTGATTGACCAGATCAGGATCTATCACAGGTATCCCGGAAGAATAATTCATCAGCCGCACAAGGCCTTCTGCAGGTATGGCTTTTTCTTTACTCAGATCTGTGACCAGCGCCGAGTCGGGTTCGTCCATGAGAAACGGACCTGCAACTGCGGAGCCAAACTGTTTTCCTTTGATCATTATGGGATAGACAATGTGGTTCATGCCGGAATGGCAGCAGAACACATAGGCTTCTCCGAAATCCCTTGCCATCTCTCCTGCTCTGACATGTTCCTGGGCACAGTTTCGTCCCGATTTATTATGACGGGCAAACTCCATGCAATAGGGATATTTTTCTCCGTACTGCAGCAGTTCCCTGCCGTTTTCATCGATCAGAGAAATGTTGAGACGGGTAATCGCATGAAAAGCGTTCAGCATCCCTCCCAGTTCCTGCTCCGAAATATATTTAAAGACATGATTATTATCCATCCGTCACCCTCAGTCGTTTTAAGACCGGACGAAACAGCCCTGTCTACAGTCCCCGGTAATCTACCGTGCATCTTATGTTAATTACCGAAACCGTGTAAATCTTCTCCTCCCTCGCAGATAGAAAGAGCTGTCGTCCACCATCTGAATTATGTGAACGACAGCCTGCATTACTTTGTAATCATGTCAGAAGCGACCCCTCTGCTGAATCTCTGTGTCTTTCTCCTTCTCGATTCTTCATCATCCTCTCATGGGAGCCGGGCCGTTTCCGCTGTCTCTCATTACCTGTCGCCGTTGAATTCCTTGACAGCTTCCACCATCGCCGCGATATTCTCGATAGGAGTATTTGCCTGAATGTTGTGGATAGTATTGAAAATATACCCGCCGTCTTTGGAGAAAATCTCCAGTCTCTGCAGGACCTGCTCGCGGACCTCTTCGGGCGTTCCGAAGGGAAGGGTGTGCTGGGTGTCAACGCCGCCGCCCCAGAAAAGGATATCCTTTCCATAAGTGTCTTTGAGCTTCTGGGGATCCATGCCGGTCGCCGAGCACTGAACAGGATTGAGGGCGTCAAAGCCGCTCTCGATAAAGAGCGGGATCATATCAAAGACTGCACCGCAGGAGTGCTTGAGGGTCTTCCATGTAGTGTGCTCATGGATCCAGTCGCACATCTTCTTGTAGTAGGGAAGATAGATTTCCTCATAGGTGTCAGGAGACATCATCAGGCTGTTCTGTGAGCCGTAGTCTGTGCCGCAGATATAGACGATATCGATGTCCGAGCCGAACTCATCCCAGTATTTCTGGAAGTTCTGAATGGCGATGTCAGTACCCTGATCAAAAACCTCCTCCACCTCATCGGGATAGAGCAGGGGTGCCATGTACCAGTCCGCGATCGTGCGGACGCCGCGGGGATGCTTAATGTTGGGGCCGGGAATGTTGTTGGCATCACCCAGGCAGGAATAGCCGGGAATGACCTGGATGGCACGCTGCAGAGGCTTGTACTCCTCCAGCTTTTTGTGGTGGAAGGCAATCTGCTCGTCGGAGGCCAGCATATAGTCCTCGACGTTGCCGGACAGATCGGGATCATCCTCATCGATTTCCTCTTCCGGACGCTCTAGATTATCGAAATAGTAGCCGCCGGCAGGCAGGTGGCCGCTGGGCGCGACGGAATCGTCTCCTTCAGGATAGACAAAGGTTCCTCCCTTGCCGTCGTCGTGAAGGGTGGCATTGGCAGGGATCAGGATCGGTGTTCCGCGGTATTCCCATTCCTTCCAGGCATCATTGTGATGTCCGTAAGTGTCGCCGAAATTGTCAAGATTCTGCACATCGACGCCCATGACCTCTCCCAGGTCCGGGTCTACGAAGGCTGTCATCGTGCTCATGTCATTGATGCGGGGAAGCTTCTTCTCGAGACCGTAATAGTCCCTCAGCTGAGCTACCACCTGGCAGTTGACCATGGATGTGCACATTCCGCCGAAGTCCACCGGAACCTTATCAGGCTCTTTATGTGCAAATGCTGTCAAAACTCTCTCTTTTGATGTCATCTTTGTTTTCCTCCCCGGAAGCACAAATACGATATTACATAAATTTCTGTACAATGTTCGAAATATTTCGGCGGATACAATATTTATTACCGTCGGATCCGCTGTTTTACTAACACCTATGATACAATGAAAAGAGGAAATGCGCACTTGCAATTGCTATCAATAAATATGCAAATCCTATCATTATCCTGCGCCGACAGTGTGCAGCATGACACACGGATTGTGAAAAGGGGAAGCTATGCGGCAGATACCGGAAGAATATATAGTCAAACTGGAGCGGGATATTCTGGAGGCGGAGGGAATCTTTGTCCACACCCCCTCTGTATTTGCAAAAGATAATCTCTTCTATGTCCGGCTGGAAGCCCTCTATACCTGCGGCCCCCAGTACGAGGTACGAAGAGCAGGTCTGGATTCTTTCCTGCTGTTTTTCATCAGAGAAGGAGAGATGCTCTTTGAATACGGGGGCCGCTCTTTTGTCGCGCGGAAAAAAGATATCGTCCTTCTGGACTGTATGCAGCCGCATCGCTATAAGGCTCTGACCCGCACAGAATTCTACTGGTTCCACTTTGACGGGAGTGCCTCGAGAGCCTACTTTGACCACTTTCGCGAGAACAAAGGGCTTCATTTCCGGGAACAGCGCAATATGGAGGAAAACTTTGTGCTGATCCATGACCTCATGCGCAGCGGCTGCCCCGACGAGGGGGCCATGTCCGTGCACGTCCACAGAATCCTCGCCCTCCTCTTTTCCTCCGTCGGGAAAAGCAGCGCGCCTTCCGACATCATTGCCCGGGCCAGGGTCTATATGGATGAGCACTATATGGAAAAGCTCTCCGCAGAGCAGATCGCGGAAGCATCCAGGGTAAGCCCCTCCCATCTCTTCCGCGTCTTCCGCTCAGAGACGGGCCTGACTCCCTACGGATATCTCACAAACGTGCGCATGGAGCATGCCATGAAAATGCTGCTGAATACCTCATACTCCGTAGAGGAGATCGCAGACCTGTGTGCTTTCTGTTCCTCGGCCAATTTCATCCGGGCCTTCCGGCAGAGTACAGGCGTCACGCCCCGCAGATTCCGAAAGCTGATCAGCGGCATCACCTCCGCCGGTCCGTGACCTGAGCATTTGCCGGGTGTAATTTGCCGTTTATCCGCTATCCGCTGCCCGTCTGCACCCCTGCCAGGCACCTTTCCTCTGCAGTACCTGCAGATCAGCCGGATCGATCACATTTTTGCCAGATAATCTGTGGTCACACGCTCCCACTGGTACTTTTTCAGGTCGACGCGTCCGTCAGGGCAGGGGATACCTTCTGCTTCCAGCAGTTCGATCTGCCGGTTTCCTCCCCCGAAGGCAAAGGCTTCCGAAACCTCTCCATTCCGGTTGACCACCCTGAAACAGGGAATCCCGTCAGGGTCAGGATTCACATGAAGGGCAAATCCCACGACCCGGGACCAGCGTTTATTCCCTGCCAGCGCGGCAATCTGTCCGTAGGTCGCCACTTTTCCAGCAGGAATCTGGCGCACAATTTCATAGATTTTTTCAAAAGAGTTTTCTTTTTTCTCTTTTCCTTTGCGATAGGTCTTCATTATGAATTCCTCTGAAATAATGGGGTTTGCCGCTGTGCTCCATCCGTCTGTCCGGTTGCACTTAAGGGCATATCGTTTTATAGTTACTTTACACGCCCCCCTCAAAGGGCGTGTACATGTAACTCTTGCGAAAGGAAGTAATGCATAATGATCATAAAACGTGACATCCTGTTTACACCGTCAAATGCAGTCAGGCAGCTCCATATCTATCTTCCCGAGAGCTATTCCCAGGGGCAGGAGCAGTACCCTGTCATGTATTTTTTCGACGGACATAATCTGTTCAGTGACGAAGACGCCACCTTCGGCAAGAGCTGGGGCCTGAAGGACTTTCTGGAAAGCTGGGGAAAGGATATCATCATTGTCGGTATAGAATGCGGACATGTCGGCAATGAGCGCCTCAGGGAATACTGCCCCTACACCTTCCGCGGGAAATTCTGGGGCGGGACACTGAAAGGGACCGGCCGCACCACATTGCAGTGGATGGTCTCCGAACTCAAACCAATGATCGACAGGGATTACCGGACCTGGCCCCATCGCGAGGCAACCGGAATCGGCGGATCGAGCATGGGCGGTCTGATGTCCCTTTATGGAGCTGTCTGCTTTAATGACTGGTTTTCCAAGGCCGCCTGTGTCTCCAGCACGATATCGCCCTGTATGGCTTCCCTGCGCAGGGATATTAAAAAGGCGTATATCCGGGAAGACACCCGTTTTTATCTGTCTTTCGGAACAGAAGAAGCCTTCCGTCCTCATCCCACAGATCCCTTAAAGAGTCTCACTGCTGTTCATAACCTGACGATCCAGGATGACCTGCGGGAGAAAGGAGCCATGACAGATTTCTTCTGTCAGGTCGGAGGCGGACACAATGAAGCCAGCTGGGAAAAACAGATCCCCCGCTTCATGAACTTCCTCTGGATGTAAATTTCGAAGATATCTTAACCGGCTTAGAAAAGCTGTACTATTACAGGTATTAAAAATCTGCGCCTTTGCGGCAGGACCGCAAAGGCGCATTTTTGTGCTTTTTTATACCATGTACCGCCTGCCATGCGGCATCTCTTTCAGGCCGGCATCAGACTCCACAGAAAGATGGTCTGAATGGAGCACAGGGTAGACAGGATGACCATGCGTGACGGCCTTTTTGGCGGTTCTCTTCAGATCGTGCTCCCTCTCTCTCCCTGAGAATATCATTGTTCAGGCGCAGAAGTAAATGTCATACCAGACAAGGAAGGTGTAGATGGTCCAGATTTTGCGCCAGAGATCGGAATTGCCGCCGACATACTCGTCATAAATTGCCTGGAGTTCTTCTTTCCTGAAGAATTTTGCGGCACTGTCTCCGGTCAGCTTTGCGCGAACATCCGCGTTATAGCGCTCGTCCGCCAGCCAGATCCGGATGGGAACGATGAAGCCCAGCTTTTTGCGGAAAGCGATCTCTTCGGGCAGCACCTTGGCAGCCGCTGTCCGGAAGGCGACCTTGTTCTGCTCTTCATTGACTTTAAAGCGGGAGGGCATCCTGGCTGCGATATCAAAGATACGGCGGTCTGTGAGGGGCATGCGGATCTCGAGTCCGGCCGCCGTGCTCATTTTGTCCACGTTGAGGTAAATGTCGCCCTCAAGCCAGATCTGGATATCCACATTTGACATCTTTGCAAGAGGATCCAGTCCTTCGGTCTCTGCATAAATATCCTTGACGAGGTTGATGGGGAGATTCTCCGGATTATAACGCAGAAGGATCCTCTCCTTCTCGTCCTCCTTCATGATATTGGTATTTCCCACATAGAAGTTTTTTAGATTGTCACCGTAGCGGGGTGCGTTGCGGTACATGTTGTAGCCGCCGAAAAACTCGTCCGATCCCTCACCGGAGTAGCAGAGTTTTGTATTCTTTGCCGTTGCCAGGCAGCCGAGGGAAAAGGCGATTGCCGAAGCATCTCCCAGCGGCTGCTCCATGTTCTCCATCACATAGGGCACGATGGCAAAATAATCCTCCGGAGTGATCCTGCAGCGGGAGAAGCCCCTCCCCAGAAGATCTGCTGTCTGTTTGGCAAGTCCGGATTCATCAAATCTTGCCTCGTCGTATCCGCAGGAATCAGTCATCTTGGCATCCGACATGGCAAGGACATAGGAGGAATCCACGCCTCCCGAAAGGAAGGAATCCGCCTGCTCGTCCGGGTCCTTGACTTCTTTCATGATCTCCTGCAGGGTCGAATGGATCTCATCGGCCCAGTCCTGGAGCGTGCGGCTTTCATCCGGCCTGAATTCAGGGGTGAAATACCGGGTAATGACTGGCTTCTCTCCTTCTTTCCACACAAGGTAACGCCCCGGCATGAGCTTTTTGATACCCTTGAAGAAAGTATCTTCTCCGGCCACATAAGTAAGGCTCAGATAAATCTGCAACATGTCCTCATTCAGTTCCCTGTGAAATGCCGGGTCTGCCAGGATATCGCGGATCATGGTTCCATAAAGGAATCTGCCGTCCTCCGTCAGGCAGTAGTAAAAGGGTTTTGTCCCGAAAGGATCACGCAGGCAGAACAGCTCCTGCTTCTCCTCATCCCACATGGCAAAGGCAAACATCCCGTGCAGGTGCAGGCCCAGATTATGTCCCCACTTCTCATAGGCGCGCTGCAGGATCAAGGGCTCACGTTCCTCTCTGGACAGCGAATCCGCCCCTTCGATTCCGAGCTCTTCACACATTGCTCTCCAGTTTCTGATATGTCCTCTATACGTCCTGATTTCTGTCATTTTTTTACCTTCTAACAAAATGCATTTTGCAGCAACCGCTCCCGACGCGGGCGATTACTGCAAAAAAGTGACCGGATTGAACAGCTCTGCCTGAAGCAGCACAAAGCAGCTTCCGGCAGATTCCTTTTTTTGATTATGCCATTTCTTTTACGATTTCATCCAGTTCTTCGTCTGTCGCTTTTCCGGGTTTCCAGAGCATGTGCTGTCCGTCACCCTTGTAGCGGGGGATCACATGAAGGTGGGAATGGGGTACAGTCTGTCCTGCAGCTTCCTCATTGTTCTGAATAAGGTTCACACCGTCTGCATGGAGACGTTCTTTCATACGGATTGCCATCTGACGTCCGATCTTGACAGCGCCTGCAGCCCAATCCTCCGGAATCTCATAGATATTGGCAAAATGCTCTTTGGGAAGCACAAGCGCATGTCCCCTGGTCGCAGGACCAAGGTCCAGAATGACGCGATAGTTCTCATCTTCATATAATGTTCTGGAAGGAATCTCACCATTGGCGATCTTACAGAAAATGCAATTACTGTCTTTCATCTCTACCTCCTGATTAATTCGCATTTCAAGACCTGTCTGACGGTCTTGCACAAGACAATCTTATCATTGTGAAAAAAACGCGTCAATGATACATTCCATCCATCAGGCGTCCCCGGAAGCGTCAGCTACAGACCCTCCTGTTATTGATTATGCCCGGCCATAGTTCTGGCAATATCTCCGGTTCTCCTCATCGAAATACAAATTCCATCCGGCCCAGGCGCACGTGGTCTCCCTGCTGCAGGATGCGGCTCTCGTTGGGCTGCAGGCGCTCCCCGTTCAGCCACGTGCCGTTGGAACTGTTGAGGTCACGGACGGTCATTTTTCCGTCCCGGTCCAGTGAAAAACGGGCGTGCATGCGGCTCACACTGCTGTCATCCAGCACCTGGTCCACATAATCCCTCATTTTGCCGACGACACAGGGCAGCTCTGCCAGACTGATCTGCTCTCCTCTGCAGGTCCCGGTTCCGTAAAGCCCCGCCGCCTGACGGGTATCCGGTCCCAAAAGACAGGTTTCTCCCGGAACTACTGAAGACCGGAATGACTGCACCTGAAGAGGGGCCTGTGTGACAGATGCATGGAGGGATGCACCCGGACCGTCAGCCCCCATATAGGCGGGCGGAGCAGAATAAAAAGTCTGCTTCTCCCAGGGTTCCGGCTTCGTGAATGCCAAAGCCGCAGCAGCTGCCTGATCGTCTTCATCCTGCTTTTTCCTTCCACGCAGAAGCTGCAGAAACAGAATCACAACTCCCGCGGCAGTCAGGATTCCGCCGAAAGCTCTGGTCAGAAGCATCTGACTCTCTTCCAATTCCAGGAATCCGTCTGATACAAAGAGCAGAATGCCTGCCGCTGTCAAAATGATCGCCGTGACCAGAATCCACAGGTTTTTTCCCGTGAATGCTCTTTCACTCCTGTTCTCATCGGAAAAATCAGCACTATCTTCCTCTCTTCCCCCATAGGCTGTAAAAGTTTTCATTCCGAAATCCGGATCCCTTTCCCGCTCTGACACTGCTCTCAGGTTTTTTCCGGGATCGGCCAGGGCTCCCCTTATCCCTGATGTTCCCATGGCTGCAGCGGGCGGTGGGTTCCAGGCTCCGGCAGGATTTCTGTCCGCGATCGTCTCTGCCTGCAGATTTCCGTATCCCTGAAAAGCAGAAGGCAGCCCCCGTCCCTGCATGTCGTATTTTTCAGCCTCTTTGTCATATACAGGAGGTACAGAAGGCTCCTTCCGCCGGCAGATCTGCTGTACATCAGAACCGGGTTTATCGATCTGCATTCCCAGGTCTGCAAGCACCCGGGCACGAAGCTGAAAGCCCGGCTTTTCCGCCATCATACACAGTCTGTAGATCAATGCGGCGGCCTGCTTGTCGCGACCGTCCACCCGATCCGCAAGAAACGAGAACAGGGCCTCCATTCCTTTTTCAGGCTCCTGTCCGGGGTAATAGGCAAAACTGCACGCCTGCTCCCTGAAATCCATATAAACACACTCCGGATCCAGGATCAGGTGGGATGTGTCCAGCAAATATTCTGTGAGAGTCTCCTCCACGTGTACAAGATCCGTCAGTATCCTGATGAGATCTGCACTGCGGACCTGCCGCCTGTCGTAGAGATCTGTCAGATTCTGCCGGGAAGAGATATCGTAATACAGATATTCCCGGCGGTCGATCGTACGCCCGCTGCAGGACAAAAGCCCTTTGATCCGGTTTGCCGCCAGCATCTTGTACTGATAATTCTCCTTCAGTTCGGGAGGGCACTCCAGAACCATGTAGTTGTGTGCAGCATCACTGTAAAAAGTAATCTTTCTGTCTTCATCCATTGTCTCTCTCCTCCTGTGACCAGTGCGCAGCCATCATCAATGCTCAGCATTTGCCGCACAAGACGCCAGGTACATAATCCTGCGGATACGTCTGTAATCCCGCGGAGGATCACTTTTCCTGGCATTTTCCTGTACGCTGAGAATCCATTGCCTGTTTTCTCTGAAAAAATCCAATCCGAAAAGAGGAGGAGCCATAGCTGCATTTATTTTCACGCTGATTTGTGTGCCTGATGACGATGCTGTCTCCATCCTGGAGAGCATGAACAGCTTCTGTCCGAACTGCTCTCCGGCTGCCGGCTGGCCCGCCCGGTCTGCGCCGCCTTTCTCGATACTTTGCCGATAGCTGAGCACATAGCAGTCCTGTGACATCACGCATCTGTCATACAGATAAAAAGAGAGATAGATGATCATGACAAAGATGCAAAGAACTATGGGAATGATCAGAGCCGCTTCCACGGTAAAATATGCATCCGCTTCTGCCTGTACTCTGTTCCTTTTTTTATAAACAGACATTTCTCGTTTCTCCTGTTGTGATCGTATTATGGCAGCCGGCTGATCAGCGCGTGATCAGAACACGCGGTTTCCCAATCGGCAGGGCCCCTGCCGGGACACGATTCACCAGTTCATCCCCGACAGATTGACTGCCAGGATTCCTGCCCAGGCTGCTGCCGTAAAGGCCAGAAACGGCATATGGGTCTTTCTCCCCGCCTTTCGAAGCAGCATCAATATGACACCGCAGACACAAGCAAGCACCAGTGAACACATCAGCAGGGTCCAGGTCATCCATGTTCCCAGCAGAGCCCCCACAATCAGGAAACAGATTCCATCTCCTGTTCCCGCTGCGTCCCCGGACAAAGCTGCCAGCAGCAGGAGCATGACCCCGGGGAGAAGTCCTCCGGCATATGACAGTATTTTTGCCTGTCCGGAAAAAAACACTGCAGCATCCAGAAGCAATGCCGCGCTTCCTGCCAGGGCACTCATCTTCACACCGATTTTCCGCCGATGGATATCCTGCAGTCCGCAGATCAGCAGATAGGCTGTGCAGATCATCCGGCGCAGGATTTCCTCTTCCTTCAAAAACGAACCGACTGATTCCATTTCTACTCCATTCAGCCTTGCGCATAGACAATGAGCCTGCGTGAAGGTGTAAAAGGAGGTTCGCCGGGAGCCTGCTCTCCTGAGAGACTTCTTTTATACCAACGCATATCTTTCCTTTTTTATGAATCTCCTCTGCCTAAATGTCTTTCAGCGCAGGATTTCATGCACGCATTTGATGCACGCATACTTATCCACCTTCTGTACAGGCGCTCTGCCCAATTTCCACAAATTACGGGTTTTTCAGTATCTAAGCGCTTTTTTCATGTGATTAATCCACTTTATCCACAGACTTATCCACATTTTCCACCTTTTTAAATCAGATTTCCCCAAAACCTTGTGCTATAGCGAAAAGATATTCATTTTTCATGTTTGCCTGGCCGCACGCTGTCAGGTATTCATTATGATGAATTTTCGCAAGTCCCGCCTGCCCCGGCCTCAGGATATTTTCATAGTCCGGATATGGATCCGATCAGGTACGTTGATCGGTCGGGATATAGTTCTCTCAGTGGGCATGCCCGCATTTCGGACAGGGGCGCAGGTGTGAGGCCGCCTCTTCCAGTGTCTCTTCGTGCGTCGTGCGGGTAAGCCGGGAACAGCTGCGGGAACTATGGTATCTGTTCCCGTCGGGTGTTATATAAACAGTCCCGTTTTCCGATGGATGACAGTACTCACAGGGATGATAAATGCTTCCGTCATTTGCACGCAGATGATCCAGATCAGAGGCATCCACCTCCCGTATATGAGGATTGAGATAGACGCAGTCCGGATCAGTATGGTAGACCACTCCGTTTTCGGCAACGATCACGGGAGTATTCTGCTGTGCTTCTTCTGTTCCCTCCCCGGTCCCCCCTGTACCGCTTCCGATTTCGTATCCTGTCCAGGCATGTGCATAATACGTATTGCAGGTCTTTATATCGGGACCATTCAGGATGGGGATAAAAGGTCTTGTCCTGTAATCAGCCCGGATCTCCACAATGTCATTCCCCGAGAGAATCTTTGAGCGAAGGTAGGATATTCCGCTGCTGCCGCCGCGCAGGCAAGTGTTATTCATATATTCTGTTCCCAGATGGTTTCTCACTGTGCCGGAAACAAAAGCCAGGGAAAGAATATCTCCCGCTGCCTGCGGAAGGCCTATGCTGCCGCCGCTGCCTGCATCAGAATCGCTTTCTGCGCCGAGCCCTCCGACAGCATATTCCCGGTACCAGGCATATTCACAGATCTGGTCTCCGGTCTGCTGCAGGGCAGCGGCAACACGGCTCTGCAGGCGGACAGCATCCAGCAAAAAAATGATATTAAAAATACAAAACAAAAAGAGCGGAAGGACCAGGGCAGCTTCTACGGTCATGCTGGCGGTGAAAACGGCGATGTTTTCCTGCGCGTTGTTCTTGTTGTTTTTTTCTGTCCGGAGAGACTTAGAACCCATCGTTTACGCACCTCCTGCGGCGATAACTGCTGCCGCATCGGCAGTCAGGCGGATTGTCCGCAGCCTGACGCAGCAAAGCACCGCCGTTTTCCCTGTCAATTTTGTATCTGCTCAGTTGTAGCCCTCACTTTTGGTCAGAACAAATTCATATCCGAAACGGCTTTTCACTTCTGCTTTCATGGAGAAGGCATCCAGACACCAGTCCATGCAGAAGCCCCCGTTCCCTTGTGTCTGCCTGAGATCCATCTCCATGATGTCCATTGTCCGCAGACTTTTCACAGAACTTCCCTCCAGATACAAAAGGGCCTGCAGATAGTCCGTATACAGAAGGCCGGTATTTGCGCCTCCTCCGCGGACCGATATCTCGGGTGCCAGAATCCCCAAAAGCGATGTCTGCCAAGTGTCGGATGTCTTCAGAAGAGGAACGCGCCCTCCGTCAAAGAGGGTTCTCAGATCCCGGATGGATTCCAGATATGCCCAGGCAAACAAAAGGGCTGTCTTGAGGACGTCCTTGAGCTCCGGACTGAACAGCACCAGTGATACGACGGCAGCCAGGAGTTCCGCCTCCCTCATACGCCGCTGATCAGTAAAAATGTAGGCACAGTTGGCAGCCCCCCTGATCAGCAGGAGTCTTTCCGCAACCTTTTCCAGACTGTCCTGATCAGACGCTCCCCCGGTCAGGATATATTCAATCTGGTATTTCAATTTTCCCTTCTCAAGCGGGGCCGTGTAACAGCCGCATTTTTCCCCGATATACAGGTCAAACAGGGCTTCGTCCGCCCGCGGATAGCCATGGGCGTTTGCAGGCTGCAGTGCATCCCCGTAATGAATACCGCGTTTTGACAGCACATCGGAACTGACAGCAATACCGGAAATGCCGGATGTGTCCCCGAAAACCTGCCGGAGGATGGGCAGCAGGCGGAAGCGGTCCATTTCTTCTATACCCTCCTGTGCGGTGTTGTCTCCTTCTTCTCTTGCCTGCTGCCTCTCTTCAGCCGTATATTCCTCTCTTGCCGTTTCTCTTGCCCTCCGCATCTGCTCACGGAGATCCTCCCTCGCTTCCTCCCGCTGTTCCTCCCACACAGATCCGTCATCGAGCAGTCCCTGCCAGGTATCCGCTTCCGTCAGGATTTCCGAAAGGACATTTCCTGCCGGGTCAGCTGACATATAGGCAAAAACCTGCTCCCGGAGTGCTTTGGCCCGGTCATCCGCCGCAAAACGGGCTGCTTCCAGAGTCAGGCTCTCCAGGTACGTTCCTGTAAAATCTCCTCCTTCGGATTCCAGGTTTTTGGACATATAGGTCTGAAGATGCTGCTGCACCCTGTCCATGGAGGCATTTCCCGTTCCGTAGGAAGCATCAATGAAGTACAGATCATATTGCCGGAGGAGTTCCCGGTGGAACTCCCCCAGGACAGACCGGACCGCAATGTTGCCGGCAGTCTCGGTCCGCATGCGGATTGCATTGATCCTTGCTCCCTCCACAAGTGTAAGGATCAGTGACAAAAGCACTGCCAAGGTCAATGTCAGAAAGACGGTCAGGTATCCGTCCGCATATTTATTTGAAACCGTCTCCCTGCGTATTTTCATGTCTACATCCCCTGCCGCTTCGCAGATACTTTGTCTGTCAGACAAATGGACTTCTGATTCCATCCCATCCGATGATCTTATTGCTGTCCGTTGTGATCTTCTTGAAAATCTTGGTCACCAGGTCATTGATCTGTTTTTTGAATACAATGACAAGGCCGATCAGCACCACAATGATCAGGATGATTTCCACAGTCCCCATTCCGGACTCATCCTTCCAGAAATCACTTATTCCTGTCCTCATGTTTCCTCCTTTTCTACATGGTCATGGTTAATTGGCTTTTTCTCTGTTCAGCGCTCACATGGAAAAGCTGAAATATGCCGGCACGATAATGATCAGCATAGTGATCCCGAGCATGATCATCATCGGAAAGAGCAGTCTGGTCCCGGCTTCCTCCCCCAATTCCCGGGCGAGATTTTTGCGCTCTTCAAATGAGCTCTCCGCTTCTTCCTGCAGGACCTGCAGAAGTGTATCATTTCCTCTGCGCAGGTTCTGCACAAGGAGTGTGCACAGCTTGGTGTACTGTCGCAGATGACACCGTCTTCCGAAGTGCATATAGGCTTCCGCTTCAGGGACCCCGCTGTCCAGTTCATTGCACACGAGCAGCACTTCTTCATAGAGCCAGCGCCCGGCATGCTGTCTGCTGTTCCCGGAACACCTTTTTCCCTCGGGATCATCCCGGACCTTCTGTGCCGCAAGCTTCTGTCTGTATTCCTCCGCGCATTTGTAAAAAACATTTCGCACACTCATCCCGGCCCCCATATAGAGCACGAATTTGCTGGTGAGCTGAGGATAATCGATCGCGAGCTGACGGTTTCTCTGTTTTGTCTTCTCATGCAGACGATAATCCGTCACATACCAGACCAGGATGCAGATCACTATGCCAAGGATCAGAAGGCCTGCGCTCACATCCTCCACATCCTCACGCCAGGAGAGGGAAATATCCCCTGCTGAATCAGGCAGGGTGAAGCTTTCTCTTTCAGCAGTCTCTTTTTCCGCTTTCAGCAGCGCTGTGCTGACTGTGTCCTGCAGTTTTTCCTGCTCGCTCCGGATCGGCGCACGCACCACAAAATTCATCTTTTTTTGAAACTGATAATCTCCGCAGGTCAGCAGTGCCGTCAGTTCTACCTCCTCCGCCTGCTCCTGCGCATAGTCCTCGTTGAAAATACTGCCGTCCGTGTCCAGAACTGCGTACCGGCTGCTCTCCCAGGCAAGCGTAAAAGGCTGTATCATGGCGGCGTCCGGCATGACCAGAGGCGACCGGATCTGGTCCGGAGATTGATTATCACCCAGGAGGATGTCCGGAAACTGCCGCAGGATCTCCTGTGCACCTGCCTGCGCCTCTTTCCGGGTCAGCTGTCTGGCATGAACAGTGATTGTATACGTTCCGTAATCTTTTGTTTTTTCATCTTTCTCCGCAGCTTCCTGTTCCTCTGCTTTCACCGGGTCCGGGAGCGCAACGACCGTAAGCTTGCGGTCCCCGCCTCCACTCTCCTCTCGAGTGACACTGCCGTCCTCCTGCAGGAGTCCGGATGTAAAGGACCGCACATGCATTGCTCCCGCCAGCAGCACACAGGCAAAAATCAGCAGCAGAAGACGCTCGAACTTATCCATTCGATAAAGGATTTCCTCCCGCGCCGCCTTCATGGACGGATACAGGATCCGGAGATCATTGCGCACTCCTTCTTCCCCCGGGATCAACAAGTCCTTTCCCTGCCTTCTCCGCCTGTTCCTTCGGGCTTCCAGCTTTCCGATCAGCCACAGTGCCATCCTGCGAAAGGGCCTTCGCCAGGGAGGGTCCCGCGCATACGCAGGGAGCTCTTCCCGGGATGAAAGCAGTGCGAGCACCGTAAATGAACATAAAAATAAGATATACAGTCCCGTATAGACACCGGAAATCACTTTTTCCATAGCGTATTCTCCTCCTTTTTTTTGAATACACAGCCCTTTGGGAAGAGCTCATACATAACCCTTTGCTATATCATCCGCGATGAAAAATGTATCCGGATCATCCTCTACAGTTCGATCGCCATGATCCGGTCTGAGATCATGTATGCCGCCAGGTAAGCGGCAAGGCAGCCTGTCATAAAGAGCACCCCGGGCACATTGTGATAAAGAACGGAGAAAAAGCCCTCTGTCGACAAGCCCAGATAAAAAATGATAAAAAACGGAACGCCGTCCATGATCTTCTGCTCGAATTTCCTGCTGCTCAAAAGAATGTCGATCTCCGTATTGATCTCCATCCTGCCCCGGATGATCTCTGCCGTCCTCCCCAGGATCTCCGGCAGATTTCCGCCGCTTCTGCGGGCGATCAAAAAGACTTCCGCGAATTCGCTGATCTCCTCGATCTGCCACCTCGCGGCAAATTCTGTCAGAAGTTTCTCCAGCGGAATCCTGTTCTCGATCCCCTTGCTGATCCGCTTCATTTCCCGCGTGATCATCGCTTTTTCGCCGAACTGAAACCTCATCTCACCCCGGCACTCGATAAAAGCGTTCTCTGCGGAATACCCTGCTTTCAAGGCCGTGATGATCGCTGCCAGAGCCTCCCTGAACTGGGCGGACAGTTCCTTTTTGTCCTGCTGCAGCTTCTCCCGGGACCGCCTTCTGTAGTAGGGATACAGAAGCGGTGCCAGGAATATTGCCGCAATGGGAGAGTCATAAAAAAGATATGCAATTACCCCGATCAGCACTGCACCCTCCAGCAGAAAGACCGGATTTTCAGGCATACCCGGATGCCTGCTGCCGCTTTTTTCTTTCTTCCTGTTCAATCCTTCTTTTCGTTTCATATCCTTCCCTGCACTTTCCAAACCCTTTCCCGCCAGCCTTTCCCTTACCGCTTACATCTCTGTATCTTCTCTCCGGCCATGGGCTTTTCCTGTTCTTCTCACCTCTTGCCTCATTTTTACGCCCAGGGACATTCCACACCCGCCAGAGTAAGTTTGTCCCTGGACAAAAGATGCCCGCTCTTCTCCCATCTTCCGGTGATCTTCCCGTCCTTTTCCCCGGTTTCACAGAAGCGGAAGATCGGTGCTGTCATCACATGTCCGTCCTGCAGCCCCGTAATCTGGCAGACCTCCAGCAGTTTCCGGCTGCGGTCGCGAAGACGTCCCAGATGGACGACCAGGTCAATGGCCGAAGCAAGCTGTCCGCGGATAGCCGGCAGGGGAAGGTCCATCCCCATCAGAATCATGGTCTCAAGGCGGGCCAGCATGTCCTGCGCGCTGTTTGCGTGACCGCTGCTCAAAGATCCGTCATGCCCCGTGTTCATAGCTTGTACCATGTCGATGGCCTCACTTCCGCGGACCTCGCCGACGATGATCCTGTCCGGCCGCATGCGCAGGGCAGAGCGGATCAGATCCCGGATACTGATGGGACGGCATCCCTCTACATTCGCATTCCTGGCCTCCAGGCGCACAAGGTTATCAATGTGCCGGATCTGGAGCTCAGCATTGTCCTCGATGGTAATGACCCTTTCATCAGCCGGTATAAATTCGGAGAGGGCATTGAGGAAGGTGGTCTTTCCCGATCCGGTCCCGCCGCTGATAAAAATGTTGTAGCCGGCGCGGACAACGCAGTCCAGAAAAGCAGCGATCTCTTCCGGCAGGGAGCCCAAAGCCAGAAGATCCTCCATCCTGATCGGCTTCTCCGGAAAACGCCGGATCGTCACGATCGGACCGTTCAGAGCCACCGGAGGCAGAACGACATTCACACGGTCTCCATTTGCAAGGCGCGCATCCACGATCGGAGAGGATTCGTTGACCACGCGGTTACAGGCGGAAACTATTTGCTGTACTACGTCCTCCAGCTTCTGCTTTGACACGAAGGACCGGTCCGTTCTGCATACCTTTCCGCCCCTTTCGATAAAAATGTTGTCCGGTCCGTTGATCATGATCTCCGTGATGGATGAATCTTCGATCAGCTCCTGCAGGATATCCAGACGGCGGATCGCGTTGAAGAGTTCCTGCCGCATCCTTTTCATCTCGTCAAGCGAAAGGTTCCTTGCACGCTTGGCCCGTACGATCTCATCATCGATCAGTTCAAGGACCTCCCTGTCCTCGATAGTTCGTGAAAAATCGATCCCGTGTATGACCGCGTCGTGAATTTCTTCCCTCGTCTGTGTATAAGTGCTCACTGTATTGGTCCCCTTTTGTGTCTCATACGCGTTCTGACTCTGCCCGATAAAATTTACGCGGTTTAATTGCCTCCGCCCATCAGCTGTTCGCGGATATAGACTGCCAGTTCGCCCCGCGTCAGATCCTCAATCCCGGCGGGAATCTCGCGGAATACGGGAAGCTTCCAATATTGGGTCCGCATCCGGATATCCTCGTAGTTCATCCTGCGCAGGAGGTCCTCGTACTGAAAACAGCGCGCGCGGGAGAATGTATCGTCCCGCACGATCGTGTACACCCTGTCGCAGGTACGCAGGATATCCAGCAGACCGTCCGTATGCTCTGTCAGATCCATGATGAGATACTCATACTCAGTCACCTTTTCGATCGTCCGCAGAAGGCTGCTCCACTGCTCCCTCTTGATTGACCGCAGCTCGATAAAGGATTTCATCGGGGGCAGAAAATGCATTCCCCCGGCCTCCTCGGTCATCATTTCCAGCTGCCCGGCAAGCTTCTCACGGGCACACTCGTTGTAATAAATCAGATCACTGACACTTCCCCGGAAATTTCTTGCCAGCATCTTGTCCAGTCCGGAAAAAGCTTCAAAATTCATATACAGGACCCGGTGCCGGCTTGCGAGTATCTGTCCGAGCGTCATACTGAAGGTCGTCTGCAGGCAGCGTGTCACCGGTGTGTAGACACCGATCCGCACCATGGGACGCCCGTGCCGCAGTGACGGCAGGACCGGCTCTTCTTCTGCGGCGCATTTTGCCCTTATATGCGTGACAATATTCGCAATAGACTGAAATTTGCTGATATTCTCCGGTTCCTCCAAAAGAACATCGCTCTCGTTAAGCATCAGCAAATTTTTCAGGCCTGCCTGCGCAGCTGCAGGAGTGTACTGCGATTGCGCGATCACTACCAGATCCGCCTCTCGGGTATCGCAATCTTCCAGCAGAGTCTCTGTACTTGTATACAGGCGGATCTCAAAAGGGAACGCAGCCTCCTGCCGAAGATACTCCACAAGACGTCCTGCATAGGACAGATCACTGTCGCAGACAGCAATCAGCTTTTTATTATTACCGCTTCGATCAGACACTTCTCTTCCTCCCCTGCAGACGATTTTTCCGCATCTTTTGTATATTCAATACACACCAGCCAGATACAGCATCACACTGAGCGCCACAGGCACCGCGAAGTGGACGGTGTGCCCTCTGCCCCCTGTCATAAAAAGCCGGGCAATTCCGATAACTGCACCGATCATAAAGGCGCCCGCGAAACAGCACAGATAGGACTTCCCGGGCATAAAGGCAGAAACTGCCGCCAGCAGCTTGATATCTCCTGCGCCAAGACCACCTGCCCGATAAAAAGGAATCAGCACCAGTACTGTGAATCCTGCCGCACAGAAGATGTCCAGAAGACCTGCTGCGCCGGATCGCTGGGCAGCCAACACAGCTCCCAGACATAATCCCGGAACCGTGACGAAGTTATAGATTTTTCCGCAGCAGAGATCTGTCGCGGCCGAAACCGCGGCCAGGCATCCCAGCGCCGCATTTCCGCATGTTCCCGGATTTAAAATCACTGCCGCATTTCCATACATATCGGCCGCCTCCCTCTCAAATCATTTCCCATCAGTTATGTCGCAGATTATAGCTAAGCAAAAATCTTTTTTCAATCCTTTTTTATGGATTTCTACATTTTCATCATTTTGACGGAAATCACTGTTTTTTTTATCCACAAAAGCTGATTTTCCGTGGCTTTATCCAGATTTTTGCTGTCAAAAAGACTTCTTATCCACAGGCTTATGCACAAATGATTGCGCGATAATACATATAAATGGACTTGCAAACCGTCCCCAAACCGTCCTCTGTCTCCCCGCTGTCTCCCCGTCCAAGAACGTTGACTTTCATTTTTTTTCATGGGATACTTAATTGCATAAAAAAAACGGGTATGCACCCGCTGCAAGCACAAAAATAAATGTTGCACACAGACCGCTGCTGATCGTAATCAGGCAGAGACTGTCTTGGAGGATTGATAAATAATGGCAAACGAACTGCACCCGCTGCTGGAGCCCTATTACACAGAGACTGAACCGGATCTGCGCAAAAACAAGCTGGACGCCTATAGTGAAGATACCGGCACAAAAGCCGACCAGTATAGAAAAGATCTCTATGCGGCCAGGCATGTGGACAAAAAACATCCCGAAAAGCCTGTGGATCGTTTTCTCTTCAACCTGATCTCCCTGGCCACAATCGTGAAATCGCCGGGTTTATTTCCCAAATTCCGCAAGCGCGAGGTCCTCTCGATCCTGTCCTCAATGCAGCTGGATGAGCGGCCTCTGCAGGACCCGGAATGCGAATCGGTTCTGTACTGGGAGTATCGCAACGCGGTACGCCGTTATATCGGCACCTGTGACGACCCCTCATATGGCAGAACGCTTCTGGGAATGAAGGCTTCCGACGCGGCAGGCCGTCGGGAAAAGTGCTGTGACGACGTATGGTGCTTCTCCTACGGCGTTGCTGCCCTGGTAGGACTGGAGAAGGAAATGGCAACTCTGTGCCGCGCCGCAAACGACGAATACTGCGTCCTCCGCCCGGATGTGGAGTCCCTGGAAGCGGAACATAAAAAATACAAGAAAAAGAGATAAAAAAACGCAGCCCCAAGAGCTGCTGTAAAAAATCGCTGTAAATAAGTGCTGTATGATCCGTTTTTGAAGATAACAGCTAAGACAAAAAGCCGCGAGGGGCAGGGAAAAAACATATTCCCTGCCCCTCGGTCTGTTTCATCATATATGTCTGCGGGAACCCGCCCATGGCCGCATGTATAAGGCTTTTTTACCTGCAACCATGCCCGGGCGGCTTTGAACCAAAACACACTCAACAATGCCTCTCACGGTTAAAGTCCCCAGTTTTCTCCCCCTCTCCTGTACAGATACAGGCAGATCGCCACGGACAAAAGGGATCCCATCGGCGCCGCCAGTCCCATGGGATAGAGAGTGGATGGGAAGAAGACCGCGGCGGCCCACGCCCCGGGTATGCGGAAGGTTATGATGGAAATAATATTGTGCAGAAAGGAATAACCCGACTTTCCGTAAGCACTGAAAAAGCCGCTGAAGCAGAAATGGATCCCTGCAAAAATGCAGTCCACCGAATAGGTCCGCAGATATTCTGCCCCGAAGCGCACGACTGTCCCTATATTATCTCCTTTTTTCACAAACAGAGAGACGATCCAGGGTGCCAGCGGCTGGCACAGGATAAAGATAACTGCCCCGAACCCTGCACAGATCATGCAGCCGATCTTCAGCACCCGGCGGCTGCGGTCGTGCTGTCCCGCGCCCGCATTCTGGGCAGAGAGGGCGGAAACTGTTGACAGCATTGCGCTCGGCACAAGGAAGAGGAAACTGATGACCTTCTCCACAATGCCGACAGCAGCGGCCACCTCCACACCGCGGCTGTTTGCGATCATCGTGATGACCAGGAAAGAGACCTGGATCATCCCTTCCTGCAGGGCAACCGGCAGACCGATATGGATGATCTTCCCTGCATCCTCGCTGTCAGGACGCACCGACTTGCGGAAAGCATCCGTATGATATTTTTTGAGAGCGATCAGTCCCAGCAGGACCGATATCCCCTGACTCGCCACTGTGGCTGCCGCGGCACCCGCCGCGCCCATACCAAGAGGGCCGACCAACAGCCAGTCGAGGCCGACATTGATAATGCCGGCGGCAGCGACATAATACATAGGACGCCGCGTGTCACCCAGGCCTCTGAAAACAGCCGAGACAACGTTGTAGGCAGTGATGAACAGGACTCCCGCAAAGCAGATCCGCATATAGGAGGCCGCTTCAGGCACCGCTTCCGCAGGAACCTTTAAAAGGTGTATAATCGGAAATGTCAAGGCCAGCAGCAAAACGGTCAGTCCCACGGCAAGCGCTCCGAACACAGCAAAGGTGGTGCTGACTGCGCCCGCTATCCCCTGCCTGTCTCCCGCGCCGACACTGCGGGCGATCAGGACCGTGGAGCCCATGGCAAAGCCGGCGATCACCACCGTCAGCATATGCATCAGCTGACTGCCGACTGACACGGCTGTGATCGAAGCCGCCGCGTTGAACTGTCCCACGATGAACAGATCCGCCATCCCGTAGAACGTCTGCAAAAAACAGGTGATCAGGTAGGGTACTGAAAAACGCAGCATTCCCCGCACAATATTGCCCTGCGTGAATGTATTTTCCTGCATAAGCCTGTATCAATCCTCTCTCCGATAAATGAATTCTAACCAAAAGTGCATGAAATATTCTTTGACACAGCATTGCACATTTGCTAATGTACTTATAGAACTATTATTTTATCACTGTATCAAATAATTACCAATATTTCATTTATGGAGGAAATTCAATGGCAAAATTTGTATGTGATGTCTGCGGATATATCTATGATGAGGATCTCGGCGATCTCGAGGCCGGCATCGAGCCCGGAACCAAGTTCGAGGACCTTCCGGATGATTTTGAGTGTCCTATGTGCAGCGTAGGCAAAGATCAGTTCTCCCCTGCCGAGGAAGAATAAGCGGCACTGTCTGCTCCCCGCCCGGACGGGGGCTGTGACGAATATTCCAAAATCTGTAATGAACAAAAACAGCCTGCAGACTGATGATGATCACCAGCCTGCAGGCTGTTTTTTGAGGGTTGTGTTATCTATGATAAGAGGATGGCAGACTATGCACGAAGGGAGTTGGAAAGGGCTTGTAACATACTGCATCCTTTTATCTTTTCGAATTTGATATCGTCGACATTTCCGTTCAGTTTTCCTATGACTGCATTATAGAATGTAAAGGCAGTCCTTTTCAGTGCTTTTTACGACATAAATTCTCTCAATCCGGACATTTTGAAATGAAAACAAAAACCTCTGAAAACCTGCATGTTTTCAGGGGTTTTTGTTTTTTGTTTATGATAAAATATAACGAAAAAGCCATAAAAACAGGAGGATTGAGACATGATACAGTATCAGAAGAAAAATCTGACGCTTGGAGACAACAGTGAAGAACTCCTGTCAGAGGATTCCGGCGGGCTTCCCTTTATGTGTCATTATGATGAGAGCCGTCTGTTTACAGGCCACCATATTCCCTGGCACTGGCACGACTGGATTGAGTTGAACTACATAGACAAGGGTTCTTATCAAATGCATTCACCGGACGGTGACCTGACGGCCGGACAGGGAGAGGTTGTCTTTATCAACAGAAATATCATGCACGCCTATGACTTTCCTGAGCCGGTCAATTACTATTCCTATACATTTGACTCCCGCTTTCTGGCAGGTGAATTCGGCAGCTACATCGACCGGAAATATTTCGCGCCCATCCTTCGCAGCAAAAGTCTTTCGATAATCCATATCAGGCCCGATACGCCCCTAAGGATACGCATGATCGAATTGATCCTGCAGCTCACCGATGTCCTGCGCGATGAACCTGACGGCTTTGAACTCACAGTCCGCGAGCTTATCAGCCGTTTTTTCCTCATGATGCGCGCAGAGACAGAGGATATCCGCGCTGCAGAAAAGAAAGGAAACGAGCGTGACCTGGAGCGTATGAAGCTCATGCTTCAATACATCTATGCCCACTACAGCGAGCCCCTCGGCCTCGGGGAAATCGCCGGCGCCGCCATGATCAGCCTGCGCGAGTGCACCAGGTGTTTTCAGCGATCGATCAACCGTCCGCCGATCCGCTTCCTCATCGAATACCGCGCCCAGATGGCCGCGATGCGGCTGGAGCGCACTGACGACAGTATTTCCTCAATCGCAGAGCAGTGCGGCTTTGTCTCAGACAGCTACTTTGGAAAAACCTTCAAGGATATTTACGGCTGCCCGCCCAGAGATTACCGGAAAAAGCACAGAGCATGATCCCATCATCACTTTCCGTACTTGCGGCTATGGGCGAGTGCCTGCAAACATGTATGAATAAACAACGCGCAGCTTCCCGCGTACCGTGCACTCCCTGCTTTCCCGGAGATTCATGACCGCTGTGTCAGCAGGTACCACTTCGCAAAAGCTGTCCCGATAATGATCACATAGCCGATCAGGCTCCAGACATCCGGAAACTCACCGAATAAAATGATTCCGAAGAGTGCCGCATAGACGACCTGGGAATAATCGAACACGGAAATATCCCTGGCAGGGGCGTGCTGATAGGCCGCCGTGATGGAAAGCTGTCCGCCTGCGGCACTGCAGCCTGCCAGAACCAGAAGCAAAAGCTGCTGTGCACTCATCGGTGTATAGTTCAGCAGCAGGTTGGGCAGCAGGACAAGTGTGGAAAAGGTCGAAAAGAAGGCCACGACGATGGGGCCCTTCACACCCTGCAGGCCCGCCTTGCGCACAAAGGTGTAGGCTGTACCGGCAGTAAAGCCGCCCAGAATACCGACCAGCGCCGGCAGGGACACTATTCCCGCTGACGGCTTTGCCACAAAAGCAGCGCCGATAAAAGCCAGGATGACACTCAGCCATTCAATCCTGTTGGGTTTTTCCCCAAGTATGAAGATGGACATCAGGATGGCAAAAAAAGGCGAGAGCTTATTGAGCATATTGGCATCGGCAATTCCAAGGTTGTCCACTGCCCAGAAATTGGCCAGTATTCCAATCGTCCCGAATACACTGCGCAGCAGCAGCGGCGGCAGGTTTTCCTTCTTAAGGGATATTTTTGTCTTTGACCGAAGCAGAATGATCATAGCAACAACCGCCGCTACAATATTCCTGAAAAAGGCCTTCTGCATGGTCGGAACATCACCTGAAAGGCGGACAAAAACCGACATCAGCGAGAAGAAAAAGGCGGCAAGAAGGATAAAGAGAATTCCCTTTCTCCTGCTGCTGATCCTGTTCTCCGCACTCACCGTTTCTGATATGTTTTTCGAATTTCCCTGTCCCGCTGTGGTCATTGCTCTCATGTTCTCCTTGCTTCAGAGATTGACTATTCCCTGTCAGATAATACATGACTCGTTCACGAGTCTTGCATTATTGTACAACACTTTTGCTTCACGTCAATTCCCAAAGAGCATATCATGCCGGAAAACGGGATAAAGACGGGATAAAAACGGGATATCCAAAACGGGTCAAAACGTGGGGATGCTTCTTTCTGTGTGCTGTCTGTGCAAGAGTCATTGCTCACACCTGATCAAGGGCCAGGGCAGATCTCAGTAAGCTGTCAGCTCTCATCGCCGTAGAGTTCCTCCAGTTCCCGCTGAATCGGTGCAAAGTCGATCCTGCATTCTCCCCTGCTGATCCCGACAGGAATCTCTTCATCGAAACCATAGAGCCTTGACCGGTATTCCCCTTCTGTTTTTTCAAAAAGATTGACAAGAACCTTTCTTTTCTCAGGATCCACCATCCAATATTCCTTCACTCCCGCCTTCTGATATTTACTGTTTTTCCACAGCATATCTTTCGAATGAGTGGATGGAGACAGAATCTCCACCAGAAGATCCGGGGCTCCGAAAATCCTCTTTTTTCTCAGTTTCTGCAGATCGCAAAGCACGATCAGGTCAGGCTCCACGATTGTCTTGTTGTCCATGTCCAGCTGAACATCCGTCGGGGCAAAAAGAACCTTGCAGGAAGCACAATGCTCGTCAATGCACCTGCGGAATGCAATATGTAAATTGCCAAGAATAACCTGGTGCTCTGTTGTGGGTGCATCCATCCTGATCAGATAGCCGTCTATTAGTTCCCAGCGCTCCTCATACGGAAGAGCAAGATAGTCCTCCAGCGTATACTCTCCCTGCTTTTTACCATTCCTCAGCCCGGGATCTGTCCAATATACTCCGGCTGCCTCCAGCGCTTCTCCATCCGGTCTTCCTTCCGGATATTCCGAATAATAGCGGAATTCCTTTTCATTCTGAGGATTTGAATTGCTGCCTGATGTGTGATCTGTCCCGGTTTCTTTTCTGCCCATGACGCCCCTCCGTTATATCGAATGTTTTTCATATATCTGGTTTCTGTATCATATTCTATTTTGATCTCCTTGTCAATAGGATAGGGAAGCTTACGAGCGGGCTCCCGACGAGCATTCGACGACCTGTCTGTGCATGGCTCATTGCTTCACGCAAGAAAGCTGACAGAGGTTCGGCTCTTCGGCCGGACTCTTCTGTCAGCTTTCATCATTTCAGCATATATTTAATTTGACAAAGTGTTCACGCGTTCAGTTTCACGCCGCAGTCCACCCCTTCTTTGTCTCAGAAAACAATCCCGCTTATCTTGCCTCACCGAGAACGTCGTCCACAATAGACTTGACGGTTGCAGCGGACTTGAGGACTTCTTCGAGCTCATCGTCGCTCATTTCAACGGGAACCAGGCACTCTACGCCGCCGGCGCCGATCACAGCGGGCATGGACAGAGCGATGCCGTCAATGTCAAAGGCTCCGTACATAAGGGAAGTTACGGAAAGAACAGCCTTCTCATCGCGGATAATGGCTTCGCAGACTCTGCGGGCCGCCATCGCTACGCCGAAGAAGGTATCGTCCTTTCTGTAGCTGAGATCGCCGGCATCTTTTCTGACTTCCTTGATAACACCCTCAAGGAACTCATCCGGATCCGGATATCCGCGCATCTCGAAGAAATCACGGAGCGGAACACCGGACACACGGGCGCTGGACCAGATTGCAACCTCGGATTTTCCGTGCTCGCCGACGACGAAACCGTGTACGTTGCGGGGATCCACATTGAGCTTCTTGCCGACCAGATATTTGACTCTGGCGGTGTCCAGGATCGTGCCGATACCAATAATACGGCTCTCCGGAATCTCAATATACTTCAGAGCTGCATAGGTCAGGATGTCGACCGGATTCGTGACGATCAGGAAAATAGCCTCTGTGTTTTTCGCTGCAATCTTCGGAATAATATTCTCCAGAACATTGACATTTTTGCGGATAAACTCCATGCGGGAGTCCGTGCTGAGCCTGGGCTCGCCTGCCGCGATAACAATAATGCCGGCATCTGCAAGATCATCATATCCGCCAGCATAAATATTCATCGGTTTCACAAAGGAAATACCGTATGCAAGATCGTGAGCAACACGCTCAGCCTTTTTCGCCAGCGAATCAACCAGCACCATCTCAGAAAAGAGTCCGCTCTGCATTAGCGAGAAGCTGACTGCCGAGCCCGAACGACCGCATCCTACTATCGCAACTTTTCTCATATTCACTGCCATTGTATCTGATCCTCCTTGAATCATCCTCCGATCATGAGGCCGGCAAGCCTTCGGCCAATGCCGCCATACTGCAGATTTCACGCCCGGGTGCCTCCCGCGGCTTAGATGTATTCTATTATAACAAAGATTGTGGAAATAGCATAATATAAATGCGGATTTTAGCATGTTTTTGTGAAAAATAATAGGAAAAATCCCCGTACCGCAGACTGACTGCAGTACGAGGGATCCTTTTTCACTTATATAATTATAATCTATAATCTGCTCGAGATCTTGTGGTTTTGAGCTGGACGCAATGAGCCATGCCGACAGGCTCGCAGCCTTTGGCTGCACAGCTCCGAAGGAGATGCTGCTGTCGCGGCGTTCGCCAGACTTATTTGCAGTGGTTGAAAGCTGCGAAGCCGGGATATACGGCGCTGTCGCCCAGGGCTTCCTCGATGCGGAGCAGCTGGTTGTATTTGGCAACGCGCTCGGATCTGGAAGGAGCACCGGTCTTGATCTGGCAGGTGTTCAGAGCAACTGCCAGGTCAGCGATAGTGGTGTCTTCGGTCTCGCCTGAGCGGTGGGAGGTAACAGCGGTCATACCCGCCTTGTGAGCCATCTTGATGGCCTCCAGGGTCTCGGAAACGGAACCGATCTGGTTGAGCTTGATGAGGATGGAGTTGCCTGCGCCGAGCTCGATACCCTTTTTCAGTCTCTCGGTGTTGGTGACGAACAGGTCGTCGCCGACCAGCTGGACCTTGCCGCCGAGCTGTTTGGTCATCTCTACCCAGCCTTCCCAGTCTTCCTCATCCAGACCATCTTCGATGGAGTAGATGGGATACTTGTCGATCAGGCTTGCCCAGTGAGCGATCAGCTCTGCGCTGGTGAAGTCCTTGCCGGACTTGGGCTGATGATAGAAGCCTTTGCCCTTGGGGCTCTTCCACTCGGATGCGGCGGCGTCCATAGCCAGGACGAAGTCCTTACCGGGCTCATAGCCTGCAGCCTTAATGGCCTCAATGATGAGGTCGATCGCGCCTTCATCGCCTTCGGGCTTATTGGGAGCAAAGCCGCCCTCGTCACCTACTGCAGTGACGTCGCCGGCAGCTTTGAGGATCTTCTGCAGTGAATGGAAGACTTCTGTGCACTGGCGAAGGCCTTCCTTGAAGCAGCTTGCGCCCACGGGCATGATCATGAACTCCTGGGTATCAACAGAGCTGTCCGCATGTGCGCCGCCATTGAGGATGTTCATCATGGGAACGGGAAGCTTGTTGGCCTGAAGGCCGCCGAAGAAGCGATAAAGCGGAATATCCAGCGCTGCGGCAGCAGCCTTGGAAGCAGCAATGGAAACTGCCAGAATCGCGTTTGCGCCGAGGTTGGATTTATCCTTTGTGCCGTCGAGGTCGATCATAGCCTTGTCGACTGCGTAAATGTCGGAAGCGTCGATGCCTGCCAGAGCGGGAGCAATCTTCTCATTGATATTGGCAACAGCTTTGGAAACGCCCTTGCCGCCGAATCTGGACTTGTCGCCGTCACGAAGCTCAAGAGCCTCGAACTCGCCGGTTGACGCGCCGCTGGGAGCTGCGCCTCTGCCGATGGTACCGTCAGCGAGATAAACCTCAGCCTCTACGGTGGGATTGCCGCGGGAGTCAATAATCTCACGGCCGATAACTTTTTCAATCTGTAAGTAATCCATAGCATTCCTTTCTTTATTTCTGGAGACACAAGGGAAATATTGCTTCGAAGCAATCATAATTTTAGCAATTATCGAAGTGAATAGCAATATTGTCAGCGTAATTTTTTAGTCATGACTAACTCTTTTTTCGGATAAAAAAACAACGTGAAAAAGTATACAACTCTGCAGACCTTTTCACGCTGTATAAAATGGCTTTTTGACGCTTCCTGATCAGGCTTCGACCAGGCCGAGCTCGACGTTGAGATATCTCTCGACTTCCTTGCCGTCCAGGCCGTGTACCATGCAGGCCTCTGTGAGAGATTCCATCTGAGAAGCGGGGCAGCTGACACAGCCCATGCCGCAGTTCATCAGAAGATAAACGGCATCCGGATACTTTGAAATGATTTCGGAAATGAGCATATCACTGTTAATGGGCTCTTTCGCGGTCGCGGTGTTTTCCATGGTTAAATTCCTCCTTAAAATACTTATCAAAGCTGTAAGTGACAGCAAAAAATCACGTATCTATTCTACACTTGTAAATCACCTACAAATTCTACGGGTAAATAAGAATTTTACAAGGTCGTCCTGAGTCTGTCAAGTGATAAGGACCTTCGAATGCCTCACGAATGCCTCATCTTTTTGATTTTATTGAAGCCGCCTTTTTGAAGTTCTTTTTGAAGACTTTCGGTTATGGTTACAACTCTTTCTTTAAATCCCGTTTCCGAGGACAATCAGGTAATAGAGGTAGTAAATTCCCGAAATAAAGTGAGCGATGAGCACCAGTCCTCCCAGGATGAAAAAGAGAATGGAGAGAGCCTTTTTGGCGCCGCCGTCCTCAGGAAAGCTGCAGCTCCACGCGGAGTAGTCGCGAATGCTGACAAACCAGAGCAGGTAGACTGCCAGAATATAACCCCAGTTGAAGTTGCCGTGGGCCATGCGGGAGCCTCCCTCGGCGAGGAGGAATTTCTCTGCCATACCGACCAGAAGCATGATCCAGGCAAAGGCATCCGTCCAGTCAAAGGTCCGGCGCACGATGCTGCAAAGTCCGACAAACAGAGGGAAGGCAAGCACCAGAAATGTGGAGAAGGCGATGTTGCGCGTGTATATGCCGGCGACTTTGAAGGGCGCAAACACGACACCTGCGGAATCTTCATTGGTGCTTCCGTAGAAGGCCGAGATAAACTGCAGAGCCATCAGCGCCACAGACGGGACGCAGCAGAGTAAAAGCTGCATACCCAGGGGGAAATTTCTGAAGCGGTATACAAAGAGCCACAGAAACATCAAGAGGAAGATGGCCGGATAAAAAATCTGCACAAAGCTGGGTTTGGAGATGTTGGAGAGCAGCAGAAGAAAGGCAAGCAGGAATCCCTTCCAGATACGCAGTCCCTGTCCCTTGCGGAAACCGCCCCTCTGAACGCGCACACATTCACCCATCACAAGGATGAAGATAAGCAGGGCGATCGGACGGACCATAATGGTGGTCGGATTGTGCCAGGGGTTGGGAGAGCCCTGTCCCACGTAGGGCTTTTCATTGAACCAGGGCACAAAGATGGCACTGGAAATACTCAGAAGCCAGGTAAAAACCGCCGCGCCGATCAAAGAGAGACCGCTTGCAGATCCGGGAGAGGCGGCTGCAGACGCCTTCACGGAGAGATTGACCGCCGTGTCGCGGGCAGTGATCGCTCCCTTTCCAACTGCGCGGTAAAGGAAATGCGCCGCGATCAGATAGGTGAGCGCACACAGACCGCCGGACACAAAGCCGGCTGCCCGCTGTGCATCCACTCTGCAGATCTTCATGGCGATCCGCACCAGAATATGCCATACCGGTTCGGGATGCTCTTTCAGCATCTGCACGGGATCACTCCAGTCCAGCTCCTCGGCGATTCCCACATGGATCCCATAGTCGACCGATACATAACTTACCTTATATGCCGCGTAAAAGACTGCCGCAGCACCTGCCAGCAGGACCAATATCCCGATCAGGATCGACAGAATACTCTCGCCTCTGCCTTCACTTCGTCTGCTCATTCTCCGGTTCCTTTCTGTTTTTTTCACTGTCCTTCAGGAGATCTCCCCTGTCCGACAGGGGATCTCTGCCTGTGTACAAAACCACCTCAGCATCCCCGCAGGCAGGACGTTTCACAGAGCGTGCTTGACACCTGCTCTGCATTCCGCTGCCTCCCCGCGGGCAGGACTTTTCAACTTATTTAAGTATACACGCAAAAACCAAAAAGTCTATGCGCCCACGGACCTGAAAAGCTCTTGAAGAGCACTTGAAAGGAGCTTGAAAAGCACTTGAAGAGCGCTTGAAAGGCACTTGAAAAGCACTTGAAGAACCCTTGAAGGACACTTGAAAAGCACTTGAAGGGTGCTTGAAGGGTATGGGAGAAAAACAAAGGAATTGCGAATCGTCTTTACTCCTCTTTACTCCAGCCCTTTGGCTTTGGCGATCACTGCATAAATGAAAAATGCCGCCATGTTGCAGAGTACGATGCTGGCTCCCGTGGGGGTGGCGTACAGATAGGAAATTACAAGTCCCAGCATCAGGCACACGACCGAGACGATCGCCGCGCTGATCATGACACTGCGGAAAGTCCGGCACAGACGCATGGATGTCATGGCCGGAAAGACCACAAGGCTGGAGATCAGAAGGGATCCCATCATACGCATGCCGATGACGATCACAAGCGCGGTCAGGATCGCGATCAGTGAATTGTAGGTGCCCGCAGGAATACCGGTCGCCCGGGTGAAGTTTTCATCAAAGGTCACCGCGAAGATCCGATGATAGAAAAAGATGAAGAGCGCCAGCACGACCACGGACACGAGAACCGTGATCCAGACGTCGCTTCCCGACATGCTCAGGATACTTCCGAACAGGTAGTTGTAAACATCCGTATTCATGCCGGTCGTCATGGAGACGACCGTGACACCAACCGCCAGAGCGCCGGTTGAAATCAGCGCGATCGCGGAGTCACCCTTGACATGGCTGGTCTCCCGCAGACGCAGCAGGAAAAAAGCCGCCGCGACAACCACCGGAATGGCAACCAGCAGGGGAGCCGCGTTCATCGCTGACGCAATGGCCAGAGCACCGAAGCCAACGTGGGACAGACCGTCACCGATCATGGAATAGCGCTTGAGCACCAGAGTAACCCCCAGCATGGCCGCGCACAGGGCAATCAGAGCGCCCACCAGAAGCGCCCGCACCATGAAGGGATATGAAAACATTTCTATAACTAAATACAACAATTTTCAGCCCTCTTTCTGACATGCCGCTAGTTAGAGCGGCCCCTCCGGACGATTGTCAGATGCCCCCTTCTGACTTTGATTTATGGTACCGGCAGAAGAAACCTTTTTCAGGCGCCGGGAGGATTTCTTTCCGGAATGCACCTTTACGCGGCTCTCGGTCTCGGTCGGCTCCGCCTCTTCACGGGGCGCTGCCCGCCCGACGCGGTTGGGAAAGTCGTGTTTCCACATAGGAACAGCTCTGTCTCCCAGGAAATCGTGGTAGACCGCGCTGCGTCGGTATTCCTTCTGCGTGCCGAAAAAGAGCTGGCCTTCCTGTCCCAGGTGCAGGATATGGGAGGCATACTTCAGGGAGGCATCGATATCGTGGGAGACCATGATGACCGTCAGACCGGCAGTCTCATTGATCCTGGCAATCAGTGCGTACAGGCTGCGGGTCGCGACAGGATCAAGTCCAGACACCGGTTCATCCAGAAGGATCAGCTTCTGTGCTGCGCACATAGCCCGTGCCAGCAGCACACGCTGTTGCTGCCCGCCGGAAAGATCGCGATAACACTGATCCTGCAATTCAAGGATTTCCAGAGCTTCCATATTTTCCCTGGCACGCTCTTTTTCCGCGCGGGTATAGAAAGGGCGCAGTCCCATTCTGTTCAGACATCCGGAGAGGACAACCTCCCGCACACTGGCCGGGAAGTCTTTCTGAATCTGGGTCTGCTGGGGGAGATAGCCGATTTCCGAAGCGCGCAGGCCCTCACCCAGTTCCACCTTGCCGGCGGAGGGCTTTTTCAGGCGGAGCAGACCCTTGATCAAAGTGCTCTTTCCTGCGCCGTTTTCACCGATGATACAAAGATAATTCCCTTCCTCCACGGTGAAATTCAGGTCTCTGACCACCGTGACGCCATCATAGGCAAAGGACAGGTTTTCACATTTCAGCAAGCTCATTTTATTTCCTTCTGCCGCATTTTTAATTCCGCAAATCTATTATTGAAGTACACGCATCCTCGAAGGGCGCGTACTGTACCGGTTTTATTCTTCCGGCACTCCGAGCGCTGTGCGCAGCGCTTCCAGATTTTTTGTCATGAGGGACAGACAGGTCTCCCCCGAGTCGAACTCGTCCCGGGTCACGTTGTGACAGGAATGGAGCTGCAGGACCTGTATTTCAGGGATCTCCGACTCTGGATCCAAAAAATCCTGCGCATCCATGGAAGCTTGAGCATCCATGGATGCTTTTTCATCCAGAAATGTACCCGCTGCCTGTCCGGCGCTGTTTGCTTTTATCCTGACCTGTGCTGCCTCGCTGATTGCCCTGGCAATGTATCCATTGGAAAACTCGATCTGAAAAACAACCGGAAGGTGCTCTTCCGCAGCCTTATCGATCAAAAAAGCAATGGTCGCGGCACTGGGTTCCGACTCGGCCGAGCAGCCGGAAAAAGCCGCATAACAGGTCAGGTCCAATTCCTCTGCCAGATACCGGAATGGGAAGCGGTCTCCGAACAGGATTGTCCTGCGCCTTGCCTTAGCTGCCGCCTCCAGATACTGTGCATCCAGCTCCTCAAATGCCTCCCGGTAAGCTTTTCCGTTTGTCCTGTAAAGGTCGGCATTGGCCGGATCCGCAGAGCAGAATTCCTCTGTCAGAGCCTGAATCAGAGTCACGCAGTTTTGGGGGGAAGTCCAGACATGTTCATCCGGCTCTCCGCCGTGAACATGGGTGTGTCCGCCGGTGATCGTCGCCGCTTCCGACACATGATCCTGGTCTTCTACCAGTTCGTGATCGTGGTCTTCTGCCATTTCATGATTATGACCTTCTTCAGCTTCGTGGTCGTGGTCTTCTTCTGACTCATGATCGTGGTCTTCTGATTCGTGATCATGGTCTTCGTCAGCTTCCTCTCCGGCTCCGTGCCCATGGTCATGCTCTCCCTTTTCCGGCATCATGCCCTCCAGGCTCTCCTCTTCATATGTTTCCACCAGATCCAGCAGACGGACCGCGTGCGGTCCCCCGTTCTCCTCTCCGAGAGATGCCAGAATATTTTCCACCCAGACATCATTTTCACCACCTGTGTAAATAAACAGATCGCTGTTCTGGATCATCTTGATGTCCTGCGGAGTAGGCTCATAGGAGTGGATCTCCTCGCCGGGCTTGAGCAGCATATATACGTCTGCCCTGTCGCCTGCAATCTGCCTGGCGAAATCATATTGGGGAAAAATCGTCGTGACAACCTGCAGACGGGATTCTGTATTCTCTTTTTCCCGGCCGTCCTCCCTGCTTACAGCGCTTGTGCCGCATCCGGAAAGGATCAGGGCCAGGAACAGAAAGGCGCAGATTGCTTTACTGTATAAACTCATCTTTTTCACTCTTGCATTCTCCGCAGACACCATACAAAACCGTCTGTACATTATCCATCCGGAATCCGCTCCGCTCTTCCAGAAGCCGTGCCATTTCCTCGATTTCACTCCTGTCAATATGCAGGATCCGACCGCATTTTTCACATTTGCAATGGATGAAGCGCGCGTGTCCATGCTGTGCGCCGATATATTCAAAACATGCCGCACTTCCGCTGTCGACAACATACTTTCGCATCTGTCCGTCTGCCACCATCTTCTCCAGATTGCGGTAGATCGTCGCGACGCCCATGGTACTTCCGATTGCACGGAAATGGTCATGGATCTCATTGACCGTCACGTGCTCGCCCTCCCTGGTCTGCAGATAGGCGATCAGCGCGTCCCTGTTTTTTGTTTTATACTGCATTCCGCCTTTTACGGCCATTCTCTTCCCCTCCCAGATGTGAAAATGATTCTCATTTTCTCAGCTTTTGCATTATATCGCATTGCGAACAGTTGTCAATACATTTGTTATCTGACAAAGCGTTTTTGCTTGCCTTTTTGCTCGCTGTCGCGGCATTCGCCGTATACATCCAAATCAACAAATCGCCGCTTACGAGCCAGCTCGACGCGTCTCACTGTTGCTTTGTCTGTGGATTCGGTCGGGACGCAATTCGCCATGCCGACAGGTTCGCAAACGCAGGGCGTTTGCTCACTGTCGCGGCATTCGCCGTATACAGCCAGCCCGTCAACTGCTCTTTCGTGAGCAAGCTCCCGACGAGCATTCGACGGCCTGTCTGTGCATGGCTCATTGCTTACGCGCATATTTCCATCTTTTTTCCTATCTGTGGAAATTTTCTGTATTAACTTTCCTTTTTGTGTCTTTATAATTAGATTAGTGACGAAATACTGTCGTAGTTAAAAAGACGGAGCGTAACTGATAAGGGGGATTTTAGTGAAAAAGCTATTTACTGACAACAGAGCGGCAGGAATTCTGCGTATGCTGGGCACCAAATCCGGTCTGACGGTAGCCGTCATGGCCGAACAGCTGAGTGTCAGCGAGCGCACGATCCGCAATGATATCAAACAGCTGAATGACGACCTCAAAGGCAGCGCCTCTATTGAAGGAATACAGGGACGATACAGTCTCAGGATTTTCGATCCTGTAGCTTATAAGAAAATATTTGAAGAAATCTGCGACACCGACGGGGTTTTCGATACTCCCCGGGGAAGGCAGAACTATGTTTTCGGCGAGCTCATGCGGGCAGACGAGCCCCTTCTGACAGATGAACTGGCCTATGAAATGAATGTGGGCAGGACCACACTGGTCAGCGATCTGAAAAAGCTCCGTGAAGAGCTGGATGCCTGGAATATCAAGATTGTCGGAAAAACCAGCAAAGGCATGATCCTGCACGGAAACGAGCTGGATATCCGCTCCTATGTCCTGGAAAACTGCTTTGATGCCATCTACAGCGATTACCCCCTCGATGAAGACATCCGTGAAATGATCCGGGAGGAGCTGGCGAAAAAAGCATTCGAAAAACAGGTCGGCTTCCAGTTCCAGCGTTATCTGCTCCTGGTGATCGACCGCTTCCTGACAGGGCATTTTATCGGTCCTCTGACAGATGCCTACTATAATCTGACTGCAAATGGAGAGTTTTCCCGCATCAACGAGCTGCTGGACAAAATCGGTGCCTACCTGCATGTGGAGTTTCCCATAGAGGAAAAGATTTTTGCCTTTCTTCCGATCGCCGGTATGCGGACCCCTGCAGACCTGGGTTCCGTAAAGGAGATGGAACTGGACGAGACCATCTTCCCTCTCTCGGAAAAGATCATGGCGCAGATCCGGGAAGAGTTGGACATCGCCATCAACCCCCGTGATTTTGCCCAGGAATTCGCCTATCACCTGATGTTTATGATGAACCGCCTGCGCTTCAAGATCCGCCAGCCCAATTCCATGCTGGAGGAACTCAGGACCAAGTTCCCGCTCGCCTATGAGATGTCCGGCATCGCCGCCCGTGTCATCGAGCGTGAGGAGGGACTGAAGGTCAATGAAGACGAGCGCGGCCATCTCGCTTCCTATTTCGGAGTCTTCCTGGAGGAAAACAATCTGGGGCAGCAGCGGCCCTTCCGCATCACCGTCATCTGCGGCACAGGCCGCGTGACCTCCCGCCTGATCAGCGTGCAGCTGCGCAAGATCATGGACAGCCAGGTACAGATCCGTACCATGTCTGACGCCGCAGCCACCAAAGGGGAGCTGGACAACTGTGATGTCATCCTGACAACCGTCGAGCTTCCCTTCAAGCCCGACAAGCCCGTCATCCGCATCCGCGAGATTTTTGATGAGAAGGAGCTCAAGCACAAGCTGGAAAAGGTCCGCTACTGGGACCAGGTCGAGATGCCCATCCTCGACGACAACCAGTACATCATGAGCAGCCTCCTGGACGAGGACCGCGTATTCTTCTTTGAAAAGGGCCGCTCCTACATTGATGCCCTGAACGAAATGATCGAAATCCTGACCGATGAGGGGCAGATCGACGAGGGCTTCGGAGAGCGCCTCTTCGAGCGCGAGGAAAAGGGCACCATGGTCTTTGACAACGGCGTCGCCATCCCCCACGGAATCCAGAAAGCCAATGACCGCATGCTTCTCGCCGTCGGCATCTTCGAAGAAGCCACCGAGCACAAGGGACATCCCGTCCGCATCATCTTCTTCATGGCACTCCCCGAGCAGTCCGACGCGGACGATATGCTGATGATCCGGGTCTACGACGAGCTTCTGGAAATCTCCCGCGACACAGACATGCTCGATGCCATCGTGCGCACGCAGACCTGGCCCGAGCTCATGCGGGTACTATATAAGAAGGCATAAGCATAAAAAAGGCATAAACAATCTGCCTCCCCAAAAAAGAGACAGGGTGTGATTCTGCAATTATCACAGAATCACACCCTGTGCTTTTTTTCAAGTCTTTTACGGGGCTCCTTACTGCTGACGAAATTGTCCGGAGGCAGTTCGGGAAGTTCCGTTTCTGTACATTATACCTGAATTATTCACGGACAAGTCTATAAACAGACTTGAAACCGCATAGTTACTGCAATTTTTAATGTTTTTGCTTTCATCTGAAAAGTGAATA
>CACZFF010000005.1 GCA_902780385.1 uncultured Lachnospiraceae bacterium
GGCGAAAATTTTCAGCTGATCCTCTCGGTGATCGAGAAAAACCTGATCCGGGTGGAAGTTACTCTTACAAGGTGGAATTTACTTTTACAACTGACCAAAAATAGTCTTAGGTTGGAGACAAAGAACCGTCCCCTGTCTCCGAGTTCACTGATTTTTTCATTTTTGGGGTGTTGCAATAATCAAAGACCAGTGGTATATTGTATGTAGTTTTTAAAACTACATCTTATGTTTTTATCCGCGTACCATGTCGATTCAAACATATGATATATGAAAGGAAGGTTTCATCAATCATGACGGTTAAAGAATTAAAGAAGTTTTTCAAAGATCATCTGGTTCCCTCCCGTCTTTATAAAATGAAGGGCGGCAACCACAAAAACCGCATTTGCATTACACAGAATAAAAAGAAGGAATGGGAGGTCTATTTCAGCGAAGGAAAGACCAAGATCGGCCTTATGCGGTTCGCCACTGAGAGCGAAGCATGCCAGCGCATGAAAGAGGAAGTCTGTAAGGTAATGGAACAGCTCTACGGACTGAGCTGGAAAGGGTTCGCCTGATCCGCAAGAACAAGAAATAGAGAAAACGCGTATTTTATGATGCAAGAGCATTGTTTACTGCGAATATTGATGCGGCAGCCTGACCGGCTGCCGTTTTTCTGTCATCCTTTACTTCAAAAAAAAAAGCACTGCCCGGGATAATTCCGGAGCAGTGCTCTTTTTCATTTGCCGATACCTGTCGGATCGGGGCGAAATGTCTTATTACTTGTCGTTGATGGCTGCCTGTGCTGCTGCAAGTCTCGCGATCGGAACGCGGAAAGGTGAGCAGGAGACATAGTCCAGACCTACCTTGTGGCAGAACTCGATGGAAGCGGGATCTCCGCCGTGCTCGCCGCAGATGCCCAGGTGGATGTCAGGGCGGACCTTGCGGCCCTTCTCTGCTGCCATAGCGATCAGCTGGCCGACGCCGTTCTGGTCGAGGTGTGCGAAGGGATCAGACTCGTAGATCTTGCTTGCATAGTAATCCTGCAGGAACTTGCCGGCATCGTCACGGGAGAAGCCGAAGGTCATCTGGGTCAGATCGTTGGTGCCGAAGCTGAAGAACTCGGCTTCCTCTGCGATCTCATCTGCCATCAGAGCGGCACGAGGAATCTCGATCATGGTACCGACCTTGTACTGGATATCGGAATTCATCTCAGCCTTGACCTTCTCAGCGGTCTCGACGACAGTCTTCTTGACGAATGCAAGCTCTTTCTTGTCGCCTACCAGAGGGATCATGATCTCGGGAACGATGTGATAGCCTTCCTCTGCGTTGACTTCGATAGCAGCTTCCATGACAGCTCTGGTCTGCATGCGTGCGATCTCGGGGAAGGTGACAGCCAGACGGCAGCCGCGGTGACCCATCATGGGGTTGAACTCGTGCAGAGCGTCGCAGCGTTCCTTGACTTCCTGTACGGAGATGTTCATGAGCTTGGCCAGATCTTCGATCTCAGGCTCAGTGGTGGGAACGAACTCGTGGAGAGGCGGATCCAGGAAACGGATGGTGACCGGACGGCCTTCCATTGCCTTGTAGATGCCCTTGAAGTCGCCCTTCTGGAAGGGGATCAGCTCGTTGAGGGCAGCCTCACGCTCTTCGGTGGTATCGGAGAGGATCATTCTGCGGATCTTCGGAATTCTGTCGGGGTTGAAGAACATGTGCTCGGTTCTGGTCAGACCGATACCTTCAGCGCCCATGCGGACTGCGTTTGCAGCATCCTCGGGAGTATCAGCATTGGTGCGGACTTTGAGCCTGCGGGCTGCGTCTGCCCATGCCATGATGCGCTGGAAGTTGCCGCTGATGGAAGCTTCCACAGTCTGGATATCGCCGAGATAGATCTTACCGGTGGAGCCATCGAGGGAGATGTAGTCGCCCTCTTTGATCTTGTGGCCGCCCAGCTCGATGTACTTCTCATCTTCGAAGACCTTGAGTTCGCCGCAGCCGGAGACACAGCAGGTGCCCATGCCGCGGGCAACAACTGCAGCGTGGCTGGTCATGCCGCCGCGCATGGTCAGAACGCCCTCAGCGGCGTGCATACCCTCGATATCTTCGGGGGAAGTCTCCTGACGGACCAGGATGACACGGCTGCCTGCAGCGTGTGCGGCAACAGCGTCGTCAGCGTTGAAGTAGATGCGGCCAGCAGCTGCGCCGGGGGATGCCGGAAGAGCTTCGCCGATCTGCTCGCCGTTCTTGAGAGCGGCAGCATCGAATACGGGGTGCAGCAGCTGATCTAGGGACTTGGCTTCGATTCTGCAGACTGCTTCCTCGGGGGTGATCATGCCTTCGTCAACGAGATCGCAGGCGATCTGGATTGCAGCGTGCGCGGTGCGCTTGCCGTTTCTGGTCTGCAGGAAGAAGAGCTTGCCTTCCTCAATGGTGAACTCCATGTCCTGCATATCGCGATAGTGCTTCTCGAGCTTGTCAGCGATGGAGACAAACTGCTTGTAGCACTCGGGAAGATCCTTCTCGAGCTGTGTGATCTTGGAAGGTGTGCGGATACCTGCAACGACGTCTTCACCCTGTGCATTGATCAGGTACTCGCCGAAGATACCCTTGGCGCCTGTAGCGGGGTCACGTGTGAACGCAACGCCGGTACCGGAAGTGTTGCCCATGTTGCCGAAGACCATGGACTGAACGTTGACAGCGGTACCCCAGGAATAAGGGATATCGTTCATCATACGATAGTAGTTTGCGCGGGGGTTGTCCCAGGAACGGAAAACAGCCTTGATGGCTTCCATCAGCTGAACCTTGGGATCCTGAGGGAACTCTTCGCCCATCTTCTCTTTGTAGATCGCCTTGTACTGAGCGATGACATCCTGCAGATCCTCTGCGGTCAGCTCGGTATCAAAGGTATAGCCGTGCTCTTTCTTCACACCCTCAAGGATGCTGTCGAAGAAAGTCTTGCTCATTTCCATAACGACGTCAGAGAACATCTGGATGAAACGGCGATAGGAATCATATGCAAAACGAGGATTGCCGGTCTTCTGTGCAAAGCCCTTGACGGAAACATCGTTGAGACCCAGGTTCAGGATCGTATCCATCATGCCGGGCATGGAAGCGCGCGCGCCGGAACGAACAGAAACCAGGAGAGGATTCTCCGTGTCGCCGAACTTCTTGCCCTGAACGCCCTCAAGCCATGCAAGTGCCTCGAAGATCTGCTTCTGCGTATCTTCATTGATGGTCTTGCCATCATTGTAATAATCCGTGCAGGCCTCAGTGGAAATCGTGAAGCCGTTCGGGATGGGCAGACCGATGTTGGTCATCTCGGCAAGGTTTGCGCCCTTGCCGCCCAGAAGATTGCGCATATCCGCATTACCCTCGCTGAATTTGTAAACTCTTTTGCTCATTCATAACCTCCTTGTTTATATGTTCCGCAGTTTTGAATAGCTGCAGTAACTGACAAAAAAAGAATTTTCGTTTCAGACTGCCCTGACAGGCTTCTGAAAACGACAAAAAGCCACGAACGATCCCTCCGCGGCATGGGGATCAGGTTGTACGACGGTGTGCGGCTGCGGGAATAAAGCTATCAAAAATAAATACATCAAAATGCGGTTTCGCCCGCTGCAGCTCATCCTCGCTTCGCACTGTCCAGGCTGCCGCTTTACCCTTGAAAAGGCGGCGGACCAAAGACCTGGAAAGGTTGCCCTGATATTTGTGATTATAAGCTATAAAGTCGGGTCTTGTCACGCAATTCGTGACTAAAAACTGTATAAAAAAGCCCGGAGCGATCTTTACAGGTGTGCGGAACTCTTTTTGAAAAATAAAACCGTCGGAAAGCTGTCCCCGCATAACATCCGGCCTGTTCTTTCGATACCACAGAAGGACCAGGGGATTGAAGGACTCAATACAATAGACACCCTTGTAGTCACGCAGCAGCTGGTCGGCCGCGCGGCATATGCGAAGGTCAAAGTACTCAACCTTCATCTCTATGATGAGCGGCACTTTTCCGTCGACAGCCCTGAGGGCCTCCTTGAATGTGGGAATGGGTTCCCCGCAGTCCAGCAGCCTGAATTTCCGCAGTTCCTCCAGTGTATAGTCACATACCCTTCCCTTTTGTCCGCACATACGGTGAAGAGTAAAATCGTGAAATACAACAGGTACGCCGTCCTTTGTCACCTGGATATCAAACTCGATCCCGTAGCCCTCTTCCACCGCCTTTTTAATGGCGGGAAGGGAATTCTCCGGCAGCGGTGTCCCATTTTTGTGAAGTCCGCGGTGGGCAAAAAAACGTGTCTGAAATGCAGACTTGTCAGGCTTGCGGATCACTCTCGGCATGATCGTATAAATATAGGCGCCGGAGACAAGGGCTGTAAACAGCGCGATCTTTCCGGCAGTATTCTTTTTGTTAGACATAAACTTCTATACTATATGGCAGGTTCTGATCCTTTCACAGGAACATGTCCGGTAGGTATCAGATATAAAAGATAGAATTTTCAGACAATTGCATACAATTCTTATCAGGTCATTATAGCACCCTTTTACCCTGCCCGCCACCTCTATATGATTATATTTGTTTCTCACCTCTATATGATTATATTTGTTTCTCAGGAAAAGATTCACAGGCCAGGATTCACAGACTATGATTGCATAATCGGTGACCGGTGTCTGGTCGGTCTGGTCGGGGTCTTTCCCGGGCGCTGAAACATGCCTTGCTTTTTCCTTCATTATAATGTATTCTTTTTAAGTTGCGATATACCGTATTTTCCTATATATTAAGTAAAGTATGGTTTTTACTATTTATAGTTATAGTGACAAAGTATCGAAACTGACCTTCTCAACCTGTTTCTTATGCTGTTTCCGATCACGAGGAAACTGCAGCCGCTGAAAAAGAAAGGTATATAGAAAATGATTCAAGCAAACGGTGTCACACTCCGCCTGGGAAAAAAGGCTCTGTTTGAAGATGTATCCATCAAATTCACTGAGGGAAACTGCTATGGTATTATCGGTGCCAACGGTGCCGGCAAATCCACATTCCTCCGTATTCTGTCCGGTCAGCTCGAGACCACGAGCGGCAATGTCTCCATCACCGAGGGACAGCGCCTCTCCTTCCTGGAGCAGGACCACAATAAATATGACAATCAGATCGTTCTCGATACTGTCATTCAGGGCAACCCCCGTCTGTTCGAGATCCGTGCCGAGAAGGACGCGCTCTATGCAAAAGAGGACTTCTCCGACGAGGACGGAATCCGCGCCAGTGAACTTGAGACCGAGTTCGCCGAGATGGACGGCTGGGAGGCTGAATCCAACGCGGAAGCATTGCTCAACGGCCTGGGTATCGAGACCGAGCTCCACGGATATCTGATGCGTGAGATCACCGGAGCACAGAAGGTAAAAGTTCTGCTCGCCCGTGCCCTCTTCGGAAATCCCGATGTCCTGCTCCTCGACGAGCCCACCAACCATCTGGATCTGGACGCGATCAACTGGCTCGAGGAGTTCCTGATCAACTTCCCCAACACAGTCATCGTTGTCTCCCACGACAGATATTTCCTGAACAAGGTCTGCACCTACATTGCCGACATCGACTACGGAAAGATCACGCTCTACGCGGGCAACTACGATTTCTGGTACGAGTCCTCCCGCCTTCTGATCCGTCAGATGAAGGAAGCCAACAAGAAGAAAGAGGAAAAGATCAAGGAGCTCAAGGAATTCATCTCCCGCTTCTCCGCGAACGCCTCCAAGTCCAAGCAGGCGACCAGCCGTAAGCGCGCTCTGGAGAAGATCCAGCTCGAGGAGATCAAGCCCTCCAGCAGAAAATATCCCTACATCGACTTCCGTCCCGACCGCGAGATCGGCAACGAAGTCCTCACAGTCAGCGGGATCTCCAAGACCATCAATGGGGTCAAGGTTCTGGACAATGTCTCCTTTGTCATGGGACACGACGACAAGATCGCATTTGTCGGCAGCCAGGAGCTTGCCAAGACCACTCTGTTTGAGATCCTCATGGGCAATATGGAGCCCGATGAAGGTACCTACAAGTGGGGCATCACCACCAGCCAGGCTTATTTCTGCAAAGACAACACCAAAGAGTTTGATTCCAGTCTGACCATCACCGAGTGGCTGACCGGCTTCTCTCCCATCAAGGACGTCACCTATGTCCGCGGATTCCTGGGCCGCATGCTCTTTGCCGGCGAGGACGGTGTCAAGCACGTCAACATCCTCTCGGGCGGCGAAAAAGTCCGCTGCCAGCTCTCCAAGATGATGATCAGCGGCGCCAACTGCCTGATCTTCGACGAGCCCACAAACCACCTGGATATGGAATCCATCTCCGCACTCAACGAGGGCATGATGCGCTTCCCCGGCGTCGAGCTTTTCGCCTGCCGTGACCACCAGGTCGTACAGACCACTGCAAACCGTATCATCGAGATCCTGCCCGACGGAACCATCATCGACAAGGTCTCCACATACGATGACTACCTCGAGAACAATGCGGACGCAAGAAAGCGCACTGTCTACGTCGCTTCCAGAGACGAGGATATGAACTGATATTTTCTGATCATTCTGATCATTCATGTAAAATATGCATACGTAAAAAAGGATGAACGGGCATCATGTCCGCTCATCCTTTTTTTATGTTACTATGTTACTCTTCTTACTCTTCTGCTGCCGGCTCTGCAGGGACAAAGACTCTCTCGCCTCTGGGCCGTTCTGCTTCCTGGGCCTCCTTGACCGCTTCATCGCAGAAGACGCGCTGGGAATCGATCAGGTCTTTGCCGCGGCGGTCGACACGTTCATAGGAGCCGTCGGGCTTGAGGATATGTGCTTTCACCGTATCTGCCATTTCCACATCCAGGATATGGATGACCTTTTTGGCGATCTCCTTGTCCTCGATGGGGAAGAGAATCTCGACACGGCGGTCCAGGTTTCTGGGCATCCAGTCTGCACTGGCGGCGTAGACTTCGGGGCGTCCTGCGTTTTCGAAATAGAAAATGCGGCTGTGCTCGAGGAAGTTGCCTACAATGGACCGCACGCGTATATTTTCGCTGACGCCGGGAATGCCGACCTTCAGGCAGCAGATGCCACGCACGATCAGTTCGATCCTGACGCCCGCAGCGCTGGCCTCATAGAGGGCCGACATGATATCGGGATCGCAGAGGGAATTCATCTTGGCGCGGATCAGGCCTTTCTCACCTCTGAGGACATGGTCTCTCTCCCTGTCAATGAGATAGAGGAAACGATCCTTGAGCCATAGCGGCGCCAGAGCCAGGCGGTTCCAGTAGCGGGGCTCCGAATAACCGGACAGCATGTTGAAGGCGCTGGTCGCGTCCTCACCTATGTCATCGCGGCAGGTCATCAGACCGATATCTGTGTAGATCTTGGCCGTGGTATCGTTGTAGTTGCCTGTGGCCAGATGGACGTAGCGGCGGATGCCGTCGTCCTCGCGGCGCACGACAAGGGTGATCTTACTGTGGGTCTTAAGTCCTGCCAGACCGTAGATCACGTGGCAGCCCGCATGCTCCAGCATACGCGCCCAGACGATATTGTTCTCCTCATCGAAGCGGGCTTTGAGCTCGACCAGGACCGTGACCTGTTTTCCGTTCTCCGCGGCCTTTGCCAGGGCTGCGATGATCGGTGAATTGCCGCTTACACGATAGAGGGTCTGTTTGATGGCCAGGACCTGCGGATCCTCCGCCGCCTGCGCAACAAAGTTGACAACAGGCTGGAAGGTCTGATAAGGGTGGTGCATGAAAATATCACCGCCGCGGATCTGTTCAAAAATATTGCAGCCCGCCGGCAGACGCGGGATCTCCTGTGGCCTGGCGTAACGGTCTTCGCGCAGCCACTCAAATCCGTCGAGGCCGTACAGTTTCATCAAAAATGTCAAATCCAGAGGTCCTTCGATCTCAAAGATTTTCTCCTGGGATACGGAGAATTCTTTTTTCAGGAAATCAAGGAGCCTGGGATCCATTCCGTGCTCCACTTCCAGGCGGATGGCATAGCCTCTCTGCCTCTTCTTGAGCTGCTTTTCAATCTCCTTGAGCAGGTCGGAGGCATCGTCTTCATCGATCGTGAGGTCCGCGTTGCGGGTGACACGATAGGGATAGGCACACACAACATCATAATTGAGGAAAAGGCTGTCCAGGTGATGGCGGATGATTTCCTCCAGGAAGATCACACGGCGGTTTTCTGACTCGGGAAGCTCCAGGATACGGGGCAGTACGGCCGGAACCTGAACAGTGGCATACTGGAAAAGGTCCTTTTCCTTATTATCTTTTCCTGTCTTGGCTTCCTTGTTCTTACCGCCTTTTCCCTCTTTCCCGTCTTTTCCTTCTTTTGCTTCTTTTGCCGGCTTGGGTGCATTCGGGTCTTTTTCTCTGGCCGCCTTTGCCGCTTCTTTCGCTGCCTTTGCCTCTTCCTTGGCTGCCTTTGCCTCTTTGACTTCGTCCAGTACTGCTCTCAGCTCTCCCGCATTGCGGGCTGCCTTCAGTGCCCTGGTCTCCTTGGACTCCTTTGCCGGCTTTTTGGGTTTCTGCAGATATCCGGGAATACCCTGGCCGGTGCCTTCCTGGCGGGTCAACAGGGCACATATATTCAGGCTCTTATTGCTGACCAGGGGGAAAGGGCGGGAATTGTCCACTGCCATGGGTGTCAGAACCGGGAAGACCTCATTTATGAAATACTCATCGACGAAGCTTTTCTCTTCGGGTGTCAGTTTTTTATAGCTCTCTACAACATCCAGTCCGTTTTCACGGAGTCCGGGAAGAAGCTGGTGGTTGTAGGTCCAGTACTGGCTCTGCATGAAATTGTGGGTGTCTTCGATGATCGCGTCCAGCTGCTCTTTGGCGGTCATACCTGCGATATCACGCTTTTTGTAGCCCGCATTGACCATATCCTGCAGGGAAGCGATCCGCACCATGAAAAACTCATCCAGGTTGGAAGCGGTAATGCTCAGGAATTTTAAACGCTCAAAAAGAGGGTTGTCCTTATTTCTGGCCTCGCTGAGGCATCTGCGGTCAAACTGAAGCCAGCTCAGTTCGCGGTTTTGATAATACTTGGGATTTGTATACTGTTCTCTCTGATCTGCCATGATTCTCTCCTGTATCTTTCGAGACTCCTTGTTGCTATCCGCAGTCCCTTCGGAACTGTGACAGTAACCTGCGTTTGCCCAATCCCCGGCCGAACCGGAAAACCGGAATCCTTCATCCTTTCTTCTGTTTGATCACAGGGCGTATCCCGAATACTTCCTCAAAGAAATCGGCGCGCTGGCTGAAAAGACCTTTTTCAAGGGAAATGTCTTCTCCTGTTTCGACCAGGATAAACATCTTGCGGTCCTGAATGCGAATCTGCAGATCGTCGAATTTCTGGCGATGGGACCGGTCAAGCGCATTGGCCACACGCAGGATCGCGGTCAGGCGGGCGATCGTCATGCATTGCTCTTCCCCGAGGGGGGACTGTTCCGCGATGAGTTTCTGGTAGGAATATCTCTCGTGATTAAAGCGGACCACACAGGCGACGATTTCCTGTTCAATCTTGGAAATACCGATGATCTCCGTGGACTTGATGATATTGTAAGAGCATTCAGAGAAATTCGTCATGCTGATATATTTTCCGCAGTCATAGAGCGTCGAGGCAATCTCCAGAAGGAGCTTTTCCCTGGCACTCATACCATGGAATTTTCTGGTGCTGTCAAAGATTTTAAGAGCGATCCTTGCGATCGTGTTCGCGCGCTCTTCACTGCTCCTGTAACGGCGGCCGATCTGCCGCGCACAGGCCAGTATATCCTGTTCAAAATCATGAGGTGCCTTGAGATATCTGCGTTTCTCGGCGAACTCATAGACGATTCCGTCACAGAGCGTGACGCAGGGGAACCAGAAAAGCTCTGCGTTCACTCTGTCGGCAATACAGCGCATCATGATGGCTGAAATACGAAGGAGCGGCACATTGTCGTCCTCAATTCCCAGTCTCTGCGCGAGTTCCGTGCGGTTGTATCTCTCCATAGCTGCCATAAAGTGGCGGAAATCCCTGACAGAGATAAATTCACCGTTCTGCTTTGTCTTCTCCAGAGTATCTGTCATCCTTGTCTGGAAAGAGACCTTGTTTTTGCGCACGACTTCAGAAATGTAGTCATCGACTACAATGACGTTTTTGATCTTCATATTCTGAAGATAGAGTCTCTCAAAAACGTGGAGCTGGGAGTTTACCATCTCCTCGACCAGTTCCCTGGTCTTGTGGCTGCCGGCGCCGATGCGGCCGAGAAGTTCATTGAGGCGCAGGATGCCCAGCAGCATATTCTGGGTCAGGACGAGACGGTCCTTGGCAAAGAGCGAAATCTGGATACTGCCGCCGCCGACATCTACGATCATGGTCCCTTTTTGGATGACGCGGTTGAATTCCTCACCCTTTGAGGCAATGGACTTGTAGTCCAGAAAGCGCTGCTCCGAATTGGCCAGGATCTCAACGTGTATGCCTGTCTCCTGCTCAATCTGCCGCAGGACTACCGTCGCGTTTTCCATATCCCGGAAAGCGCTGGTCGCATAGGCCTGACAGTTGGTGACACCGTAACCGTCCATGATCCTCTTGAAATCCAGAAGGATTCTCTTGATCTCCGCCACATGCACAACACTGATCTTGCCGTCATTGTAGGTATCCGATCCCAGGTCGATCAGGTGAATGACATCATCGATCTGACGGATGCCGTTCTTCTTGGACAGCTCGAAAACCTTGAGTTCCATCTCGTGGCTTCCGACATCGATCGCGCCGAATAAGTTTGCCATCTTGCTCCCCCTAATGTCAGTAATACGCTTTGGTGTAACTAAAAGCGGGCATATAACCCGAATTCCCGATGATTATTGATAGTCAGCCTCAGCAGACTTCTGAAGCTTTGCGGCCTGATCTGCTGCAATGAGGGGATCGATAATATCATCCATATCCCCGTTCAAAAAAGAATCCAGCTTGTAGAGTGTGCATTTGATGCGGTGGTCCGTGACGCGTCCCTGCGGGAAGTTGTAGGTGCGGATCTTCTCGGACCGGTCGCCGGTGCCGATCTGGCTGCGGCGCAGGTCCGCTTCTTCATCGTGGCGGCGCTGCATTTCGAGGTCATAGAGTTTGGAGCGCAGCAGCGCCCAGGCCTTGGCCTTATTCTGCAGCTGGGATTTCTCTGTCTGGCTGTAGATGACGATGCCCGTCGGATAGTGGGTCAGACGCACCGCGGAATCTGTCGTATTGACACACTGTCCGCCGTTTCCGGAGGCACGCATGACATCGATGCGGACATCTTTATCCGGTATATCGATCTGAATGTCCTCGTCCACCTCCGGGATGACCGCGACGGTACAGGTCGATGTGTGGATCCTGCCGCCGGATTCCGTCACCGGTACACGCTGGACCCGGTGGACACCGCTTTCGTATTTAAGCCTTGAATAGGCTCCTTTTCCTGAAATAATGAAACTGACGGATTTCATACCGCCGATTCCGATTTCTTCAAAACTGACCGTTTCGACACGCCAGCCGCGTCCCTCGGCATAGTGTACATACATTCTGTATACTTCCCCGGCAAACAATGCGGCTTCATCACCGCCGGCGCCGGCGCGGATCTCCACAATAACGTTTTTATCATCGTTTGGATCTTTGGGAAGGAGCAGGACTCTGAGGCGTTCCTCCAGTTCGGAGACCTCCTGTCTGGCAGCTGCCAGTTCTTCCTTGGCCAGCGCACGCATTTCCTCGTCGCTCTCCTCCTCCAGAAGCATCTGGGCATCCTCAACGTCATTTCCGGCTTTTTTGTATGCCTGATAGGTCTCGACGAGCGGAGCCAGGTCACTCTGCTCCTTCATCAGGGCCCTGAAGCGCTTCTGGTCGGAAGCCACATCCGGGCTCATCAGTTCACGTGACAGATCTTCATATCTGAGGGCAACACCCTCCAGTTTCTCAAACATTGCTATTCATTCCTTTCTCCCGCGCCTTCTTGTCACGCCCTCTGCAGACCCGTGATGTTCTGAACAGTAAATCTTTTTTCAGCCCGCAGCATACAGGGTTACTATTCACAGTCCCTTCGGAACTGTGATAGTAACTTGCGTTTGCCCATTCCAAATGCTCTTCGAGCATGGGCAAACGCCGTTTTACTCGGGTTTTGGTCATCGTAAGAGCGCATCCTGCTTCACAAATGCCGTAGAAAAACCGCTAAGAGAAAGCCTCCTGCTTTATACTTTTTACTGCTGTGGCAATGCGGTCATTGCCTCCGTAGTCCCTGATCACTTCAATCCCGTAATAACCCGCTTCCTGCAAAAGAGCAGCGACCTCCGCAGCCTGGTCATAACCGATCTCCAGCATGATCCTGCCGCCGATCACCATATGGGCAGGCGCCTCCCGTATGATCCTGCGGTAAAAATCGAGGCCGTCCTCACCGCCGTCCAGCGCAAGTCTGGGTTCCGCGCAGCGCACCTCCGGTGCCAGCGTTTCGATCACATCTGTCCGGATATAGGGAGGGTTTGCAATAATCATATCATATTTTTCAGGACGGGAAAAATCATTATCTGCGATTCCTTCTTCTGATCCAGAAGTTGATCCTGAAGTCCCGGGAAGTGCTTCAAAGAGATCTCCCTGCAGCCACATGGCGCGGTCGGAAAGCCCCAGGGAATCCGCGTTCTGCATGGCAATCTGCAGCGCGGGGGAGGAGATATCCGTGCCCACACCGACACAGTCATTGGAATAGTGCAGCAGGCTCAGCAGGATGCAGCCGCTGCCTGTACAAAGATCCAGGATCCTGGAGCCGTCCTCCAGGTGCCTCAGCGCCTCCTCGACCAGGTTTTCCGTGTCCTGCTCGGGGATCAGCACATCCCTTGATACGACAAAGGGCAGTCCCATAAAGGACTGCTCTCCGATAATATATGCAAGCGGTTCTCTCCCCGCTCTTAAGCGGACCGCATCCAGAAAATCTGCCCTGTCCTCTGCCCTGACGGGAGTTTCCGGGTCAGACAGAAGCCTGTGCGCAGGAATGCCGCAGTAATGCTCCAGCAGAAGACGGGCGTCCAGGCGTCCGTCTTCCAGTTCTTCGAGGAGCGCCGCGCCTTCTTCATAGACGTCCCTGCAGGCAAAAAAAGCTCCGCCCTGCAGATCCTGCGCCGCCCGATTCTTCATGTCATCTGTATTTAATCCGTTCTCTCTATTCATCTTATCCCTGGTTTCCACGATCAAGGTTCCTGTTTTGATCATAATTCACGAAAAATGTTTTTCAGAAGTAACGATAAGAAATAACAATACTCCGGAAATAACAATAGTTACAGTTCACGCCCCCTCGAAGGGCGTGAACATGTAACGCTGCGCGCGGCGATTCCAACAAAGCTTCGCATTGTCTGCGCTTTACGCGCGCCGCGCGCCGTTCAACTCGAGTTTTGCGCAAAAAGCGCGCAAAACATCTCGCGTTTCAGGTGGGTCTGTACTGTAACTAACAATACCATGTATTGATACTATGAATTGAATGACATCCCGAAATCGGATTCCAGATAGGCACGCCAGTCAAAGACTGCTTCCACAGAGGCGATCGCCGCTTCGATCATCTCCGCATCCGGCTCCTTTGTGGTCAGACCCTGCAGCCAGAGACCGGGCTTTGACAAAAGAGCGATGACGGGATTGTCCGAGCTCCCCGCATAGCGGATCAGCTCATAGGAAATACCGGAGATCACAGGCAGGAGCAGGATCCGGATGCCCACCCTGGCCAGGGGATTACTCACTCTGATAAAGAAAAACAGCACAATGCTGACCAGCATGACGAACAGGATGAAACTGCTGCCGCAGCGCTTGTGAAGTCTGGTCGCCTTCGATGCATTTTCCACTGTCAGCTCATGTCCGCTCTCCAGGCAATTGATGCATTTATGTTCCGCCCCGTGATACTGGAAAAGTCTGCGGATATCCTTCATCTGCGAGATCAAAATAATGTACAGGACAAAAATCGCAATGCGGATCAGGCCCTCAAACAGAGACAGCAGGGCCGGATTGCCGATAAAGCGCACCACATGGGAGGCCAGAAATACCGGAAGTGCCATGAAAAGGCCGAGAGCCAGGATCAGGCTGAAGATCATTACCAGTGTCATCATGATCCGCTCGCCAAGAGATTCTTTCTCCTCCTGGTCTGCAGCATCTGTTCTGCTATCCTTTTTTACATCCTTTTTTTCATCCGTATTATCATCCGTTTTGTCATCTTTTCCGCCTTGTTCCGCATCGGGATCATCCTCCGCATAAATCGTTGCGGAGTAATCCGTGCAGCGAAGTCCCAGGATCATGGAATCGATAAATACAAAAACTCCCCTGACAAAGGGAATCTTTTTCAGAGGGGAATCTGCAAGAATCCCTTTGTATGTTTCTTTTTTTATGACAATACTGCCGTCACTCCTGCGAACGGCAATGGCGTATTTGTCTTTGTTGCGCATCATGACACCTTCAAGAACCGCCTGCCCGCCGATGCCGGAGTTGTGCTGTCTGCATTCCTTCATATTCAATAAACCCGATCATTCAAGACCCGCTCGTAAAATCCGGTTCTTTCTTCCCGTCCGCCTAAAAAAGCGGGGAAAGTCCCGCTCACGTTCCGAATCTTCTCTTTTTAACATAATTTTCAAACAATAACGGCAAGGCACAGGGGATATTCCCACTGCTGCCTTGCCGTCTGCATTACGGTATCAATATCAGTTGTTGCCCAGGCCATATTTCCTGTTGAACTTATCGATACGTCCCTTGGCAGCCGCCGTCTTCTGCGTGCCGGTGTAGAAAGAATGGCACTTGGAGCAAACTTCGACGTGGATTTCCTTGGAAGTGGAACCGGTTACGAAAGTGTTGCCGCAGTTGCAGGTAACAGTTGCCTGATAATACTTGGGATGGATTCCCTCTCTCATTTTTTCCTCCTTACCTGGACGCCTGATGCCGGACCGTGCCGGATACTGGTTTAAGCGCCCTGTATGATTCAAAAGTGCTGTGTGTCCGCGGTCCGGACACATTATTGATCCTGCTGTTTCAAACAGCATTCCGATTATAGCACGCACCTGAAGGGTGTGCAAGAAGTTTCTGAAAAAATCTGCATGCCGAAAAACTGCAGGCCCTGTCCGCCTGAGAGCCGATCCCTCGAACCGATCATGCAGACCGATCATGCGGCCGATATGAAAACAGGACCGGTCAAGTGCTGATGAAGAGAAAGAGCTCCCAAAGCATACAGGATGAATCTATGATATAATGATGGCTGGACATATGTGATCGAGTCCTTCTGTTCTCAATACAAGACTCACAGTGACATTTGTGTCAAAAGGAGAGCTATATGATACAAACCATTGAAATCAGCACCATGGAAGATCTGTTCCGTATGATCTCGGATCAGGAATACCGCGAAGATCTGGGACGTCACCGCAACCTTTTCGTCTATCGCGGAGAACCTGACGCGTCCTTTGTGCTCTCCACCAGTCTGCGCCGCAACTGCAAAGACAAAAGCCATGTTCTGGAACCTCCCATGCTGCTCAACTTCACAAAATATGCCATTCTGGAGGAACCCACCATCGAGAAATCCGTCTGGAACCAGATGATCCTCGGACAGCATCACGGTCTTCCGACCAGGCTTCTGGACTGGTCTTTTTCTCCCATGATCGCTGTCCACTTCGCTGTGACAGAAAACGATCTCGAACAGATGGATAAGCATGATTCCGTCGTCTGGCGCATAGATATCCACGAGCTTCACGATATGCTTCCGCAAAAATACCTGAAGATCATAGAAAAATACAACACAACTGTTTTTTCGGTGGATATGCTCAAAGAAGTATGCGACAGCGTACATCAGTATGATGAGGATATGCAGGACAAGTCGATGGTCATCATAGAACCGCCCTCACTGGATCCCCGCATAGTCAACCAGTATTCCTTCTTTTCTGTCATTCCCGACAAAATGACGGACATTGAGAAATTTCTCAGTGAACACACCGGGTTGACGGTCCGCTACATTATCAAAAAAGAACTGCGGTGGCGGATCCGTGACATGCTGGACCATCTGAATATCACAGAGAGGATCGTATACCCCGGACTGGACGGTCTTTCCAAATGGCTCGGCCGTCATTATTTCGTCAAAGACTGATCCGATCGAAGAAGATGCGGCAGGCAGAGGTACAGGATCTTTTTTAAAACTCTCCGGATTTTGTGAATCCGAAAAAAGCCTATATTGCGATCATGTATGCCGCGCAGCGCATTCTTAATGGGCGGTCCTTTGTCAAAAGCAGATCCTCCATACGGCAGCCCAGAAGCCGGTGCAGGGTATAGAGGTTTTCGACTGACGGCAGCGCCTGACCGCTGAGCCAGCGGTAGATGCTCTGGGGGCATTCCAGTCCAAGTGCCTTCTGCACCTGTTTCACGGAAACTCCCGCCCTGCGCAGGCGCAGACGCAATAGGGACCCTGTCATCTGCAGATCAATACTGTGCTCCTTTCCTTCATTACGGCCGGTTTCCTGTCCCGGGAAAGATCCGGATCCGCCAAAAGAAGGAAAGGGGCAGTTTATATGTGCGGGGTACTCAATCCTGAATATCTGTTCAGCGGCAGGGATCTTTTTCCGCGGTCTGCGGCCGTCCTGCCTTCTGATTTCCCTTGCTGCATCAAAGTACAGAATTTCCGTTTTCCTGTTTTTCATCTCCGCTTCCTTATAATTATCAACTTCTGAGTGTCTGTCACTATTGAGTATACGATGTAATGAACAAAAAATCATTCGCCGGATAAGCGAAAAGCTTACATTTATATGAAACTGCATATATACGAAGTTGCAAAAGAACACGCCCTTCAAGAGGGCGTGTTCTTATAACTTGCTTATCCGGCGAATATATTCTTTTCATGCCCTTTTGAGGGCGTATGCAAGGCAGTCAAGGCAATTAAGGCAATCAACAGTCTTTCAGGGTCTTGAGGCCATAGGCGGATTCGGCGCTGCGGACAGCCCTCAGGATCGCCTCGGAAACAGCCCAGGACGCCAGGGAACCCACCGTGTCGATACCGGCAATGACAGGCTTTTTGTCAGGATTTCTTTCCGGTCCGGAAGGGACGGAAAGAGCGATGATGCTGTCCCCGTCGCAGGTGCAGTGGACGGGCGCGATGGATCTTGCCAGTCCGTCGTGGGCCATCGCGGCAATTTTGCACAGCTGCGGTTTCTGCAGGGGAGCATTTGTAAAGACAATTCCAATGGTGGTGTTGAGTGCATCCTCGTCGGAATGAGTGACATACTCTTCGTCTGCCTGCTCTTCTTCTGCACCCTGTGCAGAAGCACCTGCCGCTGCAGCAGCTGTTGCCTCATCGATCAGGCGCATATAAGAGATCATTTCTGTCCGGTCATAGAGCCTTCCGTCCTCATCATGGGCGCCGGCGATCTTCTGCCCGGTCTTCCAGTCGTAGATATCTCCGAAAGCATTGACTGCCATGATCGCTCCGACCATCAGATCCCCCTGCCGAAGAACACATGAACCCATGCCGGATTTCATGCAGTGCTCAATGCCGGCATACTTGCCCACGGACGCGCCGCATCCCGCTCCGTAGTTTCCGTCGCGGTAGTTTCCTCCACCCTCTTCTGCCATCCTGCATGCAGCATAGCCCATGGCCTGGTCGGGACGTACATGGGGATTTCCAACAGGCAGGTCGAAAATATCCACCTGTGTCACCAGCGGAACACGGATCCCCCTCACTTCGACACCGATCCCCTTCTCTTCCAGATAGCGCATGACACCGCCGGCTGCATCCAGTCCGAAGGCGCTTCCGCCGCCGAGAACTGCCGCGTGGATCCTCTGGGCGGTTGTGACCGGGTCCAGAATACCCGTCTCCCTGCAGGCAGGGCCGCCCCCGCCGATGTGAAGACCGGCAGCCATTCCTGCAGGATTCTCACATAAAACGACTGTAATTCCGGTTCCCGCATCCGCGTCTTCTGTCTGTCCGACTCTGATTCCAGGAAAGTCACTCAGTTCAGCCTGTATTATCTCGCAGCCTTTCCTTTTTTCTGCTGAGTTCAAATCATTCCTCCTTTACCCGGCCTTCCTTTGTGCCTTTTAAAGATTGAACTTCCATTTTTGCCAGCTCGCGCAAAGCAATGATGGCAGCTCCCTTGGAGGCAAGGGAAGGTTCATAAATAATGGGACGGCGGATCCATGGCGAGACGTATCCGGCATTTCCGCCGGTCAGGATCAGGGTCACGGGCATGCCCAGCTGTTCCTCCACCCGGGCAGCCAGTCCTTCGATCTGGGCAGCCGTACCGACAATCGCCGAAGACAGCATGCATCCGTCTGTGTCGATTCCGATGAGGTTTTCAGAAGCTACAGGACCGGGTTCCAGTTCAGGAAGCTGGGCAGTGCCTGTGCGCAGAGCCTGCAGGGAAGTCCGCACCCCTGCTCCGATCATGCCGCCCAGAAATGTTCCCAGGGCTCCGGGGCGCAGAATACCGCTTTCTACAGTCATATCCCGCCGGGGGACAAGTTTATCTCCCTGTCCCGGCGCCGCGATCACATTGATTGTCGTCGCTGTTCCCAGATCTGCTGTCATTGCAGGCAGGGGATAACGCGCTGCCGCCCAGGCAGAGTCAGCAATACGGTCCGTTCCCACCCTGTCGGGCGCGGGAAGGCTGTCAAATGAGAGACCGCTGTCACTTTTGCAGCTGATCCGGACAGGCGGAACCGTGCACACCTTTTCACTGAGCCGGACAGCAGCAGGCGTGGCCGCAGGCACAACGCTGGAAAGTGCTACAGCCTGCACCTGTCTCGGATCCAGATACCCGGGGACTGCCTCTTCATTTTCGCTGCCATACTGCTCCTTGTGATCCTGCAAAAAAGCAATTCCATGCTGTGCAAGCAGGAGCTCTGCCTCCTGCAGAAAGCGGTCAGCATCCTTACCCGTCTCCGTGGGAAGCTTTGCCTCAAACAAGACAGAGAGATCTCTGCAGCGGGCAGCATTTTTTCCATCTGCGTGATCGCCGGCAATCCCGGTGAAGGCGATCGTTGTATTTCCAATGTCAATAACGAGAATCAAGGCGGCTCCTTTTATCCCAAAAACTGTTCCTGTTAATAATGAAATGTGTATGAATAGACAGCGAGTCAGGCGGCTGCAAATGCCAACAATTATTCTGCACCTGACATCTCACCTGACATCTGGCTGATCTTGTCAAAAATACAGCCGGCGACATCCTCTTTGCTCATAAGGGGAAGCTCCTGAGCGCCGTCCCTGGTGATCAGGGTGACGACATTGGTGTCGACACCGAATCCTGCGCCAGCTGTGCGCAGGCTGTTTGCAACGATCATATCGAGTTTCTTCTTAGTGAGCTTTTTGGAGGAATTGGCCAGAAGGTTCTCCGTCTCCATGGAAAAACCGCATACAAAAAGTCCGGGATGACGGTTTTGAGCAACCCAGCCCAGGATATCCTGCGTGCGGGCAAGGGGAATGGACATACCGGTGTCCTCGGTTCCTGCAATCGGATTTCCCTGGCCGGAAAGGCCCTTTTTGATCTTCTGGTCTGCGACCTGTGCAGGGCGGTAGTCGGCGACTGCGGCTGCCTTGATCAGGATATCCGTGTCGTCGATCTCCTCGCGGATGGCTTCGAACATATCCGCCGCGGAGGTAATATTGCGCTGCCTGACAAAAGGCGCGGCAGGCAGGGATACGGGACCTGAGATCAGGGTGACATCCGCGCCCCGCAGCATGGCCTCGTGGGCAATGGCATAGCCCATCTTGCCGCTCGAATGATTGGTCAGATAGCGGACCGGATCCAGGGCTTCCTGGGTGGGACCCGCGGTGACAACGACCTTTTTTCCCCTCATGGGCTTGTCCATATAGGCAATCTCGCGCTCGATCCACTGGCAGAGGACCTCGGGCTCAGGGAGTTTCCCGCTTCCGGTATCCCCGCAGGCAAGATAGCCGCTGGCGGAATCGATGATGGTAAAACCATACTTTCTGAGCAGGGCAATATTGTCCTGTGTGATGGGATTTTCCAGCATAGCCGTATTCATGGAAGGCGCAACAAGCTTTTTGCATTTTGCCGCGAGAACGACGGTCGTGAGCATATCATCGGCGATTCCATGGGCCATCTTGGCGATCACGTCCGCTGTCGCAGGCGCAATGAGGATGACATCCGCCTCTTTTGCGACAGAAATATGGCGCACATCAAACTCAAACTCCCGGTCAAAGGTATCGACCATGCATTTTGAATTGGTCAGCGTCTCAAAGGTCAGGGGCGTGATGAATTTCGTCGCGTTTTCCGTCATGATGACGTGGACCTTGGCGCCTGCCTTGTGGAGGGCGCTGGCCACATTTGCCATTTTATAAGCGGCGATTCCGCCAGTAATGCCTAAAAGAACACATTTTCCCGTCAGATTCTTCATTGATTCCGTTCTCCCTGAAATAGATATTCACCGGTTACAGCTATACAAACCTGCTGCCCGCTGACAGAGTTCATCTGCCGGCGCGTAGGACACCATTTTGTTTCTGTTTTGCGTTCGTATTGGTTCAATAATGCCGGACGACTTCAAACCGCTCCAGCTCATAGTTTTCTTCATCCGTGTCCAGTCCTGCCTTCTGCAGGGCGATGGCGATCTGCTCTTCCACCGTATCCACGCCGTCGAGGTTGGGCAGAAGGAGGCCTCTTCGGCGTCCTTTTGAGACAATGACACCGTAGCGCTTTACATCCAGCTGGTCGGGGGAGTCTATGCGCTCTGTATCCCCCAGGACATCGACAGTGATCTCGAGTTCGTCCAGCTCCGAAGGACGGATGGCAGGAAAACGGGGGTCCCTGGTCGAGGCGCTCACGGCATTCTGCGCGATTTCCTGGGCAATGTTGCTGCAGGTAGGTGCGATCGTGCCGATACAGCCCCGAAGGCTCCCGTTTTTATGGATGGACACAAATACACCGGCGCGCCGATTGAGAAGATCCCTCCGGGCCGTGAGTATTTTCTCCGGATCCCCCTCAAGACTCCCTCCCTCAGTGCGGATCAGATCCAGGATGTCCCTGTCGGGGAGTTTCCTCTTTGAACGGACAGCGGATTCCACACCGGCGCGCGCCAGGCGCACATACAGATCTTCTTTACTGCGCGATTGAGCCAGTTCTTTTTTCTTTTTTTCCGACCATATATGTAAAAAATGCCGCATATCATCCCGCCCCGTGACCTGATAGGTGCAGACACCGTAACCGACGCCGAAGGTTCCCTGGTGAGAAAGCCTGCAGACGCGGACAGATTTTCCGTCCAGCGCGCCGGCCATCATGACAAAGCTGCGGTGGCCGCACTCGGCAGCCCGGTCGCAGAAAGCCTCGTCAAAATCGAGGAGTTCATCAAACTGTGCTCTGCCCATGACATCCATGATGCGCTCGTCGTAGGCGGGGCCGTTCTCATCAAAGCCATAAGGGCCGTCTTCTTTCAGTTTGTGGGACAGATCTCCGCTTGCGATAAAAACGACACGCCGGTCCAGGCGTTCCGCTGCTTCACGGATCTTGAGTCCCAGCCGGTAATGATCCGCCAGAGGCAGTCCCGACAGACCGATACGGACCACCTGATAAGTTGAAGGATCCATGTATTGATTCAGAAAATACAGGGGGATCATAGTCCCGTGGTCCAGGTCTGGATCCCGCTCTCCCATGGTGCCGCCCGGGAATTCATCCCGGTCGCAGAGTCCGCACAGAGTATGGACAAACTCGTAGTCATAATCCGCATGGATGGAAACATTGCGGGCGCGGAACCTGCGGAAATCCCCTTCCGCCTCTACTCCCGGCGAAATATGGAAATAGTCAGCATACATGACACTGTGGGGGGATGCGATCACCACTGTATCCGGCCTCAGGGAAGCGGCAAAAGCCATGGCCGTTTTATACGCGTCTGTCGTCGCCTGTATCTTCTTTTCTTCGCCGCGTCCGATCTCCGGAAGGATGATCGGAGGATGCGGCACCATCACGGCACCGATCACTGCCATTTTCTTTTCCTCCTCTTTTTTGTTTCCGCCGGTATAAAATCCATCAATATATTTGCTATGATGTAAAGATTAAACGGTATCCGATGGCTCTGAGTCTCGTCAAGCTGCACAAACAGCCGAAGGGCCTTGCGCAGCTCCGAAGGAGATGCTGCGCCCCGGAAGGCGGGATCTCTTGTGCGGGACCGTGTTCAGCAATGTTCAGCAATGCTCAGCAATTGCCGGTATAAACATAGTCCAGTATTTCCCGTGCTGTCTGTGCCAGGCGGTACACCGTCTTTACCGGAGTAGCGGGTGCCGTCCACTTATATCTGGGAAAATAGCGAGAGACGTGGAGAGGGATCGAGCGGCCGTTTCCTCCGCGCAGAGAGGCGATCCATTCTGCCGTCTGCCGCATTTCCTCCTCCGCGTCATTTTTATCCGGAATGATGAGCTTGGTGATCTCGATATGACATCCGTCCGCTGCTGTCCGGATAAAATCCTTGACCATCTCAAGGTCTCCTCCGACGAATTCACGGTAGAATTCCTGTGTAAAACCCTTGAGATCGATATTCATGGCGTCAATATGGGGGAGGATCTCCTGCAGGATCTCCTGCGAGGCCATGCCGTTGGAGACCAGAACTGTCTTCATGCCGAAACGGTGGAAAAGCTCTGCCGTATCCCGCACGAACTCCCATCCCACCAGGGGTTCGTTATAGGTAAAAGCAATGCCGATATTGCCTCTGTCCCTCAGATCCAGTGCCAGATCACAGAGCTCCTGCGGGGTGTAGTACTCGGTATCAGAAGTTTCCTCCCTGGCTGCGGCGATCTCATAATTCTGGCAGAAGGGACAGCGCAGGCTGCATCCGAAGCTTCCGACAGACAGGATTCTGCTGCCGGGATAAAAGCGGGCCAGCGGCTTTTTTTCAATGGGATCCAGAGCAAGTGCCGTCAGCTTTCCGTAATTGGAAGCGGTAACCCTTCCCTTTTCATTGCGGCGGGCACCGCAGGCACCGGTCTGCCCTTCCTCAAGTCTGCAGTGATGACAGCAGACATTGCATGTGGTCTTCATAACTGTAAACCCGGCCTCCTTCCCTGCAGCTTTTCGTCATTGGTCTCATGAATCCTGCGTCAAAAAATGCTACAATTACAATATAGTGTTTTTATCATAAATTGCTTCCCTTGAAAGGTCAAACACAATGGCAAAACCCGCTCAAACCGCTAACAGATCCCGGGACCTGGCTGTTTTCGAGTCTGCTCCGATCCCCGTGGCCGTCATGACACTTGCGGTCCCGACCATCATCACGCAGCTCATTAATATTATATACAATTTTGCGGACACTTGGTATGTGGGAAGGACGGGAAGCGCGGCAATGGTCGCGGCGCTCTCTGTCAGCATGCCTGTCTTTATACTGATGGCGGCAATCGCCAACCTCTTCGGGATCGGCGGTGCCAGTGTCATTTCCCGCGCTCTGGGGCGCAAGGATTTCCAGTATGCCAGAAAGACTTTTTCCTTCTGCTTTTACGGAGGCCTTGCCGCTTCCGTCCTGTTCGCTTTGGTCATCGCACTCTTCCGCAGCCGGCTCATTCCGGTCATAGGCGGAGACAGTGCTTCCTTCCGGTACATTTACGACTATATGTTCTGGACCATGATCATCGGTTCCATACCGACTGTCGGAAATGTCCTGTGCGGACATCTGGTGCGCTCTGTCGGCGCGGCTAAAGAAGCCGGATTCGGCATGTCTCTGGGCGGAGTCCTCAATATTGTACTGGATCCCCTCTTCATGTTTGTCATTCTGCCGCCCGGCCATGAAGTCACCGGTGCAGCCATCGCGACCTGTCTGTCCAACACCGCAGCACTCGCCTATTTCCTGGTCTACCTCTGCAAACACAGGCACCACGAGGTGCTCTCCCTCTCGCCTTCCGATTTCACTGTCGCAGAAGGAATCCCCGGAAATGTAGTCTCCATCGGCATTCCCGCAGCACTCGCCACAGCCATGGCCATGCTCTCCAATATCGCCGCCAATTATCTGGTAAGTGAATACGGCAGCGCCGCTGTCGCGGGTATGGGTGTCGCCAAAAAGATCAATATGCTGGCCTTCAATACGACCATGGGTCTCACCCAGGGCGTTCTGCCCCTGATCGGCTACAATTTCGGCGCAAGGAATTTCGACCGCCTGAAAAGATCCATCATTTTCACAGCCGGCACGGCACTGGCTTTCAACCTGCTCTGCACAATCACCTTCAGGGCTTTTGCCCCGAATCTGGTCGCCTTTTTTATAGCCGAAGAAGCCTCTGTCAGTTTCGGGAGCGCCTTCCTGCGCGTCATTGCCTTTGCGACACCGCTTGCATCCATCGTCTATCTGACCAACACAGTCTTTCAGGCTGCCGGCCGCAGATTCAGTTCCTTCCTCCTGTCCATTCTCCGCAAGGGCTGCATGGACATCCCCCTTATGTTCCTCTTTAAATCCATCATTGGAATGTACGGTATTGTGTGGGCGACCCCTACGGCGGAAATCGGCTCCATCGCAGTTGCCGTATTCCTCATCTATCTGATGGTCCGGGATATCCGGCGCGGAGACCTCTGATCAAATAAATCACATAAGATAATCCGCCATTACATAATTGCTGACATCGGTCCCCCGCTCCGTGAGGCAGAAGCCGTCTGCCGTAGGCTGCAGCAGCCCCTGGGCGACATGTCTTCGGATCACGGGTCCGTAGGCCTCATCCAGTGTCTTATGGAAGCGGGAGGCAAAGTCTGCTCCGCTCACCCCTGCAGTCATACGAAGTCCCAGGAACATGAATTCCTCCATCTTCTCCTCCTGAGAGAGTACATGGACGTCTGTGCGGATGTCTTCACAAAGACCATCTTCATGGTGATCATCTTTGCATAGATTATCTGCACGGAGATCATCTTCACAAAAACTGAGATAGGCCTCAAAATCTGCAGTGTTGGAAAAGCGGGTTCCATTGACATAAGAGGCGGCACCGATCCCGAATCCCAGATAGGGATGTCCGGTCCAGTAGCCTGTGTTGTGCCTGCATTCCCTTCCCGGCAGCGCGTAATTGGAGATTTCGTAGCGCTCATATCCGTGCTGCGCCAGGAAGCGGCGGGTATAATGATACATGCTGCGGTCTGTCTCCTCGTCCGGCAGAGCAGGCAGCTTTCCGGAGTCATAGAGGTCCGAAAAGGGCGTGCCCGGCTCAATGATCAGGCTGTAGGCGGAGATGTGCTCCGGCTTCCATTCGACGGCCTGCCGCAGTGAATCTGCCCAGGTCTCAAAGGTCTGTCCGGGCAGGGCACTCATCAGATCGATATTGATATTGTCAAATCCGGCCTCCCTGGCCATATCAAAAGCCTGCCGGGCTTGAGCGGCACAGTGGATCCTGCCCAGCAGGCGCAGCTCCTCATCGTGCATGGACTGGACACCGATCGAAAGCCGGTTAAGGCCGTTTTTTTTCAGTGCAGACAGCTGGTCTGCATCCGCTGTCCCGGGATTCATCTCCATGCTGATCTCTGCATCCGCAAGGATGAAAAACTGTTCCCTCAGGGCCTCCATGATACGGCCGATCTGTCCGGCCGAAAGTACAGAGGGCGTACCGCCGCCGAAAAAGATCGTGTCAACCGGTGTCCCCGAAGGACAATCTCTCTGTGCGCCGATCTCCCGGATCAGGGCCTGAACATACCTCTCCTGCAGTTGCGGCGTCCGGGGTCCTGACAGGAAATCGCAGTAACTGCACTTCCGCACGCAGAAGGGGATATGAATATAGATGGAAATTGAAGCAGTGCCGGAGAGAAGATCCCTCCGGCACTCTTTATTTTGAATATGATTTTGATGATGATTATCTGTCAGGCTGAAATCTGTCACAATAACTCCCGCTGATAAATGATTTCCTGTATCCCGTCCGCAGAAAGACGGGCTGTCCCGCATCTGTCTTATAAAAAGCGGGGACTGTCCCGCATCTGATAAACAGCTTACTGTGTGTCCAGTTTGAGGACATTCATGAAGGCCTCTTTGGGGATCTCTACATTGCCGACGGTCTGCATGCGCTTTTTGCCTTCCTTCTGTTTTTCCAGAAGCTTCTTCTTTCGGGAAATATCACCGCCATAGCACTTGGCCAGGACGTCCTTGCGCATCTGGCGGACCGTCTCGCGTGCTATGACACGTCCGCCGACGGCAGCCTGGATGGGCACATCAAAGAGCTGGCGCGGGATTTCCTCCTTGAGCTTCTCGCACATCTTGCGTCCGCGCTCATAGGCGCCGTCCGCATGGACGATAAAGGAGAGGGCATCGACAGGCTCTTTGTTGACAAGAATATCCATCTTGACAAGTTTGGACTCCTCATAGCCCTTGAGCTCATAGTCGAAGGAAGCATATCCCCTGGACCTGGATTTGAGGGCGTCAAAGAAGTCATAAATGATCTCGTTGAGAGGCAGTTCATACTTGAGGACCGCGCGGGTGGTCTCGATGTAATCGGTGCCCAGATAACGGCCGCGGCGCTCCTGGCACAGCTGCATAATGGGACCGATAAATTCAGTGGTGACCATGATCTCCGCGCTGACGATGGGTTCCTCCATTCTGAGAATGGCGGAGGGCTCGGGCAGGTTGGAGGGATTTGTCAGTTCCATCATGGTCCCGTCAGTCTTGTAGACTTTGTAGACGACACCCGGTGCTGTAGAGATCAGGTCCAGATCATATTCGCGCTCCAGACGCTCCAGAATGACTTCCATGTGCAGAAGTCCCAGGAATCCGCAGCGGAAACCGAATCCCAGGGCCAGAGATGTCTCGGGCTCGAAGAAGAGAGAGGCATCATTGAGCTGGAGCTTTTCCAGGGCATCGCGCAGGTCGGGATAGCGGGGTGTCTCGGAAGGATACAGGCCGCAGTAGACCATGGGCTGTGCGCGCTTATAGCCGGGCAGGGGCTCATCGCAGGGGCGGGTGCTCTCTGTGACAGTATCACCGACACGGGCATCGCGGATATTTTTGATCGAAGCGGTGAAATATCCGACCATACCTGCGGAGAGCTCATCGCAGGGGATAAACTGGCCGGGGCCGAAATAGCCGACTTCGACCACTTCCGCGACGGCACCTGTTGCCATCATTTTGACCTTTGTGCCGCGGCGGAGCCTGCCGTCCCGCAGGCGGCAGAATACAATGACACCCCTGTAGGAATCATACAGGGAGTCAAAGATCAGGGCCTTGAGAGGGGCATCCGGATCGCCGTCGGGCGCCGGTATATTGGTGATGACTGCCTCCAGGACATCCTCCACCCCCAGTCCCTGCTTGGCGGAAATAAGGGGAGCTTCCGAGGCATCCAGTCCGATGACATCCTCGATCTCTTCCCGCACCGCTTCCGGCTGGGCAGAGGGGAGGTCGATCTTGTTAATGACCGGAAAAACATCCAGGTTGTGCTCCAGGGCCAGATAGACATTGGCCAGGGTCTGGGCCTGGATCCCCTGTGTCGCGTCCACGACCAGGATCGCTCCGTCGCAGGCGGCAAGGGAGCGGCTCACCTCATAATTAAAATCCACATGTCCGGGTGTATCGATGAGATTGAAAATATATTCCTGCCCGTCTCTGGCACTATAGACCAGACGGACGGCCTGGGACTTAATCGTGATACCGCGTTCCCGCTCAAGATCCATGTTGTCGAGCACCTGGTCCTGCATCTCACGGCTGGTGAGCAGACCCGTCTTTTCAATCATGCGGTCCGCCAGCGTGGATTTGCCGTGATCGATGTGGGCGACAATACAGAAATTTCTGATTTTATCCTGGGTAATCTCTTTTTGCATAAATATACCTTTCAATCTGTCAAAGGCCATGACCTGAACGCAGCGGCATCTGTTCAGCATGCCGGATTCTGCGTCAAACCTCCGGCAGACATAAAATCTATGTCTGCCGGAGGCATCTTGCTGTTACTGTTCACACCCCTCGAGGATCTGGCAGCAACCTGTTGTTTTCTTATTCGTTTTCTTTCAGATAGACCGAAATACGGCTCTGGATGATATCAGATACTTCCGCGGCCGACTTCTGTCCCGCAAAATAAGCACCTGCCTCTTCCAGGATGATTCCGAGCACTTCATTCTCGCTGTTCACAGAGAAGCTGAGGTTTTCGAGGACTTTCTGCATCTTGTCGAGGTCTTCCTGTCCGAATCTGGGAAGGCTGTCAAGGCCAAAGGTATCTGCAGACTCCTCGATGTCTCCCTCTTCGAGAGGCTCGATGACCAGTTCTTCCTCCTCTTCCGAAGAAGCTGCCTGCTCAAAATCCTTCAGATACTCCTCATACTCTTCATGAGTCCCGTTAAAGTCTTCTTCGGGCATAGGTTTTCCGGTCATATCTTCGGATTCTTCGGTGTCGAGATCCAGGTCATCGGTGACTTCGGTCACCTCGTCTCCGGTGAGACCAATCGATGAGTCATCTTCTGTAACAGGCTCCTCCTCGGAAACAAGTGCATTCTGCTCCTTCAGGTATTCCTGATCAGCAATTTCCTGCTCTTCGAAGCTCTTGATGATATCATCGCCCATAGCCTTGACCGCGGTCTTGCTGACAGGCAGGCAGCTGTCCAGTCTGCCCTGATAATCCTTCATCAGGAAGCGGCGCGCGAAGGACCAGCATCCATCGGGATCTGAGGCACTGCTGCTGATCCCCAGCTGAAAATACGGAGCAACAGCAGGGCCCTTATTGCCCTCAGACGGGAATCCTGTGATCGTCACATCAATATCGCCGTAGAGCTGTCTGGTCATGTAGTAGTAATCATAAGGCGTATTGATAAACTGGATACCAAGGAGAGCCTTGTCGGCCAGGAACTGCGTGCTGTAGTCATATTCCGCATCGTCGTTGATCTGTGCGGGGAACTTGTTGGCGAATTCGAGAAGCTCCTGGAAACGGGGATTATTGAAATCACAGGTGTGTTTATCCATATCCATGAACTGATCGCCGGAAAACTCGATCGCGTATGCAAGTACAGATTCACGGTCGATCACACCGAACACGCCGGTTTCATCCAGCCCCATATCGGTCGCGATTTTTTTGGCCTTGCTGATCGTCAGACCCTTTCCGTCGCCGATATATTTGGCCTTGCCCGCAACACCGGTCACAGTAAATCCGGGAACGATCACATACATCCTGCCGTCTGTTTTAAAGGCATCCATGACATTCTGCAGGAAATCGGCCTTGTCGATATCGGGATCGGCTTCATACCGCTCTGTCAGATCCATCATCATACCCTTGGAGATATAATTGTTGACAGGCATGGATTCGCTCATGACCAGGATATCCGGAACATTGCCGGACACGATATCGGTATTCATCCTGGAAAGACCTGTGGAGTTGTCATAATCATCTTCCGCAAGATCATACTGGCTGTAATCCTGGATGGATATTCTATAGTCGGTATTCTCCTTGTTGAACTGGATGACCTCACTGCGGACATCATATGAGATATAGTAGCCGCCAAGTGTGATCTCTTTTCTGTCTTTGACATCCTCGGGCGCGACCATTTGCAGGACATAGGTATCGAGTGAGACTTCTGCCCCGTATGCCTGGATGGCAAACCTGCCGTCCTCGAGTTCGATCAGCGAAGTCACACCCTCTATATCAAGGTCGGAATTAACATAGTTGACAACGGCTGTCAGCTTGTCTGATCCGAATTTTGCACCGTAAATTCCGCCCTCGGACACCAGATAAAGATCATACTGTCTGCCTGCGAAGATATTTGCGCCCATCAGGGCACCGGGCAGGGTAATACTGTCTTTAAATTCTCCTTTGGCGGGATCGAAGAGCTGAACCTTTGAGGCGGATCCCATGTCATCCATCATGAAGACCGTGCCGTCGGGCGTGACATGCAGGATACCTGTCAGATCGTCGGCAGCGACTGCACATATAGTCTCCTTATAAGAGCCGTCTTCTGCGGAATAGAGATCGACACCCTCAGAGGAAACGATATAGATCCCCTCATCGCCGGCCACAATGGAATCAATATAATAATTCAATGCATCGGCAGGTTCCCGGACATCCGCAATCCACTTTTGTTTGCCGTCCGGAGAAACACAGGCAATCTGATAAGTACTGACAGCCTCTTCACTCAGGTCATCCGGAATTTCATCCATTACGCCCAGATCATTATCCAGCGCATAATCCAGGGCAGGGGAATTGGATGTTGTGGAAAGCCCAAGGTAATAGTTACCGTTCTTATAGGCAGAGGCTGTCACTTCCGTGGCCTCTTCGTCATCCACCTTGTAAGTAGCCTTTTTCATCCCGGAGCCGTCTTCTTTGAACTGTATAAGTTCATAGGCGCTGAAGCCGTCACCTTCATAGCTGTAGTTAAAGCCGTAAAAAGTTCCGTCCTCCATGGCAAGAACCTGCAGTCCGTCTGTCGTAAAATCCTCACCCAGGGAGACCATCCGGGATGTAACGACACCATCCTTGCTGGTAATTTCCGGCATGGAGGAGGTTACTGAACCGGACTGCCCGCCCGGCTTTTTTTTGTCATCCGAGCCTTTGCCTCCGCAGCCCGCTGCAGTCATTGCAAGAACAAGGCAAAGTGCCGCAGCGGCAAAACGTCTGAATCCTTTTTTTAATCTGATCATTTTTAAATCCTTCTTTATCAATGTTTTTAAGCCTGCTCTAAAGGAGACTGGTCATCCGCAGTAATGTCTTCGGGCGGCTGATCATCTGCGTCGTTTGCAGGGATCTCAGAGCTATCCAATGTATCCTCAGACCTGTCTTCAGAGACTCCGGGAGCATCCGGTCTGTCTTCAGAGGCCCCGGATACATCCGGCTTTTCTTCAGCGGAAACCCCGGCTGTATCCGATGTTTCTTCAGGAGCCTCAGCGGCTTCCGGTATTTCTTCAGGAGCTTCAGCGGTTTCCAGTGCTTTTTCAGGTGTCCGCTTACCGTATATGCGCTCGGACTGCCTGTCATAGATCCTGTCCTGAATATCGCGGACAATACCGCCGACTGTCCAGCTCTTATGTGTCGCATACCAGATCACCAGCCAGAGAAGAAAGACCAGAGGAGAATACCTCAGGAACATCCAGAGAAATGCATAGGGGATCAGAACATCTTCCCATCCCAGCGCCACGTTTTCCCAATAGGGATAACGGATCGGAGCGATCTGCATGCTGCGCACGCCGGGCTGTCCCATTAAAGTGACCAGACGCAGTATATCAAAGCGGCTGGTATTGTCCACAATAGTGGCCTTTTCCATAGGGAACGGAACCTGTTCCAGGCGGCTGCGTACCTTCTGCAGAGCATATCCCGAAACCGGATTCGGCATTACACATTCATAGCAGGTCACCCTGCTCCGATTTACTTCCGGAGTTTCCTGGCCTTCGTCACCGTCTTTGCTGTTGTTGGAAGAACCATGAGGCTGTCCGCCTGAATCCAGGTTTTCTCCGCCTGCGGGATCGTCACTGAGTTCTTCATCGTTATTATCTACTGTTTCCTTGAGCGGCTCTTCCGATTCGCCGCTGTCATCGCTGTCATCGCTGTCATCAAATGAGCCGAAGTCTTCTTCAGAAGCAACTTCTCTTCTATCCGGGAAAGTATCTGTCAGTTCCGGCATATAGGCGGCCGTCTGAGGGACTGCCTGCGGGACAGTCTGCGGTGCCATGGCATCCATTCCGCCGGACATATCCATAGTATCATTGGATGTGCCGTCTCCTTCCTCTTCCGCGCTGGATGCTTCCGTATATTTGCAGAGAGAATCGAAGGACATGAATACCAGATAACTGCCCATACCGGACTCTTTGTAAAAGCGCTTTGTCGGCTGCCGGAAAACACCGGCAATATAATGGGGTGTCCCCCCGATCATGACAGGCATACCGACCACATTGGGAGAACCGAAAAGTCTCCATGCTGTCTGGTCATCGAGCAGGACCCGGTCCTGCATCAGATCATCGTCCGAAAAATAGTACCCGTCCATAAGTTCCAGCGGATGGAAATTGAAGAAATTCCCGCCGACACCGATGGCATTGACTGTGACACTGTCAGTCGTGGTCGAAAGATCGACGCTTCCCATTCCGCAGTAGCATTCCTCGATCAGGCTCGCACCATTTTCGATCTGGGTCTCGGATAAGGCAATCGCGTCTGACTGCAGATCGAGCATCAATCCTGTATACATGGCCTTGACCGTATCCTCGGACGCACCGCTCCCTTCAGCCAGAAAGGCACTGATCTGCGAATAGTTTTCGCCGGGAGACCAGCGCTGGGCAGCCTTCTGGTCAATCAGACCGTCGGTAACCTTCGTCATCACCGCGCCCAGGATAACTGATGCCAGCCAGAATACAAGACACAATATCAGTCCGATCTTCTGCCATATGCGCAATTTCTTCCATGTGCTGCCAATCGTCCGCGCTGTGCTGCGGCCGCCTGTCCGGACAGCATTGAGAAATTTCTTATTCAGTTTGCTGTCAGACATGTGTGCCTCTTTTCCGCCCCTTATTAATCTTCTGAGACTTCCTCTTCCTCAGCCAGGCGTACCTGATCACCGGACGAAACCGCCCTCGTCGAAGTCGTAACGACATATGTATATGCACCGATCGCTCCGCTGATCGCCGAATTGGTGTCGTCTTTGGCCAGTACCTTGACGGGCTCTCTCGTGACAATATATCTGTTTCCGAGAGGGCTCTGCCTGGTCTTGAGAATCAGCACAAAAGTGCCGTTGGCATCGTTTCGGACAGCCGAATTGGGGACGACCAGATCATAGGTCTTGGAACTCTCTGCAATCTGAAGCTGTACATTATCGCCGGCAGTGACTGCCTTGCTGTCAATCTCGAATTTCAGAAGCCGGGAATTCTGAGGGTCGCTGCTGTCTGCAGTGATCTGGCGGAGGACCGCCTTGAAATCTTCATCGTACTCCCAGTAATTCTGCGGCTGCGCTTCATCGCCCACCTGCAGCTTCTGGGCCTGTTCCTTGCTGACAGAAAAGCTGACAGTCAGCTTTTTGCCGTCGATCCTGATAATCGCGGCAGAGGAATCGGCAGAAGCGATCTCGCCGGAGGAATATGTAAGGCTTGTCACAATACCGTCGACAGGAGATTTAATGGTCGCGCCGATATTCTCTTCTTCCATGCGGTCGACCTTGGCCTGAGCCAGCCTGATCTGATCCTGCAGGCTCTTCAGCTCGAGTTCGGAACTGATGCTGTTGACAACCTTTTCCTGCCAGGTCTTGGCTTCTTCCAGTTCTATCTCCGCATCAATGTTCCTCGTGGTGGCCTTTTCGATCTTTTTCTCAGTCCTGCTCTTGGAAGATCCGCCTCCGCCTCCGCTGCCATCATCAGACGATGAGGAGTCGTCATAATAGTAATCTTCTTCGTCCACCGTTTTTCCGGATGTGGATTTGGTATTGACAGAGGCTTCTGCCATGCCCCCGCCGCCGGAGCCCGGGTCAGTGTCGCTGCTTGTCGCTGTCAGCTTGTCCAGCGCTGCCTTTGCCGCAGTGGCCTCGGCCGTTGCTGCCTCGAGACGGCGGTTGGCTGCAGCAAGCTCTGCCTGCATTTCATCGTCCGACCGATAATTGCCGGCACGGAGCCTGGTAATATCCGAGTCGCTCAGTGTGCCGTCAAAGAGCTTCTTGGTAAAATCCGATTGAAGACCGGCCAGTTCCTGCCTCGCACTCCTCAGATCATCGGACTCATTATCCTCCAGATAATACAGGACATCACCGCGCTTTACCTTCTGGTCCACGCGGACATTGACACTCTTGATGGTCCTGGCCTGGGTCATCATGACATTATAGGGATCATCCACTTCAGCTGTACCCTGTCCGCGGATCCTGGGGGAGACCTCTCCCTGGGCGACCACGTGGGTTGCAACCTGAGGAAGCGTATAGTTCATGATCGTTCTGGAAAAGAAAGTCAGGGCCAGAAGAATCAGCAGAAAGACGATCGTGATGTTCTTTATTATGTCTTTTCGCCTCTGGGATTTGAGGGCCTGCGCCAGTTCTTTATCTTCAATATTCATAGTACTTCCTTCCCGAAAGGTTTTCGGTGCCGTTCAATGATAATGCTCTATTCTTTGATGCCTCCCTGATAGACGATTCCTTCTACCAGAGATTCCTCTCCATACAAAAAGACCATCATGGGAAGTACCATGTAGATGACCGCGACCGCAAAGGCCAGGGAAATCTCTCCCGAATTGATCTTGGAAAGGAAAACGGAAAGTGGATGAAGCTGATCATTGGAGAGCAGGATCAGCGGCTGCTCGACCATATTCCAGTAATCAATAAAGAGCAGGATGGCTATGGAGGCAAGACCTCCTTTGCAGTTGGGCAGGCAGATCTTTGTAAAAATCTGCCACTCTCCCGCGCCGTCGATCTCTGCAGCCTCATAAATGGATTTCGGGATCCTGCGCATATATTTTGTGAGCATGTAGACTGCGAAGGGCGAAAAGAAGCCCGGCAGCCAGATCGCCCATCTTGTATCCAGGATATTCAGCCAGCTGGACACGAGATAGTTGGGTACCAGCGTGACCTGATAGGGCATGAGCATGAGGATGATGTAGGCGAAGAAAATAACCTCTCTCACCCGCCCGCGGTAGCGCGCAAAGCCATAGGAGGCAAGCGAAGCAATGGCCAGCTGAAATACAACGATCGGAACTACATAGATGACTGAGTTCCAGAACTTGAGCAGGTACTCCGGGCTCAGGATGAGGACCTTGAAATACTGCTCGAAAGTGACAATGTCGGGAATAAACTTGAGATTGACCGTGTTGCTGATAAATACACGTACGCCGTTTCTTTTCGCGAAGATCACACCGTAGTTGGCATTGATCTCGGATTTTGTCATAAGCGAGTTCGTGATCGTCAGCACGATCGGCATCAGGAACAGGACCGCGAAAAAACCGGCGACTGCCGTTCTTATGACAATGCGGAGAATCTCGATCCTCTTTTTTGTCCAGAACTTCCGGAACCGTTCATCGAGGGACGGTCCGGGTGTTTTTACAGGAGCCGTGGGAACGGACACTGCCGCAGCAGCCTCTTCCCCATGTTCTCCCAGGACGCTGATATCTTCCGTCTGCTCCGGAAGAGGATCAGATAAGCTCTCCTCCCGGGGAGAATCGGATTCGGTCTCCTCCCGGAGAAAGTCAATTCCGGACTTCTCCGGCAGATAGTCAGTTACAGTCTCTTCCGCAAATATTCCGGCCGCAGGCTCCTCAGGCAGAAGGTCAGCGACAGGATCATCAGGAAAAGAATCGCCTTCATCCTTTTCCGGGTCCATCTCTTCTTTTCTCATCAGAGGATACAGTTCCGCCGGATCTGTCTCAATATTCAACCGGTCTCTCACCCGGCCGGCACTGCGTTTTTTTGACGAACGCCTTTTTTTGTGTCCGGACAATTCTTCTTCTCCCCTCTCACTCCAGATCCCTTCCGAACCAGTCCTCTGTCAGGAACAGAACGCCGATCACGACAACCATAAAAATCGCCATCAGAACGGCGGCGGCACTGAGCTTCTGGTAATCCAGTGATTTAAAGGTATTGTTCATGAAGTGCTGCAGCATATACAGCGCATCATAGGGATAGTCTCCTGCCATCAGGTAAATCTCACGGAATACCTTGAAGGAATTGATCAGAGACATAATTGTTACAAACATGATCGTCGAAGACAGATATCTGATCTTGATCAGCCAGAAAATCTGAAACTCCGATGCACTCTCGAGACGGGCGACTTCAATCTGATCCCTGGGAATATTGGCCAGTCCCGACATAAACAGGATCATATTATATCCAAGGTTCTTCCACAAAAACAGAAGGACAATGGGCACCTGCGCATAAGAGGACTTGAGCCAGTCGATCTTCGCCCCCGGAAGAGGTTCCAGAAAGACATTGACAAGTCCGTTGTAATGAAAGAGAATCTGCCAGATCATAATGACCGAAGCAGTGGGGACCATCATGGGACTGAGGAAAAAGGAACGAAAACGGCTCTTCCACGGAATCTTCTGCTCCATGACGACAGCCAGAAAGAGCGAGAGCCCCACGGCCAGCGGCACGGCGACGATCGAGAACTTCAGAGTGTTGAGGACCGCCACACGGAAGGCTTCGTTTCTCATGACCCTGAAATAGTTGGAGAATCCGACAAATCTGTGGCGGATCGGATTGTCGATCATCGAATAATAAATGACCACAATAAAGGGCAGGACAAAGAATAAGCATACACCGATGAGGCTTGGGGACAGGAAGATCCAGCTCACACGCCTCTCCCGCTTTTGCTTTGCGGTCCGGTCTGTGCCCCTGCCGGGATCCCCATGAGCCTCCTCACCGGCCTTTCCGCCGCCTGTTTTTCTCTTTTTCAGAATGCTTTCCCTGACTGAAGACGCCGATAATCCCCTGACATCAGGCCAGTTCCTGCGCCGCTCCGTATGTGTATCCTGACCATCCGCGTTTCTGCGCAGGTATCTATTCAGTTTTTCGCCCATGCTTCGAGTATCTTTTCTATCCTCACCCGAAGCATTTTTTCTGTTCAGAATCTTCATGATCAGTCAATATTCCGGTATTTCTAACGGAGCAATAACAAAATGTTATATGCGCACACTTCTGCACATATAAACCTATAATAATTCATTTTTTCCATTTTGAATATACCCACACCTGTCTTTTCACATAAAAATCAAAAAAATCTCCTTCCAAACCACAATATGTACGCTAAAACGTACAATAAAAGGCAATATCTGCCCCCCTCACTCACCGGCACATTGATGTCAGGGTAAAAGGATGTTTTCATCAGTCCGCCTCCCGCCTTCCGTCCTCACCGCCATACAAAGAATCCCTGCCGGATTTATTCCGGCCTCATTTGACTGAAAAGACGGTTTTTTTCATTTGAGAGTTACCCTCTTCACAGAGAATACACAGAAAAAAAGCTCTGCAGGATCAGATCCGATGCAGAGCTTTTCATCTAATGCTATTGTGAATGTACTATTGTGAAGTCGCTGTCATGAAACAGCCTTTCCCTTAAGACCGGACCGGCCTGACAGGCGTACTACAGCATAAATCTTTCAACAGGGAAATGTGAAATTACCTTATATCAAGACATCACGCCTTTTTGACCAGAAGAGATTTGCCGGTCATCTCGACAGGCTGTTCCTTGCCCATGACTTCGATCAGTGTGGGAACGATGTCCGCGAGGACGCCGCCCTCTGCCAGGGTGTAATCCTTGTCGAAATTGACAAGAATGAAGGGAACAGGATTGGTGGTGTGTGCAGTGTGGGGAGCACCGGTCTCATAGTTGATCATCTGCTCGCAGTTGCCGTGGTCAGCGCAGATGAAGAGGACACCGCCCTTGGCAATGATGGCTTCCGCCGCCTTGCCGACACACTCATCGACAACTTCGACTGCCTTGATGGCTGCCGGCAGGACGCCGGTATGGCCGACCATGTCGGGGTTGGCGAAATTGATGACGATGACATCATACTTGTCGGACTCGATGGCTGCGAGAAGCTTGTCGAGAACGCCGTAAGCACTCATCTCGGGCTTGAGGTCATATGTGGGAACATCCTTGGGAGAACGTACCAGGATCCTGTCTTCATTTTCGTTGGGATCCTCGACACCGCCGTTGAAGAAGAATGTGACATGCGCATACTTCTCAGTCTCAGCGATCCTTGCCTGTTTCATTCCCTGAGCAGCAAGCCACTCGCCGAAGGTGTTGGTGACATCGACCTTCTTGAAAGCGATCTCCTTGTTGGGGATCTCGGGATCGTAATCCTTGAAGCAGACAAAGAAAACTTTCTTCCTGGGGCCTCTCTCGAAGTAATTGAACTCATTGTCACAGAAGCAGTGAGTGATCTCACGTGCTCGGTCGGGACGGAAGTTGAAGAAGACGATGGAGTCGCCGTCCTTGATCAGGGAAACGGGCTTGTCTCCGTCCATGATGACAGTGGGCTTGACGAACTCGTCAGACTCGTCGCGGTCATAGGAGCCCTGGATCGCCTCTGCGGAGCTGGCTGCCTTGAGGCCCTCGCCCTTTGTCATTGCGTCATAGGCGATCTGCACACGGTCATAGTTGTTGTCACGGTCCATTGCGTAGTAACGGCCGCTGATCATGGCGATCTTGCCGACGCCGATCTCTTTCATTTTGTCCTCGAGCTGAGCGAGGAAATCGATACCGCTTCTGGGCGGTGTGTCACGTCCGTCGAGGAAGCAGTCCACATAGACTCTGTCGAGACCATTGCGTTTTGCCATTTCAAGGAGAGCATACAGGTGTGTATTATGGCTGTGAACGCCGCCGTCCGAGAGCAGACCAAACAGATGCAGGTCCGAATTGCGGATCTTGCAGTTGTTGATCGCCGCGAGGATCTCGGGATTTTCAAAGAACTCGCCGTCCTGGATTTCCTTGGTGATTCTGGTCAGTTCCTGATAAACGATACGGCCTGCGCCCATATTCATGTGGCCGACTTCCGAGTTGCCCATCTGGCCGTCCGGAAGACCGACAGACATGCCGCTGGCATATCCCTTCTGAAAAGGATACTCTGCCATCAGCCTGTCCATAACAGGCGTATTCGCCATGGCAACAGCATTTGCCTCAGGGTTATCATTTAATCCATAGCCATCCAGGATCATTAAAACTACAGGTCTGTGACTCATACACATCTCTCCTTTTCTATACGATTCTTTTCTCGTCCGGTACAGAAAATGACCGAAATCATTCCTGCAGATCATTCCGGACCTGATCGCACACTGCAGGCCTCTGCCGCTTGGTGCCCTGCCCCCCCGGCAGAGCCTTGCATACATCTTCTGAAAAGATATTTTACTACGAAAAGACGCACAGTTCAACAAAAACAGACCTTTGCGTAAACTTCCGTACCGTGATCTGGTACCATGATCTGTAAAAACTTGTAAAAACGATTTGTTGCGCTCAACTTCGGTTTTCTGTATAATGCCTTACAGCAAACAACTGCAAAGCTTTTAACAGCGGCGGTACCCTGCCGCCGGTTTTATGATATATCATCAGGAGGTTTCTCATATGAACAACGAATCCCGGCGTCTCCCCGAACTGTTCGGGAGCATGGTCTTCGACGAAGAGACCATGAAAGACCGTCTCTCCCCCGCATGTTACAAGGCGTGGAAGAAATCCGTCACTGACTCGACTCCTCTCGACATTTCCACTGCAAACGAGATCGCAGAGGCAATGAAGCAGTGGGCAGTAGATAAAGGCGCGACCCACTATACACACTGGTTCCAGCCCATGACCGGCGTCACTGCCGAAAAACATGACAGCTTTATCCAGCCTGCCGGCGGCGGCAAGGTCGTGATGGAGTTTTCAGGCAAGGAACTGGTCCGCGGGGAATCAGACGCATCTTCCTTCCCTTCCGGCGGTCTCAGGGCGACCTTTGAAGCCCGCGGCTACACCGCATGGGACCCCACATCTTTTGCTTTTATTAAGGAAAAGTCTCTTTGCATTCCCACCATCTTCTGTTCCTATTCCGGGCATGCACTTGACAAAAAGACACCTCTGCTCCGCTCCATGGATGCGGTCAGTAAAGAAGCTGTCAGGATCCTGCGCCTCTTCGGAAACACCACGGCCAAGCGCGTCATCGCCCAAGTCGGCTCCGAGCAGGAATATTTCCTCATCGACAAGGAACAATATAAGAAGCGCGAGGATCTGATCATGACCGGCCGCACTCTCTTCGGCGCAAAACCGCCCCGGGGACAGGAGCTGGAAGATCACTACTACGGAGCGATCCGCCCCCGCGTCCAGGCCTACATGCAGGACCTGGACAATGAGCTCTGGAAGCTGGGTGTCCTGTCCAAGACCAAGCACAATGAGGTCGCTCCCGCCCAGCACGAAATGGCGCCGATCTACACAGACGCCAACATGGCCTGCGACCAGAACCAGATCACCATGGAGATCATGAAAAAGGTAGCCGACCGCCACGGACTTGTGTGCCTTCTCCATGAAAAGCCCTTCGCCGGTGTCAACGGGTCGGGCAAGCACGACAACTGGTCCCTGGGCACGGATTCCGGTGAGAATCTCTTCAAGCCCGGTTCCACTCCCCGCGAAAACGCCCAGTTCCTGCTCTTTCTCACTGCCTTCATCAAGGGCGTCGACGAATACCAGGATATGCTCCGCGCCACTGTCGCCACTCCCGGCAATGACCACCGCCTTGGCGCTCAGGAAGCCCCGCCCGCTGTTGTGTCCATCTTTATGGGCGAAGAACTGAGCGCTGTCATCGATTCCATTATCGATGACACGGCCTATACCAACACGGGCAAGCGCAATCTGCATATCGGTGTCGATACCATGCCGCCCATCCCCATGGACAACACGGACCGCAACCGCACTTCGCCCATGGCCTTTACAGGAAACAAGTTCGAGTTCCGCATGGTGGGCTCCTCGCTCTCCATTTCCGGCCCCAATATCGTCCTCAACACAATGATGGCAGAGGAGCTGGGCAAATTTGCCGATGAACTGGAAAAATCCAACGACTTCCACCATGACCTCAACACCCTGATCCGCCGCGAACTGACTGCCCACAAGCGCATCATCTTCGACGGAAACGGCTATGACGAAGCATGGATCGAAGAGGCCAAACGCCGCGGTCTGTGCAACAACATCTCCACGGTGGACGCACTGCCCGCCTATATCACGGAGAAAAACATCGAGCTCTTTACCAGTCACGCGATCTACACCCGCGATGAAGTATTTGCCCGCTACAACATCCATGTGCAGAACTACACCGCGACGATCTCAATGGAAGCCAGGACCATGATCGACATGATGCGAAAAGAGATCCTTCCCGCCGTCTCCATGTACGGCTCACAGCTCTGCCTTGGCCTGGAGAGACGCAAAGCACTGGGCCTGCCGGCCAAATACGAGGAGACCAACGCCCTCAACAACTGCATGCTGGCAGACTGCCTGTCAGACGCCTGCGACAAGCTCGAAAGGGACCTCCGCATCGTTCCTTCGGACGACGAGGAGGCCATGCGCTACTGCCACACTGTCATTGTCCCTGACATGAATGAATGCCGCAGCTTTGCCGACGAGCTCGAGACCATCACCTCCCGCGATGCGTGGCCCATCCCCGTCTACTCCGATCTCCTCTTCAGCGAGATCTGACAGACCGGTAAATAGCCTGCGGAGTATAACCTTTACGGCTCACTCTGTCACAGAGCACTGACTGTAAGGATCACCTTTTAAAAAGATCATCTTTTAAAAACCCTGTAAAAAAAACAAGTCCCTGCGGCATTGCCTCAAACAGCGCCGCAGGGACTTGTTTTATTCTTCATCATATTTCAATTGAGTCTGATCAACTCCCCAAATATCAGAATCCCGGGTTTCCCTGTAAGGATGGCGGGTTTTCTGTCCGGGTACCGGATTTCCCTGTAAGAATCCCGGTTTCCCTGTAAGAATCCCGGTTTTCCTGTCAGAATACCGGATTTCCCTGTCAGGATCAGGAATCTCATATCAGTGCAATCAGTGCATGGGAATCCTTCTGAACAGGGAGGGGTCGGGCATGCCCTGTGCAGACATATCTGCCTCAGCCACAGTATTATGGCCGTCTTTCTGTGTCACTCCGTTTTCCTCTTGCTTTTTCCCGGCCCGTCTGATGACTTCCGATTCACTTTTTTCCAGGATCATCAGCGCCATACCTCTGCGGATGGTCACTGATGCCCGTCCGCATTCTGTACCCCGGACAGTCTGACGATTCACTTCATTGCTCACGCCGATCGGAAAGCTGTTGGTCATGACGGCATCATTGAGGGGATATTTCATTCCTTCAAGAGTCACGCCGGTCACCTGCCCGTCCAGGGCAAAGAGAGAAAAAGTTCCCTCATAGTCCTGCGGAAGAAAAACCGTCTCCTCGCACAGTGCGGCAGCCATGGTCGTCTTTCCGATCAGATAGCCGTCCGCACCATGTTTTTTCAGCCAGGCAAGGGTCTGAAGGTTGGCAAAGGTGTGATCGAGTCTGCCGCCCAGGGCACCGTAAAGCAAAAGCTCAGTGCAGCCCCGCTCCAGGCACATCCGGGCCGCGTAAACCGTATCCGTGTCATCCTTTTCACATGGCAGGCGCAGAAGTCTCTCCGGGTGGGCGGCGCCGAACTGATCGAGGAGAGGCCGGAATTTTTTATCCAGAGAATCAAAATCCCCCAGGACCAGATCGGGTTCGATTTCCTGTGCCAGAAGCCTGGGCAGTCCTCCGTCAACAGCGACAACAAGGACATCCTTCAGGGAAACGGCAGCAGGGGTATCCTCCCCGGCAGCGACGGCAGGGGTATCCTCCCCGGCAGTGACGGCAGGGGCATTCTCCGGAGCATTGATGACCAGATTATCCTTTGGGGCAGAATGATCAAAAGCCTCCGCATAACGAAGGCTTTTGTGCTCTTCACCGACCGGAATCGGGATCGGTTCATATTCTCCGGCGCACATCAAAATGGCACGTCTCATTATTTTGTCTCCATTGTCCGGACAACTTCCATGTTCTGCATGATATAGGTGGCCAGCGAAACGATCGTAAGGATCAGGGCAATCCACATCACGATCGCGGTGACCATCTTAAGAGCAGGGATGTTCACGATCATGAGGATGATCATGATCATCTGGAAAGTGGTCTTCCATTTGCCCCAGTAATTGGCAGCAATGACAATACCGTGCTCTGTGGCGATCAGCCTGAAACCACTGATAATGAATTCCCGCGCCACAATGATCACGACGATCCAGGAAGGGATCCTGCCCAGTTCAATCAGGCAGATCATACCCGAAATCGTCAGTACTTTGTCGGCCAGAGGATCCATAAACTTGCCGAATGTGGTCACGAGATTGCGGCTGCGCGCGAGATATCCGTCCAGAAAATCTGTCAGAGATGCAACTATAAAAAGGACCAGCGCGATCCACTTCATGGACTCTGTCGTCTTTGAGAGCAAAAGGAAGACGACAAAGAAAGGAACCAGGATCACTCGAAGCACTGTCAGTTTGTTAGGCAGATTCATGAATACTCCCTCCATCAGACCGGCATAAATCCGGCTGATAATCATATGATAAATGATAAACCAATGATACTAACGATATCAGTCAGCGATGACACCTACAAGGTCATACTGATCGGAACCAGTGATCTTCACTGTGACGAAATCGCCGGACATCAGCTCACGTCTTGTTTCAATAAAGAGTGTGCCGTCCACACCGGGGGCATCCATATAGGTGCGGGCAGTATAGACGTCCTCTCCGACGATCCTGCCTTCAATGATAGCCTCTACAGTCCTGCCCTTCATGCGCCGCGCTTTCTTAAAGGCAATCTCCTGCTGCAGGAGCATGAGCTCCTTGCGCCGTTTGCGCTTAACCGGGGCAGGAATCTGTCCGACCATCTTCGCTGCGGGAGTCCCCTCCTCACGCGAGTAGGCAAATACACCCAGACGTTCAAATTTCATCCTGCGGACAAAGGACATAAGGGTCTTGTGATCCTTTTCCGTCTCACCGGGAAAACCTGAGATCAGTGTTGTCCGGATGCAGATATCCGGTATCTCTTTTCTGAGAAGGCCGACGATCTCCTCCAGTTCTTTTCTGTTCGTGCGCCGTCCCATCTTCTTAAGGATGTCATCCGACGCATGCTGGATGGGCATATCGATATAATGAAGGACCTTGGGCTCATCGCGCATGGTCTGCACCAGCTCCGGTGTGATCTCCTCCGGATAGCAGTAGAGCAGACGGATCCAGCGGATCCCTTCAATCTGTCCCAGCCGGTGCAGAAGCTCCGGAAGCATCTTTTTTCCGTAGAGATCTGTGCCATAGACTGTCGTCTCCTGCGCGACCAGAATCAGTTCGCGCACTCCCTGCCCGGCAAGCTCCTGTGCCGTGCTAAGCACACTCTCCATAGGTATACTTCTGTATGAGCCGCGGATGGACGGGATCACGCAGTAGGTACAGTGTTTGCTGCAGCCTTCCGCGATCCTGAGATACCCGTATCCGTTGGCAGTTGTGAGAACACGTTTTGCGTCCGTGCGGGGCATCTTGCGCAGATCATTGAGACGGACCAGTGCACGGTCTTTTTCCTTTCTGCTTCCGCCTTCCTCAGCTGCAGGATCGCGTCCGATGACCTCTTCCAGCGTCTGCAGCAGCGTCTCCTGTGCTGTTGTCCCTATGACCGCGTCAACTTCAGGAATCTCCTGAAGGATATCCCGGCTGTACCGCTGCGCAAGACATCCGGTCACGATCAGCGCCCGCAGCTGTCCGTCTGTGCGCCGCTGCGCCAGTTCCAGTATGGTCTCAATACTCTCTTTTTTCGCGTCATTGATGAAACAGCAGGTATTGACGACCGCAGCCTCTGCCGCAGTCTCATCGTCGGTGATCTCATATCCCGCCTGCGTCAGGTCCCCCAGCATTTCCTCGGAATCGACAAGGTTCTTGTCGCATCCAAGGGATACAAACAGGATCTTCATTCGGCAGTTTCCTCATCGTCTTCTGTGCTTTCTTCCTCAGCGGATTCGTCCGCCTCGTCAGAATCATCGGTTTCGTCAGAAGCCGGCACTGTCTCGTCTGCAGATTCACTGCTTTCAAGCATTTCGGCGGAGCCGGTCCCTGCAGCGGTCTCGAGATACTCTTCTTCTGCTTCGTCTTCTGCCAGAATCCGGATCTCGCCCTGATTAAGCTCGGCGACAGCAGTAGAAAGGGGCTTTTCGCCTCTGGAAACCCTTACAAGAGGCTCATCGCCGTCTACGATCTGACGGGCACGCTTGGCAGTGGCCATAACGATGGAATAACGGCTGTTGATTACAGGAGTCTCTCCCTCTTCGACGTCTTTGTTAACTACTTTCATAAGATCCACATAGGACGGATGAATCATGGAATTACCTTTCCTTTCTTTTCTTTAAATTCAAAAATCTCTTTAAATACAAAATCGTTATATGAGGCAGGCCGTTCTCTTTGCGGCAGGGAGTGATCCCCTTAAAAAAGGCTGCCATCCATAAGCAGTCCGCGGCTTTTCCGCCGCGTTTACTGCGAAAGTATCTCTTCAAGCCGGGCGCTGAAGGTTCTGGCAAATGCCTCCTTTTCAGCCGGATCCGTAATTATTTCGCCTCCGATATGGGGGCCGTCCGGTTCCTGGGGCGTCCAGGCTCCGCTGATCACAGACTGCAGGGACTGCGCACATGCGTCCACGTCCTCGTTGATGATCAGATAGGGATACTCAGGGATAGAAAACGCTTCTTCAGCCGCTCTGCGCAGCCGTCCCATCGCTTTCTCCTCCGATTCCGTTTTGCGGCCGAAGAGCCTGTTTTTGAGCTCCTGTGCTGTCGGAGGTGTGACAAAAGCCAGGATCGCGTCCGGATATTTCTCCCGGATCTGCATAGCGCCCTGCACTTCGATCTCCAAAAGGACATTCCTGCCGGCTGCCATGTTTTCCTCTACAAAGGCACGGGGTGTGCCGTAATAATGATCTACATATCCGGCATGCTCCAGGAATCCATCCTGTCGGATCAGCTCCTCAAAGACCTCGTTTTTGACAAAGTGATATTCCACCCCGTCGGTCTCCCCTTTTCTGGGCTGCCGGGTCGTCATGGAAACAGAAAGAGCATATCCCTTATTCTGCTCCATCAGACGACGGATGACCGTTCCTTTTCCGGCTCCGCTGAAGCCGGAGATAACTACCAGTTTTCCTTCCATCTTTCTGCCTCTTCCCGCGCATGCGGTATCAGCGCATCATCATATGTCTTAATGATATGTTTGTGTCTGCGGTTCAGCCGTTACAAAGTAACGTTCAGTCTTCCGAAACATACCGGAGCGAAAAATCTTGTATCGACAAGATTTTTCACTCTTTCCGACCATGCCGCTCGTCAGAGCGGCACCGCGAGGAGAAAGCCCGTAAGGGTTTCTCCGATGCGATCACAGGTGCTTGGGCCCGCGGCACAAGCACCTGAGTGAAAAAAACGCTATCGAGCGTTTTTTTCACTCTTCTTCCTGGTCGGCATCCGGATCTGCAAGGGCACGGCCCCGGATCGTCTCGGGGAGGAGTGCTGACAGGACGATCCTGTCATTTTCCATGACGATCACAGACTTTGTCTTCCTGCCCTGGGTCGCGTCGATCGTGCGTCCGTCGTTCTTGGCCTGTGAGACCAGGCGGCGTACCGGAGCCGAATCCGGACTCACGATGGCTATGATCTTGCCCGCATTTACTATATTGCCGAATCCGACATGTATCAGTTTGTTCACTGCCATAGTTTACACCGGAATATTCAGGATCACACCGGATCACTCGATATTCTGTACCTGCTCGCGGATCTTCTCGACCGATGTCTTAAGCTCAATGGCATGATCGGAGACCTCCCGGTCGTCCGTCTTGGAGAGAATGGTATTGGATTCTCTGTTCATCTCCTGGGCTATAAAATCGAGCTTGCGGCCGATGCTTCCGCTGCGTTTGAGTTCCTGGCGGGTCGCCTCGATATGACTGCGCAGACGTACAAGTTCCTCATCCACACAGACCTTATCCGCATAGATGGTCACCTCCTGGGCGATCCTTGTATCGTCAATATTGGCCCCCTCGAGAAGCTCTGTCACCTTATCCTGCAGATTTTTTCTGTAAGTCTCGATCAGACCGGGTGCACGCCCGGAGATAAACTCCACATGTCCCATCATCTCATCGAGCTTGCCGTTCAGGTCGTTTCTGAGGAACTCGCCCTCCCGGACCCTGGTCTCGTCAAACATCTTTGCAGCGTCTATAAGGACCTGCTGCAGATTCTCCCAGATCCCTTCCGGATCCACAGGCTCTTCCTCCATGGCCAGAACGTCAGGAAAACGGGCCAGAGAAGAAACACGGACATCGTTCTCGATCCCGAACTCTTCCGCCATCTGGCTCAGATAATTCCAGTATTCCCTTGCAATACGCGCGTTGTACTTGACCTCCATATTGGACTCGCTCAAGTCCTGGTAGGAGATAAAGACATCTACTTTGCCGCGCTCCATATATTTTTTCAGTTCCTTGCGGATCTGTGCCTCAAGCGGATTGAGAATCCTGGGCATCTTGATATTGATATCGAGATACCTGTTGTTGACAGACTTGATTTCCACCGCGATCCTGAAAGAATCATTCTGCAATTCACTTCTGCCGTACCCTGTCATGCTTCTGATCATGTGCTGTCCTCCTAAAGGGGCGTATAAAATCAGTTTCCATTATAACATTATACTTTCAAGCGTCAAGAAAGAAGTGTATACTAAATTGATTAAATGAAAACAGTGAAAAAATAAGAATATTACATAAAATATAAGGAGAATATCCATGGCTTTTGACGGAATCACCGTTGCCGGCCTCTGTAAGGAATTGCAGGACACCATCGGCGGCGGACGTATTTATAAAATCGCGCAGACGGACAAAAACGAACTGGTAGTCACTGTGCGCCCCTCTGCCGAACGAGGCGGCGGACAGCTCAGACTCTATCTCTGCGCCGATCCCTCTCTCCCTCTCGTGTACCTGACCAATACCAGCCGCCAGGCGCCCCTTCAGGCTCCTGCCTTCTGTATGCTCCTGCGCAAACATCTGCAGAACGGGCGCATTGTCTCGGTCAGCCAGCCCGGACTCGAGAGGATCCTGCGTCTGGAAGTGGAGCACCGCAATGAAATGGGCGACCTGTGCACCCATTTCCTGGTCATCGAGATCATGGGCAAGCACAGCAATATCATTTTCCTCGATGACAAGGAGATGATCGTCGACAGCATACGCCACGTCTCTTCGCTGGTGAGCTCTGTCCGCGAAGTCCTTCCGGGCAGGTCCTATTTCATTCCGGACACTCAGTCCAAAAAAGATCCGCTCTCAGAGACGCGCGAAGGTTTTCTGTCTGTCCTGGGCGAGGGGCATATGGAGGTCTCAAAGCTCCTTTTAAAAAGCTACACCGGTTTTTCGACCGTTGTCGCCCAGGAGATCGCCCACCGCGCCAGGCTCACCCAGGACCGCAGCGCCGCCCTTCTCTCTCCCTCTGAAAAAGAATCACTCTGGCAGGAATTCGACAAGCTTGTAGAGCAGATCAAGGCACAGCAGTTCACCCCTGTCATGTACTGCCGGCAGGGAGACGGCCGCAATGCCGGCGCCCCCGCGGAGTTTTCCCTTGTTCCGCTGCACCACTACGCCGACTGCAGTGAAGTGGCTTACGATTCTCCGTCTGCTCTGCTGGAGGATTTTTATGCGCGCAAAAATCTCTACACCCGCATCCGTCAGCGCTCCGCCGACCTCCGCCACATTGTCCAGACCATTCTGGAGCGCGATGTTCACAAATATGACCTGCAGTGCCGCCAGATCAAAGACACGGAAAAACGGGACAAATTCAAAGTATACGGCGAGCTTCTCAATGCCTACGGATACTCGATCCCCGAAGGCGCAAAGAGCTGCGAAGTCCTGAACTATTACACCGGCCAGATGGTCAAAATCCAGCTGGATCCCACACTGACACCGCAGCAGAACGCGCAGAAATTCTTTGACCGCTACGCCCGCATGAAGCGGACCTATGAAGCCCTCACCCGCCTGACAGCGGAAGTCAAGGCAGAGATCGATCACCTCAGGAGCATCCAGAATGCCCTGGAATTCTCCACCACTGACGGCGATCTGTCCCAGATCCGCCGTGAAATGGAGGAGAGCGGATTCCTGCGCCGCAAATACACCGGCCGCAAAGATCAGCGGAACGACGGAAAAAAAGGACGTGCCCGAACACCTCAGAGTCTTCCGCTCCATTACATCAGCAGCGACGGCTACGACATCTATGTAGGCAAGAACAATACGCAGAATGACGAGATCACCTTCCGCATGGCGGACAGCCGCGACATCTGGTTCCATGCCAACGACATGCCCGGATCCCATGTCCTGCTCAAGACCAGGGGGCTGCCCATGGACCAGATACCGGACCGTGCCTTCGAAGAGGCCGCAGCCCTGGCCGCCTACTACTCCAGCGGACGTGAACAGGGCAAAGTCGAGATCGACTATCTCGAACGCCGCAACGTCAAAAAGCCCTCCGGCGCCGCCCCCGGCTTTGTCGTATACTACACCAACTACTCCATCATCGCCAGGACCGACATCAGCGCCCTGCGCGAAGTCCAATAAAGTTCTGGAATATGGAGGCTGTCATTACAGCATCTCCTTTTTCACCAGTATCTTTTCACCAATATTATTTCACAAATATTTTTTCACCAGAAAACGCTCTGCAGGAAGCATACTGCCTGCAGAGCGTTTTATTTCATTCATTAAGCCGGCGGCCTTATAGCCGGCATTTTTTCAGTCAACGGACTTAAAGCCGGGAGATGTGAAAGCTGCTGATTCACGGACGGCAGGCTTAAAGCCAGGGAACGTAAAGCCGGCTGATTCATGGCCGGCAGGTTAAAGCCAGCGGAGTTTTTTGAGAAGCCGCGCGATCGCGTTCCCCTTGGGAAGTCCCAGGATATCCTCCTCCGTAAAGCTTCCCAGCCTGATCAGGATGAAGAAATATACAACAATGGCGACCACAATGGAGGGGATGATCGCTGCGAAGTTGGCGAAATATTCTCCGGTCACACGTGAAGCCAGTGCAAAGACCAGGCGGTAGACGGCAAAGGCAGCAGCGCCCATCACAATCGCGCTCAGGATCGGCTTCCAGTAGACCTTCACTGCGTCCAGGCGCAGGCCCAGGTAATGGCGCAGGAACATTTCATTGAGGGCAAAGATGATCGCAGCGTAAAGGACGCTGACAAAGACCATGGCATAAATGCCCCAGTCTGTGAACCGCAGGAAAAAGGTCAGCGCCGCTGTCTGGATGATCAGGGATACACCTGCACTGACGATGGGCATATTCATCTTGCCTATGGCCTGCAGGACTGCGTTGGTGATGGTTCCGACAGACAAAAAGATGACTGTCACAGCCTGCAGGGCGAGCAGGACCGACGCCAGTTCCAGCGTATCCCACTGGGGGAACATCAGCATTGTGACCGGACGCGCAAGGACCATCAGTCCGACTGCGCACGGGATGGATATAATCAGGGCCATCCTGCTGGCATTGATCGATCGCCGCCGGGTCTCCTGCATATCTCCGGAGGCATAAGCCGTTGCGATATTGGGGATGATGGCTGCGGAAACAGCCGTCGCGACCGAGATCGGTATATTCGTGATCACCACAGCCTTATTGGAAAATAGTCCGAATACGGTTGTGACCGCCGCCTCCGGAAGCCTCTTGAGGTCGATCAGCATGTTCAAATATATCATCTGATCCAGTGTAGTCGTCAGATTCAGGATAAAGCTGCTCGCAATAAAGGGAGTGATCACAAGGATCGTGCTCTTCATGATCCGCCCGTAGGATTCCGTATATCCGGTATCAGAAGCAATTCTGCGGAAATACCCCTTTCTGTGCCTTGCATAGGCGATCACCATAAAGATCAGGGCAGTGGCAACACCGCATCCTGTGCCCATGGCGCTTCCCATAGCACCGCGGACTGCGCGTTCCGTCTGACCCGCGTGCACCGATGCTGTGTGGATCAGAAGGGATGCCGCGCCGATACTGACCGCCGCGTTGGCGATCTGCTCCAGAATCTGCGAGACCGAAGTCTGCACCATGGACTGGTTGGCCTGGAAATATCCGCGTACCGCACCCAGAATACCGAACAGAAAGACTGTCGGCGCAAAGACTCTGAGGACCGGGATTGCGTTGTTCTTGACCAGGACCCCCGCGCCGAAATACAGGAGCAGGCTGCCCGCAGCTCCCACGATCAGGGAATAGATCAGCGCGCAATGAAATGCCCGCTGAGCATTTTTGTACTGGCCCACGGCGATCTTGGTCGACATCTGTCTTGAAATCGCCGCCGGCAGAGAGTTGGAGGACAGGATCAGAATGATCATATAAATATTGTAGGCGGCGCCGTAATATCCATTGCCTTCATCTCCGATGATCGCGGTCAGGGGAGCCCTGTATAAAAGCCCGATAATGCGGACAACGATCGTCGCGATCGCCAGAATACCGGCCTGTACGGCAATACTGCTGCCTGCTGGCTTTTCTTTATCCATTTCTCTCCCTGCTTCACGCATCTCTTCTCTGCTATCTTCGGTCATATCTTATCAATCAGCTTTCTTAATCCTTGCGGCCATAGGGGGCCGATCAAATGTCAGTATGTCCTGACGAGCTAACTCGCCCATCCGCACAGCCGCTTGATCGGACTTTTACAGTAACTGCCATGACAGCGTGACTGCCTCCACCAGGGGAGTAAAAGTCGATTGCTCCGCATGGCAAGGCCATGCTCCCGCAATCGCCCCCATGTATTCGACAATCGCTCCGCTTGCTTCGCTGCGCGTAGCTTTTTGTCTCATACATGGGGGTCCGATCAAATGTCTGCACGTACAGTAAATCTCTACAACTATAACATAAGTCAGAAAAAAATCCACAGTAAAATGCGGCAGGACATTCACGATGCCCTGCCGCAGTGTAGATTCAATTTAGATCTGAATGTCTTGAGCGCCGGTCTGCCGGCCTCTGGTTCAGGCCTGTGCCGACAGGTCTCATCCAGGCTCATCCGGTCTCAGGCATCTGGTGAAAAAATATGATCAGCCGATGAGCCAGTCATACATCTCCTGATACTTGGCCGCGGACTGTTTCCAGGAGAAGTCCGCACGCATTGCACGCTCGACCATCTTGTTCCACTCGAGGCGCTTGTCATAGTAGACCTGCTCTGCATAGCGGATGGAATGCATCATCTCATGCGCATTGTAGTTGGCAAATGTAAAGCCTGTGCCGGTTCCTTCGAACTCATTGTAAGGCTCGACAGTATCCTTCAGACCGCCGGTCTCGCGGACGATCGGAAGTGTGCCGTAACGCAGGGAAATCAGCTGGCTGAGTCCGCAGGGCTCAAACAGAGAAGGCATGAGGAAAGCATCGGAGGAAGCATAGATCTTGTGGGACAGCTCATCCGAATAGTAGATATTCGCAGAGATCTTGTCATTGTACTTCCAGTCGAAGTAACGGAACATATTCTCATAGCGCTCTTCGCCGGTGCCCAGAACGACCATCTGGATCGCGTCAAGAGAAAGGATTTCCTCAAGCACATAGGCGATCAGATCGAAGCCCTTCTGATCTGTCAGACGGGAGACAATACCGATCATGAAGCACTTCTCGTCGACCTTGAGTCCCAGTTCCTTCTGCAGTGCAAGTTTATTCTTGACTTTCATCTTGCGGAAGTTGTCAACCGTGTAAGGCTGCGGGATCTTCTTGTCATTGTCCGGTGAGAAATCGGTGTAGTCGATACCATTGATGATACCGCGAAGGTCGTTGCTCCTGGCGTTCATCAGTCCGTCGAGGCCTTCGCCGTAGAACTGCGTCTTGATCTCCTCGGCATAAGTCGGGGAAACTGTCGTGATGGCATCCGCGTAAACCAGACCGCCCTTGAGCAGGTTGGCGTCCTTGTATGCCTCAAGCTTATCCGGTGTGAAATAGTATCCGGAAAGACCCGTGATATCCTCAACATCACGCACATTCCACTTGCCCTGGAACTTCAGGTTGTGGATGGTCATTACAGACTTGATGCCCTGGAAAAACTCGTTGCCTGCAAAACGCTCTTTCAGATAAACAGGAACGAGACCGGTCTGCCAGTCATGGCAGTGGATCAGGTCGGGGCGGAAATCAACGGTGGGAAGTGCGGACAGCACTGCCTTGGAGAAGAAGGCGAAACGTGTGATCTCAAACAGCGGATCATCCGTATAGGGCTTGTCGCTGGTGAAAAATCCCTCGTTGTCGATGAAGTAGAATTTAATGCCTTCCACCTCTGCCTGCAGTACGCCGACATATTCACTCTTCCAGTGGAAGTCCATGTAGAAGTGTGTGACATACTCCATCTTGTCTTTCATCTCCTGCTTCATGCAGGAATATTTGGGCATGATCACCCTGACATCATAATATTCTTTGTCAAGTTCCTTGGGAAGTGAGCCGACAACGTCTGCCAGTCCTCCGGTCTTGATAAAAGGAACGCCCTCAGATGCCACAAAAAGAATCTTCTTCATATTCAATGACCCCCTGTTGCTGGAATGAGAATTGGGTGGATAAACACAGTTTAACGATATGTCACTGTTGCCGCCATGGCAACATCTTTATTCATTATAACCTATTTACAGCTGTTTTGCGCATTGTTTTTGTAAAAATTGCAAAAAATTTCCCGCTGCTATATTCTCCGTGGGACTGCAGCCCTTCAATCGGGTCACCACAGCGTTATGAAAGCATCCTCCACAGCTGTCCAGCTGCCCTTTCCTTCGGCATAATCCCGGATGCCCTTCCGGATATTATTGATCCACTTTTCGTAACTGCCATATTTATAGTACTGACTGATCGCCTCGTATCCCTCTTCCTCCTCCTGGCTAAGGATCTGAAGAAATGGATTGTCAGGTACTTCCGCTTTCCGATAAGGAATCTGGAAATCCATGTCCTCCGTCATGATGCGGATCCCCTCTTCAGAGGTCACCATCCAGTACAAAAACTGCAGTGTAGCCTCAATGTCATCCGCAGACGCAGATTTATTGACGCACCAGTAATAGGAGCATGTCTTGTTCAGGCCCTGATTTTCCTCCCCGGGCATGCCCATATAGAGAGGAATCACCGTCGCCTGATCACCCATCACTGCCTGAAGCTTCCCATAATCCCAGGAACCATCCTGGTGAAAAACAGCCTTTTCCGCAAGGAATTCCTTCTGGGCGTCTTCAAGGCTCTTTGACGATGCCTGACTGCGGGATACTGTCGCATTGTCCAGATACAGATCGACATAATCCCTGAAGCAGTCCATATAGGTGCCCTTCAGTTTCAGTCCGATATTAAAATCATTGTCTTTCAGCTCATAGTACAAAGGGACGACCGGTGCGTGCTCAGCCAGACGATAATCGCCGGAGACGCCGACTCCTACAGAAGGAGACGTGAACGCCGAAAAGCCCAGCTGATCCTTCCGCCGGGTGATATCCCGGGCCACACGCTTCAGATCTGAAAAGGACTGTATATCAGAAATTTCGTATCCCGCCCTGTTTAAGAGCCTGGTGTTCACACACAGTCCATATGCTTCGACAATACAGGCAAGTCCGTACACCTTTCCGTTCTGACCCTTCAGTGTATACGAATCGTCGGTCAGTTCTTTGGCCGCAGCACAATCGGTCAGTTCCAGACACTCAGAACCGTATTTTTCAAAATCATTGACTCCGCCCAGCATGAACAGTGTGGGTGCATCACTGCCCCCGGGGATTTTTTCCTTCAGTGTATTGGAATATTTCCCCGCCGACGGCGATTCCACTTCAACCTTTATCCCGCTCTCTTCCTCAAATCTCCTGGCCATACGCTGAAATTCAGCGTCCTGATCCCTCTTCTTATTCAGGATCCGCACTCTTCCGTCTGTATTGTAATCAATGACAGCGTATTCTTCACCGGCTTCTGTTTCGCCTTCATCACCGGTTTCGGCTTCCTCTTCCGTGCCGCTTTCTTCATCATGATCGAAAAAAGAATCCTGATTCTCCACACTGTTATTAATCTGAACAGTCTCATCCTCAGCTGCATCGCCCAAAGTGTCTGTTTCCCCGCCTGTGCCGCCGGATTCTTCACTCTCCATGGAAGGGCCCAGGTCTTCTTCGACGGATCCGGGAGATTCTTCCGTCTCCTGGCTCTGGGAATCCGGAGCAGCCACAGCCTCCGATTCAGAAAGACCGCTGTCACTGCCTCCTCCATTCTCCCCTCCTCCTTTTGCCATACGAGGAATCAAGGCTGCAGAGAGAATAATTACCAGCAGTGCAAGGACTCCAGCCAGAGCAAGTACAAGTTTTTTAGAGGATTGATTGTTAGCGCCTGATCCTGTATTCCTTCTGTTTAGATGGCTGCCCGGAGGATTTCCGGGATAGCTGCCGGAAGGATTGCCCGGATAATTGCCCGGAGGATTTCCGGGAGGATTTCCTTGATAAATCCCCGCTTGATTTACAGAAGATTTCCCCTGATAAATCCCCGCCTGGCTGCCCGGATTTGCGGCTCCGGGAACCACATTGCGGTCGTAAACAGTTCCGCCCGGGCTTCTCTGAGCCTGATTTACATAAGGCGCATTTTGCCCCCTATGTACTTGCGTCGGTCCATAATGACCCGCATCTGCCCCGGGATCAACGACTGTTTCCTCCCCTTTTGATACATTTAGCAGAACGGTCTCCTGTCCTGACACTTGATCCCGCCTTATATTGTTGGCCCTTGTTGAAAACAGATGCATCCTTGTGGCTATTCTCTGCAGAGCTTCGTGAAACTCTGCCGCTGACTGATATCTCTTGTCAGGATCTCCGGAAAGAGCCACTGCAAGAACACCGCACAGCTCCGGGCTGCCGTTCACGGGCGGCGGCAGTGTCTCACCCGCCATCCTGCGCTTCTGGGCAGCTTCGCGTTCATCGGGTGTGAATGTTGAAGACGACAGAAACGGCTCTCTCCCGCCGTTGAGAATTCTGTACAACACCAGGGCCAGTGAATAAATATCGGACCTGGCATCCGTATCCTTCATGGCAAAAGTCTCCGGTGCCATATACGGTATGCTTCCCTTAAAGGAAAGGACACTCTCATTTCCCGGCATGGGCCTGGAGATTCCGAAATCTCCCAGCTTATAATAGCCGCGCTTATTGACAAATATGTTCTGCGGTTTGATATCCCTGTGAATGATCCCTGCGCCGTGGCAGATCACAAGCGCCTGAGAGATATCGAGTCCGATCTGCACCACATCTTCTTCCGAGAGAGGATGGGAGGCCATGTAATCCGGCAGCGCGGTCAGAAGTTCCATACGGATCAGAATATCCCATCCGACCGAATCCTCATGCTTATTGATCAGATAATCCTCATAAGATACGATATTTGAATAGCCGACAAACTGCTGCATGAGTCTGATCTCACCGCGGACATTTTCCACATATTGGCGGAGATACCCTTCTGTATCCTCTTCTCCCAGTCCATCCCTTCTCAGCTGTTCCAGCTCATAGGGATTCTGCGGTACACGGATCATTTTCAGAGCGGCACGTTCCACATACGGCCCGTTCTGTCTGTGGATCTCATAGACTTCGCCAAAGCTTCCGCGTCCTATCACATGCGCGATCTTCCAATCCGGCCATAATCTAATATCAGACATTTTCCCTTACCCCTAATCGTAATCTGAATTTCCGTAACAAGTAATCAGGTAGAATCAGGTATTGCACGCAAATATTTATTCATGGCTGCATCCTGAATGCCCAGAATAGCCTGCACCCCGGAAGGATCTCCTCCCCGCCTGAGCAGAGAAACCGCCAGCGATGTGCGCAGATCTTCCGGAGATACCCAGTCTCCGGCTCCTGATGCCTGTGCGTATTTTTTGACGATTTTCCATACAGCCTGCCTGGTAAGTTTTTTCCCTCCTCTTCCGGGAAACAGCAGAGCTGACGGTCCGTCCACCTGACTCCGCACATCATAAATATAACACAAAAGGCTCTCCCTTGTGCGTTTTCCGAAAGGAATCATCCGGTTCGGCTGCCCCGAAAGGAGGATACAGGAAATCTGAAGGTCCACATTTTCCAGACGAAGCTCTGCCAGCTCCTGAACCTTGAGACCAGCTCCGCCCAGGAGCTCCAGGACCGCCCTGTCGCGCAGCCCCGCCCGCGTATTTGTATCCGGACATTCAAGGATCCGGACCAGTTCCTCCTCTGTCAATATTCTCGGCGGCGTGCCCCGGATCTCATCCATAAATCATTCCTTCCCGCAAAACGGACTCTCAAAAAAAGATTCTTGTATAACAGGCTGATGAACAACCGGTTCCAGCCTGCATAAAAGTCCTTGTAAAATGGAAAAGTGCTGCGGATCCCTTACGGCTTTCCGCAGCACTATACATTTCATATTCTCAAAAGCTGAATAAATAATGATATTGTATGGTATTATTTCGCATAATCCGTAACTCTGGACTCACGGATTACATTGACTTTGATCTGACCCGGATATTCCATTTCTGCTTCAATCTTCTTGGAAATATCTCTTGCCAGAATTACCATATCAGCATCAGTGATCTGTTCAGGAACTACCATCACGCGAACTTCTCTGCCTGCCTGAATGGCATAAGAATTACTGACCCCTTTAAAACTGTTGGTGATTTCTTCTAACTGTTTCAGCCTCGTCGTATACGCCTCAAGAGTTTCCCTTCTGGCGCCGGGACGGGCTGCGGAAATTGTGTCTGCTGCCTGAACGATACATGCAATCAGGCTGGCTGGCTCAACATCTCCGTGGTGCGCTTCCACGGAATTGATAACTGTCTGTGATTCTTTATATTTTCTGCAGAGCTCGGCGCCAAGCTGTACATGAGAACCTTCCATCTCATGATCGACTGCTTTGCCGATATCATGCAGAAGACCGGCGCGTTTTGCAAGGCGGACATCAAGTCCGAGCTCGCTGGCCAGAAGACCGGATAACTGCGCGACTTCGATAGAATGCTTGAGTGCGTTCTGTCCATAGCTTGTACGGAAACGCATCTTGCCCAGGAGACGGACAAGTTCGGGATGAATACCGTGTACACCGACTTCCAGTGTGGCGGCTTCTCCTTCTTCCTTGATCCTGGCTTCTACCTCACGCTGCGCCTTACCGACCATCTCCTCGATCCTGGCAGGATGAATTCTGCCGTCGACGATCAGCTTTTCAAGCGCGACACGTGCAATTTCGCGGCGAATCGGGTCAAATCCCGAAATAACAACCGCTTCCGGTGTATCATCGATAATCAGATCGACGCCTGTCATCGTCTCAAGAGTACGAATATTGCGTCCTTCACGTCCGATGATCCTGCCCTTCATTTCATCACCGGGCAGCTGGACGACAGAAATCGTAGCTTCCGAAACATGATCTGCCGCACAGCGCTGTATGGCATTGACCACATATTCTTTTGCCCGTTTTTCTGCTTCTTCTTTCGCTTCCGCCTCAATTTCTTTGATCATCCTGGCGGAATCCAGTTTCACTTCATCTTCAACAATTTTTAAAAGGTGTTCTTTTGCCTGTTCGGAGGTTAGGCCTGAAATTCGCTCGAGTTCCTGTAATCGCTGCTCATTCAGCAATGAAACTTCCTTCTGAAGTTTCTGCAGTTCTTCTTCCTTTGCTGCAAGATTCTGTTCCCTGCGCTCCAGCTGCTCAACTTTGTTGTCAATCTGCTCTTCCTTCTGCTGAATCCTGCGCTCATTCTTCTGAACTTCGTTGCGCCTGTTCTGAATCTCCTTCTCGAGTTCGTTCTTGGATTTGAACGTCTCCTCGCGGATTTCCAGCATGGCCTCACGCTTCTTGGATTCTGCTTCGCGAAGGGCTTCGTCAATGATCGTCCTAGCCCGTGCATCTGCGCTGTCAACCTTGATCTCGTCCTGCTTCCTGTGGTAATCGGAAGTGACGTACCAGGTGGCGGGAACTGCTGCAGCCAATGTCAGAATCACTGCAATAGCAATAATGATTCCTATCGACATACAGGAGTACCTCCATATTCAATTGAACTGTTTGCTTTATTGTATAGAACACATACCCCGTTTCCCAGACAACAACGGGACAATTAATGCATCCTAACGAACAAACTCACAACAAGTTAGATTCTAAACTTAATGTGTTCAACTGTCAAGTCATTCCTAAAAAGCTCGGGGCGGCAGGAAGGGGACGGGTTACTGTACACGCCCTATCGAGGGCGTGTACAAGTAACGTTGCGAAAATCGCATTCCAATGCGCTGTGCGCGCGATTTTCGCCGTTTAACTCGGGTTTGCGAAAAGCGCGCGAAAAACACCTCGCGTTTCAGGTGGGTCTGTACAGTAGCGGGGACGGTTCTTTGTCTCCCTTTACCAGTCTTCGCCGCCTCCTGTCAGGCGGCGGATCAGATCTGCCGGATACCCTTTTCTATGAAGAAAAGCCATGGTTTTCTGCCTCTCTTCGTAGGAAGCAGCCCCGGGGTCGAACCCCCTTTTACGCAGAAGACGAAGCACCTGCTCTTTCTGCGCATCATCCACATTTTCCTCTTCTCCCACTGCAGCAAAAGCCTCCTCGATCACCGGCTCGGAGATTCCCTTTTCCGCCAGATCGCGCATGATCCGCAGCCTGCTGCGGTCCCGCATGTGACTTCTCACAAAACTCTGTGCAAAGCGCCTGTCGTCCAGATAGCCTGCATTTCGGAGCTTCTCAACCGCATTATCGACAACAGAGCCTGGATATCCTGCATCGCGAAGCTTCTCCCGCATGCGCTGCTCGGAATAATCCCTGCTCCCCAGAAGTATTCCGCACCGCTGCATACAGGCCTTGTACAGAGACTGCAGGATTTCCCCGTATGTCTCTTCTGAAAGATCCTCACCTTCCTCCATGCCCAGACGCAGGGCTTTTGAAGAGGAAAGCACAAAGCTTTCGCCGTCATCCAATAAAACCCGGACACGTCCGCGTGCCGTATTCCGGCTCTCTCCGCCCCCGTTTTTTCCATGTGCTCTGCTCCTGATGGGCTCGATTGAAACAATTCTGTGCAAAACAAATCCCTTTCATGCCGGCAAAATGACCGGTCTGTCCTTAAATGTAAGGATCTCTTTTTTATAACAATCGGATTATTGGGAAAAGCAAGGCCGGCTCGGTCCTGTACAGCCAGTCTGTACAGCCCCTGCCGGCCTGACAATCTTCGCATTTTCCGCGAATTAAGAATATGGTCTACTCCTCTTTACCCTCATCGGGCATCTGCCCGGAAGCAGGTATCTTGGCTCCGTCGGGATCCAGATCATAATGCTCGCGCACCTTGAGGTCGATTTCCGCAAGCAGTTCCGGATGATCCAGCAGGAACTGCTTGGAGTTCTCGCGGCCCTGTCCGACCCTGCTGCCCTCGTAGTTGTACCAGGCTCCGCTCTTGTTGACAATATCGCATGCCGCGGCGAGATCCAGTACATCACCGACATAGGAAATGCCCTTGCCGTACATGATATCAAACTCCGCTTCCTTGAAGGGAGGCGCAACCTTGTTCTTCACGATCTTGACTCTGGTGCGGTTGCCGATGCTCTCGCCGCCCTGCTTGAGTGTCTCGATTCTGCGCACATCCATTCTTACGGAAGCATAGAACTTGAGGGCACGTCCGCCGGTAGTCACTTCGGGATTGCCGAACATCACGCCCACCTTCTCGCGCAGCTGGTTGATAAAGACTACAGAGCAATTGGACTTGCTGATCACAGCAGTGAGCTTACGCAGTGCCTGTGACATCAGACGCGCGTGAAGGCCCACATGGGAATCACCCATATCACCGTCAATCTCTGCTTTGGGCACCAGCGCCGCGACAGAATCGACGACGACGATATCGATGGCGCCCGAGCGGACCATGGTCTCTGTGATCTCCAGGGCCTGCTCGCCGCTGTCCGGCTGAGAGATATAAAGGTTGTCGATGTCCACGCCGATGTTCTTCGCGTAGACAGGATCGAGTGCGTGCTCTGCGTCAATGAATCCCGCAATGCCGCCGCGTCTCTGCACCTCCGCGATCATATGCAATGTGACCGTAGTCTTACCGGAAGACTCCGGCCCGTAAATCTCAATGATCCTGCCTTTGGGGATTCCGCCGATTCCCAGGGCGATATCGAGGCTGAGAGAGCCCGTGGGGATGGTCTCGACACTCATCTGCGCGGCGGGATCGCCGAGCTTCATCACGGCACCCTTGCCAAACTGTTTCTCTATCTGCGAGAGCGCTGCATCCAGCGCTTTCTGTCTGTCATCCTTTGCAATAGCCATTATATTTCTCCTTTATAATAGAACATCCATTCGTAGAACATCCGTTCGCCTTTTAGTATAGCATTTCCTTTTTCTCACTGCAAGTACTTTTTTTGCGGGTATGTTCAGGTTTTACTGCCCGCGTTTCACTTCGAACGCGGAGACCGTGAATAGTAATGTGCACGCACTTACTGATCTTTCTGTTTACATCAAAACAGATATAAAAAAGCCGCACGCAAAAATCAATCGATTCCTGCGTCCGACTCCATACATTCTCTGTATTCCCACTGTTCCCGATCTATTACCTGTCCAGAATGGAATTACAGTATAATCCAAAGACCTCTTCAGGTCAACGGTCAACAATATCCTGCTAAGTGCAGGGTCAGCAATACCTTGCTCAATGCACGTTTGCCTATGAACGGTTTCATGCCTCTGTTTCCGGACAGTTTTTTCCGGACAGTTTTTTCCGGACAGTTTTCCGGATAGTTTTTTCGGGCAGTTTTCCGGACAGTTTTTCCGGGGAATCACTCCTGTACAGCAAGATCTTCGATCCTGCCGCCCGTCAGCCTGACAGCTTCCATGATCTGTTCCGATGTGACATCTCCCTCGCCGGCCAGTTCCAGAGGGGTCACCTTTCTCCCCAGTTCTGCGGCAAGCTCATGGGCCTTGTCCGCGACGAGATTGACCAGATCTTCCATGTCCCTGTCGACCGCTTTGTCATCCAGCATCGCGGCAATTGCATCCTCCATACTGTCCATGACCCTCTTGCCGAGCACTCCCTCCACTTCCGCTGAACTCTCAAGATATCCCAGCAGATTGACGCCCGTCACCAGTGCCTCATTGCCGACGGCGATCAGCTCCTCGATACTGAGCCCCTGTCCCGAATAGAGCCTGGCGATGTCTACGACAGCGCCCAGCATCTGTTCACACAGCTCCTTCTGAGCGGAGCGCTCACCGGCCATGGCGGAGATTTTCATCGCGTCCAGGACGGAGTCTGAGACCCTGGGTACAGCGTCAATGATTTCCATATAGGAACTGAGAAAATCTCTTTCTTTTTCAGGCAGGGCATCCACATCACCGGCCTGAGTACTGACAACGATCTTGTTTGTCCTGAGATATTCCTCCACCTGGGCCAGCTGACTCTCCTCCAGAGTTACAGATGCGAAATTCTCCATGATCTCATCTCTGGTGATCAGGCCTCCATTGTCACGCGCCTGTTTTAATGTCTTTTGCAGGAGCGTCATAAACTCCTGTTCTTTCCGAATGTTATTATCCATAAATCATGATCCTTACATCCTCTTCATACAGAGGATATTATTTTACATTTTCTGCATATGCGGGGTTTCGCCTTTTTTTACATGTACATGTGAAAAGAGATGGTCCTGGCAGTATTCCAGACCGCCTTCACATTTACTGCAATAGCGGAATTCCAGCATATCTCCGTCTTTTTCGGTCCTTCCGCAGATCGCGCAGCGGTGAACGGTATCCGTGCCGCGGACACTCTTCTTCCCTTCCGCGACGGAACGGCGGAACTTCTGCCTGCGCCGCACCTGACCAGGCGAGAGGCTCATCCAGCTGCGGGAACGCATGTACAAAAGGACAACGTTCAAAAGCGCTGCAGCGATCACGAAACGCTCGGCGCTGTTTCCTGTGATCATACTCAACACCAGAAAACCGGCATCGACCCAGCCCAGATACTTGACCTTGATCGGAAGGACAAAAAACAGATACACCTGCGCCTCCGGGAAAGTCAGGGCAAAAGCCAGGAAGATAGACATATTAATATAGTAGGTGCTGAAATAGGAAGCGCCGTATTTGCTCAGCGTCGCAAGCTCGATCCCCGACAGACCGCTCAGCCTAAGGAAGATCATCCAGCAGAAGGCGCTCAGGATCGTCAGGAAAATGCCCAGGAAAATATAAACATTATATTTATAGTCTCCCCAGACTCTCTCCAGCGAAACACCGATACTGTAGTAAAAATACAGCATGATCGCGACAAAGAAGAGATTTCCTCCGCCCTCCGGCGGGACCAGCAGCCATGATAAAATACGCCAGAACTGTCCGTGCAGAAGAGCCGTCACATCCAATACAAGCAGAGAAAAAATCTCCGGCCGCACATAATACAGTACATATCCGATGATATAGAGAACTACCAGCTTCAGCGACAGATTGCTGACAGCATACCTGCCGAATTTCTTTTCAAAATTACTCATCAGTTTCCTCCGAAACAAATTGTCCGCGCCTTTTTTACCGGCACATTGTCTTACAGCATTTTATCATCCGGCATTGGGATTGTAAATGCCGGGGAGACAGGGGACGGTTCTATGTCTCCCTGTCTCCCGGAATCAAAATGTGTATCGTTGATTTTTGGAGGTTAATACATTATAATCATAAGTTCAGAAATAATCACAGAAAATATCATAAGCAAAGAATCAACTCCCGGCGAATGATGCTTCTTATGTGTTCAGTACCCCTGAAGGGTCCTGAATATTTATATTTGCGATACTTCTTAAACTTGACCGAAAGGAGCCATCACCTTTGATTGCAAAAGATTTCACACTTGGAATAGATATCGGATCCACGACCGTCAAAATTGCCATTCTGGACCCGTCTTATAAAATCATGTTTGCCGATTACCGCCGGCATCATGCGGACATCCAGGGAACCCTGCGTGCACTGGTACAGGACGCCCATGAAAAGCTGGGTGATATCACCGTCCATCCCGTCATCACGGGTTCCGGCGGACTGACACTGGCGACACATCTTCAGGTCCCCTTTGTCCAGGAAGTCGTGTCTGTATCCACCGCCCTGGAGAAGATCGCGCCCAAAACCGACGTGGCGATCGAGCTGGGCGGCGAGGACGCCAAGATCATCTATTTTGAAAACGGCAGCATCGAGCAGCGAATGAACGGTATCTGCGCAGGCGGCACCGGCTCCTTCATCGACCAGATGGCCAGTCTTCTGCAGACTGACGCGGCGGGACTCAACCGCTACGCCCGCGGCTACCGCTCTCTCTATACCATCGCGGCCCGCTGCGGTGTTTTCGCCAAATCCGACATCCAGCCCCTGATCAATGAAGGCGCCACCAAGGAAGACCTGGCCGCCTCAATTTTCCAGGCGGTTGTCAATCAGACCATCAGCGGCCTGGCCTGCGGCAAGCCCATCCGCGGACACGTCGCTTTCCTGGGCGGCCCCCTTCACTTCCTGCCGGAACTGAAGGCTGCCTTCGTGCGCACTCTGAATCTGGACGACGAGCACACCATCGATGTGGACAACTCCCATCTTTTTGCCGCCATGGGCAGCGCCATGAACGCTCAGGAGGACAATTTTGTTCTCCTCTCCGAAATGGCAGAGCGTCTCTCCGGAAAGCTCCACATGGAGTTCGAGATCGGGCGCATGGATCCTCTTTTCTCCTCGCAGGAGGAGTACGATGAATTCTGCCGCCGCCATGAAAAGGCCCGCGTACAGCGCGCGGACCTCTCCGATTACCACGGAAACTGCTTCCTGGGTATCGATGCCGGCTCCACGACCACCAAGCTTGCCCTGGTCGGCGAGGACGGCTCTCTCCTTTACTCTTTTTACAGCAATAATAACGGCAGCCCGGTCAGGACTGCGATTTCTTCCATGGCGGAGATCCACCGCCTGCTGCCTCCGGACGCGAGAATTGTCCGCAGCTGCTCCACAGGCTACGGTGAAGCCCTGCTCAAGGCAGCCTTCCTTCTGGACGAAGGAGAGGTCGAGACCATCGCCCACTACTATGCGGCCGCTTTCTTTGACCCTGAAGTCGACTGCATCCTGGATATCGGCGGACAGGACATGAAGTGCATCCGCATCAAAAACCATGCGGTCGACAATGTCCTGCTCAATGAGGCATGCTCCTCGGGCTGCGGTTCCTTTATCGAGACCTTCGCCAAATCCCTCAACTTCTCAGTCCAGGATTTCGCAAAGGCCGCCCTGTTCGCAGAGCATCCCATCGATCTGGGAACCCGCTGCACCGTTTTCATGAACTCCCGCGTCAAACAGGCGCAGAAGGAAGGCGCGGATGTCTCCGACATCTCCGCAGGCCTTGCCTATTCTGTCATCAAAAACGCCCTCTTCAAGGTCATCAAGGTATCCGATGCCTCCCAGCTGGGCAAAAACATCGTCGTCCAGGGCGGCACCTTCTACAATGACGCCGTCCTGCGCAGCGTGGAGACCATCTCCGGCGGACAGGTCACCCGTCCCGACATTGCCGGCATCATGGGTGCCTTCGGTGCGGCCCTGATCGCCCGCGAGCGCTATAACGGCAGGCAGAAGACAAGCATGCTGTCCTTTGAGGAGATCGAGAATCTCCAGTTTGAGACGACACTTACGACCTGCGGGCGCTGCACCAACAACTGCAGACTGACCATCAACCACTTCCTGCGCGGTGAGAGCACTGACATGACAGACAACGCCTCTGTCTTTGAGGAGTCCGTCCCCGTCACCGGCGAGGGCGCAGGCCGCAAAAAGGAGGCCGGCCTCGCAGCCCGTGCCCTGGAGACAGGCCGCGGCGTAGCGGACCGCGCTGCAAAGGCCATTGAGGAGAGCGCCATCGGCGAGGCTGCAGGGCGTGCAAAAGACTCTGCCTTTGAGACGGCCGGGCGTGCGAAAGATTCCGCCCTGGAGACCGCCGGACGCGCTGCAAAGGCCATTGAAGAAAGTGCCATCGGCGGTGCTGCTACCAGAGCCTTCGAAACGGCGGGACGTGCCAGGGAAACCGCCCTGGAGACTGCCGGACGCGCAAGGGAAACTGCTCTGGAGACTGCCGGAAGAGCAAAGGAAACTGCCCTGGAGACCGCCGGAAGAGCCAGGGAAACCGCCCTGGAGACCGCAGAGCGCGCCAAAGACACTGCTCTGGAGACTGCCGGACGCGCTGCAAAGGCGCTGGGAGTCGAGTCCTTCGACGACAGCGATGCCAGACATACCGGCGAAGATAAGCGGAATAAGGAAAGCAGAAAGTCCAAAGAGGACAGAAAAGCCAAAGAAGAAAAGAAAAACAAGGAAGACAGAAAGAACCGGGATGGCAGAAAGGAAAAAGCTGCTCCTGCCCAGGAGCGCCTGTTTATTTCCGGCAACCGGTGTGAGCGCGGTCTGGGTAAAGAAGCGACACAGAACAACATGCCCAACCTCTACAAATATAAGCTGGGCAGGATTTTCGGCTATCGCCCTCTTTCTGTCAGCGAGGCTCACCGCGGAACAGTCGGAATCCCCCGTGTCCTGAACATGTACGAAGACTACCCCTTCTGGGCGACCTTCTTTACAAAGCTGGGCTACAGGGTGGTCCTCTCCCCGCTGTCAACACACAGGATCTACGAGATGGGTATCGAGTCCATACCCAGCGAGTCCGCCTGCTATCCGGCCAAGATTGCCCACGGGCATGTCATGTGGCTCATCGAAAAGGGCGTGGATTTCATCTTCTATCCGTCCCTCTTCTACGAGCGCCCGGAGTTTGCCTCCTCGGACAACCACTACAACTGCCCGATCGTCACCTCCTACCCGGAGAACATCCGCAACAACGTCGAGGAGATCACGGACGGCAAGGTCAGATTCCGCAATCCCTTCATGGCCTTCACCAGCGTTCATACCATTACAGACGCGATGGTAAAGGAATTCGGGGATGAGATCCCTGCTGAAGAGATCCGGGCCGCCTGTGCCGCCGGCTGGGAAGAGCTCGAGCAGTCACGCAGAGATATCCGCAAAAAGGGCGAGGAAGTCCTCAAATACATGGAGGAAAACCACGTCAAGGGTATCGTCCTGGCCGGCCGCCCCTATCATATCGACCCTGAGATCAACCACGGCATCCCGGAGATGATCACCTCCTACGGTATTGCAGTCCTCTCCGAGGACTCCATCTCCCACCTGTCCACACCGGACCGGCCCATCACCGTCCTGGATCAGTGGATGTATCACTCCCGTCTGTATGCAGCCGCCAACTATGTGCGCCTGCGCGACGACCTGGAAATGATCCAGCTCAACTCCTTCGGCTGCGGTATTGACGCCGTCACGACAGACCAGGTCAACGACATCCTGGCAGGCTCCGACAAGATCTACACCTGCCTCAAGATCGACGAGGTCAACAACCTGGGCAGTGCCCGCATCCGCGTGCGCTCCCTGATCGCCGCCATCCGCATCCGCGATGAAAAGAACACCAGACGCAGCATCCGCTCTACGGCCATCAAAAAGGTCCCCTTCACGGTGGAAATGCGCAAAAATTACACCATCCTCTGCCCGCAGATGTCGCCCATCCACTTCGACCTTCTCGAACCGGCTGTGCGGGCCTGCGGCTACAACCTGGTGATCCTGCCCAACGACAACCGCCGCGCCGTCGATTTCGGCCTCAAGTATGTCAATAATGACGCCTGCTATCCGTCCCTCTTCGTCGTCGGGCAGATCATGGAGGCACTTGACTCCGGCAAATATGATCTGGACAGGACAGCCGTTCTGATGACCCAGACCGGCGGCGGCTGCCGCGCCTCCAACTATGTCGGCTTTATCCGCCGCGCACTGACAAAGGCCGGTATGGGCCAGATTCCCGTTGTCTCGGTCAACATGTCCGGCCTTGAGGAGAACCCCGGCTTCAAGCTTGACCTCAAACTTATCACACGCGCGGCCTATGCCATCGTCTTCGGTGATGTCATGATGCGCTGTGTCTACCGCATGCGCCCCTATGAACTGAAAAAGGGCAATGTGGAAGCCAAACATCAGAAATGGGTGCAGATCTGCACTGATTTCCTGACAAAGACAAACGGTCTCAACCTGCCCAAGGTCCAGCGCCTTGCCGTTCAGATGATCCGTGACTTCGACTCGATCCCGATCCGCGAAGAGCGCAAGCCCCGCGTCGGCATCGTCGGTGAGATCCTGGTCAAGTATGCGCCCGCGGCCAACAACTATCTGGTAGACCTCCTTGAGAAGGAAGGTGCGGAGGCCACTGTTCCCGACCTGATGGGCTTCATGCTCTACTGCTTCTACAATCAGGTTTACAAGGCGGAATACCTGGGCACCAGCAAAAAGACTGCGCAGAAGAGTACGCTGGGCATCCGTGCCATCGAAGCGGCTCTGCGCCCCATCTACAGGGCCTATGAAAAGAGCGTCCACTTCGACGCTCCCGCCAGCATCTACGAACTGGTAAAATTCGCCGAGCCCATCGTCTCCATCGGAAATGAGACCGGTGAAGGGTGGTTCCTGACCGGCGAGATGATCGAGCTGATCAAAGACGGTGTCGAGAACATCGTCTGCATACAGCCCTTCGGATGCCTTCCCAACCACGTGGTCGGCAAGGGCGTCATCAAAGCCATCCGCAGAGAATACCCGCTGGCAAACATCGCTGCCATAGACTATGATCCGGGTGCCAGCGAAGTCAACCAGCTCAACCGCATCAAGCTCATGCTCGCCACTGCCCAGAAGAACATGGAGAAAAAGAAAGCCGGGATCCTTCCCGGCGCCGGCGCTGCATCAGATGCCTCTTCGGATTACAGGCCGGATGAACGTGTCGCCATGGAGACCGCACCCGAGATTGACAGCGAAAACGCCTCCATCGGCTGTGTTCCCGATACAGACGCAGACAGAGCACAGGCAGACAGCAGCTCTTCCGCAAAGAAGAGTTCCCGCACCAGCCGCAAAAAACGCGGTCTGGCCGGCTTTTTCTTCAGAAAATAAAACACATACAAAAAACATACCAGATAGAAACATATTGATCTACACACAAAAAAAGCTCCGGCGGTCACAGCCTGGGCTTTTTTCATTGCTTACGCGCACAAAGAAGGAAGAGTATTCATCTGCCGTCTTTTCCAACGGTCTTACTACGACGAATACTCTTCCTTAGAAAACACCATCCAATGGACTTTCCTCCTTTTTGTCTGGCTGCCCGCTCTCTTTCCTCTTCATCTTTTGTACTGATTGTACTGTGATGCCCGCATTCAGATCTACGCTGCACTCTCTGGTGCTTTCTCCGGATCTACAGCTGCTTTCCTGGATTACAATCCTTCAGAAACTTACCTTCCAACGTCCTTCCTCTACTGTCTGATCGATGCGATGATCCGAAAGAGGACTGTCCCATCCTGTTTCCCATCCTGCATCTTTCCGGTTTCCGATTTCAGATTATGTCGGGTTTTTATTCATCCGGTGAATCCGCTCTTCAGATCTGTGATCTTTCAAAATATCCGATGCTGTGATTCATCACTTCTCTTTGTGTACTCAATTGCGGAACTTATTCAATTGTAACTGATTAATGGAGCTGTTAATAACTGCTTTCGGTGGCATTTACCTCCCTTTCTCTTCTTTTTTTCCGCCTCCTGACTGCCTGTCGGGATGTTCGAAATATGTGGGAGAAACCGGCGGCTGTCTGCCTTCCTGATTTCATCCTGCGAAACTGCTCTTTGAAGCAGCTTCCATGCGGAGAGTCCTTTGAGACTGTCCGGTTATTCGAAGCGGTCTCCGCTGGCGTCTGTGCCTGTTTAAAAGAAGATTGATCGGTGAGCTTCTCGTCACCTTCTCTTGAAGTACTTTATGTGTTTATTATAGCGACTAACCTGTTATTTGTCAATCAATTACAGAAAAATAATATTAATTATCGGATTATTCAGTCAATTATATACAATTTATCTTGCTTCCGCTTTCAATAAGGCAGAAGCGGCCACGCCGCCCTCCAGCCCCCGACCGGCCCGTATCCGCCGTAACCCGGAAAGTTTCATTACACATGCCGTGTCATGTAAAAAACGGCACCGCTTTCTGAAACGGTGCCGCATAAAGTAAATATTTACCAGTCAGTTCGCTGTCTTCTTAAGATGTGATCAATCCAGAGGGTACTTGGCAGTAATCTTTGCGATGATGGCCTTTGCGGGCTCAATGCCTGCCTCTTTGTTCTTGATGACAAGAGAGATTGCCTCAGCGACCTGATCCATATCTTCTTCCTTGAGGCCGCGGGTTGTGGCAGCAGGAGAACCAAGACGGATGCCGCTGGTCACGAAAGGAGAACGCTGCTCATTGGGGATGGTGTTCTTGTTGGCAGTGATATGTGCCTCGTCAAGCCACTTCTCGACTTCCTTGCCTGTGAGATCCTGCTTTGTGAGGTCAACGAGCATCAGATGGTTGTCAGTGCCGCCGGATACAATATCAACGCCTCTCTTCTTGAGGCCTTCGCAGAGAGCAGCCGCATTGTTGATGACCTGCTGCTGATAGACCTTGAAGGAAGGATCCAGAGCCTCTTTGAAGCAGACAGCCTTGGCTGCAATGACATGCTCGAGAGGGCCGCCCTGGGTGCCGGGGAAGACGCACTTATTGAAGTTGTACTTCTTGGCGGTCTCTTCCATGGCAAGGATCATGCCGCCTCTGGGGCCGCGCAGAGTCTTGTGGGTTGTCGTTGTAACAACATCTGCATAGGGGAAGGGACTCGGATGAAGGCCGGCAACAACCAGACCTGCGATGTGTGCGATGTCAGCCATCAGGACTGCGCCGCAGGCATCAGCTGCTTCACGGAACTTCTTGAAATCAATGGTCCTGCAGTAAGCGGAAGCGCCTGCAATGATCATTTTGGGCTTTGCTTCAACAGCGATTCTCTTGAGCTCGTCATAATCGATGAAGCCGTTCTCATCTACTCCATAAGGCACGATATTGTAATAGGTACCGGAGATATTTGCGGCACTGCCGTGAGTGAGGTGTCCGCCCTGGTTGAGATTCATGCCCATCAGGGTATCGCCGGGCTTAAGGATCGCAAACTCGACTGCAAGGTTTGCAGAAGCGCCGGAGTGAGGCTGCACGTTTGCATAGGTGCATCCGAAAAGTTCTTTTGCGCGCTCGATGGCGATGGTCTCGACAACATCGATCACCTGGCATCCGCCGTAATAGCGCTTGCCTGAATAGCCTTCCGCGTATTTGTTGGTAAGAGGGCTTCCCATCGCGGCCATGACAGCCTTGCTGGTCCAGTTCTCGGACGCGATCAGCTCAATATGGTCATTCTGGCGCTGAACTTCCTGTTCGATAGCAACAGCAATTTCCGGATCAATCCTTCTGACTTCCTCGATTGAATACATCTGATTCTCCCTTCTGTTACATATATATAGATGTCTATGATCGGATATAAATGCAAACATTGCGATGATTTCAAAATATTTACCGTCACAGATTCAAAGTATAGCAAGAAGACTCTCTTTGTGCAAGCGAAAAAAATCCTTAATATATCGGCAATTTTTCATTTGTTTTTGACGTTTTAATGAATTTTCCTCAAATCTGACCTGTTTGACCTCCGGCCGGACCGGTCTGTTCAGCAGCATCCGGACAAAAAAGCCTTCCCGCAGTTTTCCCGAAAGGCACATACAATGCCCAATATTATGAACAATTTATAAAGGATGAAAAAAAAATATTGCCATTTTTCTGTCAAAGTTGTAACATGCCTTTAACCATGAAACAGCTGTTTTTTGTCTGACATCAGGTTATGGCATGAGGTTATGATTTATGGTAAAAAGAATGATTACTTCTGCAGGGGGGCGTTTCACAAAAGCCTTCCCGCTCAGCAAGATCAGAACTGTACGTCCGATGTTCTGCTATATGATCGCTTATCTGGTCTGCTTCGGACTCATAGAGCAATGGAACCGTCTGCATTACACTGTGATCCATACCGTCGTGGACGATGTGATCCCGTTTTCACCGGTCTTCGTCATACCATATATACTCTGGTTCCCTTATGTGACGGTCTTCGCGCTCTTCCTATTGATGAAAAACGAGGACGCCTATCACAGGCTCTGCACGACGCTGGCGATCGGAATGACGGTGTTCATCATCGTTTCCATCATCTATCCCAACATCCATCTGCTGCGTCCGGAGACAATGCCGGTTGACAATGTGTTCACACGCATGATTTCAAAGCTCTATCTGGTGGATACGCCGACCAACCTGACACCCAGCATCCATGTATTCAACAGCCTGGCAATCATTGCCTCAGCCTGGAACTGGAACTGGACAACTGACGACGGGAAGGTCTTCTCCAACAGGATCCGCAGCCTCTGCCGCGTCTTCCTCACTGTACTCGGAGCCCTGATCACACTGTCCACCATGCTGATTAAACAGCATTCGTTCTCTGATGTAGTGATTGCGATCGCACTGTACTTGCTCACACACTTCCTTGTCTACCGTCTGGATTTTGTCTTTATCGGCGGAAAGCGTGTGCGCCGCCCCGCACTTCGTCCGAGGTCAGCGCGTTCATAAGATCCATGTTCATCAATGCTTGATCATATATCTGACTATATATGATCAGACGATATAATCTGACCGCATATAAAAATTTTACTGCGGGAAAATCCCATAAAAAAAGGATTGCCGTTTGGCCGGCAATCCTTTTTCTTTTATTCCCCGGGTCTCTCATTTCTTTTATTCTGCGGGTCTCTCATCGAAGATGATGTTAATACGGGCTTTATTCTTTTTGACGCTGTATTCATCCGGCCATGTGACGGACGCAAGGCCGGCGGAATATGTCTGCTCCATTCCGCCTCCGCCGCTGTCAGCAGCCTGACGCAGGATGATCCAGTCTGTGCCCTCTGAGAGCTGCTGGTTGATGAGCTCCGCGATCTTGGACTCGGGCAGGTCTGTCTGGAAGGAGCCCTTCATGCTGTCCAGAAGAGCGCTGGCATTGACGATCAGGGCGGGAGATGTCACTTTCTCGATGATCGCCTTGAGGACAGCCTCCTGGTCCTTGCCTCGCTGGTTATCACCGTCGGGGAAGCTGTACCGCTCACGGCAGAAGGCCAGAGCCTGACGGCCGTTGAGATGGTTCCATCCCTTGTTGATATAGACTTTACTGTCCGTGAAGCACTCAAATTCGTAATCGGACCATACATCGACGCCGTCGATGGCGTCCACAATGTCGATCAGAGTCGTGAAGTTGACGCGCACATAGTAGGTGATATCAATACCATAGAGATTTTCCAGAGTACGGATCGAGGCGTCCTCTCCGTAGATACCGGCATGTGTCAGCTTGTCGCGCATGCCGTTGGACACTTCGGGGATCTCTACGTAGTAATCGCGGGGTGTCGTAGTCATCAGGATCTTTTTTGTCTTGGGGTTGATGGTGACGATAATGTTGACATCGCTGCGGCTGGCCTGTGAGATATCTCCCTTGACATCGATTCCGCTGATCAGCAGGTTGAAGGGCTCTCCGGGTTCAACACTCTCATACTCCATCTCTGTCCGGATCTCATAGTTCTCAACGACACGGATCCGGTCCGCATAGGAATCAATGACTTCTTCCAGGACAGAACCATAAGACTCCCTGTAGACAGCAGCGTCCACTTCTTTATCCAGAAGGCCGTTGGACGCTTCAAGGGCGGAGCTGTAGGATTTGTAATGAATATCCTCCACACTGTCCGCTCCTGTCTCCTTTCGGATCGTTTCCAGAAGCGTTTCCTTTTCATCTTTGGAAAGATCGTCAACAAGGCCGAACTGATACCCGTCTGTATCGGCGAGCTCCTGTGCCGGATCATCGGAACGTACGACTATGTTCAGATAATCTGTCTTGTATGAGCTCTCGGCATCTTTGAGCAGATGCATGGTCCGATAGAGATAGTTGCACCCTATTCCCTGGACAATGATCATCAGGGCGCTGATCACGATCGCCGCGATCCTGGTCCTTTTGCTGCGGATACTGACCAGCAGCACCACGAGCAGCACTGTAGCCGAAAGGATGGCAAAGGCGGTCATGATATACTTCCACGGAATCATTCCCGTCCCGTTGAGCAGATAAATGAACAGACCCGCAGAGACTGCTTCCACAAGAGAAAGCACTGCACCCGCCGAACGGAGTTTGGTTATTGAAACAGTGCTTTTCGATTTTTTCTGAGGAGATTTAATGTCCGTTTCTGCCTGTAATTTGGAATTATTTTTTTCTTTTTTTGACATTCTCCATTACCTTTAAATGCCCTGTAAATATTTTTGTGAGGGAACAGCATCTGCCCGGTCATGCATTCTGCATTCCGGTGCCCGCATAAAGTACCGCGCAACGGGCAGCTGCCACAATCTTCATTGCCTATTTTTCTACACTTGATTTTACGGATGTGACAAGGAAGGTGTCGTCGCCGCGGATCACCATGCCTGTCAGCCGGTTTCCGAAGACGCACCCCGTGTCCAGAGCTATCATACCTGTTTCAGGCAGTACTGTCCAGACGTCTTCCTGAATTTTCCCATACTGGCCGCCCATAAAATACAGCGGAATACGATAGGGGGTGTGGCCGGTCATCACAATTTTACCGGTATAATCCGTACTGCGGCCCCAGATCAGTGTCTCCACCTCATTCCTGGCCGGGTCGGGATCGATCATTGAGGCATGCACGCAATTGAACTTTTCAGTCTCGTAGTAAAAGGGCATGTCCATATACCAGTCGATGAATTCCTGTATCCGATGCTTGTGGTGGAGGAAGGAATACACAGTCTTGCCGCCGCTGTTATAATACCATAAATCCTTATCACTGCCGCCGTTCTCGATGGCGTCGAGCATCATCTGCTCGTGATTTCCCCGGATCAGAATACAACTATCCCCCATCCTCTCTTTCAAATCCCTGAGGAAAGTAAAAGTCTCGTATATTTTCGGCCCCCGGTCAATGGTATCTCCCAGATTGATCAGTGTATCATTCTCCTCGTCGAAGGCCATTTTATCCAGGAGTTGGATGCATTCATCATAGCAGCCATGTAAATCTGTAATGATAAGTGTTCTTTTCTCTCCCACTGCCTCCTCCTTTCAAATACTTGCGCCGGAAACAGGCTGAAAATCTGCAGGTTGACCGGTCTGCTGTCACGTGCGGAAAAAGGAATCATCTTCGCCCCCGCCGCAGCCGGGCGCTGAACCTTCCCCTTCTTCCTCTTCTTCCTCTTCTTTCACTGCCCCTTCTTTCCCCGGCTCTGCCTCCTCTGCCTCTTCAGCAGATTCGCAGGCAGATCCGTCAGCAGAATCTTCCTCCGAAAAGAGGAAACTGCTGCCGGGAAGCTCTGCCCTTATGGCCTGAAGAACGGACCGGAACATCTTGAAATAGGCGGGATCCGCCTCCTCCATTTCCTTCCAGGCGGTAAAACAGATATGGATGGGTCCGGGGGCATCTGTCAGGGCGTCATAGAGAGCATCCAGATTTCTTCCGTACCAGGACGGCAGCGTGAGCGATTCCTGCAGCCGGTCATGAAGAGAGTTCCGGTCGCAGACACCGGACAGATCAACAGTTTGATAGCTCATTTCTCTTTTCATTTTTCGCTCCCGTAAAGAAGTATAAAGGTTTCATAATGATCCTTAGTATAGTAGATCCTGCCGTCGTCGGAATATACGATCCTCTCTGCGCCTCTGCGCGATCTGCCGAGTGTGTTGATGTCACACTCGTGATAATTTCCCTCGGGGAGGATCCCCTCATAGTTTCCGAACCGGTCGCCGCCGATGCACATGCCGGGAGCATAATCCTCCAGAGAGCCGCCGGACCAGCCCAGAGACCTGGCCTGACTTTTCTTCATGAAATTCAGAGGAAGCTTTCCGTAGGTGTGGATATAGAGGGCCACGTCCTCCATAGTCGTATATACACCGTTGATGTCGATCTTTCCGTCCGAGTCCTGACTTCCGTTTCCGGCAGAATAGTCCCCGGATCCATCGTCGGAATCATACGAATCGTCGGTCTGCTCTCCTCCGTAATCGGACTCGGGATCATAATAATCTCCGCCCTCGTCCGAATCGGTATCCTGCTGATCATCGAACCCGTCTTGCGCCGGATTGTCGGCCGCGGCTTCGATCAAGTGCAGCTCCTGCTCTTCCTCCTTCTGTGTGCTGTCAGCTGACCCTTTGCCGCCGCAGCCTCCTGCCATCACCAGCAGGACACAGAGAAGAGGGATCAGAAACCATTTTTTCCATCTCTTGTATCGGATTTTCATATCAGCTTGTCCTCTCCTTTTCCCGGGTATGTCCGCCGAAATACCTGCAGACTCCTGCTATCCTCTGCTGTCATTACATTGTCATATCTTCCTTTTGCGCAGTGTAATCCTGCCGTGTGCTTGCAGGACAGGCGTCAGCGTCCGGATCACCTTCTCTGTCTCGATGGGCTTGGGGATAAAAGCATCCATGCCGGCCTCAAGGCATTTACGCATATCTTCCTCGAACACGTTGGCAGTCATGGCCACGATCGGAATACCCGCGTGGTCGAGATCCTGCATGCTGCGGATCCTCGAAGTCGCCTCATAGCCGTCCATGACAGGCATCTGGACGTCCATCAGAATCGCGTCATAGTAGCCCTTCTGAGATACTGCGACCATGCGGACCGCTTCGCGTCCGTTGACCGCACGTTCAATTTCAAAGCCTGCCTCTTCTAAGAGCTCGCAGGCAATCTCCATATTGAGTTCATTGTCCTCGACGACCAGGAGCCTCTTTCCGTGGGGGTCGAGTTCCACAAAGAGTTCAGGAAAAGCAAAGTCTCTGTCCTGGTCATAGGGTGTGCCCTGCCTGCCGTCTTTGTCCGCACTGCTGTCTCCCTGCGCGCGGCCTGTCTGGTCTGATCCTGCCGAAGCAGAGACATTCTGCCTGTTTTCCAATGCTTCCCGACGGTCTCTGGATCTGCTTTCCATGGTTTCCCTGTCAGCGGAATCTTCTGCCTTCTCATCCTGTTCCTGCAGACGCAGGGAAAGGTGGATCTCAACTTCCGTTCCGACACCCTGCTCGGTGTTGACATCTATGGTGCCGCCCATAGTCTCGACAATGCCCTTGCAGATTGCCATTCCCAGACCATTTCCGGGCACTTTACTGAGTGTTGAATTATATTCTCTTTCAAATGGTTCAAAAATATGGCCGACAAAATCTTCGCTCATGCCGATACCATTATCGCGGACACAGATCCGAAGAGCAGCATAACCTTTGGGAGAAGGCTCTTCCTCTTCGATCTCCAGAGTGATCTTGCCGCCGTTATCTGTAAATTTGACCGCATTGCTCAGCAGGTTCAAAAGGAGCTGACGCATGACCAGGGGATCGTAATGGTAGCGCATGTCTGAACCCGTACTCATGACGACCGAAATATCCTGATGCTTGTTCCTGATCTGGGGAAGCAGGGCATCCTGTACGAAGTTGACCGTATCCTCCAGTGCGCAGTCAATCTCATGCAGTTCCATCCGTCCGCTCTCGATCCTGCTCATATCCAGGATGTTATTGATCAGCTCCAGAAGATGATCGCCCGAATCGAGGATCTTTTCAAGGCAGTCCTGCACACGCTCCCTCTCGTCGAGGTGATTGAGCGCAATCCGCGTAAAACCCAGGATGGCGTTCATCGGCGTCCTGATGTCGTGGGACATATTTGTCAGGAACATACTCTTGGCCCGGTCGGCATTTCTTGCCCTCTCGAGAGCATTTTCCAGAAGACGCCTCTGCTGCTGTTCTACACGGCGCTCGTCCTCTATGCAGGCAAAACCAATGACCAACTCGCGCAGAGGCTCATTTCTGCTTCCGACCCGGACGATCTTTGCCCTGTAATACATAGGCCCCCGTGATCTTCCGGCGCGGAATGTGAAGGTAAACAGATCCTTCCCCTCCAGATTCCTGCGGAGTGTGTCCGCCTCCAGAAAATATTGAAATTCTTTCCCGTCCTGTTCATGGATGACATTTTCCGAAAACAAACGCACCGAATCACTGAATTTGGGAGCAAAGCAATCGGCATAAGTGGACATAATATGCTCGTTGCGGCGGTAAACCTCATAGGCATCTGAATCCAGGCTCAGGAAAAAGACGGTCGAATAGTCGATGGAGAGGGCCGCGATCATATTCATACGCCGCCGGTTTTCTATCTCGACGGACTTCTGCTCCGTGATATCCCGCATGAAAACCAGTCCGGTCACGTCTCCGGAATTAACATCCTTTGTCAGCAGTATAGTCTCGCGAATGTAAACATCTCTGTTCAGTTTGTCTTTGACCTGATAGGTGAGGACAACCTTGTCATTGCCCCTTCTAAAGGTTTCCAGAAGTGCCTCGCGATTGACCGTACGGGCATGGATTTCCCGGTCTGTCTTGTCGACCACCCGTTTATTCCAGTTCTCTGACAGATTATTGAAGGGACCGGGCAGATCGACTCCGGGCACGTAATAAAACAGATCCGGATTATCCAATTCCGAAGCATAAATGATATTCTTTGTTACATTCACCTCAAAGACGCCTGCTGCGTCCTCAAGCACGGCTCCCTTATATCTTTTTTCCTGCTCAAGACGGCGGCGAAGCACGTCCAGGCTGTTCTCGATTGCCTCGGAAAATGGTGCTTTCTGCGGTACTGCAAAAGAGATGCCGGAAGAGCTGCGGTCAGGCCCGGGTTTAGCCATCAGGACCCGGACCGGCTCTCCGTCCCTTTCCTCAAGGAGACGCACTTCGACCTTCATCCAGCTGTCCATCCCGCAGCGGGGGAAAACAAAGCTGAAACAATCCTGCATCTTGAGCATGCTGCGGATGTTCTCACGGCTGCCCGCCACTTCACGCCAGGCAGTAAAAGCCGGTTCCGGAAGCAAGCGGCTGTTCAGCTTGTTAAAAGCGGAATACTTATCCGTCTGCCTGATGATCTCTGAGAGAACAGGGTCTTCCTCCCTCTCGAACAGCAATTCATAAGTGTCCTGTTCAAGGTCTACAATGAAAGCCCTTATATAATCCGACATAAATGAATGCAGGAGCAGTTCCTTCGGGACAGAACGATCCAGCCTGTATTTATTTTTTTCGTTTCTGTTATCTTCCTGCATAGACCGCAGCCTCCTGAAAATACTCTGCGATGACATATAAGCTGCATGTACACGCCCTCGACAGGGCAGTATTAAAGCACTTATAAGCAGCTTCCGCTTGACATCCGGCAACCGCGGTGATTATTCTAATAATCAGCACGTCAATGCCAAAACCTGCTCACAATCGGTATAACTCCGAACGGAACAATAGGAAAAAACATGAAAAAAATCACAATAGAAGGAACCTACACAACGCCCAACGCTGTGTTCTATGACACATATGTGAAAATCGGCCGTCAGAAATACGATTATGATGACATCACGGATGTACGGTCTGTCTCTGCTCCCGCCCGCCTTGTCAACGGCCTGGTCCAGCTTTCCCTGAGGAATGGCGAAGTCCTGCACGTGACATATTTTCTGCGGGATGTCGAGAGAATGCGCGAAGCGATGCAGCTGGTAATGCCCTATGTCCGCCGCAACAGGGAATCCGAAGCCGGTTCCGCCTTCCTTGAGAGCGATCTGTTCGAAAAACACGGCAGACAGGAAAGTAAAGATTTCAGCATTGCGGATGAGATCGTCAAGCTCACACATCTGCGGGACAATGGAGACATCTCACAAGAGGAATATGATCTTCTCAAGGCCCGTCTCATCAAAAAAGCATAAGGGAATCTGCAGAACCACAACACCTGGACCCGCCTGCGGGTCCTGTTTTTTTGCTCCTGCAGCTTTGCAAATCATCCTCCCTGCAGGCTTGCGAATCATTGCTCCTGCAGGCTTGTGAATCATTCCTCCTGCAGCCTTATGATCAGTGCCAGGATCGCATCTGCAGAGTTGAAATTCTCCGGCAGAAGATCATTTACATTGATACTGATGTCAAATATATCGTTGATCTCACTGACAATAGAGATTATATCGAATGAATCGAGCAGCTGATCATCGATCAGGGCTGTCTCGGTCTCAAAATCGATCTCCGGCCGGGTTCCTTGCAGGATCTCCATGAGATCTTTTCTTTCTCTTCTGTACTTTTTATTCTTTCTATTCTTACTTCCGGCCTTATTCATCGAAGCTTTTTGCATAATTGTATCTATAGGTACGTGCCTGCAGACATGTATGATGAAAACTGCGCGCTGCTCTGCTCCAGGTGCGCTCTCACAAAGCTTCAGGCATTCGGATTTATGCTCATTTAGCGCTTAAGGCGCACCTGTTCTTCGCCTTAAGCGCTGTCACATTTGATATAGTTTTTTCCGGTCGATCTTTCCGTTCGCATTGTGCGGCATCACATCCAGGCGTATATATTGAGACGGGAACATGTATTTGGGCAGCTTTAAACGCACCTGTTTTCCGATCTCCTTTTTCAGATCCTTTTGCGCCTGATAGAAAAAAACGATTTTCTTATTTTCCTCATTGTAGATACAGCAGCACTCCCGGATTCCCTCGATGGCACCCAGTACGGTCTCGATCTCACTGAGTTCGATCCTGTATCCCATGCGTTTGACCTGGAAATCTCTGCGGGATATCCAGCATATATTTCCGTCGGCATCGTAGACCGCAATGTCTCCGGTCTTATACATGATCTCCCGATATGCCGCAAAGGGATTCTGTACGAACACCTCTTCCGTCATCTCCGGCCTGCCGTAATACCCCATGGACAAGGTGCTGCTGACCACGCAGATCTCTCCCTGCTCTCCCGGTCCCTGTACCAGACTTCCGTCCTCTTTGAGAAGGAAGACCTTTGTGTCGGGAAAGGGAAAGCCGGTGGGAAGTCTGCGGTCTTCTGGTAATATTTTATCATAAATATAGTATAAAAAGTTACCTGCCGTCTCGGTTGTTCCGTAAATATTAATAAATTCAGCCTCCGGCATGAGGTTTTTCCAATAGTTGAGCTGCCTGACAGGCATCTGTTCACCGACAAAAAACACCTTTTTGAGGGCGGCGGGGATCCCGAACACATTCAGGCTGTCCGTATCGGCCACCAGAGACAGGGCGGAAGGCACCCAGATGATCTTCGTGATCTTCTCGCTGATCAGATATCTGACCAGAAACTGCGGGAAGGAAAAATACTTTGCGGGAATTATGTGTACCGTAAGCCCGCATTTCAGGCAGCAGAACAGGTCCTTGGATGACGCGTCAAAATAAAAGGGAAGCTGACTGCCCAGGATATCTGTCTCCTCAAACCCGAACATCTGCGTGAACATATCGATAAACCTGATCATGGCGTCGTGGCTCTTGACCACCAGCCTGGGTTCGCCGGTCGTTCCCGATGTAAAAATGCCGTACAGGGGATCAAAGGAGCAGGTCTTCCCGAAACTGCCGGGATCTGCCGGAGCGCAGCTGTCAGCCGCAGTCTGTCCGCACATATCCGGCTTATATACATCCGAGAAAAGGAGTCTGTCATCCTCATACCGCTCCCCGCCGCAGCAGACCGCACCGATCAGGTCGACTCCGTCCAGCATCTTTTTGATTCGGTCCTTTGGAAGAGAGGGATCCACAGGCACATAGAAATTGCCGCTGTATACACAGGCCAGCATGCAGACCAGGGTATCAATATTCCTTTCTCCGATCACACAGACAGGACGCAGTGTCGCATGCTGCGCCATCTCTGCGATCCGCATGCCATAGGCCGCTGCCCTGCTGCGCAGCTCCGAAAACGTGATCCTGTCGTCTCCGCAGACGAAAGCAGCCTTGTCCGGCACTCTTTTTGCAGTTTTCTCAAGGTATTCCAGTATATTTCTCATAATTGTGGCCATGGGCGGGTGCCCGCAAACATACATGAAAGTGTCACAATCCGGCTGCGGGTCTGAACTGTAACTAAAACCGGTCAGAACTTCGCATAAATGAAGGAAGAAACATTGAATTCCGGACCGTACATGCCGAAGACGATCACAGCGGCAATGGCAGTGAGGTAGACGATCCAGCGGAAGGGGAACTGCTGTCCGGCGATGACAGCGCGGACTGTCTGCCCCCTTTCGTTGATGATGTCCACGGCAGCGACCAGCAGGATCATGAGGAGCAGGAGCCCGAAATTGCGTTCGTCAATCCCCATATTATAAAGACTTCCGTCGAAGAAGATCCAGGGATTGAAAGAAGAGAAGGTCGCCTTCAGAGCGCGGAAGACAGCGGGCATATCCGGCACCACATCGACATAGCGGCCGATGGACAGAATCGCCAGTGTCCGAACCATCTGGAAGAGCTTCCACCCCATGGCCTCTTCCCGGATACGGCAGATCCGTCTCAGATAGGCATAGGGCTTTTCAAACAATGTCTCTGTTGAGACAAAGACCGCCTGATAAATACCATAAAAAACAAATTTCCACTGAGCCCCGTGCCAGATACCGACCAGAACGAACACGATAAAGGACGCCAGGAAGGAAGGAAAGACCTTTCCGAAATATGGATTGACCTTTCTTTTGAGCGCCTTCTGCATTTTTGCAAAAGACCTGGAGAGGGCAATGGGATAAAAGACATAGTCCCTCATCCAGCTGCCCAGAGAAATATGCCACCTCTGCCAGAATTCGGAAACGCTCCGCGCCATGTAGGGCTGGCGGAAATTTTCCCTGAGATCCACGCCGAACATGCGGGAAGCTCCGAAGACAATGTCCATGCCGCCGCTGAAATCACAGTAAAGCTGCATGCTGTAGAGAAGGATCCCGACGACCATGGTAAAACCGGTATAACGGTTTGTCTCGAAATTTCCGAAGATCTCCTGCACAATGATGACGGCGCGCTCCGCGATGATCATCTTTTTGAAATATCCCCACAGCATGCGGAGGATCCCCTCGCGAAAATTCTGATCATCGAATCGATGGGGCCTGAAAAGCCGGGGACCCAGATCATCAAAACGGTTGATCGGTCCCTGCAGGACAGAGGGAAAATAGGTCGTGAACAGAGCCAGACGCAGGATATTCCTCTCGGCGGCATATTTTCCGCGATAGACATCGATCAGATAGCCCATGGTCTGGAAAGTGTAGAAGGAAAGACCCAGAGGGATCAAAAAGTCCATCTCCGAAAGGTGCCCTGATGAATGGGCTCCCTTCAGCAGGCTGTTCAGATTGGAGGCAAGGAAATTGCCGTATCTGAGAACGACCAGGATCCCGAAGTTGATCACAAGAACGATCACCAGGACAGCTTTCTTTCTCTTCTGTCCTGCGGACTTGAGCCGCCTTTTCTCTTCGCGGGAGAGCCCTGCTGTTCCCTGTCCCCGTCTCCTGCCCTTCAGCTGCCGGTCTGTCTGCCTCTGTATATTATTTATGATGACCGCGCCGGCATAGGTGGTCACGATCGTGACCAGCACATAAATACAGGCTTTCAGGCCTCCGCCTGCGGCGTAATACCAGGCACTGGAAACCAGAAGGACCAGCCACTTGAACCTGCCGGGCACTATATAGTAGACAGCGAGCGACACTGCCAGAAACAGTATAAACTGCCATGAAAAAAATGCCATGCAAACCTCCCGAAGCGGTCAGTGATTGTTGTGATAACAACTCAGTTCCTGACTGAAGATATCCAGCCAGCAGGCGTCCATCAGCTCTCCGTCCGATTTGTCAAATACTGCGAAATGAAGTCCGCGTTGGTCGGATGCGTACTCCATGGAATTGACCCTGATCGAAGCATCGCTCAGGATCTTTCCGGTCCCTTCCTCTGCCCTTCCGCTCGTCACGATATAACGGAGACCTCCTGCAGTTCCCTCAAAGGAATCTGCAGCCTCCTCCCCGCCGGAGACCGTCTCATACACAAGCCTGCCGCCATCGATCACAGCGAGCCAGGAATGGCCTTCCAGCCTGCTCAGATCCTGTTTGACGCCAAAGTCCCGGATGATCTCTGCCTGCTCCGGTGTCAGGATCCGGTCATCGACCTTGCCATTGAGGGTGATCAGGACCAGTGCATCCTCCACAGGTTCTCCTTCCGCTTCACTGGCATCGCTTTTGAGCGTCGCTGCATAGTCCTGCAGACACGAGGCCCTGCGAAGTGAATCCCGCATGCGGCTGACCGGATATTTTTCCAGATCCCTGTCGATCACATCATATGCTCCGCCGCTCCCTCTTCTGTCCGGCAGATCATAGTGTTCCTTTATATAACTGCCGATGACAGCGGTAAAACGGGCAGCTCCCCAGCGGTTTAAGTGCTCTCCGTCCATGGATTCCTTTTCCAGGTCAAAGCCAAGCTCATCCCACGCCGAGAAAAAATCGAGGTAGGGGATATCGTTTTGGGCGGCCAGCTTTCCCACCTCCTGAGAAACAGTCCAGCGTGTGTTAAACCCCGACTGGCCGAAAAACATATTTTTGCCCAAGGGCGGAATATTGATCAGCAGAAGTTTTGTATCGTTCTCTTTACACAGATCGATCGTCTTCTGCAGATATTCGGCAGAAGTCCCGGGCAGAAGCACACCCTCCTCCTTTTCGGGATCTGAAAAAGGGATCGCGGCCTGAACCCGGCTTGTCACCTTGCAGCCGTAAACCATGTCCTTGGCCTGGGGGAGCCAATCCTCATAAGTCAGCTCCTGCCATCTGCTGTGATAGGCGATCAGCGGGAACAGGAGCGGCTTTAGATCCTCTCCCTCCGCTGCCAGATTCCTGATCATCTCCAGACGGTTCTTCGATAGATAAGGCATTGTATCCGTGATGAAGTGTATATACTCCGTTTTCATGGTCTCCTGACCCGTCCAGGCCATATTGCAGTCCATGACGATCAGAGCCGGATGGTCCTTCTCGATCGACTCCCTGGCAAGATAATACGACGCCTCGATCGACTGATTGCCAGTAGCCAGGTTGTAGGAGGCGATCCCGAAATCCCTGTAAAGCTCCATCGGATAAATGGCGTTGAGAGGAAAGGAAGACCCCAGGAAGGTCACATCAAAAGTGTCGTCCGGATATTCATAGTAGCGGCCGCACAGATTATACTCTTGAACCAGCTTTAACGCACTGTCCAGACGCAGTACCATCGCAGTCAGAATCGCGAGAAATACGGCAGTGCCCGCAGCGCGTCTGAGCCAGGTTTTCAGGTTCTCCATTTATCCTCCTTTTCAGTCCCGCAGAGTACTGCGGTACCGGGAAATAACATCAAAAGGCGTTACACTCGGGTTTTGCGCGAAAAAGCCACGCAAATCACCTCGAATTCCAGGTGGGTCTGTATAAAACTATAAGACCACCTGCGCTTCCCCTAAAATTGTGTATTTCAGAATATTTGTACAATGCGATTGAAAGCACACAGACATACAAAAGTTTACAATTACAGTTCTTTGTTTTCAATGCCTTATCAGTATTATATCTATAATAATAGGGCTTTTTAATAGGGCAGAGGCGGCAATGAACTGCGATGCAGTTCATTGCCGCCTTCCGCCCCCCGGCCGGTCCGTGTCTGCCGCAAAGCGGAAAAAACCATTCACAGGCTGCATCACAAGAAAGAGTCTCGCTTGCGAGACTCTCGCGCCGAGCGCGGTCGCTTCAGCGACATAATTCCTTGCGCGCGAGTGCGCATCCTCCCGGAGGGGTTTTATCTCATAGGAAATCGCAATTTCCTATGAGATAAAAAGAGCCCCGGCAGCACGGCCGGAGCTCTTCTGATCATTATTCATGCAGTTTATGTTTTTTTCAGGATTCTTTCCGGTCACGCAGCTCGTAAGAGCGGCTTCGAGGAGATAGATCCCGGGCAGAAAAACGCCATCAGGTGTTTTTTCACTTATTCAACATATCCGTCAGGATTATTGGACTGCCATCTCCATGCATCCGTGCACATATCCTGAAGATTCTTTTCGGCGGACCAGCCGAGGATCTCCCTTGCCTTGGAGGGATCGGAGTAGCAAGTGGCGATGTCGCCGGGACGGCGGGGATCGATGACATAGGGAAGTTCTTTTCCGCAGGCTTCGGAGAAGGCGCGGATGATGTCAAGAACACTGTAGCCGATACCGGTGCCGAGGTTGAAGACATTGACGCCCTCCAGCTTCTGCATGCCTTCAATCGCCTTGACATGGCCCTTGGCCAGATCGACGACATGGATATAATCGCGGACGCCGGTGCCGTCGGGTGTGTCGTAATCATTGCCGAATACATGGACCATTTCCAGCTTGCCGGAAGCGACCTGGGCAACATAGGGCAGCAGGTTGTTGGGGATGCCCTTGGGGTCCTCGCCGATGAGACCGCTCACATGGGCGCCGATGGGATTGAAATAGCGCAGCAGCATCACTCGCCACTCATTATCCGCGCGCCAGATATCGGTCAGGATGCGCTCCTGCATGGATTTTGTCTCACCGTAGGGATTGGTCGTAATACCCTTGGGGCACTCCTCGGTGATCGGTACAAAGGCAGGATCGCCGTACACAGTCGCAGAAGAGGAAAAGACCAGCTTCTTGCAGCCGTGATTTCTCATGACATCGCAGAGAGTCAGTGTGGAATCCAGATTGTTGCGATAGTATTCGATCGGCATGCGGGTGGATTCACCGACAGCCTTATAGCCCGCAAAATGGATCACAGCCTCGATCTGCTCTTTTTCAAAAATCGCCTCCAGACCCGCGCGGTCGCAGATGTCCTGCTTATAGAATATGGGACGCTTTCCCGAGATCTTTTCGATGCGGTCTACCACCATCTCTTTCGCGTTGTAGAGATTGTCCGCGATCACAACTTCATACCCTGCATCCAGAAGCTCCACAACCGTGTGGCTTCCGATAAATCCTGCTCCGCCTGTTACAAGAATAGCCATATTTTCCTTCCGGCGCCTCTTTCGCCCCGCTTCTTCTTCCAATTGAAAAGTCCTGGAAACCTGCTTTTTGAAAAGTCTTGAAAACCTGCTTTCCGGAATATACCGGAAAATCCTTTCCACAGGCCGATGTGCCGGGCGGCAGACGCCTTGCTCCTTTCCCGATTTGAACTGTCCTGCTGTGTCTATTGAAGCAATTGACTGCTTACTTGTTATCATGGTCAGGCGCCCGCTGAGGTCTCACGACCGCCATTGTCTCCCGACTGCCCGGAAGAGCCCGGCATCTGCGGCCGCCCTGCCCGCTGTTTATGTATAGCTTAGTTTACACTGTTCCCGCAAAATGTTCAAATTGAATATGTCCTTCTTCCGTATCCGCAAATACAGCACAGTGTTCCAGGACTTTTGCGAAGACCAGTCCGATCTCCTCCTCAATGATACGGTCCAGTTCATTGCGAAGTGCGGCACGGGAATCTTCGTCCCTGACCCCGGCCAGCTTTTCAGGAGCATAGTCGGGATACTTTTTCAAAAATGCTTCCGTCCAGTCCGCGTGAGAAGCGGTCCTTTCGTCCTCCCTGAGATCCCGCGGAGTTTTTCCGTCCATGATCGAGGCGGCGAGGACATCCATCTCCGACAGAAGGCGGGCCGGGAGCACGGCAAGTCCCATGACTTCGATCAGGCCGATGTTTTCCTTTTTAATATGGTGCAGCTCCTGGTGGGGATGGAAAATGCCCAGCGGATACTCCTCTGACGTGCGGTTGTTGCGCAGGACGAGATCCAGTTCGTAAACAAGATCCTGGCCGCCGCAGTCCTGTGTGACCGCTTTTCCGGGTACTTCGATCCCGCAGGCGGCAGCATCCCGCATTCTGGCGATAGGAGTGATCGTATTGTGGGGCGTTCCATCCGTAAACGCGTAGACTCCCGCGGATTCATCTGTATATCCGCGCCAGGCAGTGAGGATCCTGTCCGCAAGCTCCACAAGCCTTTCGGGATCCCTGCCGTCCAGGCGGATAACAGACATAGGCCAGTCCACAATGCCGGCAGCGATATCAGGGAAGTCCGCAAAGCGGATCGTCTGTCTGCAGGCCGCCCTGGCCATGGCAAAGGTATAATTGCCGCCCTGATAGTGCTCATGGGTCAGGATCGATCCGCCGACGATGGGAAGATCCGCATTGGATCCGATAGTGTAATGAGGGAACTTCTGCAGGAACTGAAGGAGCCTCTCGAAGGTCCTGCGCTCGATCTTCATCGGGCGGTGCTCAGCAGAGAGGACGATGCAGTGCTCATTATAGTAGACATAGGGAGAATACTGCATGTACCACTGCTCTCCCGCCAGAGACAGAGGGATCAGACGGATATTCTGCCTGGCCGGGTGGTCCAGACGTCCCGCATAACCGACGTTCTGGCTGCAAAGCAGGCATCTGGGATACTTGTCACCCTGCTTTGCGGTCAGGGCCGCTGCAATGGCCTTGGGATCCTTTTCGGGCTTGGAGAGGTTGATCGTGATATCCAGATCTCCGTAGCGGGTCGGCGCGATCCATTTTCTGTCCTTTACGATGCGGTAGCGGCGGATATAGTCCACATCCTGACTCAATTTGTAAAAATAATCCGTTGCCAGGCGGGGGGATTTCCGGTATTTGGCAGCCATTATGCGGACCACCTCGGAAGGACGGGGTGTCAGGCATCCCATGATCTTCGTATCAAAGAGATCCCTGCTCGTGATCCCGCTGTCGATGATCCCGCGTGAGACGGCATCGTCCAGAAGCACTTTCAGGATGGAGGCAAGCTCCGAACCGTCGTCAAAATGCCTGCTGTCCTCTCCATCTGCTGTATCCGGAACAGCTGTAAAATCCTCCGGTGCGCCTTCTTCCAGAGGCATATATTCTCCGGACGGATCCATCTGCATCAGGTCAAAAATACTGTTTGCCGCAAAAACCGCATCATCCCCGGTGATGAGGCCTCTACTTACTCCATAGCGCACCAGCGCGGTCACGGCCGCAGCGGTGCTGTCTTTTTCCATCGTTTCCATAACTGTGCAGATGTTCTCAGCCATTCCTTCCTCCTCTTTTCACCTGATCCGATTGTCTTTTACTGCTTTTTCCTGTTAAGCTGCTGATCTGACTTTTTCATAATGATCCGGAATGCCCCCGCCGCTCCGGTCTGAGACGGTCTGGGAGACAGACCCGGATTTCTTATAATTCATTCTGCAATCGGCTCCCTTAAAAGACAATGAACAAAAGAATTCTATATATGTATATTTGTAACAAGTTTATTTTCCGGTGCAAAAATCAGCATAACTTACTGTGCAGGCCTGCCTGAAAAGCGAGGCGTTTTTCGCGTCTTTTTCGCGAAAAACCGACTTGTACGGCGGCGCGGCGCGCGTGAAGCGCATTGACAACAATGCGAAGCTTTGTCAGCGCCGCGCGCAGCGTTACAGAACGCTCCCTTCGAGAGGGCGTGTTCTTTATCAAGCACAAAAATTGTTACAGTTCAGGCCCTACTGAAAAAGTGAACATATAAATCTGCAACCTCCCCTGTGGGCAGCAGCGGCTAAATCGCCCCTGCTGCCCTGAATACAAAAGCCAGCGTCGGTTCTTACGGTTGACTTTGTGGTTTTCTTTTGCCGACTGGCATGCCAGCCGGCAAAAGCCTGATGTTATCAGCGGCCCTGCTATGCCGGTTTGTTTCTGTTAAATACTTCAGTGGTTGATTCAAACATATTTCCAGACTCCTTTGAATAGGTGAGGAGGATGCTGAGACTATCACAAAGCTCGATCAGGGAATCCATGCTCCTGAATGAGATCACCTGAGCAGCCTTCCTTTTGACGATCCTGGCAAGTCTCTCGGCCAGATTATTGTCATAGGGGACCTTGATGTCGTGCAGGAAGAGCAGGTGACTGTTTTTGTATTCCCGCATCCTTTTATAGAGGTTGTACCCGTCCCTGTAATACTTTGTCGGAGGGTAGTCTATATACTCATTTTCTGCCAGATCCAGAATCTCCTGGTATCTTCTCTCGAAGTCTGCAACGACATCCGGTTCAGGCTCTGTTCCCGGCTCGAGGGATTTCCTGTAGTGGATGGACTCACGGAGAAGTTCCCGCATTTTTCCAGCCCAGGTAAGATCTGTCTCATTCTGGACGCTGGCCAAAAGGTATCGCAGGACATGCGACAGGCATTCCTGATGACTGCTCCCATAGTTATAGAGGGTGCGGTCATGGTCGTGGACAAGGGTGTTGAGGAAGTGCTCGACCGGTGTCCCCTTGATCCCTTCGTGTCCTTTGTGCTCTCTGGCCTGGATGAGGATATCTCCATCTTCATTCCCGCACAGATGGACATGAACGTTATTACCGTTTATCTTTGCGGTGGTAAAGTCTGTATGGAGCGCATAAGACTTGACGAGCCTGTCAAACAGTTCATCCCTTTCTCTCCTTGACTTATTCGAGAATTCACGGGCGAGGCTGTTGATCATCCCTTTGGAGATAGTGAGTTTCCCGCCGGTGATCTCCGAGAGAAGATCCCTGGTCTTGTCGATGGAGACGTTGCAATAGTTGTTAAGGATAAAAGCAAACGCCTTCACGGTTCCGTCGTAATTCACATCATTGACGGCCCATTCGGGGAAGGGGGCATGTACATACTGTCTTGTCTTCCTGTTGAGGAACAGATTGGCGCAGTACTGCTGTACCACGAGTTCCACCCGCAGGCCGACGACCTGGTGATAAACATAGTCGCCCGTTGGCTTGTACTGGTCAGGGTTTTGTGTAAATTCCTCCGGGTCAGGGATCCAGATGTCCTCTTCTGTCGGCTCCTGGAGTTTTGCTGTATGTCCCTTGTGTCCGGGCTGGGCTCCCCGGGGTCTGTCAGACTTTTCGCGGCTGTTTTCGATCTTTTTGTGGTTCGGGCACTGGGAGGAAGGCCTGGATGAATTCTCATAGTTGCAGTTGACCTGAGCAGTGAGCTTTGTGATCCGGCCCTCGAGTTCTTCGATTCGCTCGTATGCCTCATCCAGTTTCTTCTGCTTCTGGCTGAGCCGGTCCATGACCTCGTCGATCCGGGCTTCCGCCTTATATCTGCACTCCTGTTCCTTTTTGAGCTTGCGTTCCATCTTCAGCTGGAGAGCGTCCTTTTCCTTTAGGACGTCCTCCATGGCTTCCATGAAATGGTTGCGGTTGGTGATGATACGGGCATTTGCCGAAGCCAGTTCTTTTTTGAGGCGGCTGATCAAAGCGTCCTTTTTCCGGATCTCAGCGTCATGCTGTTTTTTGAGTTTTGTGTACCGCTCCCCCGATTCAAACTCTCTGATCCTCAGCTTCTGGGCGCGGACCTTATATTCAAGATTTGTGACGTGATCGTAATCAAACCGCATGTGACCGCTCCGCATATACCCGGATAGATATGATCGTCCTCATCATTCCAGAGCGCCTGCCGATGTGCGCTTGTGGATATCCGAGATGATGTTCCTGAATGTACTGCATTGCTTTAGAAGCCGGGCATTTTCCCTTTTGACCGCTTCGAGTTCTTCTCTGCATCGGGCAAGTTCCTCCCTGCATGCGGAAAGTTCGGCGGCACTGTTATCTATAGTGGATCCTTCGGCCGGAACCTCTTGCTTTTTGGGCCGTCCCCGCCGCCCGTTGGTCGGGATGATGGACTGTGTCTCCTCATCCCACCTGCCCAGGTAAGTACGCGTGGGGCGTGCCTGGCCTTTTTCGGGATCCCACTTCGGTGTTGATTCGTAACAGTAGATGATGCCGGTTTTTGGATTTTTGTATTTGACGATTCCCATAATGGAACCTCCTTTCTTACATAGGCATATTTTACCACAATATGATGCCTATGTCAACAAAATTATAGGCATATTATTGCACAATAAATATGCCTATTAGGGGTGTAAAATTAGGGAGTTTTTATGCACTATGACGAAGGTTAGAACTTTGTTTTTGCTGTCCGGGAACCGGTCAGCAAAAACGGGAAAATAATGACTTGGACCCTGTTGCAATGTGCGATATACAGAAAAATGCAGCAGGGGCGAAAGCCGCTGCTGCATTAGTAAAAAAAGGGTTTAGTTTATGTTGGGGTTATTGGTATCTATTTTCAGATGGGTCTGAACTGTAACCAAAAATTACACATGTAGTTTTGATGGAACTGCTTGACAAATGCCCTTGCCTTACATATTATTTACATCGACACGGCAGGTGACAAGACAGCTGTTTTTACAATACCTGCCCGCTGTAAAATGATTTTCTATCAAAGATGTAAAAAGGATTTCAGAAGCAATCACCCACAGACTGTTCAAATGAATCGAAAGTCAATCGAAAGGAAAAGGAAAAAGAAATGGCAAAAGAAAAACAGGGTTTCCTGGCCCGCAAAAATGTCGTGATTTCTGCGCGGCGCTACGGAATTGACGCACTCGGTGCTATGGCTCAGGGTCTCTTCGCGTCCCTCCTGATCGGAACAATCCTGAACACGATTGGCTCACAGCTGGGGATCGAGGCCATCGTCAACGTAGGCAAATACGCCTCGTCCATGAGCGGTCCCGCGATGGCGGTCGCCATCGGATTTGCCTTGCAGGCTCCTCCGCTGGTGCTTTTCTCTCTGGCCACCGTCGGTACAGCGGCAAATGAACTGGGCGGTGCAGGCGGTCCTCTGTCCGTTCTGATTATTGCCATCATAGCCGCTGAGCTGGGCAAGATCGTCTCCAAAGAGACCAAGATCGATATTCTGGTCACTCCCCTCGTGACCATCCTCTCCGGTGTCGGACTGGCATCACTGATCGCTCCCGCCATCGGCAAAGCGGCTTCCAGTGTCGGAGCCATCATCATGTGGGCGACCAACCAGCAACCCTTCCTCATGGGTATCCTGGTCTCCGTCATTGTCGGAATCGCTCTGACCCTGCCCATCTCCTCCGCAGCCATCTGCGCAGCCCTCAGCCTGACCGGACTTGCCGGCGGCGCCGCCGTCGCGGGATGCTGTGCACAGATGATCGGCTTTGCTTTCATGTCCTTTAAGGAAAACAAATGGGGCGGCCTTGTCTCCCAGGGCATCGGCACCTCCATGCTGCAGATGGGCAACATCGTCCGCAATCCCATGATCTGGCTCCCCCCGATCATCACCTCCGCCATCACCGGTCCCATCGCCACCTGCCTTTTCAAAATGCAGATGAACGGCGCACCCGTTGCATCCGGCATGGGCACCTGCGGACTGGTCGGACAGATCGGCGTCTACACCGGCTGGATCAATGATATCGCCAAAGGCACCAAATCCGCCATCACTGCGGGAGACTGGATCGGTCTCGTCCTGATCTGTTTCGTTCTCCCCGCAGTCCTGACCCCTCTGATCGCGATCCCCTTCCGCAAAGCCGGAATGATCAAGGACGGCGACCTCAAACTCGACTAAGGCGTCATCAAAAAAACCTCCCCCGCAGCTCACATTGCGGTGGAGGTTTTTTTTAATCGATTATAAACGATTATTATTTTTGAGGACACAAGCGACTGTCTTACTTACTCTTCGAGCGCGCGGAGCTGGCCGGCGGCCTCTTCCAGAGACTGGCCGAAGCGTCCGTACTGCTGGACGAGTTCCTGCATGGTGCCGCGCACACGCGCCGCGGCCTGCAGGCGGTTATTCTCCTGCTCCTGCAGAAGGGCGAGGTCCTCACGGGTCTTCTCGAGTTCCTCACGTGCATTCTGCGTCTCCAGGCGGTACTGTTCCGTATTGGCAGCAAGCTTGTCCGCAAAATTCTTTTCAACGGCGGCAAGCTTCTTTTTGATATTCTCACCGTTCAAAAGAGCGATATCCAGCTGAGATTTGAGCTTTTTGTTCTCCTCAGAAGCGGTATTCAAAGACTTCTGCAGAGTTTCCGCCTCTGCTCTTGCAGCTTCCAGCTGTCCGGTGAGGTCTTTCTTTGTGTCGGCAAGTTCGCGCTGCAGGGAGCTTTCGCGGTCTTTCAGGGCCTTTGCGCTGTCTGCATTGCGCGCATTCATCTCCTGGCGGTGAGAGCTCTGCAGATCCTGCACTTCCTTTTTGCGCTGGGCCTCAGAGGCGGCAAGCTGCTGTTCAAGACCGGTCTTTGTTCTGTTCAGTTCGCCCTGCATGGTCTCCCGTGTCTGCGCAAGCTCTTTGCGCAGACGTTCGACGGCTTTGTCCGACTCCGCCTTACTCTTGCGGAGGGCTTCCAGCTCCTCTGCCAGCTTGTCTGCGCGGCTCTTCTCGGCCCCGAAACGCTTTGACGCGGAATTCTCCGCAGCGGCTGCGCGCTGCGCCTTGTCGCGCAGAGCTACCGCATCCGATTCCAGTGCAATGATCCTGGACGATGATTCCTGAGCAGCCTTCTGCATCTCATCCAGTTCCTGCAGGGCGCGGTCGCGGTGCGATTCCAGATCCTGCACCTGCCCGGCCAGCTCTTCCACACGGCTTCTCTCCTTGAAATAATCGTCCGCCAGATTGAGCTGCAGCATCACATTGCGCATATCGTTGGGCAGCTTCCAGTAAGCTGCATCATCTGAAAAGTTTCTCAGTTTTTCATTCAAATAGGAGGCCACTTCGCGCAGATAAGCCTCGCTCTCCACGCCGCTGAGTGTGAACGTCTTCCCTCCGATCGTGATATCGATATCATTTTTAGCTGCCATAGACCATGTCCTCCCGGAATCCATAATACAAGCGGCTGCCGCCCGCCATAAAGGCGGCTTTGCCGCAACTATTGTAACATACCTCGGAGTACTTTCACAGACTCTTTTCGGGGGAGACAGGGGGAGACAGGGGACGGTATTGAATTTACATAAAGATAACATTGCAGCGTTCTTTTTCCATTGACGCTCAACCCTGTTGCTGTTATGTTTAAATATGATTTTTATAATTTTTCATCATAAATAGTATGGGGTAGTTTCGGCTATCACGAAAAATTGTAAAAAACATATCGGAATCTTCCGTATCAAGCCTAAACTATAAAGGCAAAAAAGGAGAAATTATGAATTTTTTCAGCGCATTGACGCTACTGGGCGGTCTTGCCATGTTCCTCTATGGCATGCGCCTGATGGGCGACGGACTCAAGGAAAGCTCCTCCGGCACGCTCAAACAGATCATGGAACGAGTGACCAACAATTCCTTTAAGGCATTCCTTCTGGGAGTTGCCGTCACGGCCATCATCCAGTCTTCTACAGCAACGATCGTTATCACATCCGGCCTTGTCGGAGCCGGTCTGCTCACACTCCGGCAGTCCCTGGGCATCATCATCGGTGCCAACGTCGGTACTACTGTCACCGGCCAGATCATCCGACTTCTCGATATGGATGCCGGCGGTTCCTGGCTGCAGATCTTCCAGCCCTCTTCCCTCGCACCTATTGCCCTCATCATCGGTATTGTGATGATCATGGGCATGGACAAAAAGCTCCGCAATGCCCGCCAGATCGGCAACATCGCCATCGGCTTCGGCATTCTCTTTTCCGGACTTCTGAACATGACTTCCGCGGTGAGTGCCCTCTCGGACTCTCCCTTTATCCAGAATCTCTTTGCCAGCATCGGTGAAAATCCTCTTGCGGGCTATGCCGCCGGTACCGGCGTCGCTTTTGTCCTGCAGAGTTCTTCTGCCACGATCGGTATCCTGCAGGCATTCTCGTCCTCAGGCCTTCTGATCTGGCACGGCGTCTATCCCATCATCGTCGGTGTCTATCTGGGAGACTGCGTGACGACAGCTATCGTATGTTCCATCGGTGCCAGCCCGGATTCCCGCCGCGTAGGTACTATCAACATCGCCTACAACCTGATCAAGTCTGCCTATGTCCTGATCGGAGTCGCGATCGCTCATTATGCAGGCTTTCTGGATGGTCTCTGGAATAAGGTGGTCAACTCCAGTCTGATCGCCAACACCAATACCATCTTCAATGTGGTCTGCGCCCTGCTCATCCTCCCCGTGATCCCGCTTCTGGAGAAGCTCAGCTATCGACTTGTCAAGGATGAGCCGGCGGAAGCCGAGAAATATCAGGAGAAGTTCGAGGCCCTCAACCCCAATTTCTTCAATACACCTGCCATCGCCCTGAGCAGCTGCTACGATCTGCTTTTGACACAGTTCCAGCTTGCCAAAAAGAATATCATCCTGGCTTACGGACTGCTCTCTGATTACGATGAAAAGATCTACAATGAGATCCAGGAGGACGAGGTCTATATCGATAAGTTCGCGGACCGCATCAGTGCCTATCTGGTATCTCTGCTGCCCCACTTGAAGGATGACCTGCATACGAGCATCCTCGATGAGTATTACAGGGTCTTCACGGAGTTCGAGCGCCTGGGCGACCATGCTGTCAATATTTCCGATAACGCAAGGGGGCTTGCCGACAAAAACATGGCCTTTTCTGCTACCGCCATGGGCGATCTGGACGTCCTGATGAAACTTTTGGAGCAGATCCTGGATGAGACTGAGCTGGCCTTCAAAAAGCGCGACATCAATGCAGCTTACCGGATCCAGCCTCTGCGCAAGGTCGCCGCGGATATGGTCCTGGAGCTCAAGGAAAGCCACCTTGCCCGCATGGGAAGCGGCGCCTGCAACGTCTTCCTCGACCCCAACTTCGAGAACCTGCTCTCCGACATGACCCGTATCGCGGATGTCAGTTCCAATGTCGGCGAGGCCGTCATCGTCCGTGTCCGTCCTGAAGTCGCAAGCCGGGAGCACACCTACTTCGCAGACCTGCGTCACGAGAACGAAGATTACAACAGGATCTATCAGGAATCCCGTGAGAAATACTTCGGCATGCTTCCTGAAAACTCCTACGGCGAAAGCGGTTCTGAGCGCAAACATAATACGCTGCCCCGTTTCAATGACGCCTGATGCAGGACAACATGCAGGGATCATCGATCATTCAGGGATGATCATTTTTGAAACAAATCATTATTGAAATAAATCATTATTGAAATAAATAAAGAACGTCTCTTCAGCCTGCAGTCGCATGGAAGAGACGTTCTTTTATATTTCTTATATTTCCGTTCAGAACAGCTGCTCCGGGACAGAAAACCTGCCTTCTGACAGTTCCGCTGTATATACCGCGCAGTTGCCGATATGTTTTGACCAGTAGCTTCCCTTTGAAGCGGGGGTCAGATATTCCAGAAGGCCTTTCATAAGAAGGGCATGGGTGGAGATCAGGATATTACCGTCCAAATGCCGGATCCCTTCCAGAAACCTGCCTGCCCTCTCAACGACTGCAGGCAGCTGTTCCATTCCTTCCGGCGCCGGATTGTGCACAAAATCGCTGAAAAAGCTGATGAGTTCCTCCGGCAGATGCGTCAGGTCTGTTCCCTCAAAGGGACCGTAATCCATCTCGATCAGGAGCTCATCGACCACCGGCTCCAAACCCGGCACAACAATTTCAGCAGTCTCCACGGCGCGGCCGAGCAGACTGGTAAAAACATAGTCAAAGCGGATATCCCGCAGCCTGTCCGCGGCCTCCCGGGCCTGGCGGATCCCCTCTTCATTGAGGGGTATATCGCTACTCCCCTGCAGAAGATTGGCATGATTCATTGCGGTTTTTCCATGCCGGATAATATAGATCATCCCCATTTTTTCACCCCCGCTGCTGTATCCGAAAAGTCCCTCAGAATCTCAAATTGTATTTTCCGTCTCCGGTATTTTCCACAGAACCCGAAAAGAAAACCCGCGCCGCTTCCACAAGGAAGGCAGTATCTCTGGCACCCGCTGTCTCACAGGCGGAATGCATGGCGAGCTGAGCCAGTCCTATGTCGACGGCATTGAGGGACACCTGTCCCTGGGCGATATTGCCCAGAGTGGAACCGCCGGCCAGATTGGACCGGTTTGTAAAGGTCTGACAGGGAACACCTGCTTTTTTGCACAGGGCGCGGAAAATCGCTCCGGAGACCGCATCCGTGACATATTTCTGGCTGGCATTGTACTTGATCACGATCCCCTCGTTCATATAGGGCCGGTTGGTGGGATCGGATTTATCCGGATGATCGGGATGGACGGCATGGGCATTGTCCGCGGAGACCATAAAGCTTGAGGCGACGGCGCGCAGATAGTCTTCTTCCCTACGGCCGAGTGACGCATTGATCCTGTGCAGAACGTCGTAAAGGAAGGTTCCGCCTGCGCCCTGCTTTGACCCGCTTCCGACCTCTTCATTGTCAAAGACACAGTGGACCGCGACGCTCCCGGAGGGCTCTGCCAGCAGGATACCCTGCAGTGAAGAGAAAGCACACTGCAGATCATCCAGCCGCCCGCTCACGATATACTCGTTTTCCATACCGACATGGCAAGCCCTGGTCCTGCTGTAAAGATAGAGGTCTGTATCCAGGATCTGGTCCGGACGGACACCGGCCTCTTTTGCAATAAGTCTCAGAAAACGATCTTTGGGCTTATCTCCTTGGCTGCGGGCTGTATCGACATCGGGCCTTTCTCCCAAAGACTCCTGCTGTCCCCCGGAAAAATCCGATATTTCCCCCAGCAGAGGCAGCATGTCTTTCTGGACATTGAATTTATATCCCTCGTTTACCTGACGGTTGAAATGAATGGCCAGATTAGGAATGATCAGAAGATCCCTGTCAATATTTACAAGCTTTGCCTCGATCCCGTCTTCTGTCTCGACCACCACTCTCCCGGCGGCAGACAGGGGCCGGTCCAGCCAGGACGCATACAGAGCGCCGCCGTATTTTTCCACGTTCAGCTTGACATATTTGTTTTCAACCGTGATATCCGCATTTGGCTTGATCTTGAAAACAGGAGAATCACAATGGCTTGCCATGATCTGAAAGCCTGTAAAATCCTTTCGGGGAATCCTGAACGCGATCAGGGCCGAATCATTGCGGGTCACAAAATAGGCCCCGCCTGCTTCCAGCTGCCAGCGGGCACTCTCATAAAGCTCCGTAAAACCGGCTTCCTGCAGGGCGGTCTTCATATTTTTGACCGCAAAGAAAGGGACCGGGCTGTGATCCAGAAAATCAAACAGCTTCGCATTTATTTTTTCAAAATCCAGGTTCCCGATCAGATCCTTGTTCATATCCATCCCTCCAGTCAATGCTCTACTGCATTTCTGTGTGTTAAAAATATTTATAGATGAAAGTCAAATCATGCCGGCACAGCTTTTCTGAGGACACCAGTCATCTGTTATCAGACAGGCAGGATGTCACCAGATGCGCAGGATGTATCCTCCCGCAATATCGACCAGAAAAAGGACAGCCGGGATCAGGCAGATCGCGCGGAAGGCTTTTTCCGGAATCCTTTCCTGCAGTCTTCCGATCATGGGCAAGGCAGCATAGATCAGAAAGACGCCCGCGAAAGCAAACAGGAGGATGGAACGAAGACAGATGTATCCGTTGATATTGCCCCAGTTCCAGATTTCCGTGTTATAGTCCCAGAGGCGCAGTCCGTCAAAAAAAGTGTACAGAACCCAGCCGGTCAGATATTCAACGACACCGCTGACCAGGGCACTCATGAGAAAAACCGCCGGCATGGACTTTCGAAAACGTATGGCAAAAAGGCAGATGAACACGGCGCCGAAGCCATAAATCGGAAGCCATGGTCCCAGACCCTGCCCCCGTTCCACAAACATACCGTCATTTATGCGGTAAAACAGCATCTCATATATCCATCCGACAATTCCGAAAACCGTAAAGATCAGAGCCAGACAGCAGATCGTATCACCCTTTCGCAAGTCTTTCAAATCCAGTTCCATTTTTTCTCCTTTTTAATAAATTCAGACAGCAGTCTTTAACATTATAGCGCAGATACCTCGTTTTCAGGCATATCAGTCTGGTATTTTTTATAATTTGTGCTACAATGTCATTTGCTGTGTACAGGAGGGATAATACATGAAGAACAACTCTATATTACAGGATAACCGTTTCAAAGTGTTTTTTGCCGTGTTTGTCATGATCGGATGGTCCCTGGCCTATCCCCTGATCAAACTCGGCTACCAGGAATTCCAGATCGACGGCAGGGACCTCGGCGGCAAGATCCTCTTTGCCGGTGTGCGCTTTTTCTGCGCAGGCACTGCGGTGACACTCTACGCCCATTTTAAAAAAATAAAATCCAATATCACCGACATGAGTGACATGGGATGGCTGGTACTTCTGGGCATCGTAAACACTGCGCTGCATTACATGTTCGCCTACATCGGACTGGGCTACAACAGCAGCGCGCGATCCACCATCCTCGATTCCATGGGCGGCTTTATCCTGATCCTGCTCTCGACCCTAATCTTTCCTGATGACAAAATGAACTGGAGAAAGGCTCTGGGAATCATTCTGGGAATCGCCGGTATCATCTCCATCAACATTCAGCCGGGGGCTGATTTCTTTTCGGATATCACATTTATGGGAGACGGCATGATCCTGCTCAATGCCTGCTGTACAGCATTCGGCGGCCTGATCACCAGGGTCGTATCCCGCAGGATGGACATCACCCGGGCGACCGGTTACAGCATGCAGATCGGCGGCGGTCTCCTGCTTCTGACCGCACTTTTAGTCCGTCCGAAGACAGCATGGGTATTTACCGTCAAAGGTGTCTTTATCCTTATCTGCCTGATCACGATCTCCGCAGTGTGCTTTGCCATCTACAATGCGCTTTTGTCTTATCATCCGATCAGCCAGATCGCCATCTACAATGCCCTGATCCCGGTTCTGGGTGTCATCTTCGCCGCCCTCCTTCTGCACGAAGAACTCAGGATCCAGTACATCATCGCCGTCATACTGGTCGCGATCGGAATACATGTCGTCAACAGCAAATGAGAAGGGGACGGCAAATGAGAAGGGGACGGTCCTTTTGTTTCTGTCCCCTTGTTCCTATTCAGGACAAGGGGACAGAAACAAAAGGACCGTCCCCAAGATTTCCCGTCCCCAAGATTTCACTTGTTTTTGCCTGATGACCGCAGTATAATAGTTGACATCAGGACATAAAATGCAAATCGTCCATATCTAAAACAAAATACAGACGGGAGCTTGTGTTACAGGCTGAGAGGAAGGCAGAACCTTCGACCGATAACCTGATTTGGATAATGCCAACGTAGGGATGACTGGTTCAGATTAATAATCGGTTAAAAGAAGCTGCCGCTGTGGCAGCTTTTTTTCATGCAATATGTCGGCTGACCTCCTGCCTGGGAGCCCCCCTTCTGCATACGGGGACACCTGCATCACGCAGGGTAAATTCTGTACTGTCCCCCTCGTAAAATAAGACCTTTCCGGTGAATACATCGACATCATGCAGTTACTCAATTTTATATGTATTCCCGATAAAGGAGGCTGTGAAGAAACCATCATATTTCTTCACAGCCATTTTCAGATCAGATTTCCTGCACAGTCCCTTGCAAAGGCCAGGGAGATCCTTCGTCGATCCCCTTTTCATAGAGCCAGTCGTCTTCGACCAGAACTTCGCTCAGTTTTCCGGCAGCATCTTCCAGGGTAACGATGACCTTCACCTTTTCCCCATCAGGTCTCTCTTCGCAGCCAAAGTCTGCTTCCTGAATCCGTTTCACGATCCACTTCTTATCAGTCTTCATAGGTCACTTACGCCCTCTTTTTGCATCTATCCCGCCAAAACGATCTTCCGCAGCTGCTCTATCGCGGCCGGAAGATCTTCGGGGGAGCCCATCCGGATCCGTCGGTTTTCCGGCACAGCCAGGTTGAATTCACTGGTACAGGCGATCGGGCAGCCATGGATGATCAGAATCGTCCCCGATGACAATCCGCAAAAACGCTTTGAGAAATCACCAGGTTTCTCAAAGCGCTTTTTTGTCTGAAGTTCAGTTTTCGATTGTGTTATGCGGGATACTTAGGGCTCATTCCATACATATTTTCTCCGGGCTGGCTGTCCGTGCACTCAAATACGAGCAGAACAACCTGTCCGATGCAGGGAACCAGGTTCAGGAAAAACCACAGGCCGGTCCTTCCGATGTCATGCATCCTGCGCCAGAAAACTGCAAGTGAGGGAATCATTATTGCCAGGGAGAAGATGTTCTGCAGAATATTCGTTCCGCTCTCCGGTGCGCCAAAAATCATATTTCCCACAATTCCCAAAGCCAACTGGATAATGCCTACAAACAGAGTATAGAACCAGTACTCGCTTCTGCGTGCGCGTCCGCTGAAATCCGCATATTTGGAAAAACAGGTCTGCACCGCCTCCATAAAGCCCATCATAGGAAGAGGCCCGGATATATTTCCGGTGGAATAGGTATTGTAGGTATTTCCGGTGTTATAGGTGTTCCCTGAACTGTATGTGCTGCCGCCCGCGTAGGAAGAAGTATCGTACTGCTGTTCCGGCTGCCCGTAGGAATAGGCTTCCGTCTGCCCTGCCTCTGAAGTATTTTTGGCAGCCTCTCTGGCAACCGCCTGCATACGGGGAGCACCGCAGTTCTCACAGAATTTCGAATCATCAGGAATCTGCATTCCGCAATTTTCGCAAAAAGCCATAGTTTATAATCCTTTCCGTCAATAAAAATATTCCGGCTGTTTCAAATCCGGCTTTTAGACTGTCTGAGCATCAATGACCATCCCGCCCGAACTTGTTCTGATGTCCGGTTCCAATGACAGGATTCTGCCTGATACCATAGCATCTTACCACTAAATCCCGGCAATAAAAAGAGAGATCAAGGCTAAATTCAGGATTATTTCACATATTTAATACCAGATAAAATGTATTTAATATCAAATAAAATGTGAATATTATTCGTGCGTGCCCCTCAGCCGTTTAAGGCGCTTAGCGGTGTATTGCTCGATTTCCTTCCAGAGGCTGTGGAGCTGTCTCTTGTGTGCACAGAGTTTCTCCGTGCAGTTCCCGCAGTGCAGATAGCCGTTCGTCACAGGTGAGAACCGTTCCGGATGCAGGTAAAATGTGATCTCCCAGCGGAGCATCAGGATGATGGACATGGCCAGCAGCGTCCATGAATAGGTCTTGCGGACAAAAAACATGGGCGTAAAAATCATGGCATAGTCCCAGTTGTAGATGCGGCAGGAACTGCAGCACTTGTTTTTCATGAACCAGCTCTGAAAGGGACAGAAAAACAGGATGCAGATCATGTCGCAGACGGAATACATACAGCTGATGATGATCATGATCCCGTCATCAAAAATACCGCACATGTGCAGTGCCCCGAAAACAGCATTGAAACAAATCCAGATCAGGGCGACCAGCATGGTTCCGTTGTTGTCCGGAATCTGTATGTTTGTCTCACCCGTGCGGATATAGTTTCTGGCAAACTGCTTCTGACTTCCCGGGCTTTCCAGCCTGGCCGGGAAAAAGCGCAGGACCATCTCCACCGCAAAGACCAGCCACAGGATTCCCAGGACCACCGGCCTGCCCTCCAGAAGCTTTGTGATCTCTGCTCCCGAACCGCCCATATTCAGCCTGTACCGAATATAGAAAATAAGGACTGCCAGCAAAAGCACCGATCGATAAACAAGCCGAAAATAGTGATAGGTACTCACCGGTGTCAGTCTCACGCGCCTTTTTCCCCTGCGCGCATCTTTTTTTGCCATTATGTCCTCCCGACTGCAGCTTATTCCTTCTTTGACATCAATCACGACAATCACGAGCAGACTTGAAGCTTCAACCGAAAAACCGTCCCCGATGACTCATCAGACCAGGATGTCGTATTTCACAATATTGCGGAATACTGCGCTTCCGCCCTCTGCAAAGAACTGCACGCCTGTGTCGGCATCCAGATCGGGATAAACGTTTCCGGTCATGACATGGCGGCCGCCGTCAATAAAGACTTCAATAGTGCTGATATCCAGGAAGAAATGGAGATCTATGGATTCTTTGTCTCCGATCACACAGACTCTGTGATCAACATCTTTTTCCTGACCAGAGAAAGGGATCCCGGATCTGCTGCGGTCAAACATGATCTGACCGGCTTCCTTGTCATAGTAGACCAGGGTCTCGTGCTCACTGCCGCAGAAAAGCTTCACACCGGCCCTGGAAGCGCTTCCGGGCTCTACGGTGACCTTGAGTTCAATAGTGCTTCCGCATATTCCCTCGACAGAAAGGCTGCTGTCGGTAACCTCCAGAGTATCGGCTGTCACTTTATTTTGACGGTAATTGCAGATCTCACGGACAGGTCTCTGGATAAAGCATCCGTCCTCGAAAGACAGCTCGCGGGGAAGCGAATAGGTGCCGGCCCAGCCCTCTTCCCGGGTGGGGAAGTTGCGGTCCCACATTTCCTTCCAGGAAATCATGATGACACGGTCATCCGGCATCCTGAGCGTCTGGGCGGCATAGAAGTCAAAGCCGTTGTCGAGTTCCCCGATCTCATCGATCCTGAAACGACCGTTTTCAAAATTCATCTCTCCCAGCAGGTAAACACCGGAGTGTACGTTCTGATAGGACGTGCCGATCTGCGGGAGATTCTGGGGGCTGGTCAGTACGACCTCCTGCCCGTTCAGGACAATATAATCAGGGCACTCATAGGCGCCGTCCAGGCAGTAGAAAGCATGGTCCAGGTGAATCTGCCCTTCTGTTTCTTCATCAAGCAGATGTCCGACATATTCCCAGTGCAGGAGATCTTTGCTGCGCGCCAGGATCATGTTCCCAAAGCCGGCCTTCTGCTCTTCTTCCTGCTTGTCGGAGACCGGATCCATGGAAGGAGGTATCACGCCCAAAACAGTTCCCGATGCGTGAACGACCCCTTCAAAACTTTCTGCTCCTTCTCCTGACGGTTTCCCGCCTTTTTCACATTTTGCGCCGGACGCCTCCGCCTGAGCCCTGGCCTCCTTCAGCTCTTCCTTTGTCAAAACACGCGCGCCGGCAATAAAGTAATAATATCCGTCTTTCCGGAAGATACGCGGGTCGCGGCAGTCAGTCTCCGTGACCTCGAGGTCCAGCATGGCAGATGTCAGGATCGGATTGTCTTTGTTTTTCTCAAAATGTATGCCGCCGTCTTTGGAGACAGCAAGGCACTGCCTCTGGCGCTCCGGCTGGGCCGCAGTATAGATCAGCCATAAATCTCCGTCCTTCTCGACGGTGCTGCCCGAACAGCATCCGCAGACCACTTCATATTCCTGGTCCGGGACCAGCGCAAGGGGGAGCGTCTCCCATTTCACAAAATCCGTGGTCGTAAAATGTCCCCAGTGCATGGTTCCCCACTCTGCCTTATGCGGATAATGCTGAAAAAACAGGTGGGCTTTTCCCTTATAAAAGATCATTCCGTTCGGGTCATTTGACCAGCCTGAGGGTACACTTGCATGGTATGTCGGCCTGTAGCTCTGCATCAGTTCTCTCCTTTTCCGGCTTCTGGTGGTGGCAGTCACGCTGCCATGGCAGTTTTCTGTGAAAACAGGGCAGAAAACCTCTGCCCTGTCATCATAGCAAACACTTTTTACGTTTTTACCCCAGTTTCTCCCGGCAGCTGCGATCACAGCCCCGGGAATATGGACTGAAGCTGATCAGCTTAAGCACCTTTCAGCTGAAGTATCCTGCACCTTGAGATTCTTACACCTTCAGAATCTATCAGCTTATGCATCATCCCCATGAATCATCTTGCAGCTCAGGCATCGTCCCAGTTGTGAATCGCGTCCGCGATCCTGCTGAAGCGGGGATACTCTGTTCCTTCAAACTCGACTGCCTCATTCCACATGGATGCAGGTCTTACCCAGACATCCTCATCGCCGTACAGCGCGCGATAGACAACCATAGGCTCTGAGGTCTCCGAATGTCTGGCGACGTAAAGAACCTCGTACTCTTTTCCCTTGAAATGCCGGTATTTACCCGGAAGGATCGTATTTACTGCCTGTTCAAAGTCCATACTCTTCTCCTTTCTCTTGTAAATGACCACCAAAATGACGAATGAATACTGCCCGGCACGGATCCTTTGCTGTCCCGCGCCATAATAGATAAGCGGTGAAATACAAACTGCCGAAACACCTCTCCTGTGTTTTTATATACAATAATCTTAACTATATTACGCACAAAAATCAATAGCGTGACCAGTGGGACGACCATGTCAATTCCATTTTGAGTTAGCTGCAGCCATCCCGGGTATCACGCATTTTATTCATGCATCAGCCTTCTTTGTCAGTTCCAGGTATCGCTCAAAGACCGGCCGGATGGGCGGGGATATCTCTTCGATCCTGATCTCACCGGGAGAAAAATAACGGATCTCTTCAATCTCATCTTCCTGCGGAACAGGTTCTCCGCTGTAATCCCTGCAGATGTAGATGATCTCAACGTTGGAGACCTCGTCCCCGTTGGGATAGACATAGTGAGTCTCGGGGCCTGAATTAATATAAAAAAGCTCCAGTCTCCCCGCAGTGATCCCCATTTCCTCGAACAGTTCACGCCTTGCGCAGTCTTCTACGTGCTCGTCGATCTCGACAGCTCCGCCGGAATATCCCCACAGGTGATTGTCGGTCCGTTTCCCCAGCAAAAGCTGCCCCTTCTCATTCACGCAAATAATGCTGGCCGCGCACTGGATCAATGTCCTGTGTCCGACGATCTGCCGCAGTTCCTGGATATATCCGCTCATTTATCAATTCTTCCTTTCTTGATCATCAGGGCGTAACGGTTTATTTTCTTTCACGTCATTAAGTATAAAGAAACGGTATGTCATTTTTCAAGTTGTTTATATAAGGACGAGTTTCACGTCAAGGAGGTAATGATGAAAAGAAGATTTTTCAATAAGCCAAAGGTCTTCACTGCTGCGCTCACTGCTATTGTGTGTGCGGCGGTATTAGGGATTCCCGGGTGTTCATCGGCAGACAGTTCTTCTGAAAAAAGCAGTGTCACAACCACAGTGGCACAGGCACAGGAAACTTCCACGGCGTCAGAAGCAGGCTCTTCCCAGGACACGGTGACAGTAACCGCCAGGGGAAATACCCGGGCTGTTCCTGACAGGGCAGAACTTCGCTTCGGAGTACGCACACAGGCTGATACCGCTGAAGAAGCACAGCAGGCAAACAGCAAAAATGTTGACGCAGTTGTCAAGGTACTGAAAAAGAACGGGATCAAAGAAGAGAACATCCAGACCAGTATGTATGATGTCAGCCCCCAGTATGACTGGAATACGGGAGATGGCAGCAATATCATAGGCTACAGCGCATTCAGCAATCTGTCTGTCAAAGATGTCCCGATCGATGATGCCGGCAAGCTGATCACAGCCTGCACCAATGCCGGCGCAAACGAGTTCAACGGCCTCTCCTACAGCAGCACACAGTATGAAGCACTGTACGCCGAGGCTCTAAAGAAAGCGGTTGCTGCCGCGGAAGCAAAGGCAAACATTCTGGCAGAAGCAGCCGGCAGGAAGTTGGGCCATGTAAAGATGATCACAGAAGGATATCAGGACATGACCTATGCCAATACCAGTGAAAAAGTATACGCAGGAGGAATGGGCGCAGCGGAAGACAGTGCATCAGCTGCAAATATCCTGCCCGGACAGGCAGAGATCACAGCAAATGTCACTGTGACCTATACACTTCAGTAATAACTAATCTATAAAGCAGAGTCCCTGCCAGGGCTGCGTCACCCAAAGACACAGCACCGGCAGGGATTTTTGCTTTTTCTATGGGTAGAATAGTTATATATATGATATACTTTTGTTGCGAATTATCGCAGTATTCCGCAGAAGTAACTTTTTTCTTAACAAGGAACTTTCTTCCGGCGGACACAGCAGCAATCTGCTGTATAACAAAAAAAACGAGACGGAGTTTTTAGAAAATGAAAACAAATGAGATGAATCTTCTTCCTGCCGGCACGCTTGTCGCGGGCCGCTATGAAATACTAGAGGTGATAGGTCAGGGCGGCTTCGGTATTACCTATAAAGGATACGATTCGGTACTGGACGTGCCGGTTGCGATCAAGGAGTACTATCCGTCCGGTATTGCCAGCCGCTACCATGAACAGTCCCTGGATGTACAGGTGGGAGGAAGCGAAAACAAGAAGTTCTTTGAGGAAGGAAAGAAGAAATTCCTGGAGGAAGCACGTGTACTCGCCAGATTTTCAGAGGATCCCAACGTGGTCGGCGTACGTGATTTCTTTGAAGACAATCAGACAGTTTATATTGTGATGCAGTTTCTGCAGGGCGAGAGCCTGAAGGAATATATAGAAAAGAACGGTCTGATTTCCTTTGATGAGGCATACAATCTGCTTCGCCCGGTCATGCAGTCACTTGGCCGCATACATGCAAATGGTCTGATCCATCGCGACATCAGTCCCTCCAATCTCATCCGCATGCGCGGAGGGAAAGTCAAACTGATCGATTTCGGAACCGCGAGAGAATTCAGCACAGACGGGGAGAAAAGTCTTTCTGTTGTACTGAAACCCGGATATGCGCCTGCAGAACAGTATCAGACCCGTGGTATGCAGGGACCGTGGACAGATGTCTATGCTCTCTGCGCTTCCATTTACAAGCTGATCACAGGCATCACTCCGGAGAATTCCCTGAATCGTATGCTGGAAGATGAACTCAGGCTGCCATCAGAATGCGGAGCCATCATCACTGCCGCACAGGAAAAGGTCCTGATGCAGGGACTCGCTGTGCAGGAATCCGAGCGGATCCACAGCATGGAATCCCTGGAGGAAAAGTTTGACGCCGCTTCCCGGATCATCGAGGCAGTTAACAGCGATAACACGGCTGCATATGACGATGAACGCACCGTCATGGGACCTTCCGGAGTTCCTTCCTTTGAAAAGAGCCGGGTTCCTCAGAATCCTGTAAATGATCATGAGCAGATGCCTACGAACAATCAGATGTCCGCAAACGCTCATGCGCAGATGCCTGCGAACAATCAGATGTCCGCAAACAATCATCCGCAGGTGCCTGTGAATGATCAGCAGGTGCTGGCCCGGCACCCGGAAGAATCTTTCTCTGACAGACAAAAGGCCGCTTCTTTCAAGAGTCAGGAATCTCCCGCCCGCGATGAACAGTCGAATCATTATCAACCCGGAAAAGTGCAGGAGAATCCGGCACAGAGTTTGAAAAAGGGAAAAAAATCCGGGGACAGCCGCAAAAAACCTGCCGCAAAGATCGGAAAAAGAGTCATTATCATACCAATCCTCGTCTGTATACTGGCAGCTGCCTCCCTGATCGGTATTCTGCATTTAAGATCTAACGGAAGCGGAGGCGGAGAGATCAAACCCTGGATCGGGGAAAGCAAGGTCGTTGAATTTGGTTCTATCAATGAAAATGTTACTGTCAGCAAATCTATGCTGGACAGCATCGACCGCAACAAGGACGTAGCTGCACTGAGGTTTAGTAATTGCACCCTCAGTGATGAGATCATTGAAAGACTTGCCTCCATGAAGCGGATCCGCCATGTTGAGTTCTCCGGCTGTTCCGGTTTTTCCACTCTGACTCCTCTTTCAAAGATGGATCCGCTGCGTGAGTTAATCCTCAGGGGATCATACGCGGTTGAAGAAACCATTTTCGACGGTTCAGCAATGTTTACGGCAGATATTCCACAGCTGACAGATTTTAACCTGGGTAATTACCGTCTGGAAAACGGGTTTGGTTTTCTGGAGCGTTTCTCCGGACTGGAGGATCTGTATGTCTATTCACTGAAACGGGACGCGGGATCCGACCGGATTCCGGAAAATCCGGCACTGAAATCTGCCTCGATCATTCAAACCGATCTGACAGGCGTGGATCTTTCTGCCTTCGGCAATGAACCCTATCTGGAAAATCTGACTCTGAACGAAGTTCATCTGACAGATTTGACCTTTTTAAGTACAGCATCTGCATTGATAAATGTATACGCGACAGACAATCAGCTGACAAGTCTGAACGGACTGCAGGAAAAAGAACACTTGAGCGTTCTGGATGTACATAATAATCAGATCCGGGATATTTCCGCAATAAAGGCCAGCGAAAAATTATACCAGCTTGACGCTGATAATAACCAGATTGAAGATATTTCCGTGCTGGAGAACTGTAAGGATATCATGCTTCTTATGCTGGGCAGTAATCAGATCTCGGATATCTCCCCTCTTTCAGCATGTACAAAGCTTTACACACTGGAATTACAGGACAACCAGATTCAGGATGTGACTCCTCTGTCCGATTGTCACGATCTGGCATACCTTAATCTGGACGGAAACCGGATTGCTGATCTGTCCTGCTTATCGGGGTGCGAAAATCTGAAATCACTTTCTTTCAGAAGAAATTCTGTCAGCGATCTGAAGTTCTGTGAAAACATGCTTGTTCTGGAGTCACTGAGAGCTTCCGACAACCAGATCAGCACCCTTGACGGCCTCCAGAATGTCACACAGCTCAAAGAAGTCCGTCTCGACAAGAACAGAATTTCAGATATTTCACTGCTTGCCAAAAATGAAGAACACCTGGAGGTAGCAGTACTCGATGATAATCAGATATCGGATCTCACTCCCCTGGAGGCATGTACAAGTCTGAAGGGGCTGTCTGTAAATAATAATCAGCTGACGACGCTCAGAGGATTACAGGAATGCCACAAGCTCTATTTCCTTTCGGCTTCCGGCAACAGGATCAGCGATATTTCCGCATTGGAGTCCTGTCTTGAGCTTTATATGGCAGATCTCGGTGAAAACCAGATCACAGATGTATCTGCACTCGGGGCATCGACTGTACAGAAGATGGCACTGCTGCTCCAGAATAATAAGATAAAGGATATCTCAGCCCTTATCGGAAAGAAAGATTACGTCTATCTGTCCCTCTATAACAATGAGATCACAGATATTTCAGGCATGCCTGCAATGACGAGTATCGGGATGGTCAGCAGACTTTATCTGGACTGGTGGGAGGCTCTGGATCCGGTTACTCTGTCAGAGGTTCCCTTCGGAACCCCTCGTCTGGTCGACACACCGCCTGACAGACAGGTGAACCTGCTGAACACCTTCCAGGAGACACGCAGAGAAGCCGGTACATTCACAGGCGGCATCGAATATTTGACAAAAGAAGAGGCGGATGAAGAGATCAGACAGATCCGCTCGGATGCACGAGTTTCAGCAGGCATTGATGAGAGAGATGAAGAAACGGAATGATCGTCACAGTACCCTTCCTGTAAAGGATGTGTACATGCAGTAATAACCCATACATGTTTGTGAGGGGGAGGTCACAATCACAACTATGCTTGAAGAAACTATTTTATTTCAGCAGAAAGACAATACACCGCATCTGACCGTGATCAGCGGACACGAACTTCACACATACATACTGCAAGGCGAGCAGACCCTCGGCCGGGTCTCACGCAGCAGCAAGCCTGATCTTCCGATCCACTCAGGTGTTGCTTCACGGAAGCACGGTCTTTTTACCACGAATGCCGCAGGATGCCGATATACTGATGCAGGGAGTATGAACGGAACGATCTGCTGCGGGACCATGCTCGCAGCCGGAGAAGGGAAAACCCTGTCCGACGGAGATATCCTGCGGATCCATGGAAAGCAGGATCCGAATGCGGACATGGATGTGATTCTGATCTATTCGACGGCGCCGCAAGAGAATCGGACCTGGAGACGGATCTCGCTTGCAGATGCCGCAGAAGTCGTCATAGGCAGAAATGAGCGGCTTCGCCTGCGCGAAGAAAGCGTCTCCAGGCGGCATGCTTCCCTGTTTCGTGCCCAAAAAGGCTGGGCACTTTTGGACCACGGCAGTCTGAATGGCGTATACCTCAATGCGGCCCGCATTGAAGAGCCGGTATATCTTCAGAAAAACGACGTGATCAGGATTGCAGATTATTATTTCGTGTTTCTGGAAGATGAACTGCTCTGCTATGTAGATTGCTATGCAGATGCAGATATACCGAAAAAAGCTGAATCTGATTCCGTCACGGCCGAACTGGACGACGCCAAAGAAGTCAAACCTTCCATACCTGCCATACCACAAAACAAAGGGGCGGCTGATGACAGCCGTGAAGGCCTCTCTGTCTGGATTGAAGAGCGAAATGTCTGGCTGCGCGCTAAAAAGAAGACCCTTCTCAGGGATATCCGGCTGAATATTCTGCCCGGCAGCATGGTCTTGATCCTGGGCGGATCCGGTGCCGGAAAGACCACCTTCATGAATGCCGTCATGGGATATGAACCCGCGGAAGGTGAGATCCGCTATAAAGGAACGGATATCTACCAGGAATATGAACGCATGAAATATGAGATCGGTTATGTTCCTCAGGAAGATCTTCTGCGCAAGAACGATTCCGTCTATGATACACTGCTCAATGCAGCCAAGATGCGGCTTCCGGTCATGGAAAAAGAAGAATATGACAGACATGTCGAAGAGACACTGCACATGCTCGGGCTTGAACGTCTGCGGGACGCACTTGTCGTAAAACTCAGCGGAGGACAGAGAAAACGGCTCAGCATTGCTGTGGAATATGTCGGAAATCCTTCTCTGTTTTTCCTCGACGAACCGGACTCCGGTCTGGATGGGACCATGGCTCGTCAGCTGTGGGAAAATCTGCGCTCAATTGCGGATCAGGGCAAGATCGTCATGGTCATCTCCCATAGCCCTGACCGCGCATTCAAATTATTTGACAAAATAATTGTGCTCGCAAAGAACAGCGAAGAGGAAGGGCGCCTGGTCTATTACGGTTCTCCTAAAGACGCATGTGCCTTTTTTGAAGTTGATGATCTGGAAGGGATCATGCGGCGAATCAATTATACGGAAGAAGGCGGAGAAGGACTGGCGGATTACTATATTGACAAGTACAAAAACCTATCTTTATAAGTGATGCATCCAATACCGCAGGCAAAAAAGGAGCGTATTAAAATGGCAGAACGAAGAATCTCCGGCCAGGGACAGATCGCCGTTTATCTCGGTAAATGTTTCCGTCTGTTTCGAAATGAAAAACAGTGGAAAAACTTTCTGTCTTCATTCATCATTATCGTGATCATCTCCATGGTAACCGGACCGGACATGTTCAATACATACGATGCAACAAATAAAGGAGCCTTTGCGGTAATATCCGCCTGCATCTGGTCAGGACTTTTTAATTCGATCCAGTCAATCTGCAGGGAAAGGGCGATCATAAAAAGAGAATACCGGACCGGTCTGCGCATCTCCTCTTATATTCTGGCGCATGTGATTTATGAAATGTTCCTCTGTGCGGGAGAATCTCTGATCGTGCTGATTGTCGTCCTTGTTCGCAACCATTCCCACCTTCCTCCCAGCGGACTGGTGCTGCCGATGTTTATTGAGCTGTATCTGACCATTTTTCTGACGACTTTCTGTGCAGATATGATCGCAATGCTGGTCTCTTGTATCGTCAGGAATGAGATGTCTGCCATGATGATCATGCCGTTTATCCTTGTGGTACAGCTGGTCATGGCCGGTGTCGTATTTGATCTGACAGGAATAACTGAATTAATCTCCTATTTGACTGCCAGCCGCTGGGGAGTCCAGGCGATCATCTCTATCGCCCGTACAAATTCATCCGTCAACTTACAGGCAGAATGGTTGGCTAATGCCGGTGAGGGCGGTGCAGGCATGCTGATGAAGGACTGGCTATTACTCCTGGTTTTCTGCCTGATCTACATTATAGCGGCTATCATAATGCTCGGATTTGTTGATAAAGATGAGCGCTGATAAATATTTATTGACGAAGATAAGTGAAGTCAAGACAAATCAGGCAACGACAGACAAAATAAGTAAAGACAAAGGAAGCCTCTGTCCCGTAAGCGTTGTTGAACACGATGCCGGACAGAGGCTCTTTTTAATACTTCGTAATCTTAAACCTTGTTTCTTTTCACTTTTTCTACTATTACTCTTCTATCCTCTTCTGATTGTTTTATAGTGGGCTCCGTGCCCACCGTTTCCTGCCTCTGTTTTAGTATAATGACCTTTGAAAAGCATCAGTAAAGACAATACTGTCGATCAACAGGAGGATGGAAATGAAAAACCACAAAAAGAAAAGAATAAAGATTATGGCAATAATTCTATCGACAATCATCACTACAGTCTCATTATCCGGATCTGTTTTCGGAGCACAGACTTCTACAGATTCTGAAGAACCTGTTGCAGTTAAGTCAGAGGAAATATTTGAAGAGTCTGTAGAGAGTGGAGAATCCAGAAGTTTAGAAACCGTCGATGAAGAATACAATACTGAGGAGATAGACCCTGATGCTTCAGAAATGGAGGAAAGTGGTTCTGAGCCAGATTCAGATTCTGATACAGTTTTAGATTCTGATAAAAATATAGGGGCTGAAGAAAAATCTGATTCCACAGAAACAATTGAATCCATGGATGATGATAATTTTACTGAAGCTGAACAGCCCCCTGCAGGAAGATCTACAGAAACGACTGAATCTGCTTCCCAGGGACAAACACATCAAATCCCATCATCAGATGAAGGAATAGCAGATTCGAAGAATTATAATGGTGAATCCTATGATGATGCAGTAGAGGAAACTATAGATGTTCCTAATACTCCACCTGCAGATGAAACAGTCACAACAGATTCTCAAAATGCGATTTCTCCTGATTTTGTCATCGAGGACGGTATACTGGTCCAATATATAGGCAAAGATGAAGTGATAACTGTTCCCCAAGGGATAACAGGAATAGCTGCTGGTGCTTTTCGCAACTGCCGTACAGCCACGAATATCCTTTTGCAGGATGGCATAACCTATATCGGTGATAATGCATTTGAAGATTGTACCAGGCTATATTCAATCTGGCTTCCGCAAAGCATAACCAAGATTGGAAGAGAAGCGTTTTTAAGATGCAACAGCCTGGAACTAATCAATCTCCCGGACAGTATAGAAGAGATTGGTTACCATGCTTTTTATGGATGCATCATGTGCACGATTTATTGTTCCTCCGATGCAAGATATATAATTAATTACGCATATGAAAATGGTATTTCATATTATGGCAAGTACCCGTTTACAATTTCAGGTAAAAAGCTGATATCTTATAACCGAAGCGACGGCAGTGTTGAAGTGCCGGATGATGTGAAGGTGATAGGTACGGGCGCTTTTTCAAAATGTCCTGGAATAACGGATGTCAAATTACCCGCCTCTGTTACCATTATTGAAGATGGAGCTTTTTTAGGTTGCCGCAAGCTGGAACGTATCACGTTACCCGGAGTAAAAGAAATCGGAGAGTCTGCTTTTCAAAAATGTTCTGCTTTAAAAAGTATTACAATACCAGAGGACGTAGCAGCTATTAAAAACAACACATTCAATTATTGTTACAAGTTATCGAGTATTTATCTACCAACGAGTATAAAAAGCATTGGACAAAGAGCTTTTTTCAGATGCTCGAACTTAAAAAGCATTAGACTGCCAAACACTGTGACACAGATCTCAGATGAAGCATTTGAAAGCAGTGGACTTGAGAGTATCTCAATTCCTTCTTCCTTGAAAGAAATAGGCAACGGTGCTTTTTCAAACTGTACAGAACTGAAAAATGTAACAATACCAGCGGGCGTGACTACAATAGCAAAATATGCATTCTCCGGATGCAATAGTCTGAGTAATATTGAACTGCCAACGGGGATGAACAGCATTGGGACAAGAGCGTTCAACAACTGCTCCAGTCTGACAAGTATTACTATTCCTGCAAGTGTATCATTTATAGGTGACTATGCCTTTAGCAAAACACCGAATGTTGTTATTCACTGCCCAGCAAGCGCCAAATATGTTATTGAATATGCAGAGAAATGGAATATTCCCTATGAAACGGATTCAGCCCTTGTTGAAAAAATCACTCTTAACAAAAAATCTGCAACAGTAAATATTGGTAAATCTATTTCTCTGAAGGCAACTGTTTTGCCTGATTATGCGACTGACAGGGCCGTTACCTGGATCAGTTCCAATGAAAAGATTGCAAAAGTGAATTCTGTTGGAACTGTCACAGGCGTTGCAAAAGGAAGTGCAACGATTACCGCAACAGCCAGGGATGGCTCCGGAGTTACGGCTGCTTGTACCATAACAATAGTCCCCACTATGAAAAAGCCCGGAAACTGTCACTTTGCAAAATGGAACAATGTAAAATACAGCAGCTGTCAGATTGTCTGGAATAAAGTTGATAATGCAGAGGGTTACCAAACCCTTCTCTCATGGACAGATGGAAGCCATGCAAGCACGACCATAGTCAAGTCCAATATTCTATATAGGAACTGTACTGTTGCGGTCAACCATGTCAGTCAAATGAAGGTCAGGGCATTTTACACCTTGAATGGTGAGCGTATCTATAGCCCTTGGTCAAATGTTGAATACATTACACCTTCTCCGTCAAAACTGACCTGCAAAAATCCAAGTACCGGTGATAATCTAAAGGAAAAGATCTCTTGGAATATCATCTACGGGTGCAATGGCTATAATGTATTTATTACAACAAACCCGAATGGAAATTGGTACTGGAATCAGTCAACACCTGAATATGCAACTGAGACTAATGCAGTTATTCAAAAATACAGAGGTTCCAAGCTCAAACGAAATACAAGGTATTACGTCCGTATCGTTACAAGACGTAAACGAAATGGTGTTTTCTGCACGGTTCCGATGCCGTCAAGCAGCACATATGTCGGATCCTTTATCATCAAATAAGTATTTAGGAAGATATTATGGAGTATTTGTTATAATATCTCAACGAACTTCTACTTTTTTCTAAAGTCCCTAAACTCCAAAAAAGGAACACTTGACCTGGTTGCCAAGTGTTCCTTTCTTATAATAGTTTTAAATAAGAGATTTCTAAATTGTGTAAGGTTCTCCCAGCTTTACCAGCGATTGAAGCTGCAGATTTCTTCAGTGGTCTTGCGGATTTTCTTGCGGGGAGCCTTTTCCTCCGCGCTGTATCCAACTGCAAGGACAATACGGACTTCACTGCCTTCGGGGATTCCAAAATACTCTTCCATCTTCTTCTGATCGTTCAGACCCAGGATACATGTGGAAAGTCCCAGTTCCAGGGCCTGATAACACATATTCATCGCCGCCATGCCGATATCGCCCTGGGCAAACCTCTGTGTATCCCCATAGTGAGCTTTCACAAAGGGCACCACCTTTGCCGGCTGTTCTACAAGAATGATGTAGGCCGGAACCTGCTCCCGGAAAGGAACACCTGTCGCACCGCCTTCTACCACAAGGGCATCGCAAAGTTTCTTTTTCGCTTCAGGATCGTCAACAACGATAAATTTCCAGGGCTGGGCATTGCACCCGCTGGGTGAAAGGCGTCCTGCCTCCACAAGTTTCATAAGATCCTCTCTCGACACAGGGCGGTCAGAATAGGCCCTGCAGCTCTCTCTTCTTTCAAGCATTTCCTGAAATGTCATTCTGGTAATCCTCCATTGTTGTAATTGCTTAATTTGCATTTCTTTTGCTCAAGCAAATGCTTTTCCAAACAAATTCTTGATTCTTGCGATCAAGGTATATTTTACAAATCATTCTATTTGTTCGCAAGCATATCCAAATTCTAATGATTTCAGCAAATCATCTTCTTTACTCACCTTTTAATAGCGTGAATGCAGCATGAATCTAAACAGGCATTTTTAGCAGAGCCCGGCAGTAAATCCGGCTATCCTGTCGACTGCAATCTTCAGATTCTCCAGTGAATTGGCGAAGGAAAGCCGGAAATGTCCTTCACCGTATGATCCGAAAGATGTGCCCCATGCAGCGGCAACGCCCGCCTCCCTCAGGAGTCTGGTACAGAATGTGTGGCTGTCCAGGCCAAAGGACTCTATATTCGGGAAGGCATAAAAAGCGCCGCCCGGTGTGGGGCAGGTGATTCCCTGGATCTCATTGAGGGCAGGTACCACCCAGTCCCGTCTTTCCCTAAATTCATCCCGCATCCTGCTCACGTCGTCCTGAGGTCCGGTTACAGCCGCAAGGGCGGCCCTCTGTGTAAAGGAAGCGGTACATGAATTGGAGTTGACCATCAGCATTTCGACTCCCTTTGCCAGTTCCGGATGCATGATCCCGTATCCGATCCGCCAGCCGGTCATGGCATAGGCCTTGGAAAAGCCGTCCAGGATTATAGTGCGATCTTTAAAACCAGGGACTGCAGCAATGGAAAAAGGCTTTTCCCCATATACCAGCCGGTCATAGATTTCGTCTGACAGGATCATAATATCAGGTCTGTCCCGCAGAACCGAGGCAAGTTCCTCGATATCTTTGCGCGTCATCAATCCTCCGGTGGGATTTCCCGGATTGTTGATGATCACCAGCTTTGTTTTGGGCGTGATACTTGCCCGGAAATGATCCAGATCAATCCGGAAATCATTTTTATCGAGAAGGGGAACAGGAACCGGGGTTCCGCCTGCAAACCGGATGCAGGACTCATAGATTGGAAAGCCCGGATTGGGATACAGGACCTCATCTCCAGATGATACCAGCATCAGCATTGTAAAAAACATGATCGGTTTGCCGCCCGGCACAATAATGATATTTTCAGGAGAAAGATCCAGACCTTTCCGCTCCCCTGCTTCCCGGGCAATCGCAGCCCGGACATCCGGATAGCCCGGAGCAGGACTGTATCCGGTATAACCGGCCTTCATAGCTTCATATGCCGCTTTGATGATGTGGTCCGGTGTGGCAAAGTCGGGCTGCCCGATCTCACAATGGATCACACTGCGCCCCTGCGCCTCCAGCGCATTGGCCTCCGCTAAAATCTGAAAGGCAGATTCTGCATGAAGTCTCTCCATACGTTCTGCAATAATATTCTCAAACATCTTCTACCTCCAGCTCAGTGTCAACTCAAAAAAAGCGGCATGTAACCAAACCTCCGCCGCAGCCGGTAAACCGGCAGGTTTTCTGATCCTGCAGTATCGTCTATGATTTTCCGATCACTCATTGATGAAACTTTAAACAATAAACACTGACATCAATAAATAATCCGTAACACAGTCCTGTACGCTAAACAAACACCGGAACTGTAACCTCGGAAAGAAAAGGATTTAAAAATGACACTGCACAGATCATGGAAAGTGGATCAAAAGCTAATCTCCAACTGACCCGAGTTATTGATCACATCGAGTGCCGTCTGGGCCCTGGCCAGTTCATCGGATACCCTGGTGAGATCATCAGCTGCCTTCTCGAGGTCATAGTTGGTATAGGTATACTCAATAATCTTGGTCGCCTGATATCCGTTTGAGACTCTTTCCTTGGGAAGGAAAGAAGCCATTTCCGTAAGCTTCCGTTTTCTCTCGCTCAGCTGGGGGATGTATACCAGCATCTCGTCAATTGTCATATCAAATTCCGGGATCAAGGTGTTGATATTGAAGCAGTTGATGGCATGCTTTACCTTCCGGATCTTCGCTTCGATCCGGCGCTGCTCCTCCTGTGTCTGCAGATAATCGTACACGGGCCTTGCAGACTCAAGATCTTCATCTACCGCAGCTGTGAAGCGGTATCCTTTCTCTTCCTTGGCCCGCAATACTTTCAGATCTTCATTCAGCTTCCTTAATATTTTTGCAGCCTCTGCGCATGTATAAAACATAGTTGCCCCCCCTCCTTTATGTTTGGCCCATTCAGTTATTGTCCTTCATATTTGGTCAAACCTGGGTTTTTCTTTTTGATCAAGCTGATATTCATTCCTCCTCGACAGGAAGCCACTCAAACACCATATCATTGCCGGTCTCGGACTGGTCTTCGTGCCATGTAAAGGTTCCATTTTCATTAAATATGATGGTTCCGGTACCATCCTCATACTCCGGCTCGTCACTCTCAACATCGCCTTCTTCATTATAAACGACATGAGACTTTGTGCAGCCGGTATACTCGATGGTCATTGTCTCCGGATCAAGCCGTCCTGCGATATCCCAGCGCGCCAGTTCTGAAGCACTGCCTGCCCATGTAATCGTGATCCATGCCTCATCATTTCCAAAGCATTCGACCTGAGCATGCGCCCTGTCGCACTGATATTGGCCGACGAAATTCATCACCGGGTTCTGCCAGTCAGGATCCTCTTCAAATACAGCGACATAGTCTGCGCTTTCATCCAGAAGCACGGTAATCATTGCATCCTTTGAGAAATCTTCACCGTTTCTGGTCCACTTGACGAATACATTTCCTGCCTGCGGCCATGCGACAAAGGTATGGGTTGTGGGCTCCGCAAGATTGATCTGTGCAGACTGGGAAGGATACTCTGTGTCAATTTCGGGAGCCTCCTCACCCTCTGCATACTCGATATTACCCTGGCCCTCTGTATTGATGGTCACGATAATGCTGGCATCCTCCATACCTTCCATAGGAGTAAAGTGATAAGTCTGGCCTCCATCAACAACAAGAAGAATACCGTCCTCACCCTCTTCTGAAACAGTGACAGTAAGTTCATCCTGGCTGCCGGAAGGAAGCAGTGTACCTTGCAGGGTATTTCCCTCCGCCTTAAGCGTGCCGCCCCAGGAGTCTTCTTCGAAGTCTTCGCCAAGCATACATCCTACATACCAGCCGGGGTCATCGATGTCATCCATCCAGGTGATCGAGACCATATTATCGCTTTCGTCTGAAAAATATCCATCACGGGTCCATCCTTCAGATTCGCCCTCCCCGGTATTCCCGGTTGCTGCTTCTGTACTTGCAATCTTTGCATCTGTTTTTTCATCCGTTTTCTTGCTGCCGCAGCCTGCCAGGGCAAAAATCAGCAGAATAGACAACAAAAAACATATCATCTTTTTCATCTTCATAACGTTTTCTCCTTTCTATGATGTGCCGCCCCGGAAAGAGCTGATGATCCGTCGCCCGGGGGCACTTCATCAGTTCTTTCGTTACAGTTCACGCCCCCTCTAAGGGCGTGAACATGTAACGCTGCGCGCGGCGATTCCAACAAAGCTTCGCATTGTCTGCGTTTTACGCGCGCCGCGCACCGTTCAACTCGGGTTTTGCGCAAAAAGCGCGCAAAACATCTCGCGTTTCAGGTGGGTCTGTACTGTAACGTTCTTTCCGAGGTGACACATTAACTTTCTTTGTTTTTTATGGCGTCATTGTACAGTACAGAATATCATAGAACTGTCACAGAAATGATCACATGTATCTTTTATCAAAATCGCCGGAATCACAATCTCCTGAATTACCGGAATCTCCCGGAATCACCCGGAATCTCTGCCTTCGAAATCACAATGTCCGTTTGTCGATATATGACAGGCGGAATTTGGAATAAATAATCTTCTGACTCGTATACAGGCCGTAATAGCCGGAGACGACATAGCTGATCACACAGGCGAGAAGGAAGTAGGCCGATCCCTCAAACCCGAACATCTCACAGCAGATGATAAAGGACGAGATTGGACTGTTGGTGACTCCGCAGAAGACTGCTCCCATACCGACTGCGGCGCTGAGCGCAGGTGAAAATCCGGACAGGGCGCCAAAGAGCCTTCCAAACGCTGCGCCGATAAAGAAGGACGGCACGATCTCACCGCCTTTATATCCGGCACAAATGGACAGGATGGTAAAGACCATCTTAAATAAAAAGGCCGTTTTCGCGCCTTCTCCGGCAATAAAGGACATAATGTGACCGCTGCCTGCTCCGTTGTAGACCTGTCCGCGGGAAAGCCAGGTGTATATGAGCAAAACAGAGCCCAGGATCAGAGCGCGTACATAACCGTTTTTCAGAAATTTTTCAGCAATGTGTTCTCCTGCCTGCAGGGTCGCACAGAAAATCCATGACAAAAAGCCGGAGAGCAGGGCAAGGATCAGCACGTTCACGCAGGACTTGATGCCGAGGGCAGGGATCTTTCCCAGTTCATAAAAGGGAGAAGTTCCGCCCATCTTCACAGCGACGCCATAGGCAACAAACGAGGCGATCGTGCAGGGAAGCAGCGAGGAATAATGCATGATTCCCACGCTGACCACTTCCATGGGAAAAACCGCCGCCGCAAGCGGTGTCCCGAACATGGCGGAAAAGGCAGCAGACATGCCGGTCATGATCAATGTCTTCCGGTCCCTCTCCGAAAAACGAAAAGCAGATGCAATGTAGTGGCCGATCGATCCGCCCAGCTGAAGCGCGGCACCTTCCCGTCCGACAGAAGCTCCTGCCAGGTGGGAGATCGTCGTTGCGATAAAAATCAGCGGTGCCATACGAAGCGGAACTGTCTCTCCGCTCTGGATCGAGGAGATAATGAGGTTGGTGCCTCCCTCTGCGCCGCGTCCGGTCCGGCGGTAAAGAAACAGGATCAGCACAGCCCCGACAGGCAGCAGCAGCAAAATCTGCGGATGAGCCATCCTCAACTCTGTCACATAATCTATGCACTCATGAAAAAGTACTCCAATGACTCCGATCAAAAGTCCGCACAAAATCGCGAAAACAATAAACTGGAAAGTGTGGATCGTTCTTTCAGTGTTGTGCTGTATTTTATGAACTGCTGTCTTTTTATCCATGGTAATCTCCAGTCCGTAAGGTCCTGCACCATGGCTATACTCGATACCCGTTTTTCAAGCAAAGAATACTTGAAAACACTTTGGACCCGGTGCAGATGCGGCTTGTGACGCGCATTTTATGTAAAATAGTATTTCTCAATTAATCTTTATCTAATGTAAATCTAATGTATAAAGATACAATATTATACCATAAGATTTTTGATCAATACAGTCTGTTACATTACACGGGCCGTGTCATAAAAAAAGAGCCTGCTGCCTGGCTGAGAAACTCAGCCAAGCAGCAGGCCCGTGATCAGGTCATCAGACACTGGCATAATCATTGAGAGCAACAGCCTGTTTTTCATCCGCTGCGTAGATCGATTTTAACAGAACAGGTGTCAGTATGGAACTGACAACGATCAGAAGGATGACAGCCGTGAAATATTTGCTGTCAATGATCCCGGTTTTGAGTCCTCTCTGAGCAACGATCAGGGCGACCTCGCCCCGGGTCATCATGCCGATCCCGATCTTGAGGCTGTCTGAATTGTCAAAACGCAGCAGCTTTGACACAAGACCGCAGCCGATCACTTTGCCCAGAAGTCCCACCACTACAAAGGCGGCGGAGAAAGCCAGGACGGTCATATCGACTGTTCTCAGATTTGTCTGCAGACCCACACTTGCAAAAAAGACAGGACCGAAGATCATATAGGAACTGATGTCCATTTTTCTGTCAATGTAGGAGGAGTCCTCCAGGGAACTCAGGATGATTCCTGCCACATAGGCACCTGTGATGTCTGCAACGCCGAAATATCTGTCAGAAATATATGCCATGATGAAAGCCAAGCTCATTCCGATAATAGGGATCCTTCTGGTGTGAGGCCATCTGCGGTCCACGATCTTCATGACCCGGAATATGATCACTCCGACAACAACAGACAGGACAAAAAACGTAATCGTCTTGATGCAGACTGCCCCGAGATTGGCGCTTGGATCCCGGAGTCCCAGTACTGCCGTGAGCACCACAATTCCGATCACATCATCAATGATCGCGGCACTCATGATGGTAGTGCCGACTTCGGTGGAAACCTTTCCCAGTTCCTTCAGTACCTGGACAGTGATGCTGACAGATGTTGCTGTAAGAATCGTTCCGATAAAGACAGCCTGGATAAATCCGGCTGTTCCGGGAGCGGAGAATCCATAAAAGCCCATGTAAAGAAGGGTTCCAAGTACAAGCGGGATCGAAACGCCGGCGACCGCAATGACCGCTGCCTTCAGTCCTGATTTTTTCAGCTTGTCGATATCCGTTTCCAGGCCTGCGCTGAACATGAGCAGGATCACTCCGATCTCGGCCATGCCTGCCAGGAAGTCATTTTGTGAAACCAGATTCAACAATGACGGTCCTATCAAAAGTCCCGCTATAATCTCTCCGGCGACCTGCGGAGCCTTCAGATCACGCGCCAGCAGGCCGAATATTTTCGAGCTGATAATAATGATAGCCAGAGTTTTCAGAATTTCCAGAGTATCCATCTCTATCCTTTCTCCACGTTTAATTTCCTTACAAAATAAATATCTTGACTTTTTCCTTACAACTGTGACATTATACTTCTTACTTTTTGATAATCAAAATAATATATTTTAACCATATAAATAAGTAATTCGATATAAGAAAGGAAATAAACATGACTCTGCGTCATATGATCATCTTCCGGACCGTCTGCGAGTCAGATTGCAATTCTACCAGGGCAGCCAATCGCCTGCACATGACACAGCCAGCTATCAGTCTTGCCATCAAAGAACTGGAGCAGTATTACGGTGTGCGCCTGTTCGACCGCATCGGCCGGCGTCTGAAGATCACGGATTCCGGAAAACTGTTTCTGCAATATGCCATCCATATCACCGACCTTTTTGAAGATATGGAAACAGGCCTGCGCGACTGGGATTCCAAAGGCATCCTGCGCGTCGGCGCCAGTATTACCATCGGCTCACAGTTCCTGCCCGGGTATGTAAAAGCCTACGCGGAGATCTGCCCCGGGATCGATGTACGGGTCGTTGTGGAGCAATCTGACAGTCTGGAGCATAAGATCCTGACCAACGACCTGGACTTCGCCCTGATCGAAGGCATCCCCCGCGATCCCAGAATCATTGCAGAAGCATACATGCAGGATCAACTCTGCGTTCTGTGCTCCGCAGACAAGGGCTGGAAAGATGGACAAACCATCTCACGCGACGAATTCAAAAAACAGCGCTTCCTGCTCCGCGAAAAAGGAAGCGGCACCAGAGATGTCTTTGACCATGTCACCGCTCAGGCCGGAATCCACATCATCCCTGCATGGGAAGCCATGAGTACCAGCACCCTGATCAATGCAACGATAACCGGATTGGGAATTGCGGTCCTGCCCCGCCGCATGATCCAGCCTGCACTAGACAGCGGTCAGATCATAACCGTGAACGTCGAAGGTCTGGATTTCAGGCGCAACTTTTATATCATCCATCACAAAGACAAATTCCTGATGCCGTCGGCCAGGAAATTCATTTCCTTATGCAAATGAGTCACGAGGGACGGTTCTGACTGACTCACTTTATTCTCTGAGTCAAGAGGGACGGTTCTGACTGACTCACTCCTGCTCCGGCTAAAAATGCGTCGACAGGAACAGTTATTTCTCACTCCAATTCTATCTCCTCTCCATCCTCTATGACCAACAGATCCGGTACATCAAACTGTTCTGCCCGGCTTCTGTCAAACAGTGCCCCGCTGTCAGCTGCGGCCATATGGTAGGGGATATTGTGCTTTGCTCCGACCAGCTTTGCGCACTGCGCGGCTTCCTCAAGATCCATGTTGTAAATACCGTCGCAGCAGAAAAAGGCGTAATCAATTTCCTTCTCTGCCAGTGAGGACATCTGCTGTGTCGTCGAGGTGTCCCCGGTGACATAGACGGAGGTGCCGTCCGCCAGGGTCACTATATATCCCACACATTCATCCAGACTGTGATACTGGTTATTGCCGGCTTCTACTGCCTCCACAGAGGCAAAGTCCAGATCAAAAGTCTGATAGGCACCGTCCGAAAGGGCTTCCTGCCAGGTGATGATCCTGCAGTCAGGATTCCTGTCAGCGACTTTGTCCAAATCGTAGTGGTCATAATGCCCGTGGGTCACCAGAATGAGATCCGCGGCAGGCTCGTATCCCTCCTGACCCGCGAAAGGATCAATATAGATGACCTTTCCTTCAGGCGTTGTGATCCTAAGGCTGGCATGCCCCATGTACAGGAGACGTCCCTTTGCATCTGTCTCATCGGGAACCGCATCTTCTGCAGTTGTGCCGGATTCCGATGCCGTTCCTGCAGACGTCATTTGTGTGCTCTCACTGCTTCCATCTTCGGAAACAGTCATCTGTCCGCTTTTCTTTTCTTCTGCTTCTGCAGATGCCGCCTGTGTGTTTTCACTTTCGTCTGCTTCAGCAGAAGCTGTCTGTACACTTTCACTGCCCTCTGTTTCTGCAGCTTCCGTCGGTGCACTTTCACTGCTGTCTGCTTTCCCTCCGCAGGATATCAGCATTGCCATCAGGCAGAACACTGCAAAAAGGCATGCAATCTTTTTCATCTCTTAAACCATTTCCTTTCTTCTATATTCACACACTGCGAATCCACAAGCATCAAATGGGCTTTTCTGCGCGATCAGAGATTTGCCGCTCCGATCATGCCTGCACTGCTGCCCAGTTCCGCCACCGCGATCTCAGGAATCATGCCGTGCCGGCCGCCGAAACAGTCTCTCTCCATCATTTCCCGGACAGGGCCGGTCATCTCCTCTGCATACTCGGACAGGATCCCGCCGAGAAGGATCAGCTGCGGACGGAACATATTGACAATGTTGACGACGCCGATTCCCAGCATTTCCTCGTACTGCTCCACGATCTCCTGCAGATCGATATTGCCCTTGGCTGCTCCGCGGAAGATCTCAGCCGGAGCAAGCTTTCTGCCGGTGGCTTCCTCCGCTGCGCGCACCAGAGCAGGCACCGATACATATGCCTCCAGGCACCCGCGCCGCCCGCAGGTGCAGAGCCTGCCCTTGGCCCGGACAACCTGGTGACCCACTTCGCTGCCGCCCATGATGCCGCCCTCGAAGACCTGGCCGTTCAAAATGATGCCGCCGCCGACGCCTCCGCCGAGTGTAAACATGACAACATCGGAATAATCCTTTCCGGCTCCCGCTGCCGCCTCGCCGAGCGCCGCACAGTCCGCATCGTTTGCAATCCGCACCGGGCAGGGAATGACCCGGCCAAGTATTTCCACTAGATCGACGTTCTCCCACCGCAGGTTGTTTGAATAAAGGACCTTCCCCTTTCGCCTGTCGATCGTGCCCGGTACACCCACGCCGACACCGATACACTGATCCAGAGGCACATTCTGTTCTTCCAAAAGATCCAGCGTGCTTTGTGCCACTTGCGCAATAAAAGCATCTGCCCCTTTCTCCGAATCAGTCGGGAAGGCTCGCTGGGCGATGATCTGCTGCCGGTCATTCACAAGACCGATCTGCGTCTCGGAGCTGCCTATGATAATACCCACACGTATCGGGCTCGCCTTCTCCCGTATCGTAGTGAGCAGGGCATCGCATTTTCCTTCTATCTGCCAGTCTCCGCTGCCTGCCGCCAGAAAGAAACTGTCCCCCTTGCGATAGGACACCGATTCGCCTTTGCAGCTGATCACGCCCTCACCGTCCAGGATCAGGATACTCAGGAAAGAGGCCTCACTCACTGTCCCCTGCATCCTGTAGGTGAGCACTCCGTCCAGATTCAGCTTGTCGACAGTGAAATAATCACAGTCCGCCACATGCGGATACTGGCTGCCGCTCTTCAAAATCGGCACACGGCTTGTCACAGCCAGAGCCTTTTCGATATGGAGATCTCTTTTTTTACCGTCCTTACCGACTCTCCCGTAATCATAGACGCGGTAAGTGACATTGGAGTTCTGCTGGATCTCGGCAATAAGGATTCCTTTGCCGATCGCATGCAGCGTTCCGGACTCGATAAAGAGAACATCGCCCTTCTTGACAGACACTGCATTAAGCACCTCGAGGAGCGAATCCTCCTCGATCCTCCTGGCAAACTCCTCGCGGGAAATCTCCTCCTTAAATCCGTAATAGAGGAAAGCTCCCTCCTCCGCGTCGAGAACATACCACATCTCTGTTTTGCCGTACTGGCCCTCGTTCTGCAGCGCAAAACCGTTGCTCGGATGGACCTGGATCGACAGGTTGTCCTTGGCGTCAATGAACTTGGTCAGGATCGGGAACTCGCGGAATCTCCTGCAGTGGGTCCCGAGCACTTCCATACCCTCTGCGTCCAGATATTCCTTCAGAGATTTCCCGGCATAGGGACCATTCACGATCATCGACGGTCCGTCAGGATGACAGGACAGTTCCCATGCCTCAGCCAGGATCTCTCCGTCAAACTCCACGTTGTACTCTTCTGCCAGTCTGTGACCGCCCCACAGATAATCCTTGCATGCAGGCTTCAATTTTAAAATACTCATCTTCCCTACCTCCCTGATCGGACCGCTCAGGTACTCTGACAAACCTCAGAGCAGTTGATTGTAAACACAGCTGTTAATTTTTGACACACGCCAATTGGGCGCAAGCGTTTGAGCATGCACTCGCTTGCACCCACCAGGCTCGATATTTTATTTTACCTTTTCATAAACAGGGATGTCCAGTGTCTTGTTCCGGCCGATAGCAGACCGATAACAGACGAACTCTGATTCCGTTACTGTACACGCCCTATCGAGGGCGTGTACAAGTAACGTTGCGAAAATCGCATTCCAATGCGCTGTGCGCGCGATTTTCGCCGTTTAACTCGGGTTTTTCGCGAAAAGCGCGCGAAAAACACCTCGCGTTTCAGGTGGGTCTGTACAGTAGCCTGATTCCATCAAATCGATTCTATAAAATAGCATTAATGTCTATTCGCCTATTGACATAATAGGTAAATAGATATATTATTTTCTCGTTCAAAGACTACTTGTATGCGTAAAAAAGTTTGCAGGTATCGATAGAAAACTCCCGGGACGGAGATGATTCTTCCGGCATTGAAAAACAGCAGGTGTGTATCGTGAATTGGGATTTTATTCATCAATATCTTCCTCTATACCAGAAGGCGGCAGTGCTGACTCTGCAGATCGGAGTGCTGGGAATCCTGGCTTCCATCGCAATCGGGATCGTATGCACGATGATCCAGTATTTTAAGGTGCCGTTCGTTCGGAAGGCTGTCTCTGTCTATGTCGAGATCAGCCGCAATACGCCTCTGCTCATCCAGCTCTTTTTTATCTATTACGGGCTGCCCAAGATCGGGATAAGAACAAATCCCTATGCCTGCGGAGTGGCCGGGCTGGCTTTCCTTGGCGGCAGCTACATGACAGAGGCCTTCCGCAGCGGGATCGAGGCTGTGGACAGGGTGCAGACGGAAAGCGCTGCCAGCCTGGGGCTGAGCGGAATACAGATCCTGCGCTACGTCATCTTCCCGCAGGCACTCACGATCAGCTTTCCCGCCTTCATGGCCAATGTAATCTTCCTGCTCAAAGAGACAAGTGTCTTCTCGGCGATCAGCCTGATGGATCTGATGTTTACGGCCAAGGATCTGATCGGACTCTACTATCAGACAACGGAAAGCCTGTTCCTTCTGGTCGTCTTCTATCTCCTGATCCTGCTCCCGGTCTCCGTGCTGGGAAGCATCATAGAAAGGAGGATGCGCTATGCCGGATTTGGGTCTTAATGTCCTTTTTAAGGGCAAAAACCTGGCGCGTCTCCTGGGAGGACTGGGCGTTGCGCTCAAAATCAGCCTGCTCTCCGTAGTGATCAGTATCGTCCTGGGCATCGTCGTAGGTCTTTTGATGACCTGGAAAAATCCCATCAGCCGGGCGCTCATGCGATGTTATCTCGAGATCGTCCGCATCATGCCCCAGATGGTCCTTCTATTTCTGGTCTACTTCGGAACGACCAGGATATTCGGATGGAACCTCTCCGGAGAGACCTCCTCCGTGATCGTCTTTTCCTTCTGGGGAGCGGCAGAGATGGGCGATCTGGTGCGCGGCGCGCTGATCAGCATCCCCCGGCATCAATATGAGAGTGCAGCGGCTCTGGGACTGTCGGGAGGACAAACCTACCGCTATATTGTCCTGCCCCAGACGGTACGCCGTCTGATCCCGCTGTCGATGAATCTGATCACGCGCATGATCAAAACGACCAGCCTGGTGCTGATGATCGGTGTGGTGGAGGTCCTGAAGGTCTCCCAGCAGATCATTGAAGCCAACCGGATGAGCAGCCCCAACGCTGCTTTCGGCGTATATCTGACTGTCTTTGCCCTGTATTTTTTCGCCTGCTGGCCCATCAGCCTGCTGGCTGGATTTTTGGAAAAGCGATGGAGGTGAGCCTGTGGCGGAAAAAGAAATGACTGAATTAAAAAAAGGTGCTCCGCTCCTGGTCGTAGACCATCTGACCAAGCGTTTTGCAGACCTCACCGTGTTGGACGGGATCAGCCTGACTGTGCATGAGGGAGAAGTGATCGTGATCGTCGGGCCAAGCGGCTGCGGCAAAAGCACCCTGCTCCGATGTCTGAATGCCCTGGAGGACATCCAGGGCGGAGAGATCCTGCTGCACGGCGAACGGATCTCCCAAAACAACAAAAACCTGACGGAACTCAGGCAGCGGGTCGGCATGGTCTTCCAGAGCTACGAACTCTTCCCTCATCTGAATGTCCTGGACAATATCCTCCTTGCACCGACCAGGGTCCAGAAACGAAAACGTGAGGAAGTCAAGGAGGAAGCCATGGCACTCCTGGCCCGCATCGGACTGGAGAGCAAGGCGGAAAGCTTCCCGCGTCAGCTCTCCGGCGGACAGAAACAGAGGGTCGCGATCATCCGCGCACTCTGCATGCACCCGGAAGTCATGCTTTTTGACGAAGTGACCGCCGCCCTGGATCCCGAGATGGTCCGTGAGGTACTGGACGTGATCCTGGAACTGGCAAACCAGGGAAAGACCATGCTGATCGTGACCCATGAGATGCAGTTTGCCAGAGCCATCGCGGACAGGGTGATCTTTCTCAACGAGGGAGGCATTTGCGAGGAAGGCCCTCCGGAGGAGTTTTTTGACCACCCGAAAACAGAGCGGGCAAAACAATTCCTGCAGACATTTACATTCTCGCGGAAGAGATCCTGATCCATCTTCAGTTTTTCGGACAGCATTGATTTTTACAGCGGTAGTCACTGCCGGAATCAAGTCTCCAGATACACATTAAACACATTAAATACATTAAACATATTAAATACATTAAACATATTAAATCAGACCATCTGAATCAAATATCATATAACTCAGATAAAGTATCCATTGTAGGAGGAATTATGAAAAAGAACAAAAAATTATTTGCGATTCTATTGACATTTGCTCTTGTATTTTCCCTTGCTGCCTGCGGCTCTTCCGGCGGGTCCGCCGCTTCGACCGGAAAGGACACTGCTGATGCAGGGAAAGCCGAAGGTGCGGCAGGGGATACTGCCGAAGCTCCCGATGAGGAGTCTTCTCAGGGCAGCGGCGCCGTCTTCCGTACACTGGATGAGATCAAGGCAAGCGGAACGATCAACATCGGCGTCTTTTCGGACAAGAATCCCTTCGGATATGTAGATGAGAACGGCGAATATCAGGGATATGATGTATACTTTGCCAACCGGATCGGCCAGGATCTCGGTGTGGAGATCAACTACGTCTCGACAGAGGCTGCAAACCGTGTGGAGTATCTGGAGACCGGAAAGGTGGACATCATCCTGGCCAACTTCACAGTGACAGCAGAGCGCGCGGAAAAGGTGGATTTCGCCCTTCCCTATATGAATGTCGCTCTCGGTGTCGTCTCTCCCGACAGCAGGGTCATCTCCGATCTTTCTGAGATCGGTGAAGGCGATCAGGTGATCGTCATCTCCGGCACCACAGCCGAGACCTATCTGGCAGAAAACAACCCGGAGATCACGCTGCAGAAATACGACACTTACGCAAATGCAAAGAACGCTCTGGAGAACGGAAATGCCGTCGCATGGGCAAATGACAACACTGAGGTCATTGCTTTTGCTCTTCAGAATCCCGGCTATACTGTAGGCATCCCCTCACTCGGAAGCCAGGATACCATTGCTCCCGCCGTCTCCAAGGGCAACGAAACCCTCCTCAACTGGATCAATGACGAGATCGTTTCCCTGGCTGACGAAAACTTCTTCCACAAAGACTATGAAGAGACCCTGGTCGACACCTACGGTGCAGACTATGAAGACAGCCTCGTGGTCGAAGGGGGCGTAACTGCACAGTGATGTTCCCACAGAAATGAAAATGTAAACAGGCTGCCGTAAGTGTCCCGGCTCCACAGGAATGATATAAATAAGCTTTACACGGTTCTCTGTCTTTTGCAGATTTGAGCAAGGGACAGAGGACCGCTTTTTGCCTTACAAGCTGGAATTTTGTGGGAAATGCCGCGAAAAACTCCCCGCGTTTCAGGCGGGGCTGCACTGTAACTTTCTGCCTCATCCGAAACAGCAGCCACAGCAGATCAGGCTGTACAGAGCGCTGCCTCATCTGAAACAGCAGCACAGGCGGCAGCTGATCCGGCTCCTTCTGCAGAAGCCCAATCCCCTGTCGGCAGCTATAAGCTGACCGGTCATTCCGGCAATTTGGAAGAGGAAATGAACGACATTATCAACATAGTCAGGCTGGGCGGAAGCTTATACCTCACCCTCAAGGAAGACGGCACCGGCAGCATTAATCTTCTGGAGGCGGAGCTTCCCCTGGAATGGGATGACAGCGACATCATCATTCAGCCCAGAGAAGGGTCTGATCTCACAGATCCTGTCAGGATTTCCTATGCCTGTGAAGGCGAATCCCTGAAAATGAGCTCGTCGGACTATTCTCTGGATTTCATCAGACTGAATGAGCAGGAGCTTGCAGAATACAATGAGAAGGGTGCCGGCAGTCTGAAAGGTCAGCTCAGTATGATCTCGCAGATGGTGGTCAGCAATATAGAAGACAATCTGGGAGACCTTCTCCTCCTTGCTCTGACACTGGGCGAAAGAGCTGCTGAGAAGCCCATCCCCGAAGGTGAGCCTTCTGCGGGTCCCGTTACCGGTACTGTGAACGGCATTACATTTACCATTCTGGGAGCAGATCAGGCGCAAAGCGACGAAGGACCGCTCATTGTCTTTTATTACGAAGCAGTCAACACCACCGATGATTATCAGGAACTTCAATTGCAAAATTAAATTCCACCCGGAACATCCGTTCCGTGGAATTTACTTTTTCCAAATAAGGGGGTGGAGTTTAGTCTTACAAATGTTTATG
>CACZFF010000006.1 GCA_902780385.1 uncultured Lachnospiraceae bacterium
ATAGCTTTCTGCCTGCTGCCCGTAAAAGTATTCAAAACCAGATGGTTGCAGCATGCTCATGCACCTCCTTCCTGCTTAGATTTCCAATCTTTCAGGAGCCCGAGGATAATCTCCTCTATTTCCCTTTTCTCAGTTTCAGGCGGGAAGAATTCCATGATCCGCCTGTAAGGTATCGCTATACCTGTTTCTGCCTTTTTCCTGTCCACCAAAATTTCAAAGATCTTTTGTTCATCCAACGTCCCGGCTGCGCTGTTCTCACGCAGCTGATCCGCCTGTTTTTTGTTCGGGTACAGCAGGATCGTCTCAATCGTTTTCTCAAGGAGTATCTGCTCATTTTCAGGAAGATAGGAGAGCTGTTCTCCGCAGACAACAGTGATCTTTCCTGTGTCGACCTGTCTGAGCAGGCTGTCCCTGAGATATGAAAGTCGAATGTAGCGCTTGACCGTGGTACCGCTGTCGCCGGCGGCTTCCCCGACAGCATCTGCCGTATTCTTTTTCCCCCGTGCGCCCTGGTGCTTTAAGGCGTCATATTTCATCCGGTATGCCCTGGCCTTTTCACTGGGGAGGATATCTTCCCGCTGGATGTTGGAATCCACCATGACGACGACCGCTTCATCATCTGAATAGTCGCGGACAAACATGGGCATTTCCGTAAGCCCTGCCAGTTCGCAGGCACGCCTGCGGCGGTGGCCGGAGATGATCTCATAACCGCCTCCGCTGTCCTGAGGACGCTTACGGGCAATACCCGGGACAAGGATGCCATACTTTTTAACGCTCTCTACAGTTTCCTGCATCTTTTCATCGTCCAAAACCCGGAATGGATGGCCTGCGAACTCATAGAGTTCCGACAAGGGGATCATCCTTACGCGGTCTTCCTTTTCCGTGCCTTCCTGATCTCCGAAAAGGCTTTCGTAGCTGTCCAGAACGATCTTGGAAGCGCTGCTTTCCTTATTTTTCATTGTCGAGCACCTCCTTTGTCAGTTCCAGATAGGCATCTGCAGCCTTGCCGTTTGCGTCGTGTCTGTAGATGCTGACGCCTTCCGCCGGCGTCTCCTCCAGCCGGACTGTATAAGGGATGAATTTACGGAAAATATGGATCTTTTCCCCATAGGTGTTCCGTAGCATTTCCATCGTCTCACGCGCGTACTTTGTCCGTGGGTTGACCATGGTTATGAGGACTCCTTCAATGATAAGATCCGGATTGATCTGCCTGCGGATCTTTCTGATCGTCCGGAGCAGCTCCTGGAGCCCATCCAGGGCAAGCTTGGCCGCCTGGACCGGAATGAGTACGCTGTCCGCACAGGCAAGGGCATTGATCGTCATCAGCCCCAGGGACGGGGCGCAGTCGAGAAGGATGTAGTCATAGTCCGGACGCAGCCCGGATACGTACTCCTTCAAAATAAGCTCCCTGCTCATGACATTGACGAGGGCAAGTTCCACACCTTTGAGCGTTTCATTGGCCGGAACCAGATCCACACCTTCCCGGTGGTGAAGGATGGGATCCTGAATCTCATCCTCCTCGATAATAGATGCCATGACTGTGGCGATCGAGGGCTCAAGCAGGGATGGTTTCCTGAATCCGAGACTTGCCGTCAGGCTTCCCTGACTGTCACAGTCCAGGAGCAGGACCTTCTTTCCCTGCTTTGCGAGCCCGATCCCGAGATTTACGGCCGTAGTGGACTTACCCACTCCGCCTTTCATGTTTACGATTGAAATGATTCTGCACATGTTCTCACCTGTCCTTTATTCTTTCCCTTTGATTTCCTGTTCGTTGCCGCCGGTGCCTTCTGAAGGATCTGCAATGCAGACCTCCCCCATCATCCTGAAGTGCCGGTTCGATGTCCGGATCGGGAGAATGCGGGAGACGTTCTCGAGGCGGAGATTCTGATCCTCCTCCAGATGCCTGCGGAACCAGATCAGTTCGTCTGGTGTCCCCATCCAGCGAAGCTTAATCATGGCGGCCTCCTTTCCGGCAGGTCATTCCCATGTGCTTTTTCATGTGTCCTGCTGCACCTGACGCTGTACTACTATTCATTTTTTACCTCCTTGGTGCCTGATTGATAGTTCCTGACCGTATCAAAAAAAGGACATCCCCAAAGATATTCTCTTTGGGAATGTCCTTTTTAATTAAAAGTAGTACTTCGAACTACAACAATTCATCTAAAAAATGTTGTACTTTTGTTGTACCTAATACACAAAAAACCGCTGCAAACCGCGTAGTTATGCGGTCAATCCTTGATGGTCTTCATTGTCGGGAACAGCAGGACGTCGCGGATGGCCGCGCTGTCGGTCAGGAGCATGGTCAGACGGTCGATGCCGTAGCCGATGCCGCCGGTGGGAGGCATGCCGATCTCCATGGCGTAGAGGAAGTCCTCGTCGGTGTGCTGGGCTTCTTCATCGCCCTGCTCGGACAGAGCGTCCTGGGCGGCGAAGCGCTCGCGCTGGTCGATGGGATCGTTGAGCTCGGAGTAGGCGTTGCACATCTCCCAGCCGTTGATGTAGAGCTCGAAGCGCTCGACCTTGGTCGGATCGTCGGGCTTTTTCTTGGTCAGCGGGCTGATCTCGATGGGATGGTCCATAATGAAGGTGGGCTGGATCATCTTGTCTTCGCAGAATTCGTCGAAGAAGAGGTTGACGATGTCGCCCTTCTTGTGGCGGTCCTCATACTCGATGTGGCGCTCGTCGGCCAGCTTCTTTGCCTCTTCATCGGTTGTGACCTGATCGAAGTCGATGCCGGTCTCTTCTTTGATGGCGTCGACCATGGTCAGACGGCGGAAAGGCTTGCCGAGGTCGATCTCGGTGCCGTTGTAGGTGATGGTGGTGGAGCCGCAGACTTCCTGGGCCAGGAAGCGGTACATGTCCTCGGTCAGATCCATCATGCCGTGGTAGTCGGTGTAGGCCTGGTAGAGCTCCATGAGGGTGAACTCAGGGTTGTGACGGGTGTCAAGGCCCTCATTGCGGAAAACGCGGCCGATCTCATAGACGCGCTCGAGGCCGCCGATGATCAGGCGCTTGAGGTAGAGCTCCAGGGAAATGCGGAGCTTGAAGTCCTCATCGAGAGCGTTGAAATGGGTCTCGAAGGGGCGGGCTGCTGCGCCGCCGGCGTTGGAGACCAGCATGGGAGTCTCGACTTCCATGAAATCGCGCTCTGCAAGGAAGCGGCGGATGCCTGCGATGATCTTTGAACGCTTGATGAAGACATCGCGGGATGTGTCACTCATGATCAGATCGACATAGCGCTGACGATAGCGTGTATCGGTATCCTGCAGGCCGTGGAACTTCTCCGGCAGGGGAGTCAGGGACTTAGACAGCAGGGTCAACTCTTTGGCGTGGACGGAGATCTCGCCGGTCTTGGTCTTGAAAACAAAGCCCTTGACGCCGATGATATCGCCGATATCCATCTTCTTGAAACCTTTGTAAGGCTCCTCACCGATCTCATCTCTGGCTACATACACCTGAATGCGGCCGTCTCTGTCCTGGATATTGCAGAAAGAGGCCTTGCCCATGACGCGCTTGAACATCATGCGGCCGGCGATGGAGACATCCTTGCCCTCGAGCTCCTCGAAATTATCTCTGATCTGGGCAGTGTGGTGAGTCTGGTCATATTTTACGATCACAAAGGGGTCATTGCCCGCAGCCTGCAGCTCTGCCAGTTTATCGCGGCGGACTTTCTGCAGCTGCGACACGTCCTGTGTCTTCTGCTGATTCTTCTGCTGGTTCTTTTCTCCCATAATTAATGTAGCTCCTTATGAATTATTATTTAGCGGACTCGTCGGCAGGTCTCAGTTCTGGCTGGTCTTGCGGATCTCCAGAACTTCATATTTGAATTCACCTGCGGGTGTGGAAACAGAAACGGTATCGCCCACGGCTGCACCGATCAGAGCTTTGCCGACGGGAGACTCGTTGGAAATCTTGTTCAGCAGGCTGTTGGCCTCGGTGGAACCGACAATGCTGTACTCTTCTGTCTCGTCTTCTTCCATATCCCGGATCACGACAGTGCAGCCGATATTGATGACATCGGCAGAAATATCTTCATCCGCAATAACTTCGACGTTTTTGAGGATTTTCTCGAGCACGCCGATGCGGGCTTCGATATCGCGCTGCTCGTCTTTCGCTGCATCGTACTCGGCGTTCTCGGACAGGTCACCCTGCTCTCTCGCTTCTTTAATCTTCTGCGCGACTTCGTGGCGGCGCACAACCTTCAGCTCATGCAGTTCTTCCTCATATCTCTTGAGGCCTTCGTAAGTCAGAATGTTTTTCTTCTCTTCCATGATCTCCTTACCCCGCTTTCGTCTTTATATGGTAATTCACAGTTTTTAATAGCGAATCTATTATTTCCCGCTATGCCGGATGCCTGAAACAAGCTGTTTCCGAACCTATAAGCGGCACAATATTATATACAGTTTCTGTCGTCCGTGTCAATCAAAGAAATGGAAAGTCCCTTTCACTTCACCTTTCACCTTTCACTTCAGCTCTACCCACTTCAGCTCTACATTCAGGCACCTTCATTCATGCATAAGGGTATTCTTTTTTCATGAGCAGTTCGAGTTCCTCAAGGGTATTGACCTTGACGACCATGTTGCGGACACGGGCCGCGGAAGGAAATCCCGCGAGATACTTGGCCGCATGGGCGCGCATTTCGCGGATACCAATCTTCTCCCCTTTGCACTCACAGAGCATGCGGGCATGGCGCATGAGCATCTGGATGACTGCGCGGCGCGCCGGGCGCTCCGGTGTTGTCCGGTCGGTCAGGTAGGCATTTACCTCGCGGAAAATCCAGGGATTTCCTCTGGCTGCGCGGGCGATCATGATGGCGTCACACCCTGTCTCCTCCATCATACGGAGAGCGGAGGGGCCGTCCACAATGTCCCCGTTTCCGATGACGGGAATGTCGAGGGCCTCTTTGACACGGGCAATACAGGTCCAGTCCGCCTTTCCGGAATACATCTGTGCACGGGTCCTCCCGTGTACGGCGACAGCGGCTGCGCCTCCCTGCTGTGCGGCCAGGGCGCACTCGACAGCGTTCTCACTGCCTTCTTCGAAGCCTCGGCGGATTTTGACGGTCACCGGGCGGCTGGTGCCGGAAACGGCTGCCGCAACAAGTTTCTCGATCAGGGCGGGATTTTTCATGAGGGCAGAGCCCTCTCCGTTTGAAACGACCTTATGTACAGGGCATCCCATATTGATGTCCAGAATGTCAAAAGGCCTGTCCTCGATCATCTCACAGGCGCGGGCCATGATCTCAGGCTCGCATCCAAAGAGCTGAAGAGAAACAGGCGCTTCCTCCGGGCTTGTCTCCATGAGCTCCGCCGTGCGGACATTTCTGTAGGTGATCGCCTTGGCACTGATCATTTCCATACATACCAGCGAGGCACCCTGCTCCCGGCACAGAAGCCGGAAAGGCAGGTCGGACACACCCGCCATGGGGGCGAAGATAGCTCTTCCGGGGATCGTCACCTTTCCGATCTGAAAAGGGGTATTTCTATTTTCTGTCATGTATCTGCTGCTTTCTGTTATTCTGGCAAGATTCTTTACTCTTTCCGACCATGCCGCTCGCCAGGGCGTCAACACATGCTTCGCATGTGTACGAGGAGAAAGCCCGGAACGGGTTTCTCCGATGCGATCAGCGGAGCTTTGGGCCGTCCCGCGGCACAAAGCTCTGGAGTGAAAAAAACGCTATCGAGCGTTTTTTTACTCTTCCGAAACATGCCGCAGCACTTCAGTGCGTAGGCATCAGGGGATGTTTGTGCTCCGGCACAAACATCTGGAGTGAAAAATATTGCATCGGCAATATTTTTCACTCTTCGTCCTCAAAATCCTCGATCAAATCTGCGGGATTCTGGTGCAGGAAAGTCACGCGGAAATAGATGGACAGAGCGTTCAGCATTTCTTTCTTTTTGCGGCGGATTTCCTTGATCAGGAGACGGGCGCTTATCTCATCATAGAAGAAGTCGCCCTCCTCGTGCCTGGTGTCAAATTCCACGTGCCCGAAAGGAGTGAAGGAAATAGTGAAAATACCCCCGCATTCCTCTGTAAAGAGCACGCAGATAATATTGAGTTCCTCCTTGATGTTGGAGGGGAGATTGTCGAATTTTTTATTGAAGTAATACTTTTTGTCGTAGGAATTTGCGCCGCAGATCACAATGCGATACTTATCCTGTCCCGCAAATTCTTCAGTATTTTCATTAAAATCAAAAGATTCCATAAGCTGTTTTCCTTAAAACTGTTTACACGTAACCCTGGACGCCGCGGACGGATACTTCGCCGGAGGCGATGGTGCGGACCGCGGATCCGTCGTCGGGCTGCACCAGGAGCTCCCCCTGCATATTGATGCCGACGGCAGTACCGGTAAAGGGGGTGCGGGGATCGAGGACATGTACGGAGCGTCCTTTGTTCACAAGCCCCTGCTCGTAAGCATCATGCAGCTTTGAAAAATCCTGTGTCTGCGTGAACAGGCTGTAGTTTTCCTCGAAATGATTCCATGTATATGCGGTGAGGGATGCACGGTTTACTTTTCTGCCCAAGGCAAGTCCGTAAGAGGTCGCGTTCTCCGCGATTTCCGGTGCAAATTCCATCTGGTTGACATTGAGGCCGATGCCGATCGTGATCGCACTGATCTCCCTGTCCTCCATGCGCATCTCTGTGAGGATCCCGCACAGTTTCCGATAGGGGCCGTCATCGACAGAGACGACAATGTCGTTGGGCCACTTGATGCCGAAACGGCAGCGGGCAGCAGACTCCTGCGGCTGTGCCGCTGTCATGTCCAGGGAAGCCTGATAGACGGACAATGCCATGACGACGGTCAGCATGGGTGTGACCTCCGCAGGCAGATCCGGCTTGAGGAGAATGCTCATATAGACATTGCCCTCTTTGGGGGAGATCCAGGTCCTGCCGCGCCGGCCTTTACCCGCAGTCTGACGGGATGTGACGACAAGGGTCCCGTGGGGATAGCCCTGGGCAGCGAGGACAAAAATATCGTCGTTGGAGGAGCCGGTCTCCTCTTTGTAAATCAGAGGACGTCCGGCCCAGACGGTCGTAAGTTTTGCCGCAATCTGTTCCCTGTCAAGGATATCGGCTTCATCAACGGAAAGAAGGCGGTAGCCCTTATTGGTCACCGCCTCGATGGGATATCCTTCTTCTTTTAGTTTCTGAATATTTTTCCACACGGCTGTGCGTGAGACACCGAGCATCTCACAGAGCTCCTGTCCGGAGACATAGTCTCCGCTCTCGCTCAGCCGGCGAAGTATTTCCTGTTTTCTGTTCAATCGTCTGGTCCTGTAAGAGATGACAATATGCCCGCAAGGCCTCTTTCGTCCCTTAAGCCGGTGTCCGCCGCGGGCACAGACTTCACAACTTCACGGGCATCTGTCGGTATATATATTGTCCGTTAAGAGTCTGATCAAGCCAGTGTCGCAGCGAGCACAGCCTTGATGGTATGCATGCGGTTCTCCGCCTCTTCAAAGACGCGGGACCGGGGACCCTCGAAGACAGCATCTGCCACTTCCAGTTCGCTCATGCCGAACTTCTCGTGGATCTCACGGCCAATACTGGTTCCCAGGTCGTGGAAGGCGGGCAGGCAGTGCATGAAGATCGCATCCTCCGCTGCAAGGCCCATGAGCTTTTCCGTCACCTGATAGGGTTTCATCTGCTCAATGCGCTCTGCCCATGCTTCCATAGGTTCTCCCATGGAGACCCATACGTCGGTGTAGAGAACTTCCGCACCCTTTGCTCCTGCTTCTGCGTCCGTCTCCAGTGTGATACTGCCTCCGGTCTGAGCCGCGATCTCTCTGCACCGGCTGACCAGATCCGCGTCCGGGAAATAGGCAGGGTTCGCGCACAGGGTGATGTGCATGCCGCACTTGGCACCCGCGACCATCCAGGAATTGGCCATGTTATAGCGGCAGTCGCCGAAGAAGCTGAGCCTGATGCCGCGGATCCGCCCGAAATGCTCGCGGATGGTCAGAAGGTCTGCCAGCATCTGCGTGGGATGGAACTCATTGGTCAGACCGTTCCAGACAGGGACTTTGGAGTACTTTGCAAGATCCTCTACGATTTCCTGCCCGTATCCGCGGTACTCGATTCCGTCGAACATACCGGCCAGAACACGAGCCGTGTCCGCAATACTCTCCTTTTTGCCGATCTGGGATCCGCTGGGATCCAGATAAGTGGCAGACATACCGAGATCATGTGCGGCAACCTCAAAAGCGCATCGTGTACGGGTGCTGGTCTTTTCAAAGATCAGGGCGATATTTTTGCCCTCACAGTAACGGTGGGGGATTCCCTGTTTCTTTTTTTCTTTGAGATCAGCGGCCAGGTCCACAAGTCCGAATATTTCTTCGGGAGTAAAATCAAGCAGTTTCAGGAAGTCTCTGTTTTTAAGGTTGATCATGCTCGGCGTCCTTTCTAATACGCTAAGGGCGGTGGTATTTTCAAAAATCGTTTTCAGGTAATGTGTTATATGGCTTCAGCCGGTGCTCACGCAAGTGTCGTGGGGTCTCCGATTGTCAGGTTTCCGTTGGAAGGTCTGTTCTGGGCCGGCGATGCATTTTTGGGGCTTGCCGGTGCGGGCACAGTCTTCTCGACAGCGGCGGAACCGTCCGCGATTCCCTTGAGGGATGCTGCCAGTCCGGCAATCCCCTGAATCTCGGAAGGGATGATGATCTTGGTCGCCTTGCCGTCGGCTGCCTGGGCGAAAGCCTCGAGGCTCTTGAGGGTAAGGACTGCGTCATCGGCGCCTGCTTCACGGATCATGCGGATACCGTCTGCATTTGCCTCCTGAACCTTGCGGATCGCTTCGGCGCGGCCTTCCGCTTCCTTGAGCATGCGCTCCTTCTGGGCTTCGGCTGCGAGGATGGTGGCCTGCTTGTCGGCCTCGGCCTGCAGAATCATGGATTCCTTGCGGCCCTCTGCAACGAGGACTGCGGATTTCTTCTCACCTTCTGCCTTCAGGATGGATTCACGTCTCTCACGTTCTGCCTTCATCTGCTTCTCCATTGCCTCACGGATGGCAGCCGGCGGTGTGATGTTCTTGAGCTCGACGCGGGTGACCTTGATGCCCCAGGGATCAGTGGCTACATCCAGAGAGGAACGCATCCTGGTATTGATGATCTCACGGGAGGTCAGAGTCTCATCCAGTTCCATATCACCGATGATATTACGAAGGGTTGTCGCGGTCAGGTTTTCAATGGCCATAATCGGGCTCTCAACACCGTAGGTGTAGAGCTTTGCGTCCGTGATGCGGAAGAAGACGATGGAGTCGATCTGCATTGTGACGTTATCCTTGGTGATCACGGGCTGGGGCGGGAAGTCCACGACCTGCTCCTTGAGGTTGACCTTGCGCACGACGCGGTCAATAAAAGGCACCTTGAAGTGCAGACCTGCCGGCCAGGTATCCATATAGGTACCCAGTCTCTCCAGAACATAGGCATGCTCCTGGGGAACGATCTTGATACATGAAGTAACAATGATCAGCAGAATAAATACAAGTAAGATGATAAGAATGAATCCCATAATAAATCCTCCTTACAGTAGTTTCTTTTTTCTTTTACAGGCAGTGCCCTGAGAGGACACACCTGCAGCAGCCGCAGAGTCACAAAGTGTTTTCAGGCGATCCTTTTTCCGACGATCAGTTTGACGCCCTGGATGGAGCGGATCATGGCGATTTCGCCCTTCTCAATGATATGGTCATTGTCGACGGACCTTGCCGTCCAGTACTGACCGTCCACCTGAACTTCCCCGGTCCCCCGCAGGTTGTCGATCTTCTCTGTGACGAGCACCTCCTGCCCGATCATCCGGTCCAGGCTTGTCGCCCCGCGTCCTTTTTTCATATATTTGAGGACAAGCGGTCTTGTGACGAGAAGCAGGATCAGCGACACGGCGGCAAAGGCGCCGGTCTGCAGCCATAGCGGCGCTCCCAGAAAAGCGAGGATCAGTGCCACGACAGAACCTCCGGCAAACCAGATCGTCGTCAGTCCGGCAGTCAGAGCCTCGATTACCAGCAGCGCAGCCGTTAATAGCAGCCATGTATAAATAGCATTCATATTCTACCTCCGTTCTGAGGAGAAGCCTGTGATAAACTGCCCGCTTTCGCGAATGACTAAATAGTAGCACATGATTTCCGGTGTCTCAATGAACAAATCATTAAACAATTGTGAAACGTTCAAATGAATGTTAACATACACATCCCCCGGAGAGCCTGTTCATGTCACGCCGCGTGTTTCAGGCGGGGCTGACTGTACAGAACAGCAAATGAATCACTCTCCGATCCTGGTACGGCCGCAGGCGATACGTCTTTGTCTGGCCGCCTCGTACATCAGGATCCCCGCTGCCATGGCGGCGTTCAGGGACTCCGCACTGCCCGCCATGGGGATGATGATCTTTTCATCCGCCTGTGCAGTCAGAGCCCCGGTCAGGCCATTGCCCTCGTTGCCGATCAGGAAGGCGCAGCCCTGTGTGAGAGGCAGCTCATCATATATACGTTTTCCGCCCAGATGAGCGGCATAAGAGCGGATCCCTTTTTCGCGCAGGGCACACACTTCCAAGCAGAGATCATTGCTGATGTAAAAAGGCATGCGGAAGATGGCGCTCATGGTCGCGCGTACAACCTTTGGATGAAACAGGTCTACCGTACCGCGGCTCATGATGATCCCGGTGGCGCCGGCTGCCTCCGCTGTCCTGAAAATCGTGCCCAGATTTCCGGGGTCCTGAATATCTTCCAGAACAAGCAAAAGCGGAGCTCTCCCTGCGGCAGCATCCCGGCCGCCCGCTTCCTGTGTTTTATCCTGCCTTCTATCCTGCGGTTTATACTGTGTTTCGTCCTGCGTTTTATCCTGTCTTCTATCCTGTCTTTCTCCGGCCTGTTTTCCCAACAGGGATTCACGGCTGTAGACAGGCATTCTCGCCACACACATGATTCCCTGCGGCGTTGTTGTGTCAGCGGCTTTGGCCATGACTTCTTCCGTGACGATTGTAAGTGGATGGTCCCGCAGCAGGATTTTTTCTTTTTCCGATGCGTTTTTGATCCGGTTTTCGGTCGCGTATACTTCTTTAATGTACTGCGGAGGTGTATCCGAGCAGAGCCTTGTGCCCTCGATCACAAATAGACCGGTCTCACGGCGTACCTTTGCTTTTTTCTGTAATTCGACCAGTTTCCGGATACGCGGATTCGATCCGGAAGAAATAATATCAGGCATTCCAGTCCTTTCCTGTAACAGGGTCGGGGCGGTGTCCTCTGCCCCGGCCGGCGCGGGTCTCTCTCAAGGCGGAAAAATCATTTCGCCGCCTTTCTCATCGTATCAATTTCGTATCAATTTCGTATCAAATGAAAAGAGGACGAGCCACGCCCGCCCTCTTGCTGTTTTCCTTGATGACACTGTTCACGGATACGGGAAAGAGATCTGTTCTGTCCGGGTCTAAAATCCCGCAGCTTGTGCAGACAAGTTTCCCGGGTTTCCCTTTCCGGAGTTTCCGCAGAGGAACTGTACCGGATCATCAGAGATTCTGGCTGATCCTGTACTCGTACTCCGGGAATGCCTTTGTCATTGCCAGCGCTTCTTCAATGTCGAGGTCGACAAATTTGCCGTCGCGATAGCAGACAACACGGTTTGTTTTGCCCTGGAGAAGAATGTCGGTCGCATATGCGCCCATGATGGAAGCATAATAGCGGTCCTTACATGTCGGAGCGCCGCCGCGCTGCATGTAACCCAGAATGGTCGCGCGGGTCTCGATGCCGGTCGCCGCCTCAATGCGCTTGGCCATGGACGTGGAATGGCCGATTCCCTCTGCATTGATGATCAGGTGGTGCTTTTTGCCCCTGCGGCGGTTCTCGATGATATGGTCGACGAGAGCCTGCTCGTTATAATCATATTTTTCGGGGATCAGAATATCTTCTGCGCCGTTTGCGACGCCGCACCACAGAGCGATATAGCCAGCGTGGCGTCCCATAACCTCGATGATGGAGCAGCGCTCATGGGAGGAGGAAGTATCCTTGACCTTGTCAATCGCGTCCATAGCTGTATTGACTGCGGTGTCAAAGCCGATCGTATAATCTGTACATGTGATATCCAGATCGATCGTGCCGGGAAGGCCGATGGTGTTGATACCCTGTCTGGCCAGAGCCTGCGCGCCGCGGTAGGAACCGTCACCGCCGATGACAACGATGCCGTCAATGCCGTGCTTGCGGCAGATCTCCGCAGCCTTGGCCTGTACTTCAGGCTCCTTGAACTCGAGGCATCTCGCCGTTCCCAGAATCGTGCCGCCGCGCTGGATGATGTTTGCCACATCGACGGACTTCATCTCGAAAATCTCTTCATTGAGAAGTCCCTTGTAACCACGCATGATACCTTTGACCTTGACCTTGTTGGCCAGAGCCTCACGTACGACTGCACGGATCGCAGCATTCATGCCGGGGGCGTCGCCTCCGCTTGTCAGCACACCGATTGCGTTGAACTCTTTATTTGCTTCCATAAATACCTCCTCTGCCGGAGCCCGGGTGCGTAAATCTCAGGATCCGCCGCACATACAGTAAGGTTCAGCGCAGCAGCCTGTCAGCATTTGTGTCAAAAAAAGGACACTTAGATATGATAATTTTAGACCATTCACACAACGAATGCAACAAAAACATGAGGGGGACGGGTGGAGACACAGAACCGTCCCCTGTCTCCCACCCTGTCTCCGCCGAACCGTCCCCGACAGCCCGTCCGCTGAACTTCTTCTACTGCAGTACAACATTTTTCGGTCCGCAGATTCCGCCCAGGATGCCGATCACGGTTTCGCTGGCGCGCAGGCCCTGGCCGGGGGGCAGAGTCTTTCTGGCTTTGCGGTCTTCGATGTAGATGATGACCTGGTCGCGGCCGCCGTGCTGCGCGACAGTGTTGAGGACGGTCTGTTCTTTTTGTTTCCAGGCCTCGTAGGAGGGAAAACGGAGCCAGACCCTGCGGGGGACATCGTCGAAGGCGACGATCTGCTCCGCTATGAGCTTGCCGTCTTTTTCCTCCTCCAGAGAGACGCGGCCTTTGATAAAGATCTTGGCGTCCTCATCGAGGATGTCGGCGGCAGCCTCGTAAGTGCGAGGGAAGACGATCACTTCGACAGTACCGGTCATGTCCTCAATCGTGAGAAAAGCCATGACCTGGTCGTTTTTGGTATACTTGATCTTCTTTTCCGAGATGATACCGCCGATTACCGCATTCTGACGGTCCTGCAGCCTGGAGACGTTTTCTGTCCCTGCCGCGCCGACAGAGCCGGCCTTGGATGAGAGGGCTGAAGCGGCGCCTTCATTGATCACGCTGTCCATGCTGTCCGCATCCTCATCCAGGACAAAGTCGGCGGCAGTGGCGGTGACGCGGCTCTTCCACAGGCCTTCATAGGCCTGCAGGGGGTGGCCGCTGACATAGATTCCCAGCACTTCTTTCTCGAAGGAAAGGCGCAGTTCATCGGGGTATTCGCCCACATCGGGCATGCGGATCTCGTAATCCTTTTTGTCCTCTTCGTCCGCGATGTCAAAGAGGGACATCTGACCCGCCATATCGTTTTTGCGGGATGCCTGCAGATCGTCGAGAATGCGCATATAGACGCTCATCATCTGTTTTCTGGTGGCGCCCATACAGTCGAGGGCGCCGGCCTTGATGAAGTTCTCGACGGTGCGGCGGTTGACGTCTTTTTCCTGTCCTGCCATGCGGGTCAGGAAATCCCGCAGGTCGCGGAAGGGGCCGCGCAGACGGCGTTCCTTGATGACCGCGTCGATCACGGGGCGCCCGACGCCCTTGATCGCGGTCAGTGCGTAGCGTATGCCGCCGGAGGAGACGGAGAAGCCCGCCTCGCCCTCGTTGATATCAGGGGGAAGGATGGAGATCTTCATAGACCGGCAGGCAAGAATATAGGAGGCGACCTTGGTCGGGTGGTCGATGACCGAGGTCATCAGGGCCGCCATAAATTCCATGGGATAGTAATACTTGAGCCAGGCTGTCTGGTAGGCGACGACAGCGTAACAGGCAGCATGGGACTTGTTAAAGGCATATTTGGCGAAGTCCATCATAGTGTCGTAGATCCCGGAGGCCACCTTCTCGTCGATTCCGCGCGCGGTACAGCCGGGGACACCTTCCTCCGGATTTCCGTAGACGAAATTGCGGCGCTCCTGCTCCATGACGGACTGCTTCTTTTTGCTCATGGCACGGCGGACCAGGTCACTGCGGCCCAGGGTATAGCCGCCCAGGTCGCGGACGATCTGCATGACCTGCTCCTGGTAGACGATACAGCCGTAAGTAGGTTTGAGGATGGGCTCCAGTTCCGGGCAGGCGTAGTGGACCGAGCCGCGGTTGTTTTTGCCTGCTATGTACTGAGGAATGAAGTCCATGGGACCGGGGCGGTAGAGGGAGATGCCTGCGATGACATCCTCGAAGTTCTCCGGCCGCAGCTCTTTCATGAAATTCTGCATGCCGCCGGATTCCAGCTGGAAAATACCGTCCGTCCTTCCGGAGGATATATAGCGGTAAACATTGGGATCGGAATAGTCGAGTCCGTCCATGGAGACAACCGGTCCCAGAGGATTCTCCGAGGGGCGGGTCCCGCCGACGGCAGGTTCGGAGGGCGGGTAGGCGCCGCCGGCCGCTTCGATGGAGTGATTGGCCATCTCGACGGCGTTCTGTATGACTGTGAGGGTCCTGAGGCCCAGAAAGTCCATCTTGAGCAGTCCCAGCTCCTCGATGGTGGTCATGGGGAACTGAGTGGTCGTCGAACCGTCCTGGGCACGGGCCAGGGGGACAAGATCCTCCGCAGGCTCCGAGCAGATGACGACACCCGCCGCGTGGACGGAGGCGTGCCGGGGCAGGCCCTCCAGACGCAGGCTCATGTCGATCAGCTTGTGAACGCGTTCGTCTCCTTCATAGGCACTTCGGAGATCCGGGCTCTGTTTGAGAGCCTTCTGCAGGGTGATGCCCAACTCCTGGGGGACCATCTTGGAGATGGAATCGACATAGCCGTAGGGCAGGTCCATGACGCGGCCGACATCGCGGATGACACCTCGGGCCGCCATGGTGCCGAAGGTGATGATCTGCATCACCCGGTCTTTGCCGTATTTTTTCGTGACATAGTCGATGACCTCGCCCCGGCGCTCGAATCCGAAGTCCACGTCGATATCGGGCATGGATACACGCTCAGGATTGAGGAAGCGCTCAAAGAGCAGGTTGTAGCGGATGGGGTCGATGTCTGTGATCCCCAGAGAATAGGAGACGATAGAACCTGCCGCACTCCCTCGGCCGGGTCCCACCATGATCCCGTTCCCGCGGGAAAAATTGATGTAGTCCCAGACGATGAGGAAATAGTCGACATAGCCCATCTGGCGGATCGTGTTCAGCTCATATTCCAGCCTGGCGCGCAGGTCTGCAGCGGAGACGCCGGAATATTCCGCAGAGGTATTTTTTTCGTCGAAAACACCGGGATAGCGTTTTTCCATACCGTCCCTGCAGAGCTTGTTGAGGTAGGTCCAGGAGTCGTAACCTTCAGGCACATCGAAGCGGGGGAGCTTGGTGACGCCGAACTCGATCTCCACGTGGCAGCGGTCCGCGATGCGCTGTGTATTGTCGATGGCCTCCTGAACATAAGGAAAGAGGCGTCTCATCTCCTCTTCGCTCTTGACATAGAACTGGCCTCCGGGATAACGCATACGGTTCTCATCGGCCAGCTTTTTGCCCGTCTGGACACACAGAAGGATATCGTGGGCTTCCGCGTCCTCTGCGTATGTGTAGTGACAGTCATTGGTGGCGATCAGCGGGATGCCCATCTCACGGCTCATTTTCAGAAGCTCCGCGTTGACAGTCTGCTGGTCCTGATAGCCGTGGTCCTGCAGCTCGAGGAAAAAATTCCCCTCTCCGAAGATATCCAGATAGCGTTTTGCCGCCTCGCGGGCGCCCGCAGGATTTCCCCGGACGATCTCGCGCGCCACCTCGCCGGCCAGACAGGCGGAAGAAGCGATCAGCCCCTCGTGAAACTCGCGCAGAAGTTCCAGGTCCACACGGGGTTTGTAATAAAACCCTTCCGTGAAGGAACGGCTGACGATCTTCATGAGGTTGGCGTAGCCGGTATTGTTTTCCGCCAGCAGGATCAGGTGATAATACCTGTCATCTCCGTGGCTCTGCTCCCGGTCAAAACGCGATCCCGGCGCGACATAGACCTCGCATCCGATGACGGGATTGATGCCGGCCTTTTTTGCCTCTTTATAAAAATCGATCACGCCGTACATGACGCCGTGATCGGTAATGGCCGCTGCCGTCATGCCGAGTTCTTTGACCCGGCTTACGTACTCGGTGATCTTATTGGAACCGTCCAGGAGCGAATACTCCGTGTGGACGTGAAGATGCGTAAAAGCCATAGAATCTCCTGCTCCGGAAAAAATCTTCTGATCCGGAATCTGAAAACAAGAATGTTTTTGCGCGTCGATCGTTTCTCAATATTTTCTCAATATTGTCTCAATTGTGCAGGAAGGCATCTCCGATGACCAGGTCTTCGGGGGTCGTGATCTTGATATTGCGGTATGTCGCCATGACCATGCGCACCTTACAGTTTCCTGCCAGCTCCGCAACCATGGAGTCATCCGTCAGGACAATTCCCTGCGAAAGCAGATATTCCTCCCGGGCAAGTGCCTTGCGGTGGGCATCCCGGATCAGATCCAGGGAAAAGACCTGGGGAGTCTGCACGATCCAGACACTGGCGCGGTTGGGGGTAGTCTTTACATCACAGTTCTCGTCGACCACCTTGATCGTATCCTTGGCGGGAACGCCGGCACAGCAGGCCTTTGTCTCCTGCACAGTCTCAAAGAGACGGAAAAGGGTCTCCTGATCCAGGAAAGGTCTCGCGCAGTCATGAATGAAAACATAGTCACAGGGCCAGTCGATCGCCTCCAGGCCGTTTGCGACGGAGTGAACTCGCTCCTTTCCTCCGACCTCGATTTTGCGGAGTTTTTCCGTAAGTTTGTATTCTTCAAGAAGTTCACGGACAATCGCCACATCGTCCTTGTGGGACATCACGATAATATCCGTGATACACTCACTCTCCTGCATGGTGCGGATGGAATGCAGAAAAACAGGCATATCACCCAGCATAAGGAATTGCTTCCTGACATCTGTGCCCATGCGCCGGCCCATACCTGCCGCCAGCATAACTGCAGTGCACTTGATCGATCTTTTTTCCATAGGATCCTTTTCCTCGCGATAGTAAGGAGTCTGCCTCAAAACAGGCTCCCTGCCTGCTTTCGAAACAACTCCAAAAGTCCGCACCGGATATAATCCCGGGATTCCCAGTCCATCGAATATTTCTGGTACGTAAATGGTATTTATACAACTTTTTTCTACCGCTGACCCAGTCGGAGACCGGGAACAGCATTGAGGTCAAGTCCGGAGAAGTTCCCCTTCACGTATTCAAAATACGCGGCGCTTCCGATCATGGCAGCATTGTCCGTGCACAAAACCGGAGGGGGACAGAAAAACTCCGCGCCTTTTTCGGCGCACATTTCCTTCATCCCCGTGCGCAGGGCCGTGTTGGCAGCGACGCCGCCCGCAAGGGCGAATTTCTTCAGGCCGTACTGTTCGATGGCGTCGCCCGCATGGGAGACCAGAACGTCAACAACAGCCTGCTGGAAGGAGGCTGCCACGTCGGGGACATTTACGGAGATGCCCTTCATGCGGCTGGTGTTGAGGTAATTGAGAACTGCCGATTTCATGCCGCTGAAGCTGAAATCATAGCGGGAGCCGGCAACCTTGCCGCGGGGAAAAACGATGGCATGGGGGTCGCCTTCGCGCGACGCCTTGTCGATCTTGGGTCCGCCTGGGTAGCCCAGGCCGATCTCACGGGCAACCTTGTCAAAAGCCTCGCCGGCCGCGTCGTCCTGGGTCCTTCCCAGGATCTCGTACTCTCCGTAATCTCTGACCAGCACCAGATGGGTGTGGCCTCCCGAAACAACCAGACAGGCAAAGGGAGGCTCCAGGGTCGGCTCGGCAATATAGTTGGCACTGATGTGTCCCTCTATATGATGGACTCCGATCAGCGGGATCCCTGTCGCAAAGCTCAGTCCCTTGGCGGCCGAGACGCCGATGAGCAGGGGGCCCACCAGACCGGGACCGTAGGTCACGGCGATGGCATCCATTTCCTCCAGCTTTCTGCCGGCCTCCTCCAGGGACTCGCGGATGACCTGCGTCACGCGCTCGGTGTGCTTTCTGGAGGCGATCTCGGGCACCACGCCGCCGTAGAGCGTGTGGATGTCGATCTGTGAGGAGATCACATTGGAGAGGACCTGCCGGCCGTTCACAACGACCGAAGCCGCCGTCTCATCGCAGCTGGACTCAATTGCGAGAATGGTTATATCTTTTTTCAAATCGTTCATATTCTCAAATCCTGCGGCCGGTCTGACCAGACAGGCCACATCTATTATACACTATACAAATTCTTTTCAGAACAGCAAAAAACCGCAGAAGAGGCATTAATCATACTGCCTGATCGCTGCTTCCTGTTCGCTGCTGCCTGATCGTTACAGCGCACACCCCGCCGAAGGACGTGTATAAGTTACTGTCAATCGTTTTCAAAAGCCAGAGTGATGGTCTTGCCGTCTTTGCCAGGATGGCTGTCCGGGAAGATCTTGCGGACCGCCGGCATAAAGTCGTCAGGCTTGATCAGGGAAGGGCTGTAATGTGTCAGCCACATCTGCCTGGGGGACGCCTTTCTGGCAATGCCTGCCGCCTCGGTAAAGGTCATGTGCTTTTTCTCACGTGCCTTGGCCGCGTTTTCCGGCTCACCGTACATGCCCTCGCAGATCAGAAGATCCGCGTCCTGTGCGTATTTGACAATGCTTTCGCAGGGGCGTGTGTCCGTGCTGTAGACCAGCTTCAGGCCTCTGCGGGGCGGCCCCAGGACCATGTCCGGTGTCAGGACAGCGCCGTCTTCAGTCTCGATCGTCTCGCCCTTCTGCAGACGGCTCCAGAGTCTCACGGGAATCTCCTGTGCTTTCGCGCGCTCGGCATCAAAACGTCCCTTGCGGTCCAGTGTAAAAGAGTATCCGTAGCAGGGCACATTGTGATTGACCCGGAAGGCGTGGATATGAAAATCCGGTTCTCCGGGCAGAGCGATCTCCTGCTCCCGCTCTGACAGCTCCAGGAACTGAATCTCAAAAGGGATCTCAGGGGCGATCACCCGCAGGCTGTTCACGACACGGGCAAGGCCCTTGGGGCCCACCATCAGGACCGGCTCCGTGCGTTCCGCGTTTCCCATGGTCAGCAGCATTCCGGGCAGGCCGGATATGTGGTCCGCATGGAAATGCGTGAACAGCATCACGTCGATCGGCTTGGGGCTCCACCCCCGCCTTCTGAGCGCGACCTGGGTTCCTTCTCCGCAGTCCACCAATATTCCTTTTCCGTTGTATCGGACCATCAGGGATGTGAGATACCGATAAGGAAGCGGCATCATTCCCCCTGTTCCGAGCAGACAGACATCAATCATAAATTCTTTACTCTTTCCGACTTGCCGCTCTCCAGAGCGGCAGCCTGAGGCGTTTTCGCGGAGGCGAAAACGGTGAAGGTTCTGAAGAGGTTTGGGACGTCCCGCGGCACAAACCTCTGTGCTTATATGCCCGCTTCCTCCGGTCTCTGCCACATGATCAGACCGTCCTCCACAGGATCATCATAGAAACGGGGGCGGACCCCCTCTGTGCGAAATCCCAGGCTCTCATAGAGATTTACAGCGACCTCATTACCGGCGCGCACCTCCAGTGTAAATGCCTGCACGCCGTCCGCGCGGGCTTCACTCATGAGGATTTCCAGCATCTTCCGTGAAATGCCGCGTCCGCGATGCGCAGGGTGTACAGCGACATTGCTGATATCCCCCTCTTCAAAAATTTTCTTCACGCCGCACATACCAACGACCTTGTCAGGGATATTATCTCCGGTCTTATCTCCAGTGTTATCCCCTGTATCCTCTCCGGAACTATCCTCCACGGCCACATAGTAGGCTGCGTAGGGAAGCAGCAGGGCCGCTTTGAAGACGCTTTTCGTCCATGGGCGGGAAAATGCGATTTTTTCGATTTCGACCACCTGCGGGATATCTTCTTCCCGCATTCGGCGTACAGTATAGGACATTTTTCTGCATCCTTTCCGACAATGCCTGAGCACTTTACCGGACAGGCATCGGATCTGCTTCTGACAGGCAGAAAGTCTTTTTTCTTTTCCGTTCGCGTACCCTCAAATCACGTGCCCTCAAAGAGATGAACGGAAATTATTTCTCCAGCAGCAGGGAAAAGCTGCGGCGTTCGCTGTGTTCCTGTTCGGCCTGGGCCAGGCGAAGGTACTCGGGACGGAAATCGTCCGCAGAAACCATGCATGCATTGCCCTCTTCCTGATAATAAGACCATGCCAGAGAAGCGACTGCAGCTGCACGCTGGCGGTCAAGGTGGGCCGGTGCAAAGGAATAAGGCACTTTCATGAGCTTTGCGAGAGCGTCTTTACTGACAGGTACACCGTCGCCCAGGAAAATGACAGATCTGCCGCGGGCATTGAGGTCCTCGGCGATCTCGGATACAGGAATGACACACTGGGGGCGCACGACTGTAAAGCGCAGGTCCCCGGCGGCTGTATCTGTATCACCGCGTTTCCATTCATAAATTCCGGTATAGACCTGCTGGCGTCGCGCGTCCATCAGGGGACAGATCAGAGCGTCAGTCCCATAGAGATTGTAGGCAATAGAATCTACTGTGGGGACAGGAATGATCGGTCTGTCCATTGCCAGCGCAGCGCCCTTTGCCGTTGCCACGCCGATCCTGAGTCCCGTGAAAGAACCCGGTCCCTTAGCGATGGCAATGGCATCCACAGTCTGCAGGTCCAGCTCCAGCATGCGTTTCATCTCATCCATCATGGGAACCAGACTCTGAGAGTGTTTCCTTTTATATTGAACATTATAATCCGCGGTCAAAAGACCGTCCTCAAGAAGGGCACAGCCCGCGACCGGGCCAGACGCCTCTATTGCCAGTATTTTCATATTTGCAGTTATAATCTCCTATGTACATTCATATATGATCATATATGATGAAAACTACGCGCTGCTCCGCGCGTCCCGCGCTCACGCATGGCTCCAACAAACCTTCGGTTTGTCACATTCGGATTCCGCATGGAAAAAGCTATCATCATCCTTTTCCATTGTCAAGCACGCAAAAGCCCTGTCAGATCAGTCCTCTTAACGCATTTTAACGGAGCCTGCGCACAGTGATCCTGCGGTAGTCCAGTCCCTTGTCCAGGTCTTTTTCGATGAAAACAACAATGACATCCTCCGGGAGGAGCTCCTCGATCCTTCCGGCCCACTCGATCAGGCAGACACCGTCGCCTTCTATATATTCATCAAAACCGATCTCCTCCATCTCCTCCGGTTCTTCGATCCTGTACACGTCGAAGTGGTAGAGAGGTATCCTTCCTTCTTCATAAATCTGCAGGATGGTAAAGGTCGGGCTGTTTACCGGCTCGTCAATGCCCAGCCCTTCGGCAAATCCCTTGGTAAAGACCGTTTTGCCGACACCCAGATCTCCGATCAGGGCATAGACCTCACCCGCGGCGGCAGACTCTCCGATCTGTTTTCCGATCTGCAGAGTCTCCTCCGGGCCGGTTGTTTCATATATTTTTTCGATCATTGCCATGGCAGAACGATCCCTTCTTTTTTCGAAAAAAAGCCTCCTTCCACTGCCGCGCCCTGCAGCTGTAGAGAGGAGGCACATTGCTCGTTACATTTCACGCCTCGGCAGGGGCACGAAGTGCAGCCTTTACTCTGACGAATTCCGCAGACAGCAGCTCCGCGGATCAGAAAATCCGGAAGATCAGCACGGATTTTCTATCTTGTCGATCCTTCTCTGATGGCGTTCGCCTTGAGAGAACTCTGTGGACAGGAATGTGTCCACCATCTCCAATGCGACGATCTCACCGACCATGCCTGCGCCGATGGCGAGCATGTTTGCATCGTTGTGCTCACGGGTCAATCTTGCAGTGGTCGTATTATGGCAGAGTGCGCAGCGGATGCCGCGTACCTTATTTGCAGTGATGGAAATGCCGATGCCGGTGGTGCAGATGACAATACCCTTCTCGCATTCGCCGGAAGCGACAGCTTCTGCAGCGGCGCGGCCGAAGTCGGGATAATCACAGGAATCAAGGCTGTATGTACCGAAGTCTTTGCACTCAATACCCTTTTCCTTCAAATGCCCGATCACCTTTGTCTTGAGCTCAAATCCACCGTGATCAGATCCGATTGCAATCATTTTTTCTTCCTCCTTTTTCTTTTTCCTCAGCCTGTTTTTCTTCTCTTTTTTCTTATTTCCGGACTTCCGCCCGCCAAAACCATACCCGGTATTTTCAGTAATCTGCACTATTCTCTGCAGAAAAAACCGGTACGGCTGAACTCTCACGGCCGCACCGGGGAATTATCCTCTTGATGATCAGGGCAGTGTTCACTGCTTTCAGTCCAAGAACAAACTACCATCATCTCAGTTTATTGTCAACCTTTCGTGAGTCCGGGGAGACAGGGGATGAGGGAGACAGGGGACGGTTCTATGTCTCCCGTCCAAGACTCATTATCTGCGGGCGCTTGTGCCCTCCGACATGGTGCGTCCGTATTTGATGATAGGGCTCACCTTTTTGTAGATCAGCATGGTGAGGATGGAAATGCCGACGCCCTTGATGATGTTGATGGGGGCGACCATGAAGATCACGAAGGTGGTGAGGTCGGTAACTTTGGCATTGATAGCGCTGCCCATGCCCAGGATGACATCCAGCGGCATGCCGAACAGCTTGGAGAAAGCAGGGAGCAGATAGACTGCGTTAAACCATGTTCCGAATACGGTCATGACCAGGGTGCCGACGACACAGCCCAGGATCGCTGTCTTCCTGGATTTTCTGAACTGATAGATGATGGAAGCCGGCAGGACCAGCATGCAGCCGATGAGGAAGTTTGCCAGGTCGCCTACAAAGGCTGTAGAGGTACCCTTGAGCACCAGCTTGACCAGTTCCTTGATGAATTCCACGAGGACGCCTGCGACAGGCCCGAAGGCAAAGCCTGCGATCATGGCAGGGAGTTCGGAGAAGTCAAGCTTGTAGAATTCCGGCGCGATCACGGGGATGGAGAAATCGAAGCAGTACAGAATACCGGAAATAGCGGAGAACATACCGATCATGACGATCTTACGTGTCGCCAGGATCCTCTCCGTGCCGCCGCTGCGCGCGCGCGCCGCGCGTTCAAACAGGTATGCCACAAGAACGAGTCCCACAACCGCCAGCAGGCACACACCCACAAAGCTTCCGTTTTCCTTTACCGCTCCCAACAATCCGTTTCCCATGATAAACTCCTTCCGGACGGCTGACCCGTCATGATCAAAAGTGTTGAACCATCAAATATAGTAAACCCCCGTGGCTGTGCGGTCACGGGGGTTTATAAAAAGACTTATGTCCTAGAAATCAGAACTCATCCGATTTTGAACTGAAACTTTCTCTTTTCCGCTTCCGTATCAATCGTCTCGATCTCGGCGCCGAGTCTGCGGAGCTTCTCGGGGAAGTCCTCATATCCGCGCTCGATGTAGTGGATATCATATATTTCCGAAATACCCTCGGCGGCCAGCGCGGCGATTACAAGCGCAGCACCTGCCCGCAGGTCAGGTGAGCTGAGATTGGCGCCGGTATACTTTTCGACACCGTTTACAATGGCAGTATTGCCCTCAACCCGGATCTGCGCACCCATCTTGGTAAGCTCATCCACATACTTGAAGCGGTTTTCGAAGATGCTCTCTGTGATGATGCTGACTCCGCGGGAAAGGCCCAGAAGAACTGTGATCTGCGGCTGCATGTCCGTAGGGAATCCCGGATAAGGGAAGGTCTTTGCATTGGTCGGTCCCAGACGCCTGGTCGCGACCACACGGACTTCGTCGTCGGACTCATGGATCTGACATCCGATTTCCAGAAGCTTTGCCGAGAGGGATTCAAGATGCTTGGGAATAACATTCTTGATCACAACATCCCCTCTTGTAGCTGCTGCCGCAAACATGAATGTACCGGCCTCGATCTGGTCCGGAATGATCGAATAATTCGTCCCGTGCAGCTTCTGGACGCCCTTGATGCGGATCACATCAGTGCCCGCGCCCTTGATGCTGGCGCCCATGCTGTTGAGGAAGTTGGCCGTGTCGACGACGTGAGGCTCCTTGGCGGCATTCTCAATGATCGTCACACCCTGTGCCATGACGGATGCCATCATGATATTGATGGTCGCGCCCACAGAGACGACGTCCATGTAGATATGGGATCCGCGAAGCACATCCGCCTCGGCTATGACCATTCCGGGAGGCGCAAGGCGCACATCCGCGCCCAGTGCCCTGAAGCCCTTGATGTGCTGATCGATCGGACGCAGTCCGATATTACAGCCGCCGGGAAGCGCTACCGCCGCACGGCGGTGCCTGCCCAGAAGGGAGCCGATCAGATAATAAGATCCCCTGATCTTGCGCACGTATTCATTGTCTACGATCGAGTCTCTGTTGATTCCTGAACCGTTGATCCTGTAACAGTGACGGTCGATTTTTTCGACATGTGCGCCGATCGACTGAATAGCGAGGAGGATCGCGCGGATATCACTGACATCAGGTATATTTTCAATTGTAACAGTCTCGTTAGTCATCACAGAGGCGGCCAGAATGCCCAACGCTGCGTTTTTGGCTCCTGCAATTTCCACTTCACCGCTCAGGGGATTTCCCCCGTTCACAATATAATGTTCCATCTAAGCCCCTTTGACGGGTCATCCGCCGGCAAAGCACGGGGCACCTCTTTGTACCCTGCGTATTCTGCATATTCCGGCGCATGCACCACGCTCATTTAGTGTTTTTTTTCTTTCTCGCGGATATCCTGTCCGCAAAAACAGAGGTTGTTTTTTTCCGCCTGGCGGCGGTGTCTGCCTGACTGGCAGGCTTGTCTTTTCTGCGGCCGGACGGCTTTTCTTTCTGCCGCCCTGTGCCTGTGTCTGCCTGACCGGAAATCCGGTCTTTTTTCCGCCCCGGGGCGGTGCCTGCATCACGCGTCTTGCGCGGAACTGTTTTCCTGCGCTTTCCCCCTTCCTTTTTTTCCTTTTTTCTGACGGAAAAACCGAAGGTGCCGAGCTTTTCACCCAGTGCAAAATAGGAGCCGTGCACATAGGCCGCCAGACCGGCGTCTTCCAGCAGGAAACGTCCCTTCTCATCCAGGTACTGCTCATCCACGGAAACCTGTACGACCTCTGCGAGAAACATGTCATGTGTCCCCAGCTTTTCAATGGCGGTCACATGGCACTCGAGGCATACCGGGCTTTCGCCGATGGACGGTGCTTTCACTTTCTGTGAAGGAATCTTTGTCAGATGCAGATATTCGAACTTGTCCACGTCCCTTCCGGAACGCACACCGCAGAAGTCCGCCGCGAAGGTCAGATCCTCTGTGGTAAGATTGATCACAAACTCTTTGGTCCGGGCAATCACATCGTGTGAATACCTCTCCGGACGGATCGATACGGAAACCATCACCGGATCACTGCAGATCGTGCCCGCCCAGGCTGCCGTCATAATATTGCTCCGCCCCTCCTCATCCGCGCAGCTGATCATGACAGCCGGCACAGGATAAAGCATGTTGGAGGGACGCCAGTATTGTCTAGCCATAATTTCATTCAAAACCCGCCGGCGGGTATTGTCCGATGCCTGCCCGCCCAAGCGCTCCAGCATGGTCGGAAAGCATTAAAGACACAAAAAACATCAGTGCATACTCAGGAACATGCTGAGCAGTCCGACTCCCTCCAGTAGCTGGATCGCGAGTACCGCGATCATTATGCCGAAAGTGATCTTCCGCATAAATGTCTCTGTGGGATCGGGTTTTACAGCCTCCTGCAGGGCATCCAGCTTAGCGCCAAGCTCCTGTGTCTGTTTTCCGAGCTCCGCGATCATGGACGCCTGGATATTCCTGTATACCCTGACGTTTTCCTTATGGTTAAAATCATCAGACTGCTGCTGCAGCTGCGAGGCGTGATCCTGCGTCTTCTGCAGAGCGGTCAGAACTGTCTGCTGCGAATCAGCGACTGCGGCGGCAATACCGTCCTGCATCGCCTGTGTATCATAGTCCTGCAGTGATGAAAGCTTCTCCGTGATCCTGTCATTGTTCTCCTGCAGGAGTCTGCGGATTTCGTCTGTCTGAGAGCGGTTCATGAACTGAAGCTTCTGCACCAGCTCATTGTTCCGGTCATACAGTTCGCGGAGCTGTTCGATCACCTGTGTATAATCACTGACCTCCTCCCTGAGCCTGTTCGTACGTGCAGCTTCCGCCGCGCCGTTTGCACGAATCATCTCATCGGGATTATTCAGATCCATTATGGGGATCGTATTACGCATCACTGCCCTCCGATTGTCGCAAGTAGCATCGCCCGTGCCGGACAGTCACAGTCAGGTATAAACCTTTTCCGTAAATTGTGTCCGAACAGGTGATCACCATCAATATCTGGTATAGAGATATGGGGATTACCCATATGATAACATCATCCGTCCCCATTTACAATTGAGAACAGACACCCTTTTCATTTTCAGACATTAGCCTCAAATATCAGAAGTTTTTACACGGGTTTTTGAATATTCGAAAAATTCTGATGCCCGCAGAAACGGGCTGCTGCCCCTTTATATAAGCAGGCGGATGATCCGGGGAAGTTCCGCGGCTATCATGCCCTGGATATGCAGATAGCGTCCGAACCGTGAGAAAGATGCCGGCTCTTTTTCCGCAAGGAAAAGAGGGTAGATCCTCGACGCAGCCTCATCCATTCCCAGAAAAGAAGCGTCCGACAGGTTCTCCGGCCAGATGCCGACTCCTTCCTCAAGCGCGGTGCGCTTCTCCTTCTCCATACTGCAGAGCGCCCGGCCGCGTTCCAGCGCAGCCTTATAGGCACCCGGCTCACCGTTTTTCAAAAAAGAAGCGATCTGTGCGGCATCTGCCGCAGCCAGCAGCGGCAGCCCCATGATCCGCACCGGTCCCGGAAGATTTTTGTAAAAAACATACTTTCCGTTGCCTGCCAGGAGCTGGCGGCGGAATGTGCCGGAGCCATTCGGCAGGTGTCCATCCTGCCGATCCCCTGACTTTTCAGCGGGCGCCTTCACATATGCGCCCGGTCTCAATACGGTCTTCCAGCCGCTGAGCGCGCCGCGCAGGCTCAGATCAAAGGCCTCGAGCCCCTCGTAATGACGCTCATCCAGCCACCCGATCTCTTCCAGCGCCTGCATGCGGTACATGGCGCAGCCGTCGGGTACCGCGATGATTTCCGCATCCGGACGCCTCTTTTGCATTCTCCGCAGAGTCTCGGGAAAAAATGTTTCCTCTGCTCTTCCTTCTTTTCCGCTGCCTTTATCGGCTTTTCCGGCATTCTTCCCTGCCGTCCTGAACTCCGGAACGGCACAGAATACGTTTTGGTCCATTGCCTCCAGAAGCCGGCTGATGCACTTTTTGCCGGCTGTCAGATCCGGACGGATGAGAAAAGCATATTCCGTGCGCACCAGGCGCAGTCCTGCGTTGGCCGCATGGGCATATCCGGTATGGGCAGAAAGCTGCAGATAGGTGACAAAAGGCCAGTGCTTTCGGATCATATGCCGCGTCCGGTCATTGGAATCATCGTCCACGACGATGATATCGGGAACATGATACCCCCTGCACAGGGCCGTCAGGCATCTGTGCAGATCCTTCCGGCAGTTTCTGGCAGGCAGAACTGCTGTGACTTTGTTCATATATTATCTATTATCCTGTTTTAATAATCTTCCAACTGCCGCTCAGCTGCGGACAATGCGCCTGAGGGCAGGATTCCAGATGATCGTATAACCCATTTCACGCACACGCGCGCAGAACTCCCGGCTCAATTGCCCGAGATTCTCATCGGCATACATGACATGGCCTTCATAAGAACAGCCGAATACTTCTTCGTACAGACTGTAAAGTTCTTCCCGGATCTTCATGCAGCGGACATCCAGCGACCAGGCGTTCTGTACCGTCTGCGCGATCATGCGGGGGCCCTCTTCGGCTTCGTCCCAGCCTTCAAAGAGGAGATTGCCCCGCTCATCCCGCATTCCGCCGACGATCCGGTGCTTTTCATTGAGGACCTTGCCGCCGACAGCGCCGACCATTTTCCGGGCGGAAAAAATATCCGGAATATAATCGATCTCCATGAATCCGGCCGAACGGGAAGGCCGCACCGCGGCGCGGACCTTGCGCAGGCGGAAATACTCCTCCAGAGCCCGCTTTCTTGCATCCATCACTTCGGAAGGCAGGCCGCCTTTCTGGTAGGTATGGCAGAGCACCCGTGAAATATGATGGATCCCGGATTTGGGCGCCCGCAGGACAAAATCATATTCCAGCGCTTCATCATATTCTTCACGGAACCTGAGTGCCAGGAAGAGAGACCGCCTGACAACCAGAACTCTCGAAATATAATCCGTTGCGTACAAATAGTCAATACTAAAATCCGGTTTAAACCACGGATCCGAGAAATGATTTCCCCGCAGGTCGCGCCGGTCCTCGTCCGTATACAGGATCTCGGCGTCCGTCTGCATGATGGCGAGTGCCATTTCAAAGAGAGCATCCCTGGTCAGCAGGTCTCCTAATTCCATGCGGAAAATATAATCTCCGGCAGCCAGTGAGGCAGCCTTATTGATCACGCCCGCCATTCCGGAATCACCGGACACATCCAGATAATGGAGCCGGTCTTCGCGGTACCAGGCGATCACATCCCTCACCTGATCGGAAATCCCCCGGTCGAGAATATAGATCTCATATTCTCCGTAGGTCTGTTCCAGAATGGAAGTCAGCGTGGCGCGGAACAGACGCAGATCCGGTTCACGCACCGCCACAAAGATAGAGAACAGGGGCAGTCTGGCATCACTGTGCAGATAAAAAGAAGATCCGAGCACCGATTCAGGTGCCTCACCCTCCCGCATTCTCTCCGACACGGTCTCCTGCATCAGCAGGACATCTTCCTGGGGCTCCTCATACACATAGGGCATACGTCCGTTACGCCCCGCAGCGCGCACGGCAGCAGCGCGGAGCTGCTCCGCGCTTTTTAATCCCGCTGATGCTATTTTATTTTTAATCGTACCAATCGGGGCCATGCTGCTACCTCATGAGGATATTGCAATTCAATCGTCAATGATAAGTGAAGGCAGAAACCGCGGCTCATTGCCGTCCTGTGTCAGATATTTGTGATAGAAAGGATCCGTTCCGTCCAGCAAGGGGTGAAGCCTGTGAATCGCTTCCAGCTCTGCCGGTCTGTTTTTCTCCCGTTCCTCCAGGGTGTCCAGATTTTCCTGAGAGACGGGATCGTAGTAAAACAGATACATGTTGTTGCGGACTACGTTGTAATAGCCTTTTTCATAGATTCGATAGCAGAGGTCTACATTTGAGAAGCAGGCAGGGAAATTCTCTTCGTCAAATCCTCCCACTTCACCGAACACCTCTGTGCGGATCATGATGCAGGCACCCGAGAGCGCCAGGACATTCCTGACACCTTTGTTGAAGCCGAAATACCAGATTTCGTCATTGCGCCTGTACTGAAGCTTGTAGACCGGGCCGTCCGCCACGGACACGATGCCGGCGTGCTGGATGACATTTGAACTGGGATACAAGAGCTTGACCCCGACCGCACCCACATAGGGGAGCTTGGCCTTCTCGGACAGATGGGAAAGCCAGGCGTCCTTGCGCACAACAACATCGTCATGCAGAAAGAGCAGCATCTCGCCGTTCGCGCAGGCCGCGCCCATATTGTTCATGCGCGACATGTTGAAGGGCATTTTACTGTAAATATAGTTTGCAGATACATCGCCCTCGTTGATCTCGTCGACGAGCGCCTGCGTCTTTTTACGGTTTTCTTCATTACTGCCGTTATCCACAATGATCAGCTCATAGGGAACGCGGGTATGCTCCATGATAGAATGGACACAGCGCGAGAGCACTTCCGGATTGTCCTTGCTGGGAATAACGATACTGATCAGACGCGTCTGTGCCTTGGCGGCATTGTAACGTCCTGTCAGGGAATCACCGATCAGATCCGCGTCCCAGTCCTCCGGCCTTGAATCCGCATGGAAGAGAATCTCCGGAATATGTCCGATCGGCATCTTATCGTGGCGGCGCCTGGAAAAACCGCCCTCCGCCTGCGCGATCTTGAGGCAGAGTTTTCCGTATATCCATGAGCGCAGAGCAGTATCCGGCTCCGAGCGTCTTGCCTCCTGCTCCTCGACTGCATCCTCAAGAATGCTGGATTCCGATTCAAACTCCTGAGCCGTGCGCTTTCCGGGATTGATCAGAGCCAGTGCAGACGAACGCAGGGCAAAAATACTCCCGAAATAAAAAGTGCACAAAAAAGTATCCGGCGACCAGTCTGCCTTGAACCAGGGACTGATATAAGCACCTTCAGAAAACTGATCCTCATCTCCGTAAAGCATATGGATCTTCGGATTCTCTGCAAAATAATCGCGGATCAGCCTCAGAGCGTGCACGGACAGCTCACCGTCGTCATCACAGGCGACCAGAATGTCCGGCTTCTTTTCATCGGAGAGAATATAGTTTTTCAAATGCGAATAGCGCACGACTTCGACAGACAGTCCGGCCCCCGGCCCTTCTCCCTGTGCGGCAAGTCCCGCGCCCAGTTTTTCTTGATGATGGATGTACCAGTCGTGATAAGATTTCGCCTTCATGGCATGCAGCTCCCTGCCGGTCCGGACTGCTTTCCGCTGTCCCCCGGCTGTTATAATACCCGCGGCGGCATCATGTCTTTACGCATTTTTGCAAAAAGACAGCCGCCTCTTTGTAAAAGTCGACAGTTATATATAGAGTAGCATTTTTTGCCATCTTCTACAACAGATTTCTCGAGAGTGCCAAGGGGACGGTTCCGCTGACACATTGTGCGCAATGTGTCAGCGGAACCGTCCCCTTGACACTGTCACTTTTCATTGACATAGTGACAAAAAACCTATATATTTCTATTAGGAAAATTGTCCGATAACCGCGTGATTTTCAGTCGGAATCTATGGCACTTTGTCCATAAAATCATCCGGTCTCCGGTCTATTTGCGGAAAATCGCCGAAAAATCGCTCCGACAGGCACCGATGTCTGTGCTGTCCTTTCCGGCTTTTACCGGTCTGAATATCCGGGTCTTCTTATTCCCCGCGGTAGAGAGACAATGCTCAGGGTTTTCAAAGCAGGGCACGCAGCCCTGACGCAACATGCAATACCATTATTTTAAAGAAAGCAGGTGTAAAGTATGTATCAGGATGAATACAAACGCTGGCTGGAAGCTGATCTGATTGACTGTGATCTGAATACCGAACTGCAGAATATCGCAGGCGATGACGACGCCATCAAAGAGCGCTTCGCGATCGCGCTGTCCTTCGGTACCGCAGGTCTTCGCGGAACTCTCGGCGCAGGCACAAACCGCATGAATATCTGGGTAGTGCGCCAGGCGACACAGGGTGTTGCCGAGTGGGTCAAGACCCAGGGCGGCAATCAGACTGTTGCGATCAGCTATGACAGCCGTCTCAAAGGCTGGAACTTCGCACGCGACGCAGCAGGCGTTCTGGCAGCAAACGGCATCAATGTCCGTATCTATGACGAGCTTATGCCTGTTCCGGCACTGAGCTTCGCCACCCGCTATTACAACTGCAACGCAGGTATCATGATCACCGCTTCCCACAACCCTGCAAAGTACAACGGCTTCAAGGCTTACGGCCCCGATGGCTGCCAGATGACAGATGACGCGGCAGCAGTCGTCTATGACGCGATCCAGAAGACCGATGTCCTGACCGGTGCCAAGTACATGTCCTTCGCAGAAGGCGTTGAAAAGGGCTTCATCAAATTCGTAGGCGAGGACTGCAAGGAAGCTCTGTACGAGGCGATCGAAGCTCGTCAGGTCCGTCCGGGTCTCTGCAAGACAGCAGGCCTCAAGCTGGTCTATTCCCCGCTGAACGGCACAGGTCTTGTCCCTGTCACCCGCATCCTCAAAGACATGGGCATCACCGATGTCACCATCGTTCCCGAGCAGGAGTATCCCAACGGCTATTTCACCACCTGCTCCTATCCCAACCCCGAGATCTTCGCTGCTCTTGAAATGGGCCTGAATCTGGCCAAGGAAGTCGGCGCAGACCTCATGCTGGCAACCGACCCCGACGCAGACCGTGTCGGTATCGCAATGAAATGCCCGGACGGCTCCTACGAGCTGGTCTCCGGTAATGAGATGGGCGCTCTGCTGCTCGACTACATCTGCGCAGGCCGCATTGAGAAGGGCACAATGCCCAAGAACCCCGTCGCTGTCATGTCCATCGTCTCCACTCCTCTGGCAGAGAAGATCGCCGAGAACTACGGCGTTGAGCTTCGTCAGACCCTGACCGGTTTCAAGTGGATCGGCGACCAGATCGCACAGCTCGAGGCAGCAGGCGAAGTCGACCGCTTCATCTTCGGTTTCGAAGAGAGCTACGGCTATCTGGCAGGCCCTTATGTCCGTGACAAAGACGCCATCATCGGCTCCATGCTCATCTGCGAGATGGCTGCATACTATCGCAGCATCGGCTCCAGCATCAAACAGCGTCTGGAAGAGATCTATGCCCAGTACGGCCGTTATCTCAACAAGATCGACACCGTCGAGTTCCCCGGCCTCTCCGGCATGGACAAGATGGCCAATATCATGTCCGGTCTGCGCACCAATCCGCCCGCAGAGCTCGGCGGACTCAAGGTCGCAGCCGTGACCGACTATGCGAAGCCCGAGGAGACCGGCCTTCCCAAGGCAAACGTCCTCTCCTATGTCCTCGAAGACGGCGCCAAAGTCATGATCCGTCCTTCCGGCACAGAGCCCAAGATCAAGGCTTACTACACCACCCTCGGCAAGGATCTCGCAGCCGCACAGGCTGAGAAGGACAGCCTCTCCGAGGCGATCAAGCCCATCTTCTCCTGATTTGATTTAAGGGGACGGTCCTTTCGTTTCTGTCCCCTTGTCCTGAACAGGAACAATGGGGACGGAAACAAAAGAACCGTCCCCATGTCTCCCTGAAAAGCAGCGCCCCCCTGTACGTATTTGTGCAGGGGGGCGTTTTGATTTAGGGGGACGGTCCTTTTGTATCTGTCCCCTTGTCCTGAATAGGAACAATGGGGACAGAAACAAAAGGACCGTCCCCACGCAAACCCACGCAAAAAAGCCGGGGATACCGGCTTTTTTGCTGGGCTCCCCGCCCCTTTTGGGGGCAGGGATAGAATATGGGGATAACTTAGAAGAAAGAGGTTTAACTTAAAAAGTAAACTGTTTTCTTTTGAATCATTGTGACTATTCAGCTTTCCCCGGCTCGCAATGCACGGCATTGCTCGCTGTGGAAAGTCCGGGGGGCTCCGCCCCCAGGCCTTCACCGGAATTTGTCTCAAGCCTGTCCGGTAAGCAAGCTCCCCGTCCCGGTTTGAGACAAATACCGGTGAAGCTGAATAGTTACAAATCATTATCCTTTGACAGCGCCGCTGGTGACACCTTCGACGATGTACTTCTGCAGGAATACATACAGGATCAGGATCGGTGCCATGGCAAGAAGGAGGGCAGCCATGACAAGACCGATATCTGTCGAGTATGTTCCGTAGAAAGCCTGTGTGGCAATCGGAATCGTATAGAGATTCTTCTTGGTCAGCACCAGGCTGGGCAGAAGGTAGTCGTTCCAGAACGCCATTGCGTCGATGATCGCCACAGTAGCGATCGTGGGCTTGAGCAGCGGGAAGACGATCTTCCAGAAAGTCTGCCAGCGTGTGCAGCCGTCGATGTAGGCGGCCTCTTCCAGCTCAAGAGGGATGTTGGTGTGGATCGCACCGTGGAACATGAAGGTTGCCATGGAGACCGAGAAACCGACATGCATCAGGATCAGGGTCAGCCTGTGGTTGAGAACTCCCAGGGTTCCGCCGTAGACGGACACAAGGGGAACCATCAGGACCTGGAAAGGAATGACCATGGAGGCGACCATGGCTGCAAACAGGAGCGCGCATGCTTTCCATTTCTGATTTCGAACAATGACAAAGGAAGCCATTGCAGAGACCAGGATGGTAAGAACTGTTGCGCTGATGGTGATGATCGCCGAGTTCATGAACACAAGCCAGAAGTTCATCTTCTTCATGGCTTCAGGGAAGTTTTTGAGGGTAAATCCGTGTTCACCGACAAGCGACAGCGGATTGGAAGTGATATCGCCCTTGGTCTTGAAAACGTTGATCACGACCAGGATGAAGGGGGCGACAAAGCAGATAAACAGGATCAGCAGCACGACCCACATAACGGCGTGCATGATCTTTTTCTTTCTTGCGGCTTTTTCGTTCTGTGTCATGCTGCCACCTCCCCTTTCTTACCGATGTAGACCTGCGTGATACCGACGACCGCGCATACCACGAAGAGGATGAGTGCCTCTGCCTGGCCGAGACCGTACTTCTTGTAGGTGAATGCCGTGTTGTACACGTGCATAGCCGCCATGACAGAAGTGTTGAAGGGCTCGCCCTTGGTCAGGGACAGGTTCACATCGTAAATAACGAAGCATCTGGTGATGCTCAGGAAGATGCACTGTACGAAGGACGCACGCATCAGCGGAATCGTGACATTCCACATGGCCTGTGAGGGCGTGCAGCCGTCGATCATAGCTGCTTCCTTGAGGGCGTCAGAGACGCTCATGAAGCCCGCTACATAGATCAGCATCATATAGCCGGCGAACTGCCAGACGGACACAAGGACCAGGCAGAACATTGCGCCGCTTGTCGTAGACAGAAGCGAAGGGACCTGCTGATTCGCGATCTTGGAAGCAATTGCCACGAATGCACGGTTAAAGACGAATTTCCAGACATAACCGAGAACGATACCGCCGATCAGGTTGGGTACGAAGAATCCCGCGCGGAAGAAGTTCTGTCCCTTGATACCGCTGGTTACCAGATATGCAAGTGCAAAGGCAACCACATTGATGAGTACGACTGCAAAAATCGAGTAGATCGCGGTGCGGCCCAGAGCCTGCCAGTAGGCGACATCCTTAAAAGCCTCCGCATAGTTTGCAAGACCGACAAAAGGTTTTGTCTTGGCAATACCGTCCCAGCTGGTCAGTGTCAGATAAATACCGTAGACGAACGGAACAACAACAACTGCACAGAAGAGGACTGCCGCGACGCCTGCAAACATGAGGAACTGCTGCACCTTATAAGACATGGTATTTCGTTTCATAATGTTCCCCCCTGCGTTTTTAAACGATCAGTGCGCACCTACCTCTGCTGTTGCCCAGTATGTTGTAACTTCATCGGCAAGGCCTGCGCGGTCGATCTCGCCTGCCAGATACTTCTGCATGGAAGCGCCGACGATGGAGTAGTGATCATCGGGAAGGTAGTTGTAGTTGTCGATCAGAGCGCCTGCATCCGCATACTTCTTGACGGATTTGCCGAGAGGATCGGAGACTTCCAGAGTATTGTTGGTGAAAGCGGGAACCAGAGCGCACTCATTGACGATGAATTCCTGACCTTCGGGATCATTTGCCAGCCAGTTGAGGAAGTCCTTGGCAGCCTGCTGCTGTTCGGCAGAGGTGTTCTCGGAACTGTCGATGAAGAAATACTTGGAGCCGCCGCCGACAAGTTTGGAGTCGGAGCCGTCGCCGCTGTTGTTGGGAACAGGCATCATGCCCATGTTCTCGGAGTAGTCATATGCATTGATGACGGACCAGTCCCAGTTGCCGCCGAACATGAAAGCGATCTCGCCTTCAGCCAGCTTCTGCTCTGTGACTTCGCGCTCTGCGGAGATGGCAGCATCCTTTGCATAGTTGTTGTCACGGAGAACATCGAAAGTATCCATCATTTCGTTGAACTTCTTGTCATCGGCCAGCTTGATGGATCCGTCTTTGATGCCTGCGATGAAGGCATCGGGATCTGCCTGCTGCTCATAAATCTCTGCGAAGAAATGAGCGGCCAGAGACCAGTCTTCCTTCATGACACCGACAGGGCTTTCCATGCCGCCGGCTTTGCACTTGTCGATGATGGCCTTGAAATCGTCAGTGGTCTTGATGGACTCGGGATCGAAATCCTCGCCGGTAGCGTTCTTGATGGCGTCAGCATTGTAGATAATGCCGCGGGCCTCGACGCATACAGGGAAGCCATAGACTTTGTCGCCGATGGAGATCGCCTGTGTGGTGTTGCCGACCCATTCCTGATCACTGAGATCCAGCGCATGCTCTTCTGCCAGTGCATAGACATCCTTGGCGTCGACCATGGAAATGGTATAAGGCTCATTGGAGGAATACCTGGTTGCAAGGTGGGCAGCAACCGTATCGCTGGAATAGTAGACTTCAACGTCTACACCCTTCTCATCGGAATACTCGGCAGCCTTTTCCTCGAGCTGACTCTGGATCTCCATCTTGGAGTTGAAGATGGTGATCGCTGTGCCGCCGCCGGATCCGCCGTCCGAAGACGAAGATGCCGCACCGCCGCCTCCGCCGCAGCCTGCGAGGAGTCCTGCTGCAAGAATTCCGGCGATCAACGCCGCTGCAGCTCTCTTAAAGTGTTTTTTCATAAAGTTCTCCCTTTCCGGGCTATCGCCCTGAAAAATGTCAGGCCCCACAACCTACTTCAATCATGCAGTCCGACAAATTAATGGTACCTGTTTAAAAATGATCTAAAGCTTGATCTCCCTCTTGGCCACATCGATGACCGCCTTGCCTCCGGCGCGGAAGGAGATCTGCGCCGCGCCGGGATCCGTGTAGATCACAGCGCTCATGGCATATCTGCCGTCATTGATGAAGATTTCAAAGCTGTATCTGTCAAGAAGTATGCGGACAGACAGATTTCCGTCCATGCTTTCAGGCACCAGGCAGTTCCGTTGATGAAGGACCCCCTTCCTGGCCCCTGAATATTCCCTGCTGATCACAAATATTCCCGTATCCGGGCTGTACATGGCTTCGGAAAAATATTCCTCATTCATGGCAAAGCGGATGACAAAATACCTGTAGAGCGGTTCATCCTGCGCAGGACTGATCTTAACGTCGAGGTCGATGATCCTTCCATCCACCCCGTATAGATCGATTTCATCCGAGACCGGGACTTTCCTGTAGAAAACAGTGTTGCCGTAATAGCGGGAGATTTCCCTCACGGGCTGCTGGTAGAGCCGCCCGTTGCGGAAAGACAGTTCTCTCGGCACAGTCATCTGTCCTGCCCATTTCATATCCCCGGGAATCATTTCTCTCGTTTCCCAGTTCTGCATCCAGCCGACCATGATCCGACGGCCATCGGGTGCGCACATGGTCTGGGCAGCATAGAAGTCGATTCCGTAATCCACACACTGGTCATAGTCCGGTTTGAATTCCAGAGATTCTTCATCAAAGCTCCCGCCGAACACCATGGACTCGTATCCGTTGTGATATTTAAAACCCTTGCGGATCATATCCATGGGGCTGACCAGCAGGAACCATTTGCCGTCCAGTTCGAAAAAATCCGGGCATTCCCACATCAGTCCGAAGCGGCCGTCGTTTCGATAGAGTTCTCTCAGAAAGCGCCATGAAAATCCGTCATTGCTCTGATACATGAGAACCCGTCCCAGTCCGTCCTCTCCCATACCAACGGTCAGCACTCCATAACTTCCGTCTTTTAATGGGATTACTTTGGGGTCCCGGAATTGATGAAGATCTATCCCTTGCGGCAGCATGTCGCTCCCAATCACAGGATTCTTCTCATACTTGACATAGTCTCTGCCATCGCCGACCGCAAGATTCTGCACCTGATAGTATTCCGGCGCTTTCTTTGCATCCGGGTCACAGGCATCGGCTTCCGGACTCGCGCAATCCTTCGGCTCCGGAGTGAGGCCTGTATACATCAGAAGCTGACGGCCGTCCTCCAATTCGATCGCGCTTCCCGAAAAACATCCTCCCTCATCCAAAAACGAATCCGGAGCAAGCACCGCCGGGAGATAAGTCCATTTCAGAAAATCACTGGTGACCGCATGTCCCCAGTGCATCTTGTCCCAATGCGCCGCATAGGGATTGTATTGAAAAAACAGATGATACTGTCCGCCGTAAAAAGAAAAACCATTGGGGTCGTTCAGCCATCCTGCCGGCGGTGTCAGGTGAAAAGCCGGACGCTCCTCGGGAGAGATCCTCTCCATCCCCTCAGCTTCAGCCCTGCGGGCTGAAAACAGCTCAGGACTGCAGTTTTTACCGTTCATATAAATTATTCTCTGTCACTTCCTTCTGGTGATTTTTATACAAATCTGCCACATTATGCAAAAATAATTCGCGCACTAAGTAACTTTACATTTGCACAATTACTTTTACATATACAAACATTATAATTGTCGTTTTGCCCACTGTCAACCTGTATTTTGTGACTATTGTTACATTATATTACGTAAATCCGCAAATAATATTACAAATGCACAAATATAAACTTTACATTTAGTTGTGCATATATTTATTTTACATTGATGTTTACAGAGTTTGACGAACCCTTTTTACTTTTGTATAATCGACTTATATTCACTGCAGACTGCCGGTCCGGTCCGGTGCGCAGATCATCTCCAACATCTGGTGTGGGCAAAAATGGATAACAAACAACACAGCAAATCAGACAGGAGCAGACCATGTCCACGAGAGTCACCATGCAGGATATTGCCGACGCCCTCGGCCTTTCCAGAAATACCGTCTCAAAAGCAATCAATAACACAGGCATTATCGCCCAGAGCACCAGGGAGCTCATCCTGCGCAAGGCAATGGAAATGGGCTACCGCCAGTTCTCTGACGCCAGTTTCTCCGGCGTTTCCATCTCAGGTGTAAACCCGGCCGGATTCTCTCAGCCAATTACCAGCGGTGTTTCCCCCGTGCAGCCGGCATCGACGGACAGGAGGGAAATCGCCCTGATCACTGCATCCAGGCCAGGGAATTCCCATTTCGGCGTGACGACCCTGGACCGTATGCAGCAGATTTTCTCCTCCTACGGTTACTCCCTGACGATCTACACGATCCTTCCGGGAGACCTGGACCTCCTGCGTCTTCCCGGGAATCTGAACATTTCCGGTGTGGCCGGAATCTTCAGCATCGAACTGTTTCATTACGAATACTGCCGCATGCTTTCTTCTCTGGGGCTGCCCTTTCTGATGATCGACGGTCCCGCAGAATTTCACCGCGATGATATCTCCGCGGATCTTCTGCTCATGGAAAACAAAAAAGGAATCTATACTTTCCTGCAGCAGATGGCAGCACAGGGCAAAAAAAGAGTGGGCTTTATCGGCAATATGAAACACTGCCGGTCCTTTTTTGAGCGGGGAGCCGCATGTATCTCGGCCGCTGCCTATTATGGATATGAGCCTGTCCAGCCCTATTCCATCCTTGTCTACCCCCCGAAAACGTCTATTGCGCGCATAGCAGATTCCGCCGAGGAACTGTATGTGATGCTGCGGAAAATTCCTGTCCTGCCGGAGATTCTGGTCTGTGCCAACGATTTTCTCGCCATCAATCTGATCAGTTCCCTGCGCCGTATGGGTGTCAGCTGCCCGGAAGATGTCCTGGTACTGGGCTTTGACGACTCACCTGAATCGCGTTTCCATTCCCCTTCCCTGTCGACCGTGCACATTCATACACAGGGCATGGGACGGATCGCCGCAGAGCTTCTGCTTGGAAGAATCACGGACATAAGCCGCGAGTATCGGATCACTTACATGCCGACCGAACTGATCCTGCGCGAATCCACCGGCGAAAGAATGATCTAAGCAGACTTCTCTTTGACGATGCCTGCGCTCTGAAGTTCTCCGGCATGGCCGGAAAGGATGGTATTTATTAAAAACAATACAAATACAAAAACCCGTATGTTTCCCGTGCTCTGATCTGAGCCGGAAAACATACGGGTTTTATTCGTTTTGGTATTCAATTATTACAAATCTGCTTCCTGCGTCTGTCTCCCTGTCTGTCGTTTACCTGAATTGCACAAGCTGCAGAGCGATGCAGCTGCAGGGCGATGCCTATCCAAATTGCACAAGCTGCAGGGCGATGCCGGTCAGGAAGAGGAGTGTGCCTCCTATCCCGAATGCTCTGCTGCAGGGTTCCGCACCCCAGATCTGGCCGGAAATATATCCGCCCACTGCAGAGATGACAGTGATGGCAAAAGCGCTGATGAGCAGAACGGGAAGACTGTAGAGCAAAAGCCCGCAGGCAATGCCGGCAAAGAATCCGTGCACACACATGCGCAGTGCCAGAAGGAAGTCCTGGCGGATATCCAGCTGTTCCATACGGTGCTCCAGAAATGACTTCTTCTGAAGCGCCTTGAGCAGCATGCGGATCCCGATACATACCAGGATCATACCTGCCAGGAGATTGACCCAGAAAATGCTGCGTTCTCTCTCCATTTCAAAATTCAGGATCCAGCGTCCGGTTCCATAACCGGCAAGCGACGCGCACAGCTGGATGGTTCCCCAGACCAGACCCATGGCCGCAGTCCGCATATCCATTCTGACCAGATTTGCCCCCTGCTGGACCACAACGCCGTATATACCGAAGGCCAGTCCTGCGGATATTAATATAATAAACAATATATGTATTTCCATATTATTCCGCTTTCCGTCAATCCTCGTCCGTCTCGATGCTGTCAGTCTTAATGATGAACTTTACGTTGTTGTCGGTATTCTCCATGGCGCCGCTGAAGGATTTGTATACCTTTGCGGCCTCTTTGATCTCCATCAGACTGTCATCCAGTGACTTGATATTGGTCCTGTAAACATCCGCAAGCTTTTTGATTCCGTCCTCGCGGAATTCGATGACGCCGTCGTTGAGTTCGATGCAGCCGTCCAGCATTTCCTGCATGCCGTCCACAAATTCGCCCACACCGTCGACCAGCTCGCCTGTGCCGTCATTGAGTTTGCCGGAGTTTTCACTCAGTTTCGAAGTGCCTTCCGCCAGCTCGCCGACACCCTCATGAAGTTCTTCCGTTCCATCGAGATACTTTTTGATTCCGTCGGAGAGGACGGATGCACCTGATTTTGCAGCCGAAGCGCCCGCGGAGAGCTTGTGCGCGCCGTCATTGACAGAGGTGACCCCGTCGGTATATGTCTTAAGTCCTGCCTGAAGTTTGACGGCGCCCGCGTTGGCCTTTTTGATGCCTGCCGCCAGTGCATCCGCGCCCTGCTGCAGGGCAGCCATTCCTCCGGTCAGAGTGCTGTTCTTGGAGGAGAGCTTCATAAGTCCCGCGTTGAGGCCCTGCTCTCCGTACAGAGAGCTGTAGAGTGCCTGCATGCCTGTGTTGACAGAGGAGATACCGGCCTCGACAGCCGTACCGCTGCCCTTCAGGGTCTTGAGCTGATTCTGCATATTGTCTGAGCTCAATGTACCATACATCGTTTCGAGACCATTGCTGACAGCTCCGGCGCCGGCCTGCAGTTCCTGCATTCTGTCGGCTGCAGTCTTTCCATTCTCATCTTCCGCAGACATTGCCTGACCGATCGCGGCGATGGCCTGTGCATCTTCCGCAATAGTCTGAGCGTCGCCCGCCAGGGTCTCTTCTGCATCCTTCCTCAGGTCTGCCGCATCCCCTGCCATGTCATCCAGTGAAAGCTTCTCTGCAGCGGCAGCTGCATCCTGCAGTTTTTTCGCCTGATCAGAAGTCTCTTCTGCCTTGGATGAAGCCTTATCCGCTTTTTCCGATATATTTCCTGCGGCACTCTTTACATCCTCCGCGGCGCTCACAACCTTTTCTCCGGCAGTCCCGGCCTGGTCCTTTGCATCGGAAAGACCCTTCCTGGCAGTATCTATCTCATCTGCCGCCTTTGAAGCATTATCATAGGCCGAGGCCAGCGCCTTGTTCTTTTTCCCGATCGTTTCGTTGGCCTCTTCCGCCTTGTCCTTTACCTTCTCTTCAACTTCATCGCTGGCCTTGCTGCCGATCTCGTCTTTTACCTTTCCGAGGATCTCTTTTTTCTTGCTGTCATCGAGGCCGTCCACGTCATCGAGGGCATCCCTGACCGCGTCATAGATCTCGCTGTCAATATCCGTGGAAACACTTGTCCCGACCTTGCCGTCGTCAGAATCATCGACTTTTGCCGCATCTTTGGCCGCGGAGATGGGCTCTCCGACCTTGGAGAGGGAGGCATCTGCCTTTTCAATCGCTTCTGCTCCTGCTGACTTGGCATTGTCCGCAGCAGTCTTCGCCTCGGAGGCTTTTTTCTTTGCATCGTCCGCGGTTGATTTGGCACTGTCCGCAGCAGTCTTTGCCTTATCGGCCGCATCGATCACCGCCTTCGCAGTATCTGCCGAGGAGGAGATCGTCGTCTTTACGGTCTTTGCCTCTTCTATGAAAGCAGCGGCATGTTTTGCCGCATCACCGGCGTGCCCTGCAGCCTTCCCTGTATCCTGCGCCGCCTGTCCGGCTGCCCTGGCTGCTGCTTCGATGCTGCCGCTGAGCTGGCCGACAGTGGTGACAAGCTGGTCCACACCGGATTTCACAGCGGAAGCACCCGCCGAGAGCTTTCCTGCGGAGGCTGTGATATTCGAATTGCCTTCCGCACCTCCGTTTTCCGGCAGAAGCAGACTGCCCGCAAGAGTATTCACTCCGTTCACATAGGCAGGGATTCCCTTCTCTTCATCTGCAAGCTGCGCTGTGCCGTCAGCCAGTGCCTTGACACTGTCCGCAGCGCCGTTGAGGCTGCTGCCTGCAGCTGCCACACCGCTTGTATAGGCACTGATGCCGTCGCCGATCACCTTCAGCCCGGACTGCATGCTCTCGATTCCGCTTCCCAGTGTATTCTCACCGGTCCCGGTGCCTGTCGCAAGCTGCGCGATTCCGTCGTTCAGGATTTTATTGTTGTCTTTCAGCTTTTTAGTGCCGTTCGCCAGCGTCCTGGCACCGTCAGAAAGCTCCCCGGCTCCTTTGGAAAGTGTCTTCGCTCCGTCCCTGAGTTTGTCGTTATTGTCTGTCAGGGTCCGGGTTCCGTCCCCGAGTGTCTGAACACCCTCATTCACCTTGTCGACACCGTCTGTGTATTCTTCAATTCCGTCCGCCAGCTCTTTCACACCGTCGTAGAGCTCGTCCGTGCTGTCCTTGGCCTCCTGGACACCGTCCACCAGCTCCTGGGTGCCGTCCGCCAGGTCATCGCCGTCCTTTTCAAGGTCGGAGACCTTCTCATCCATCTCATCGAAGGCATCCTTGTGATCAGCATCAAAGTCCTTCTCGTCCTCTTCCTTCATTTCGAAAATGTTGGAGAAGACCATGGTCAGGCAGGTGCTCATCTTGAAGTTTACGGCATCCATAGTGATCTCGATACTGCCGGGAATATCCAGGTCGTCGATCCTGTCGAGGGTCTTCTGTTTATCCTCATCGTCGATCTTGTTGACGATTGCCTTTGACTCGCTGCGGACTGTCTTGAGACTGTCCTCAAGTCCCGGAAATGCCATGCCGACGATCATCGTGTTTTTGCCTTCCGAGACCACGGAACCGTTATCTACCTTTACATTGGATGCCGTATCATTCGCGAAAGCCATGCCTGTCACTGCCGCGAAGGGAACATACACGTTTTTGTACTTCATGTTGTTGGTGTAATCGATACGGATCTTCACCTTGCCGCTCTTGCCGGCCAGGTCCTCGGCCCTGATCTCTTTTCCGTCCAGATAATAGGTGATCTTTTCAGAAACAGGAGGCTGTCTGGTTGTCGTTCCCTGATAATAGATATCGTTTCCTTGGGCGTTCCAGACGATTTTGTCGCCCTTCTGTTCAAAGGTCTCGTCTCCCTTGACGTTCTCGATCTCCCTCAGCGAGGAAACATCCTCGAGAGTGCTCTTCCTGTCCGGGTTCTTCAGCCAGTTGGATACTGTGATATCGCGCTGTTTTCCGTAAGCGTCTGTAAAAATATAGACAGTTTCCTCCTTGGCTGCCCCGGTGGACACCTGCCCGACTGCGTCTGTAATGGCCTTTTCCAGTGCGGCGCTGTCCCCGCTTTCTTCCTGGTCCTGGTCTTCCGCCCGGGTACCTGCATCCTGACTCTGCGATGTGACGGCAGCGCCGCTGATCGCCGCTGCACGAGATGCTGCCAGAGATGTGACCGCCGTCACATTGGAGCCCGCCATGAGCGTCATCGTCAACATCAATGCCAGAAACTGCTTTCTCTTCATTCTTGCCAACCTCTCCTTAGTCTTTTCTTCTCTATATATAAATAAATCAGCTTTCCGGATAAATCCGGAAATCCTTCCTGCACTTCCTGTTCTTCACTCTCCAGAACACTACTTATGCAGGTTATCTCTTTCAAACCTTAATTAATATAAAAAAAAGGACCGGATATGAGAATATCCAATCCAAAATCCATGTTGCGTATTGATATACAAACAGGATCGTTTGTATATCAGAAATTCAGAAGCTGCAAGTCACACCTGCAGCGTTACCCGGTCACAGGCCGGTCAGCCTGCGGCTGTTGACGATCAGAGTTCATCCAGCATATCCCACATAGTCCGCGCCCCGATATACTCATAAATATCCGCCATTTCCTCAGGAGGGATCGTCATTCCTGTCCGGATCCATTCCAGTATGATATAACTGATGGAATTGGCGTAGTACTTTGCCAGATTTTCAATATTCAGCAGTGAATATCGCGAGTGGACGGGACCTGCCCCTCTCTCCCGGAACAGCTCTATGACCATTCTGAAGGCGCAGTCATTCACAATATCCGCGAATGAATTCTGGCCCTCGATCCTGGCTGCCCGCATATAAAAATCCCTGTCCTTCAGAAGATTGGAAAAGATCAGGATCAGTGTCTCCCGATACATCCGGTTGGAAACAAGGATCCGCACCGGATCCAGGATCTCGCTGCGCACGATCCAGGCCAGAAGGTCATACTTATCCTGAAAATGATTATAAAAAGTCACACGGATGACGCCCGCGCCATCCGCAATCTGCTTGATGGTTATTTTTTCAAAGGGCATTCTGACAACCAGTTCTTTCAGGCTGTGTGCAAGCGCCTTTTCAATATCCTTTTTTCCCTCCAAAAACGCAACCTCCATACCGGTTATCCACTGCTGTCCGGCCTGGAGACCTCCGGACATATCCTGCAGGAAAACCTGTATTCCGCGGCCTGCGAAATACAGTTAGTTGTCACTCACCCGGTTATTTTCACTATTATACACTATTTTTCAAAAAATGCACCCTGAAAAGCGATTTATTCCCTCCGCTTTATGTCAGCCACTTGAGCAGCAGTTCCCTTTTCCAGAGCATGAGAGCCAGAACCAGCCACTGGACAACGATCACGAGAATGCCGGATATGATGCTGCCGCGGATCAGGAAGTTCCCTGCCACACAGGAACACAGGATCTGCAGCCAGCTCCCAAAAGCCGTGCCGATGAAAAAGCGTTCCGGCTTCATGTTCCTTTTGACAGCGATATAGGGAACGATCCCGTTGGGAACTCCCGGGACCATATAGATCACAATGACCACAAGCATGGTCGGTGCGGAACTGAGCATCTCCAGGATCTTCCTGCCTGTATTTCCGGGATTTACCCTGATGGGCCTGCCCTCTTCCCTCATGTGACGCACAAACAGAAATACAGCCATTGTGCCGGCCAGAAAGCCAGTATAACACAAAAGGAAAGCCTTCCACCAGCTGTAAAGAACACCTGCGGCAACATGGATCGCTATTGCGGGCAGCAGAACACTTGCCACCTGCACCCCCGACAAGATCATGACACAGATCATGCCTCCGACTTCATCTTCGTCGGACAGATAGGCGACGATTCCATGTTTGTCCCCTCTGCGGACCATGGGCAGAAGCTTCTGAAAGCTTTCCCCGAACGCCGCCCATATGAGAAGAAATGCAAGTGCAAGCAGCACCAGCGCGGGCAGCCGCCTCCTGATTTTCGGCCAGAGTGTCCCTGAAAGTCTCATATGCCTGTCTCCTTACGGCCTCAAATGTCCGGACAGATCCTGCATTTGAAGCCGCTTCCCCCGCCTCTTACATTTTTAGTTATGCCCTGCTGCACGGTATCTCAAAGGCCGTGCACCTTATGTACTATAACTCTTTTACTCCTTTTTCCCTTTCTGAACAAAAGCATTTTTCCTCTTCGTCTGCGCCAAACCCGGGTTTTCACGCAGGAAAAAGAGTGAAAAATATCGTTGATACGATATTTTTCACTCTCAGAGCTTTGTGCCGCGGGACGGCCCAAAGCTCCGCTGATCGCATCGGAGAAACCCGTTTCGGGCTTTCTCCTCGTACACATGCGAAGCATGTGTTGACGCCCTTGCGAGCGGCATGGTCGGAACGAGTGAAAATACCTCTTATCCCGAGGCTGGTGCAGGTGCGGCCTGTAACCCGCAGTCAGCAGAAGAGCAAGGTGATCAGAAGGTACAGGATGGGCTGATGGATCAGATAGACCGGCAGTGAATGCCGTCCGATCAGATTGAGCACCGGAACCTGCAGGTGAAAGACCGGACCGGCAAAAGCTTTTCCGTGTCCCTGAGCGGAAAGCGCCCGGTTCAGGAAAAATCCTCCCCAGAACAGAAAGATCCAGGGAAGGAAAGAGAAGTAATCTGTGGAGAAAAATCCCTTCATGGTAAATCCCAGGCCTGTCAAAATATAACCCGGCAGTCTCCCGCTGCCGGACGAGTAGAGGCCGGCGGGAAGATTCAGCAGGATCCGGGAACCCAGCCTGAGATAACCCAGATTGATCCACCTCGTCACATGAAAGAAAAAGAGGCATACAGCCAGCCCCGCCGCAGGCAGATATTTTCCCTTTGCGGAGCCCTCTTTAGATGCTGCCGTCCCGTCCATAAACTCGTTTTTATATATTTTGTCACGGATCCATTTCAGCCCGCCTGTCACAAGCATGGCGGCCCCCAGAAAAGTGAGGACGCCGAAGAGGACCCGGTCTTCATAGAGGGCAATGACCGTCACGGCACTGACGGCGGCACCGCCCGCGCTGATCTGCAGTCCGCGCCGGAAAATATGCCGGGAAAAAGGGACGCAGAAACCCGAGAGCAGAATGAAAGTGCGGCATATGCTCTGCTGCCACAGATGGCCGCCGCCTTCATACCAGGTCCGCAGCGCTGTCATTGACGCCCCGCTTTCCGAGAGATATAGAAAATCCCACATTCCGTGATAAATGATCATGCTGATCAGGGTCAGCCCCCGCAGCAGGTCCAGTGTCTGCAGCCGCCCGCCCGCGTCCTGCGGGGCCGCAATATCGATACTGTCTGAAGGGCAGCTCCTGTCTCTGTTCATAGTTCTTCTGTTCATAAAACCAAAATCAGATCAAGACCTTTTGTCCGCTGTTGTCTCGCCGCAAAACAAATGGTAAACTTTACGCGTAACCATACATGCCCTCAACCCGCCGGGTATTTTTGACCAGGGCGCACACACATTGTCTCCGAATCAGCGATCGACTGATCCCGGTCATTAACTGATTCCTGCCAGGGAGGAAATCAAAAAAATGGAAATCGAACGCAGATGGATGGTAAAGGGATGGCCTGAGGAGTCCGCTTCTCTTCCGCTGGTCCGCGAACAGTTAATGCGTCAGGGATATGTCACCGTATATCCCACCGTGCGGATCCGCGAAGAAGCGGAAAAGGGCGGAAGTACCGAATATATCCTGTGTTTCAAGTCGCCGCCCTCACGAGGCGGACTCTCCCGCAAGGAAATCGAATTCCCCATCACGCCGGAGCAGTTTGCACAGCTCGAAGACCTGATCGGCTTCCCTCTCATCCCCAAGCTTCGCCGCTCCTATCGTCTTGCGGACGGACTTCTCCTGGAAGTCAACCTCGTCGACCAGGGTATGGAGACGGAATTCATGTATGCGGAGATCGAATACGAAACCGAAGAACAGGCCCGCAGCTGGGATCCCGCTGATTCCGCACTTTCCGAATACCTCAATGATGAAGTAACCGGTCAGCCGCGCCAGACAATGGGCGCCTACTGGCAGACCACCCGTGTCCGCGCCGGGGCAAAATGATCTCATCCTGCTCACATCCTGCCAGTCCCGGCGGAGTCGTGAACAGGCAGCTGAAAAACCCTTCCGCTTGAGAGCGGGCTCTCAAGCGGCCCTCTTCCCTCTTGTCTGCGCATGACTCATTGCTGACGCGCAGGTCAGCGGTATCTGGATTTCTCAAGGATCAGATTCATGTTGTCAAAGGCGACGGGGATCCTGAGTTCGCTGCTGCTTCCGCCCGAAGTCTCATTTGTCACCGAACCGTGCAGAATATAGTATCCGCGCCTGACGTCTACACTGCGAAGCTGTGTCACAGAATAGACGTTGTAGCGCGGTTTGCTCATTACGAGCTTTTCCGCCTTGTGATAGACAATTTTCTTTTTGTATATATCGATCGTACTGTTCTTTAATAACCGCGTCCTGCCCGTGGACAGAAACCAGGCCGTCGGGAAAGCGAATACAGAAGGAATGATATAGATCACGGAAATGAGCGCGACGAGTCTGGGCACGATCGAAGGCACATTGCCCGCCTGGAATACTCCCGCATTGATCAGGGCAATCATCACCGCGCCCAGCAGCAGTCCCGGCAGCGTCCAGTTCATGATCCTCCTGTAAATCCACCCGTTTCCTTGATCAAATACACTTCCGTCAAAAGACAGTGTCTTCATACAGTTCCCCTTTCCCATATCTATTCGAATTTCCATACAAGCCGCTCACAGCCGCAGATTCCGGTTTTCCCGGGCTGCCTCGGCTTCGGCCGGGATGCAATGCCCCCTGCCGGAAGGCCCGCAGCACCCGGCCGATATTTATTCTGCCCAGACGCTTTCTTCGTACTGCCTTGTAAACAGCTGGTAATAATAACCTTTCTGCCGCATCAGTTCCCGATGCGTTCCCCTTTCCAGGATCCTGCCATCCTGCACGGCCAGGATCACATCTGCCCCGACAATGGTCGACAGGCGGTGGGCAATGACAAAGGACGTGCGTCCCCTGATCACTGCCGCGATGGCATCCTGGATGGCCCGCTCCGTCACCGTATCGACGGAAGATGTCGCCTCATCGAGCACAAGGATCCTGGGATCCGCCAGGATCGCCCGCGCTATGGAGATCAATTGCTTCTCACCCGTCGAGAGCATGCTGCCGCCCTCTCCCACATCACTGTCCAGCCCTTTTTCCATGCGGTCGACGACAAAATCCGCCGACGCCATGTGAAGGGCTTCCCGGATCTGCTCATCCGTGGCATCCGGTCTGCCGTAGCGCAGGTTGTCGCGCACCGAACCGGAAAAGAGATAGGGTGTCTGCAGGACATAACCGATGTTGCTGTGAAGCCAGAGCTGGGACCGCTCCCGCACATCGCGCCCGTCGATCAGCACTCTGCCCATGGTGGGCTCATAGAAACGGCAGGCCAGATTTACCAGGGTAGACTTGCCGGCCCCGGTCTCTCCGACGATCGCGATATTGGTGCCCCGGGGTACTTTCAGGCTGAAGTGCTCCAGGACCATCTCATTGCCGTCGGGATACTGAAAGGATACATCCTCAAACTCCACATCCCCGTACAGGGGCTCCCAGTTTTCCCTTTTCGCGTGAAAATGATCTCCGTATTTCTCTATGACTTGCGGGGAGTCCTTTACATCCGACTCCTCCGCCAGAAGGCCGGTGAAGCGCTCGATATTTACCTGGATCGAGATCAGGGCCGAGAGCGAATTGATGATCCCCTGCACCGGTTCCAGCATACCGACCGCATAGGACATAAACACCGACAGTGTTCCGATCCGGATGACGCCTTCCATTGTCAGTGCACCGCCGCGCCAGAGGACCAGCGCCAGGGCCATGGAGGATAAAAAGGTGATCATGGATGTCAGCAGCGCGCTGTGTCTCGCTGTCCGGACGGCAGTTCTGCGCATGCGTCCTGTCTCCTCCTCAAAATCCCTTTTCATCACGTCTTCGATCCGCAGAGTTTTGATACTCTTGACACCCGTGATCCCCTCGTTGAAATTGCCTGTGATCCGGGAATTGATCTCTCGCACCTGGCGGCTTCCCGCCACAATTTTCTTCTGAAAATACATGATGATCAGGACCGCGGCAGGTACCATGATCAGTACATATGCGGCCAGCCGGGCATTGACAGCCAGCATGACACCTGTCACACAGACAATGTAGGATACATTCCAGACTACATCCATCATGCGCCAGGCCATCAGCTCCCCGATCCTCTCGGTGTCGCTCATGGTCCTCGCATGGATATAGCCGACGCTGTTCTGGTTAAAGTAGGAAAAAGACAGAGTCTGCAGATGCGCAAATGCCGCGTTGCGCAGGTCCCGGTCGATCTCCACTTCCACCTTTCCGCACTGATACAGGCAGTAATAGTTGTCCAGCTCCTGCAGGACCATCAGTCCAATATACAGTAACAGAAAAACCGGCAGTCCGTCCAGCGTCCCTTCCGCCACAAAATGATCCAGTGCCCAGCTGTTGAACAAAGGATAGATGGTATCCGCCAGACTCGACAAAATGCCGAGAAAGATCATCAGGGAGACTGTCGGCACATAGGGTCTTATATAAGGCATGATCAGCGGAACTCCGAAAAAAGGCGTCCTGCGCTGTTCTTTTTTCTTCTGTGGATTGTTCATATATTCCTCTTATGCCGGAGTGCTCTCGCGCGCAGGCAGCACATACTGCGTAAGTGTCTGAAGGATTTTCGCGAAGGCGGGGACGGTGAAAGGATCATATAATATGGGACGTTTCGGCAGCAGCACTTACCGGACAGGTGTCTGCCTCAGTCCGCCCCGCCGGTCTGCAGTGCGTAGACACGGCTGTAGATCCCGTCCCTTGCCAGCAATTCGTCGTGGCTTCCGTGCTCTGCGATCTGCCCCTTTTCCAGCACAAAGATCTCATCGGCGTTCCGAAGTGTCGTGATCCGGTGGGCGATCAGGATGACGGTCGCGTCAGCAGTGTTTTTGTGCAGGGCATGGCGGATCCTGGTATCAGTCTCCGCGTCGACCGCCGACAATGAGTCGTCAAAGATCATGATCGGCGTCCTGCGCACCAGCATCTGCGCAATGGCGGCACGCTGTTTCTGGCCGCCCGACAGCGTCACGCCGCGCTCGCCGACGAAGGTGTCATAGCCGTCGGCAAAATGCTCCACTGCCTCATCCAGACAGGCGATCCGGGACGCCCTGCGGATTTCCTGCATGACCCGTCCTGCCTCCAGCTCTGCAGCCAGCTCCGCCGGGTCTTCATAGGGACTTCCTTTATACCCTGCGTCTTTTTGAACAGCTGCATTTTCATCCCCTGCGCTTTCTCCTGCCGTATGCACCGCACTTTTGGCAATGGCCTCCATGCGCGCAGAACGTTCCGCGGCTTCATCCGATGCATCAGGCATGGCGATGACGATATTTTCCGCAAGCGTGCGTGAAAACAGGTACGGTTCCTGCAGGACCATGCCGATATTCTGCCGCAGCCATCCCCGGTCCATATCCCGGATATCCACACCGCCGATAGAGATCGTACCCTGCTCAGGGGCAAGCTCCCACATACGATCCAGGAGGAGTACCAGCGTCGACTTGCCGGATCCGGTCCCGCCAAGGATCCCCACCGTAGAGCCGGCGCGTATTCTCATGGAAACATCCCTCAGCACCTCCGGCAGATCCTCCCCGTAGCGGAAAGTAACGTGTGAAAACACAATGTCTCTGTCCATGGGGGCAAAGCGCTGATCCTCTTTTTTCTCCAAGAGGGCCGTCGATCCCCTCTCCCCGGCTCCGTCCGCTTTCGGCAGGGTGCCCCCGGTTCTGCCCGCTTTCGGCAGGGTGTCCCCGGTTCTGCCCGCTTTCGGCAGGGTGCCCGCGGATCCGGCAGGATCCCCGAAAGCCTCCCGTGCGGAGACAAGGGCATCCGCATCCTCCGGCACCGCGTTCATGATATAGCGCAGACGGTCCATGGAGACGCCTGTCTTGGACATATCCGCGATGACACGTCCGATCCGGCGCACCGGCAGGGACATCAGGGCATTATAGGACAAAAAGGCGATCAGGCCGCCCGCTGTGAGTTCATCGCGCACACACAGCACAGCGCCGAAGACGGCCACTGTCAGATTGCGGACAGTCGCGATGACATTTCCCGAGACCCAGAAAGCCGCCAGCACCCGCATGAGACGGATCCAGTGATTGGTATAGTATTCGTTCTGCGCCTCAAAACGTTCTCTCTCAAATTTTTCACGTCCAAATGTCCGCACCACACGGACACCCGTCAGGTTTTCCTGGGCAATGGCGGACAGGTGTCCCTCCTCACTGTCTACTTTCTCGAATTCCTCCCCTATCAGTCCGTAGAAGATCAGCGAGCTGATGATCATGATCGGGATAAAGACTGCCGTGACTGCCGTCAGCCTGGGCTGGATGGAGATCATAAAATAGAGCGACATGAAGACAAGAATGAAAACATGCAGCAGGGAAGTCAGCTGTTCGGAGACAAAAACCCGGATGGTCTCGACATCCGATGTGCAGCGCTGAATGATATCACCGGTGCTGTTTTCTCCCAGCCAGGAATAAGGCAGCGACAGGATGTGCTTAAACAGCTGGTCCCGGGTCCTTTGCAGAAAAGTCTCCGAGCCTTTTTCATTGCTCATCTTGAAAGCATACCGGCTGAGTGCACCGGCCAGAGCGGCAGCAGCCACCGCCGCCGCGGCAAGCCACAGATTGCGGCGCAGAAAGTCAGCGCCGCCCAGACGCGTGATGATCCCGGCCGCCCATGCAGGAACAGCGGACAGATTTCCTCCGATCACCGCATCGACCGTGTACTGGATCAGGCGGGGAATGATCAGGTCAAAAAGCGCCACGAGGCATGCAAAGACCGCCCCTGCCGTGAAGTAAAGAATACTTCCCCGCAGGAAAAAGAGGATCAGACTTATATTTGTAGGGAAGCGGAGTGCATCCTTCTTCCCGTTTTCTTTTTCGGAGCTTGCGGTCTTTCTCATACAGATCCTCTGGAATTATGTTTCTCCCGCCCCCTTGAGGGCGTGACAGTACCAGCATAAACTGCCATGGTAGCGTGACTGCCTCCACCAAGGGTGTAAAAGTCGATTGCTCCGTGCGGCTTAGGCCGCACTCTCGCAATCGCCCCCATGTATTCGACAATCGCTCCGCTTGCCTTGCTGCGCGTAGCTTTTTGGACAAACTGCGAAGCAGTTTGTTTCATACGATGGTGGTCCGATCAAATGTCTGTATGTCTGGACGAGCGAGCTCGTCCAGACATACAGCCGCTTGATCGAACTTTTACAGTAAATATTATCGGGCTCCTGACCCGGCGCCATGGCATTGAGCCCGGCAGACATAAAAGATATAATAAGCAGGAAACCGCTCAGGATAAACCCCGGGTCATGGCCCGGCCGCACTGCCACGGCCATATGTGTGAATAAACTGCGCGCTGCTTCGCGCATCCTGCACAGTAGAACATGAAAAAAGAGGTATCACGTGGATCGAAGACAACGAACAAAAACGATATTCCGCCTTTGGCTGAAAGTCCTGTCCGCAGGATTTGCCTACCTCCTGGTGATCACCTTCACCAGCCTGCGGATCCCCTGCTGGTTTTACGAGGCGACAGGATATCAGTGCCCGGGCTGCGGCGTGACACGGATGGCATATGCGCTGGCACATCTGCGGTTTCGGGAGGCATACGACTGCAATCCCTACTTCCTGTGCCTTCTCCCCTTCCTGCTTCTCTATGCGGTCTACCGCTCCCGCAAATACATCTGCGGATCCGACGATCACTACAGCCCTGCGGAAAAAGTCCTCTGGGTACTGGTCCTCGCGGGCGCAGTTGTGTTCGGGATCATACGAAATATGAAATAAGGCAGCGCCCTGACCGGATCAGTGACTCAGCGTCAGGCAGCTGCCTTTTTCTATTAACTATGTGAACTATTATGTAAAAATAATATGAAGCTGCTCTTAATCTGCGAAATTGCCGTCTATGGCAAAGGCGTGATTCATGGGACCGCTTCCTTTGCCGAGATCAAGCATAGCTGCCAGAGCGCCGGATATGTAGTTCTTGGCACCCTTGACTGCCGTAGGCAGGTCGTAACCCTTGGCCAGTCCCGAGGCGATCGCACTTGAGAGCGTGCACCCCGTGCCGTGGGTATTGGGATTGTCGATCCTCTTGCCCTTAAACCAGATCAGAGCCTGCCCGTCGTAGAGAAGATCATTTGCGTCGTTGATGCTGTGTCCGCCTTTGCAGAGAACACTGCAGCCATACTTTTCATAGATCTCCAGCGCGACCCTTTCCATATCCTCTTTCGAGTTCACCCTGCGTCCGGAGAGCACTTCCGCCTCCGGGATATTGGGGGTGATGACCGTCGCAAGAGGAAGCAGTTCTTTTTTCAGCGTTTCGATCGCATCTTCGCTGATCAGCCTGGCTCCGCTGGTGGCGACCATGACCGGATCGACGACTATATTTTCTGCCCCGTAAAAGCGAAGGCGCTCGGCGATCACTTTGATCAGAGCCGAGGAAGAGACCATTCCCGTCTTTACCGCATCCGGACGGATATCCGTGAAAATACAATCCAGCTGCTCCTTCAGAAAATCCGGAGTTACCTCCATAATACCTGTGACGCCGGTCGTATTCTGTGCAGTCAGGGCAGTGATCGCGCTCATGGCATAGACGCCGTTTGCGGTCATTGTCTTGATATCTGCCTGGATACCGGCGCCTCCGCTGGAATCACTTCCGGCGATCGTCAATGCAGTCTTCATAGAATGTCTCCTTCCTCTTGTCTTGCATTACTTTTCTATAGCGACAGAGAGTGGTGCCCCCGGTCTGCCGCTTTTATCCCCAAAGACAGCTCCGTCTTATGCCAGAAGGTCCTCTCCGGGGCCCATCATATTGATATCGACGGCTGTTGCGTCTTCCAGATGGAAGATCATCATATGGTGACCGGTCGTCTCATTGTAGATATTCTTCAGATTGGGCATTGCCTCAAGGCCTGCTGCCTCATATTTGGGATCAGTGTCAAAGACAGCTTTTCCGGTGTAGCGCATCCAGTGGCCGTCCGGTTTTGCGGCGACGATCTCAACCTTGGGATTTGCAACGAGCTGTTTGTAGACATCCTTGAAATCGCCTACACCGAACATCTCTTTTCCTTCCATCTCCATATGGAAGCCCAAGGGACGGAGCTTGGGCTGATCTCCGTCTGCTGTCGCAAGGAAAAACACACCGGCTTCATTTAAAAAATCATGTACCTTACTCATTATTCTCCTCCTTGAATATCTGTCAAAAACAGAATGCTTTTCCTGTATATAAGCAGATAATACAGCATATAAACAAATAAAGCTCAGGTTCCAACAATGATTATAGACGCTGCGCAGAGATTTCGCAACGGAAGGGAGACAGGTGGAGACAGGGGACGGTTATTTGGGAGACAAAGAACCGTCCCCTGTCTCCCACCCGGTCTCCCTCATCACCGGTTGAACACGTACCGGTCCAATCGGTCCATGGCTTCCTGAACGCGGGAAAGGGGCAGAGCGAGATTGATCCTCAGATGGCAGGACCCGTTGAACATCTTTCCGTCCTGAAGGGCAGTGCCGCAGTTCCAGCACAGATCCTCGAGTTCCTGCAGAGTCTTCCCATGCTCTGTGCACCAGCCTGTGCAGTCGGGGAAGAGCATGTAGGTGCCCTCCGGCTCCGCCAGGGTGACGCCTTCAAAATGAGAGCGGATAAAGTCTGCCGCATAGCGGACATTGCCGGTGAGGACCTGCCGCAGCTCATCGAGCCAGGCCTCCCCTTCCGGGGTATAGGCTCCGATCAGGGCATGCATGGACAGAACATTCATCTCATTGTAGTGGCAGAGAGAGGCTTCCTTCCGGACACGTTCCCGCAGTGTCCTGTTGTAAATAATATGGTAGCTGCCCACCAGCCCCGCCAGATTGAAGGTCTTGGAGGGCGCATAGAGAGCAACGGTGTTCTCGTGGGCATAGCTGCTGACACTCTGGACCGGGATGTGGCGGTATCCCTCCAGAATGAGGTCGGACCAGATCTCATCGCTGACAACTTTGACATCATATTTTTCAAAAATGGCAAAGGCCCGTTCCAGTTCCTCCCTGTCCCAGACACGGCCGCAGGGATTATGAGGCGAACAGAAAATCGCTGCATGGATATGATGATCGCGGATCTTCTGCTCCATGTCGTCAAAATCCATCCGCCAGTTTCCCTTACCGGGCCCTGTCTCCTCATAGAGCAGGGGGCTGTGCACGATCCGGTAGCCGTTGTTGCGCAGTGTATTGGTAAAACCGATATAGGTCGGTGTGTGGACCAGGACGTTGTCGCCGCGGGAGCAGAAGACATTGAGGGCGCTGACGACTCCCCCCAGCACACCGTTCTCATATCCGATACATTCAGGTACAAGATCTTTTACTGCTTCCTCGCCGTGGCGGTGACAGTGCCAGCGGATGATGGAATCAAAATATTCCTTTCGGGGGCTGAAATAGCCAAAAGCCGGGTGCTGCAGCCTCTCCGCGACTGCCTGTGTGATGGAGGGAGCTGTAGGAAAATTCATATCCGCGACCCACATGGGGATCACATCGAATCCTTCCGCGGGAGCTCCCGGAGCAAAACCGCCCGGATTTCCGATCGCGTCGACCGCAAGGGCATCGTGACCGCGGCGGTCCATGATGGAAGTAAAATCATATTTCATGCTGAATCTCCTGATATGTAAAACACGCTGTGAACTACAATAACTATATGATTGCCGTCCGGGAAAGTCAAATCTGCCTTTCAGCTTGAAATAGCCTGTTACAGGCACTAAAATAAGAGAAGCAGTCCCCGGTTCCGGAAGGAGGGCGGCGAGGTATTCTGCTTCAGGCAGAATGCCGGACTGTCCGGCCGGTATTCAGAGCAAAATGATCAGAGAAGGGTTGATATACGCGGCCGCCGGGGCGTTGTTTTTTCGGACTATAGTTTTCATTTATCGTTCCATTCGGGGAAAAGGAGGGGTTCATGATTCTGGCAATCGATACCGGCAATACTCACACAGTGATCGGATGCATGGAGATAGACGGCGAGATCGAGCATATTATGAGAATTGAGAGCAATCCGTACAAGACCGAGTACGAATATGCGGCGAACATGAAGCTTATCCTCGAACTGAACGGCGTCAATCTGCAAAAAATCGAGGGTGCAGTGATTTCTTCCGTCGTTCCCCCTTTGACAGTCATTCTCAAGAAAGCTGTCAAACTCATCACCGGTGTGGATGCCCTTGTGGTCGGCGCCGGTGTGAAGACCGGTCTTCCGATCATGATCGACGATCCCGGCACCATCGCGTCGGATCTGGTCGCCACTGCAGTCGCCGCCAAGGAATACTACCCTCTCCCCTGTATCATCATAGATATGGGCACAGCGACGACCGTGACGGTCGTGGACCAGAAGGGGCGCTACATCGGCGGCGCCATCCTTCCGGGCGTGGATCTTTCCATGGATGCCCTGACCAGGGGGACCTCTCTCCTGCCCAAGATCGAGATCGTCCCTCCCAACAAAGTGATCGCCACAAATACAGTCGAGTGTATGAAGGCCGGTATCATCTTCGGTGCAGCCGGCGCGATCGACGGAGTTTTGAACCGCTTCACAGAATCTCTGCAGGCAACAGGCGATGAGGAGTGGAGTATCGTAGGGACTGGCGGACTTGCCTCTACCATCTGCCCTTACTGCACACATCACATTACTATTGACAACAACCTCCTGCTCAAGGGTCTGCGCATTATCTGGGAGAAGAACCGCGGAAACCGCCGCAAATCCAAATAAGCACAAGCGGCCATAAGGCTGCAGAGAAGGGGTCTACCCCCATTGATAAAAAAAATCCGGCTCCACGATGAAATGTCCATCTGACATAGCATCGTGGAGCCGGTCTTTTTTGATCACTGAGAATCGGAATCGGGGGGAGCTGTTTCCTTTTTTCAGATCTCGGACAGGTAAATAAGAGCGGAGCGGAAATCTCCCCGGAAGTTGGGCATGGGAAGGCCCGCATACATAAGGGCATCGCCGCGCATCTTTGTGCGGGGACCGACAGGAAGAACCATGGTCTTGTCATCCTCGGGGGCAATGTCGCCGGTCTGGTCGACGATCACGGCATATTCTTTGTCGGGATCAAGACCCGGAATCCGGAGGATCCTGCTGCGGTCTTCAGGTACCTTGAGAACCTGAACATAGGTGATGAGGGCTTCTGTCCTGTCTTTGGAAACAACACAGTAGCTGTCAAACAGATGGTTCTCGCGGTAGGAGGCGATCCGGTAATAATCGCCGCGGCGGATCAGGTCATTGTATTTATGGTAGAGCGCAATCTGGTGAGGAATCTGCGCTATATCCTGCTCACTGAGTTTTGTGATATCCAGCTCATAGCCGAAGGTGCCTGCCAGAGCGACGTTGCCGCGGGTCTCAAAGCTGGTGCAGCGTCCCACTACATGGTTGGGTATGACAGAGACATGGGCGCCCATGGTCGAGAGGGGATAGATCAGGGATGTACCCTCCTGGATCATCAGGCGTTCCACAGCATCCGTGTCGTCAGAGCACCAGATCTGGGGGCTGTAATAGAGCATGCCGGGGTCGAAACGGGCGCCGCCGCCGGAACAGTTTTCCAGCAGAAGGTAAGGGAAATCCTTCGTCAGACGGTCCTGCATCTCGTACAGACCCAGCACGTAGCGGTGGCAGAGTTCATCCTGGTCCTGTGCGCCGAGGCTGGCACTGCCGAAATCGGTCAGGGTCCGGTTCATATCCCATTTGACATATTCGATATTCGCGCTTCTCAGAACAGCTGCGATCATATCATAGACTGTGTCGCGCACTTCCTTGCGGGACAGATCCAGAACATACTGATTGCGCAGCTGAATGGGCTCGCGTCCGGGAATACGGATCGCCCAGTCCGGATGGGCACGGTAGAGGTCGGAGTCGGGTGAGATCATCTCGGGCTCAAACCAGATGCCGAACTTCATGCCCAGGGCATTGACTTCATCGACAAGCTTTTTGAGGCCGCCCTTGATCTTGTTCTCATTGACGAACCAGTCGCCGAGACTGCAGTCATCCAGGTCGCGCTTGCCGAACCATCCGTCGTCCATGACCAGCATCTCGATGCCGCACTTTTTTGCATCGCGGGCAATATCCAGAAGCTTGGTCTCGTCGAAGTCAAAATATGTGGCCTCCCAGTTGTTGATGAGGATGGGACGCTTCTTGTCCTTCCAGACGCCGCGGATCAGGTGATTCCTGTAGAGGTCATGGAAAGTATGAGACATTCCGTTGAGTCCCTCTGCGGAAAAGACCATGACGCCCTCGGGAGCCTGGAAGCTCTGGCCGGGCTGCAGTGTAAAGGCAAAACGGTCGGGATTGATCCCGAGAGTGACGCGCAGGGTCTCATTGGAATCGCGCTCAACCTGCCCGCGGAAATTGCCGGAATAGATCAGATGGAATCCATAGACCTCCCCCTGGTGCTGTGTGGCACTGGGAGACACCAGGCCGAGGAAGGCCTGTTCGTGATGGGAAGTCTCGCCGCGGTTGGAGCAGACCCCCTGGAAACCATATCCGATCTCACGGAAATTCATATGGCGCTCGCGGACCCACATACCGTCGAGAGTCAGCAGGCGGAAAGGTTTCTGATTCATGTCTGCACAGTCCATATCCAGGGACAGGGAAAGTGCCTTTTCAAGGCGGACAGACTCCTGTCCGTCATTGATGACACGCATGCTGCGCATGACGGCATCCGTATCTGCGAAGACAGAATAGGTCAGAAGGAAGCGGACATGCAGGACCGGATCCTCCATGGTGATCTCAAGGGACATGGTATCTTCTTCATGACCGAAGGTGGCAGGAAGTCCCTCAAGCCGCTCCTTGCCCTGAAAAATACGATGAGAAACATAATAGGGCTGGACAGCGGTGTGGCCTCCCTGTGTCCGGATCGTCACAGCTCCATCGCGGTGATCGCCCATCAGCTCACCGGGAAGCTCATGCTTCATGCTTGCAAGGACCTTGCCGCGCTCTCCGTTATTGGAGGAGGGCAGGAAAGGATTCTCCATATACCGCAGCAGATAACGCAGATCGGAATCTCCCAGGCGCTTTCCGAAATACACATGTTCCAGGAACTTTTCATCGTCCATGACAGCCATCACATAGCTGGTGTGCTCTGTATCAATCTTAAAAATTCTTTCCTTATCCAGAAACTGAATATTCATTTTAACTGTTTTCCCCTCAATTCTGATCTTGCCGATTTTAGAAATATCTTTCCGGACAAACTGTCCTGTTTTAAAAATCATTCTCACCGATAGACGTTTCTTTTTCAATGCAAGAATGTGCCGTAGATATGTCAAAATGATAAAACAAAAAGCGGTATAATCTTCCTCTGCCGCTTCCGTTCATCCGGGTTATCCTGGTTGATCTGCGGGAATCAAAGAAGCCCGGCCTTGTTTTATGCAATGCCGGACTTCTTTCTTAATGTCTTCTGTTAATGAAATTGCTGTCACTGGTTAAAGCTCCCGGATGTTTGTGCCGGAGCACAAACATCCTCTGATATCAACGAGAAATCGCCAATTTCAAAGTCCATATACGAAAGACTTTGAAATGCGGATTTCTCGTTGACGATGCCTGAGCACTGAAGTGCTCCGGCATGTTTCGGGAGAGTAAAAAACCTTGCCGATACAAGATTTTTCGCCCTCAGAGGTCACAAACCATCAGATTTTCGGAAGAACCTCCGCAAGGCCGTTCATGAAATCTCCTGCGTAATATTCGATCTTGCCTGTGTCGCAGGCAGCTGTCATGGCTGCATCGATGGGAATGCGGGCGACTACAGGGAGACCTTCCTTCGCGGCAGACTCCTCAACATGGCTCTTGCCGAACATATGGATCTCTTCTCCGCAGTGAGGACATTTGATGTAGCTCATGTTTTCAATGACACCCAGGATCGGGACATCCATCATTTTGGCCATACCGACAGCCTTTTTGACGATCATGCTGACCAGGTCCTGAGGAGTCGTGACGATCAGGATTCCGTCCACGGGCAGGGACTGGAAAACCGTCAGCGGGACATCGCCGGTTCCCGGAGGCATGTCGACAAACATATAGTCAATATCACCCCAGGCGACATCCGTCCAGAACTGCTTGAGGGCGCCGGTGATCACGGGGCTTCTCCAGATGACGGGCTGCTCTTCGTCTTCCATCAGGAGGTTCATGGACATGACCTTGATACCGGTGATGGAAGTTGCAGGGAAAATGGTTGTCTCGTTGGCGGACAGATCATAGGGTGTCACGCCGAACATTCTGGGAATGCTGGGACCGGTGATGTCCGCATCCAGGATGCCTACAGAATGACCCTGACGGCTTGCCCAGAGGGCGCTCATAGCTGTGACGGAGGATTTGCCGACACCGCCCTTGCCGCTGACGACCGCGATCATCTTTTTTACATGAGTTCCCGGATTGGGATCAACCTTGAAATTCGGCTGCGGAGGAGCCATCTTACCGGTGTTGGTCTTAGGGGTGTTTTCGCTGCTCATAGTATTTACTACTCCTTTCCGTATTGTTACCGTCCTATATACGGGGCGGAAATAAACTGTATTGCGTAATTCTGCACATAAAAATGCAGATATAAGCCGCAGGTCCTGTGCGGCAGAATACCGGCACAGCCTGCAGACACGCAGTCCTATAATCATACTCTTTTTACATGCTTTTATCAACTGCAACGGGACAGTCAGAACCGCCCCCGGTGTCCCTCAGCACCGCGCGCAGCGTTACATGTTCACGTCCTTCGAGTGGGCGTGAACTGTAACGATTGTCACGCTTTCACAAAAATGATAAGATGATGTCAGATTGAAGCGGATACAGGAGGTCTGCCGTCTTCGGCGGATCATCCGCTGCCCGCGTTCACACTTCGGAAACATGCCGCTCGTCAGAGCGGCACACTGAAGCGTTTTCGCGCAGGTAAAAACGGTGAAGGATCAGGGGAGCTTTGGGCCGTCTCTCGGTACAAAGCTCTGAGACTGAAAGGATCATGAAAAAACATGGAAGATATCAATATTGCGATGTTGATCGACGCTGACAATGTCAGCTCAAAATATATACCGGGAATTCTGAGCGAACTGTCAAAATTCGGCAAGATCACGGTGCGCCGCATGTACGGGGACTGGTCCCAGGACCGTCTTCACTCCTGGCTGAACCGAGCGTCCGGATATTCCCTGACACCGGTGATGCAGCCCAATAATACACCGGGCAAAAATGCCTCCGACATCGGTCTGATCATCGATGCCATGGATATTCTTTACACCGGCGATGTGCAGGGTTTCTGTATTGTGTCCAGCGACGGCGATTTCAACAAACTGGCCACAAGACTGCGCGAGGCCGGCAAGGTTGTCATCGGTATGGGTGAAAAAAAGACGCCGGAATCCTTCCGCGTCTCCTGTGAGCGTTTTATTTTTCTGGAAGTCATCAATGAGAGCGAGAGCGATCCGGACGATGATGTCGTGACTGTGGCGGGCAAGCGGACCCGTACATCCCGGAAAAAGAGTTCCGGAGCTCAGCTTCCGGTACCTGCCGGTTATTACGGCAGTGCTTCCGCCGGCAAGAGCAGCGGCACTGCTTCTGCGGGATCCGATTCCGGCAGCAGGCGGCGCAAAGCGGGGGCTGCTGCATCCTCCTATACGGATACGGGAAGCTACGGTTCCTCCGGCGGCTCCTCCTACGGATCGGGGTCCTATGGTTCTTCTGCCTACCCCGGCAGCACAGACCCCTATATCTATGACGGCACAGGCAGCTACAATTTCGATCCGGAGACGGTAAGCGATGAGCAGCTTTTTACTCCGCCCGAGACCATTGAGGCCACGATCGTCAAGATGATCGAGGACAATAACGCCGAAGGCAAAGAGACCGGTCTGGGCGAGATCGGCTCCCGCCTTGTGAAGATCTTCCCCGATTTCGATATCCGCAACTACCACTACAGCAAACTTTCTGAGTTCCTCAAGGACCTCCCCTCTCTCTCTGTCGAAAACCGGGACAATGCGGTGTGGGTCTCTCTGAGCAGTTCGCCCGACTCTGATATAGAGAGCCAGATCCTGAAAATTTTCGAGAAGCATCAGACAGATGACATCTATATCTCGACCCTGAAAAAAGAACTCGAGGAGATAAACGACAAGCTCGATGCCACCATCCGCAAAAGCGGCGTGACACGCTTCTCCGTCTACCTCAACCGCATGATCCCTTCCGTACAGGTCAACGGCCGGCATGTGATGTTGCGCAAAGACTGACCATGGCAGCCCCTCTCCCGAAGGCAAAAAAAGGCTTCAGCTGTATTTCACATATGCGGCCGTGAGCAGGCGCCTGAAAATATGTATGAAAAGACCCCCGGCGGAACAGCCGGGGGCTTTTTTCAGTCTCAGATCATCACATGCGGGGGATCATCCCATACGGAGCCGTCCTTGTTGAAATCGATATACTCAGGTCATCACATGCGGGGGATCATCACTTAAGCGGTATTACATAAGGGGAATTTCATGTGCGTGAAGAAAGCGCTCGACACGTGCCCAATAGGTCTCAGGATCGACATTGACAGATTGGACGTGGTCGGCCTCGGGAATCCAGAGAAATGCTTTTTCACAGGATGCCGCTTTATAGAGGGCGGGCATCATCCGCGGCGGAACAAGGCCGTCGGCCTGTCCGTGGATAAAGAGTGTCGGTGTCTTGGAGTGTGCTACTGCCTGAATCGGTGCAGCTTTCCTGATATCATAGCCGGCCTGCACAAGCGCAATGGCACGCAGGGCTTCGAGCATAACAGGTGCGGGGACCACCGCTGCATCCTCCTTCTTGTAGACAAATGTCAAGACATCCACAGCAGATGTGTAGGAAGAATCGGAGACAGCTGCCACCACCTGTTTGGGAAGATTATATCCCGTGGTCATCAGGACTGTAGCCGCACCCATGGAAATACCGTGGAGGATGATCCTGGCTGCAGGATCTTTTTCCAGGATCCAGTCGATCCAGCGCAGAATGTCACGGCTGTCATCATAGCCCATACCCACATAATTGCCGTCACTCCGGCCGTGGCCGCGCAGGTCCGGGAGCAGCACATTCATACCGTAGCGGTCGCGGTAGACAGATGCATAAAGCCCCACGCTGTCGGCTGCGTTGGCGTAGCCGTGTACACAGATGGCATAATAATGTCTGGCGGTTTCCGCGGGAATATAATTGCCGTGCAGGTGAAGCCCGTCGTCGCTCCGGATATAAATATCCTCGCGCATGGAATGGGTTTTCATCCACTTGCGGCCGGCAGCATATTCTTTCTCAAGAGGCTTTGAGTCAAGTCGGGGATCATGTTTTTTGGGCGTCAGTGCATACTTGTAAAAATGTCCTGCCGCCCCGACCAGAGCGCCCGTACCCGCACAGGCTCCGGTCAGTAATACAAGACCTGCCGCATCGCAAAGGCTTTTGCCGATTCTTGATGTCATAGATTTTTCCTTCTCTTCTTTCCTGTTTACAGTATTTCCGCTGCTGTCTTTTACCTTGCTGTTTTTTCCCGTTTTTTTCATAACACTATGCCTCGCGCTGTTTCAGCGTTCCCTTCGATGCTCTCAGGGTTCTGAACGTTTACTTTTGATCAGCTCTCTCTATCGAACCCGCAGGGCTGCTGTCAGCAGGAAACGGGTTGAGCCGGAGCTGCTCCGTGCATTGAGGCTGCCGCCCATGAGGGCAGCGGCTTCCTGCGCCGCATAGAGTACCGGTCTTCCCGCGGATGCGGCATCAGCCGGATCTTCCGCCTCAAACATGGCCTGCATCCCTGTCTCCGGAATCCTTTTTCCGTCGTCATCAATCCTGAAGTACAGATTTACCAGACCTCCGGAAGGGCGGTCAGCACGGCAGTGGACACTGATGATTCCGCCTGTCCTCGCACGGCCTACCGCATTCTCAATGATCTCGCACAGAGCCTGTCTGAGAAGCGAAGCATACCCGTATACATTTGAGGGAAATCTGCTGTCCAGATACAGACGGAGTGTGATCTCCCTGTCCGAGCAGATGCTGTCCTCATAGACCATAATATCCCGTATAAAGGACTCCGGGGAGAAAGCCTCCTCCCGCAGAACAGTCTTTCCGGGGGAGGCACTTGCCGCAGGGGCAGCGGGAGTATCAAGCTGCAGCTGTTCCTCTTCCCCGTCATCGGCCGGCCCCATAGAGGAAAACACCTTCAGGGACCGGCCCCGGGTCATCCAGTCCCCTTGGCGGATGACTGTTTCCGAAGGCTGCATTACTGCCGAAGACTGCATTTCTTTCGAAGGCTGTATTGATGCCGAAGGATGCATTTCTTTCGAAGGCTGTATTGAGATCGGAGAATGCAATGATGCCGATGGCTTCATTGCTGCAGAAGGCTGCATTGTTGCCGCAGACTTCATTGATCCCGCGGATGATCCCGCCGCGGACGACTGCAGCGTCGCCGCAGGCAGGATCGCAGGTCCCATAGCCTCCGTGATTTTCACACGGTCTGTATACAGGCCGTCTGTCTGTTCTTTTTGACGTTCTTCGTTCTGTTCCCTGAGCTGCCTGAGCTGCTCTTCGAGAAGAAGACGCCGGGATCTTTCCCTCTGCAGCTGCTGTTCCAGCTGACGGCTGCGCTGCTGAGCCTCGCGCAGCTGCTCTTCGAGAAGGCTGCGGGCACTGCAGGCTTCTTTGACCTGCCTCTGGGCGCGGGCTTCGTGATTGCGGATCCTTCGGGCAGCATCTTCTTCAACCCTGTCGCGCTCCGCCGCGATCTGTTTCTGCGCCGTCCTGGCTTCTTCCAGCTGACGGCTCATCAGGGCGCCGCGCTTCTTTTCCTCCGACAGACTGTATTCAATACGCGTCATCTCCTCGGCATGCTTTTTCTCAGCTTCCTTTAAGGAGATGCTGAGCTCGCCCAGCTTGCCGGCCGCATTTTCCTTAGCCTTTTTGAGGTCTGCCCGGAGCTGTTCCTGACCGGCACGTCCCATCTTCATAGCACGGTCGACCCGGGTTTCCATTTCCTTCTGCGCAGCTTCCCGGTCATAATAGAACAGATACAGCCGCATGGTCCCGTCTTTTTCCCTGACGCGCCGGACCATCAGTTCCACCCGGACAGCCTTTTCGTCCGCCTGGTCAGGTCTTTTGACACGGAAGATCCCGCATGAAACCGCCTTGCCGGTCGCTGTCTTGTCCGGATTGAAAATATAGGATGTCAGCAGACGGTCGCGGGTGATACTCGTGAGTTCCAGCCCGTAGAAAGGGTCCTCCAGGATGTTCTTCATATACACACTGTTGGACACACCGAACATGGAAGGAATATTTTTACTGGTAAAAAACACTCTCGGACCGCCGTTGGAAATCTTTACGGCCTGTGCTTTTGCCGCAGCCGCCTTCTCCGTGAAGTTGTTTTCCCTGCGGCGTCCGCGGTAGATCTTGACATCGCCGTCCTCCTGCACAGCTTGTTCGGGGGCGGTTTTCCCTCTGCTGTCAGTGCTGTCAGTTCTTTCAGTGCTTTCACCGCCGGAAGCTGCAGCATTCTCCCCTGCGGGATCCTTTTCCTCAGCTTTTTTCAGCATAGTCCCCGGAGGATACTCAATCCCGCAGATTGCCTCCGGAATCTGACGCAGGATCTCAGTGGCTGAATCCAGCCGCTCCTGGAGCCGGTCTGCGGTGATCCGGAAGCCGGTCGTCTCCTGAAAGACACAGTAATAGACGGTGCCGCCGTCTGCCTGATAGGCGGGCGCCCCCTTCATCCGGTAATAAAAGCTGTTGCCGTCCCGGCGGTAAAAACGCAGATTTGCAGTGATGCTGCCTCCGTTTTTGCGCGCCTCCGCAATTTCCTCCTGAATTCTGTCCCGGTCTTCCTCCGAGGCCATGAAAAAGGGATTCTGTTCCATTGCGCGCGCAAATTCATCCTGCTTGTAACGAAGCCGGTGGGCAAAAAACTCATTGTAATAAATCGCCTGTTCCCGCCGTCCGTCCAGACAGGCGAGGATCATCACGCCGCACGGAAGATTGTCAATAAATCCGCGCAGCTGTTCAGAACTGTCACGCTCGGATTTTTTGGAAAAATGCAGAAATGTGATCTCAAGCTGTCTGCTGCGCCGGCAGATTGCCATGGAACACCGCAGATAGAGCGGCCTCTCCTCTTCCCTTGATACGAGATTAATCTCGTAGGCCACTGTCATGATATTATCCGCGCTCGGGGAACTCTTGATGGAGATCAGGTCAACATATCGTGGCTCTGTCTCCTGCTTGATCTGCTTGCGCAGAAACTTCAGCACCGCACCTTCCGAAAGGAAATGGTGCATGTTCTCCGGTGTGATCCATACCAGATCTCCCGCCAGCATTTTCTGACAGGCATCGGCATCTCTTTGATCAAATAATCTATATAAAAACTCTTTTCCGAAATCAATAGGTGTTTTCATGTCCCCATTATAACAGAGCCGGCGGTATTTTTCGCATCTTTTTCTCTCAGTTTTTGAACACGCAGTTTTAAATCGGTTACAGGAGTACAGGTCCATCTGAATCATCTGAACAGAGGTGAGCTTTCACACAGGTTTTACTGCCCTTTTCAGCAGCTTCTTCCCTTCGGGACCCGCTGATTTCAGGCGGGTCTGAGCCATCATCCTGCTTATGCCCTGCGCAAGTAAAAAAACGGGCTGCCGCCCGCCAAATCAATGTGACAGAAAATCCACTCATCTTTGAATTATCCGGCGTTATTTTTAGTGTTTATTGCGCTAAAAAGCACTTTTTCTCCCATTATTGCATATACTTGTGGTTATGACCTCGTGTTCATAAACATGTCTGAGTACGTAACATTATATGATGTAAAGGTCAAAAGGTATCCAATGGCTCTGAGTCTCGTCAAGCTACACAAACAGCCGAAGGGCCTTGGCGAGCGGCCGGTACTTGGCCGCTGTTTTTTAGCGGCCTTAGTACCGCTGCCAGCGAGGGTAGAGCGAGAGCGTGCCTATATTATCTATATGGAGATTACATATGCGTTACACAGAAAGACTTCGTACTTTGCGGGAGGAAAGATCTCTTACCCAGGAAAGCATTGCGGAAGTACTTACAGTATCGCAGCGCACTTACAGTGATTATGAATCCGGCCGAGTGCGCATTCCTGTGGACAGACTGATAAAGTTGGCACAATTCTACAATTGCAGCCTCGATTATATCTCCGGGGCAAGTGATATACGCAGGCCCTATCCCGGAAAGTAAAAATATAAAATATGGTATATTCAATGCCCAGGCAGGGAACAGGCAGGAGCCTTTCCTGCCTTTTTGTAGTGCATGGCCCATTGGAGTCTGCGGCATTCCCAATGAGCCATGTCGACAGGTTCGCAAACGCGCAATCTTCAGTTGAATTCTTTTGTGTGTCTTGTTAAGATAATCAGAGTCGCAAGTCAAAGTTTCCGGCCATGCCGGAGCACTTGGGCGGGCAGGCATCGAAGCGGCTTTTCGCAGTTTTTGCGTGAAGATCCGGGTGCGGCTGATCAGAATGATTTGATTTTTACAGTAAAGAGGACCTGTCGAAAGGACACAGATGATAAGACTTTTATGTGTCGGGAAAATGAAAGATAAGGCTCTCCAGTCCTTAGTTTCGGAATATGTCAAGCGGATCTCGGCTTTTTCCAAAGTTGACGTGCTTGAGGTAAAGGATGAGCCCAATGCCCATGCGGAGCGGGACGCGGAGACTGTCCGCATCAAAGACAATGAAGCGGAGCGTGTGCTCTCAAAGCTTCGGGACCAGGACCTGGTCATCCTGCTGGATCTGGGCGGAAAAATGTGGGACAGCGAGAAATTCGCACAGCAGCTGGGCAGCTGGCAGCTGAAAGCCGGACAGAAGGGCGGCGATCTTGTCTTTGTCATCGCAGGTTCCCTGGGGCCGGGCAAAGCGCTCCTGGAGCGCTCGGATGTCCGCTGGAAGCTGTCCGACCTGACATTCACACACCTCATCACCAGGGTGCTGATCCTGGAACAGATCTACCGCGGGTTCATGATCCTGAACGGCCGGACCTACCACAAATGACGTTACAAGGCACGTACCCCCTAAGGGCGTGTTAACCAGTACAAGGAGGTATATGATGAATATCCGTGAAGAAGCGAGGAAAATGAAGCTTGTCGCTCCTGTGCTTGCCGCATCTTCCAACGAAATGAGAAATGGTGCCCTGCGCGCGATCGCAGAAGCCCTGACGGCAAGAAAAGACGAAATCTTTGCCGCAAACGCCCAGGACTGCCAGGCCGCCGCTGAGAACGGCATCGCACAGGCAGTCATGAAGCGTCTCGTCTTTAATGACGCAAAGCTCAACGATGTCTGTAAAGGCATTGATCAGCTGATCACCCTTCCCGATCCGATCGGAAAAACCCTCCTGAAAAGGGAGCTGGACGCCGGGCTTGTCCTCGAGCGTGTCAGTGTCCCCATCGGCGTGATCGGTGTCATTTTCGAGGCGAGGCCGGATGCTCTGGTACAGATTTCCACCCTCTGCCTCAAGAGCGGCAACTGCGCGATCCTGAAGGGCGGTAAAGAGACCGCAAAAACAAACCGCGTCCTCTTTACCATCATCCACGAAGCCGCTGTCGCGGCAGGCCTTCCCGAATCCTGCCTGCTGCAGGCTGAGCTCCACAATGAGATCGACGAGCTTCTGCAGTGCGAAAAAGATGTGGACCTGCTCATCCCCCGCGGCTCCAACCAGTTCGTGCAGTACATCATGAACAACACAAAGATTCCCGTCATGGGACACGCGGACGGCATCTGCCATATCTACCTGGACCGCGATGTCGATATGGACATGGCAACAGACGTCATCCTTGACGCCAAGACCCAGTACACAGCTGCCTGCAACGCTGTGGAGACTCTCCTGATCCACCGGGAGATCGCCCCGGTCTTCCTTCCCCGCCTGGCCCGCGAACTCAAAAACGCCGGCGTAAAACTCAGAGGCACACAGGAGGCAGAGGACCTGATCGCGCGCTCCTCTGAGGCTGCCGCACAGATCGAAGCTGTCGATATCATGACAGACGACGATTTCCGCACGGAGTACCTGGATATGATCATCTCCATCAAAATCGTCGCGGATGTCGAGGAAGCCATTGACCACATCAACCGCTACGGTTCCCACCACACAGACTCCATTCTGACCCGTGATGATGCTGTGGCCGCCCGCTTCATGCAGATGGTCGACTCCGCAGGGGTCTATCGCAACTGCTCCACCCGCTTCGCGGACGGTTTCCGCTACGGTTTCGGTGCCGAGGTAGGCATCAGCACCAGCAAACTCCACGCCCGCGGTCCTGTCGGACTCGATGGCCTTGTGACCTACAAATACCTGCTCAACGGCAGCGGACAGATCGTCGGCGACTACGCCAGCGGCAGAAGTCACTTCCATTTCAGGGACCTGTAAATCAAAGGATCCGGTCTGTCTATTTACCGGAGCGGTTCCGTGAGGGCTCGCACCGTCACCTGCACTGCGCTGCCCGCCTCCGCAGAGGACAGGCTGTCGCTGATCACCAGGGTTTCTCCGCTTTGGGTGCCGGAACCGGATGCTCCCTCTGCATGGGCGGCCTCACCGTTGATCTCCCAGCCGATGAAGCGATAGCCCTCCATGGGCTTCGCCGTGACCGCAAAGGAAGTGCCGCGGTAGTATTGGTTCGACCACTTCCTGCCCGGGCCGACGATCATATTGTTCCAGGAAACAGAGACTCCGTCCCCTGCCTCGATCGAGACATGGTAGCGTTCCTGCAGCCCCATATATTTGGCGATGTCCGCCCGGTAGAGACCTTCCTTTTCCCGGACGTTGTTTTTGGTCTTTTCTGCGGTATCTTCCATTTCCGTCCAGAAATCCTGCCCGTAGTCAAGGATATATTCGCGCTCCAGATCCGTGTAGAGGGCATCCAGAACCGCACAGGCATAATCCGGTTCGAAGGTCGTACGCAGAAGATCGTCAACATAGGTCAGGAAGGTATCCCTGTATTTTCTGCATGCCATGACATGGTAAAAGGTATTTTTCTCATCCCGCATCAGATAATCGATCAGTTCCGTTGACCAGTGCTCCGGCGCACTGTGCAGATCATTGGTAAGAATCTGATCCATGTCATCCAGCAGGAATCTGAAACGTCCGTCCGAATAGGGATTTCCCGGATCCTGCTCCCCGTTATAGCGCCACATGGTGACATTGTTGAAGGGCCAGTCAGAATTATTAAAGAGCACCTCGAGTGCAAAATAAAACAGATAGTTGTCCATATCGACTGCATTTTCAAGAGCTTTCTGGTTTTCCGTCTGTGTCAGATCCGCATTGAAGAGATTGAGGATTTTCGCACTTTTGTAGGCATCGTAGTCACTGGTGTCGTATCTTTCGATCGCATCGGGTACTCCCAGATTAAAGATCCTGCAAATATAGTCTTTGGTCACACTCGGCGTCACGTCACAGTCCGTGTAGAACTGCCCGTTGAGGAATGCCACACCCAGACGGGCTCCGGCAAGCCCCGGAAAACCGCTCGCATCGCTGATGATCTTGGCATATTCGTTGCGGACGCTCCGGTTGTGATACTGGGGAACTCCATGTGTACGGAAGCGGATCTTCTGAAAAGAGACAGGATCTTCCGGAATAGCTGTGGTCCCGATGTCCGTCCCCGTCTCCTCCGCCTTCTGCAGATTGCCTGCGCGGCTGTAGGAGCCCCCGGTGAAAATACCAAGGGCAAAAGAAGAATCAGAACTTCCTTTGGCCGGTGATGCCACGATACGGAGCGTTTTCGCCGGAAGATTACGGGAGCTGAATCCGCCCACCTCGATTCCTGTATCCTCTTCGAGCAGGACTTCTCCCTCCGGCGAAAACAGGGTCACGTGACCGTCTTTGGTCCATTCAGCACCCTCCTGATAATAATTTCCGCAGCGGTCCTTGCGTATGCCCTTGTCCAGATCTTTCCAGTAATGACTCCCGCGCACCATGATGCCCTTGTCATAATCAAACAGGTTGGAGGAATCCGTACTGAGACAGACCACATACCCGTCGTATCGTTCAAACACACCGGGGCCGACCACGTAGGTCCTGGTCACTACAGCACTTGTATCCTCTCCCTGCACCAGGCGGGCCCGGACGGGGATCACATAGATCCCGTCCTCAGTCCGGTCCACATAAAGGCCATTGTCAGACGACGCAGTGTTTTTTTCCTGCTCCCATTGTCTGCGCTGATTCTCAATGGAATATTCTTCCGCAGTCTCACTTTTCTTCTGAGCGGCTTCCTCCTCTGAAATTTCCTCCTCTGCGGAATCTCCGGCCGATTTCGCTTCTCTTGCGGCCGCTGTCTCTTTTGCTGTCTCTGCCTCTTCCGCTTTCTTTAGCCGGATCACTTCCCCTATGTCTATGCCGTCTTTATAAAGGAGGCTGTCCCCCGTCGGATCATCGCCGTTTACCGTATAGCGGATCTCGATCGTATCATCCTCCGGGATATTCCGGTCAGCTTTCAGCTCCAGCAGGAAGCTTTCCTCAAAAAAGCCGCTGTCAACACTGAAGGACACCGGCGGCCCCTCTAGTTTTTCCAGAGAAGCCCGGAGTGTCCTTGCTCTTTCGAAAACAAAATAATAAAACATCCACACAAGGATCAGAAGCAGGGTCATGATCCCCGCCGCTGCCACGGCAATATTCCGTCCTGTGTTTTCTCTTTTATGACGCATTGTAGATCGGGCTCCATCATATACCGCCGGGACCGGGACCTTTCCCCCCGCCCCTGGGCTGTGCGTTCTGGATCTTCACCCTGGACTCTGTCGTCCGGATATAGCGATCATCCTTAACATGAAGGCGGACTCCTCCGTCCGTCACATAGGCCGCCGCACGGTTCTTCTGTGCAACCGGTTTCATCTGGCTGCACAGGACAGCGTTGACAATAGCTGCCGGTACAAAGGCAAAAATAAATGCGATCAGATAGGATACCGCAGTCACGTCCTCCCCCGTCAAGAGGAAGGATCCGAACAGCAGGAAGCTGAGGATAAATACAGCGAGGAACCAGATCGTCTGTTTTGCTCTGGACACGGGGAGATTGCCGATCATTTTGCCGGTCTGGCCGTTCATGGCGAAGAGGAAATTCTGCCCCTGCCATTTTGTGCTCAGAAGCCATACCGGAAGAACTGCGTACTCCGTCTTCTCGTTGTAGATCTTTTCGTCGTGGGTGCGGGTGGTGACACTGGTATAACCATCGACTGTGCCCCGCAGTGCATCCTGGGCGCTGTTTCTGGATCGTTCTGCCGCCCGCTTTCCGCACTCCTGTCTGCTGACATCGTATTTATTGGCCAGATATCCCGGCATATATGCAAGAGAAAACTCCTTCAAATCCCTGTAATCAAAGGGCTCGATGCTGTCCATGAGATCATCGGGCATTTTCGTGGATGCGTCGACCGGCACACGGCTGAAATTGATGGTGCCCTCGCGGCTAACCTCATAGTGTCTGGATCTTGTGATCTCATATTCTCCCTGCCGGTGGACTTCATCCTGCCTTGCCTCGTAAAGACCGCGCGCATCCACATGTCCGCTGTAAAGCCAGAAGGGGACATAGACACCCTTGATCTCCTCCAGATGATTCGAATTATTAAAAGATCCGGGGAGAAGGGTTTTCCCTTTGTAGTAGCCCTTCAGCGCTTTGACTGCATCCTGCTTTTCATACTTGAAGGGAATGACACAGTCCGGCTTCAGAGTACCTGCAAACTGTCCCGGAATAACTGTATTATTTCCGCAATAAGGACACTGTGTCGCTGCGGTTGTCTCATCACAGATCAGCTCCGCGCCGCAGGATGTGCAGTTATATGCCCGCATTTTCGCGGCATCACTGCCCCAGCCGGATCCGGAATCCGCGTTTTCTTTGGCTTTGTCCGCGTTTTCTTTGGCTTTGTCCGCGTTTTCCTTTGCCTTCTCCGCGGAAGCATTTTTAGCCGCGTAGAGCTTTTCGACTTCCTGGACAGTAAAGTAACTCCCGCAGTAGTCGCATTTCAGCTTTCCGGTTTTCCCATCAAAACGAAGCGGACCTGTACATGCCGGACACTGATAATTGGTAACCTGATCTGCCATGCCTTCCTCCCGGTATATTCATAAATGCAGCTATGGTCTCGCGGCCTCAAATATGCGTGATTTATGTATGATCAAACTCCGCATTGCCCCGCGCCCGGGCGCTTCACAATGCTGTTTATTCATAAAGTGTGTCAGGAATGAAGTATTCCTGACACACCTGTTCTCATCTATTAAAAAGATTGCCGGCTGTTTTGCAATTTATGCCCTGGGCTTACCGCATCCGGAGCAGAACTTGCCGGTGTTGTCCGCCTGACCGCAGGAAGGGCAGGTCCAGGTACCGCTGGAGTCAGCGGGTTTTGCCGTGCCGCAGCCGGGGCAGAACTTGCCTTTGTTGCCGGTCTGGCCGCAGGTAGGGCAGGTCCACTCTTCAGGCTCCGCGGGTTTGGCTGTGCCGCAGCCGGGGCAGAACTTGCCGGTGTTGCCTTCCTGGCCGCAGGCAGGGCATTTCCAGCCGGCTGCCGCCGCGCCGGGTGCCTGCATCTGAGGTGCCGCCTGCTGCTGCGCTGCTGCCTGCTGCATGAGCTGTCCGACGTTGACGCCTCCGGCCTGCTGTGCCATTCCCATGCCGGCAAAGCCCATCATGGCGCCGTTGGGATTCTTGGCTGCGTCCTTCATGGCCTGTGCATTCGCCTGGACAGAAATACCGGCTGCGATGGCTGCATTGCCGCCTGCCGCAAGACCCAGCTGGAGATTCTTGATCGCCTGCTCGTCCTCTTCGGAAGCCTTGACGCTGCTGACGCCGCACGTAACGATCTCTATGCCGTAAACCTGTCCCCATGTGGAGGAGAGTTCGGTGTTGAGAGCCTCAGAGAGTTCTCTGGTGTGGCCGGGCAGTGAGCTGTAGCGGATGCCCATATCGGAGATTCTGGCGAAGGCAGGCTGCAGGGCTGTCAGGAGCTCGGAGCGGAGCTGATCATCGATCCTGTCACGGGTGTAATCCCTGTCCACATTGCCGCAGATATTCTTGTAGAACAGAATCGGGTCAGTCATCTTGTAGGTATATTCGCCGAAGCACCTGACGGATATATCCAGGTCCAGGCCGATGTTTTTATCGACGACACGGAAAGGGACCGGGCTGGCAGTGCCGTATTTATTTCCGATGATATTCTTGGTATTGAAATAATAGACCCTCTGGTCCTTGGCTGTGACGCCGCCGTAGCTGACACGCGCCGCGAACTTTTTGAAGCTCTCTTTGATACCCTGTCCCAGATTACCGGAAAAGATACTGGGTTCTGAGGATGTGTCATAGGTGTAGGCGCCGGGCTCCGCGCAGATATCCACGATCGCGCCCTGGTCGACAATGATCATACACTGGCCTTCGTTGACAACGATCGTAGATCCATTGGTGATCACATTCTCGCTTCCGCCTTTGTTGAGGAGGCCTGACTTGCCGGTGTGATGCTCTCCTTTGCGGACAAGAACATTCGTCGGCATTTCAGAGCAGTAAAAATATTCCTTCCACTGATCTCCAAGAACAGTACTGAGTGAAGCGCCTGCTGCTAAAATAAGTCCCATTGTGTACCTCCCTTTGATACATGTTTTCTTTGTTTTCCAGGTTTTTTGTGTAACTGTTTATTGTTTTGTTATGCCTGATGCCGCACAACTGTGTATTCATCTCCGCCCTGATAATAGGGGCAGGAAGAGTGGCTGTCTGTCACAAAGCGCACATAGTCATCCTCGTCCATATCCGCCTCGCAGATATAGTCGCAGTACTCTTCGTCATATATGTAGAGCGCACAGCTGTCACATTCATTTTGCATAGATCTGACCTTATCTTAACTGTCCGTCACCTGCCGTTAAGGATCTGTTTGGCCTTTTCAAGCTGGTTGTCAGTCTCATCTTTTTCATACTGGTCCTTGTCAAATTCGAGGACCTGGTCGGGCTCGATACCCACCTTGTGGATGTTGCGGCCGTTACGGGTGTAGTAATCGGCGACAGTAATCTTGATGGCAGAGCCGTCACCCAGGGGATAGAGGTTCTGGACTATGCCTTTTCCGTAGGTCTGGGTGCCGACAAGGGTTCCTGTCCCCGCGTCCTGGATCGCGCCGGCGAGGATCTCGGAGGCGCTGGCGGAATAGCCGTTTACAAGGACAACGAGAGGGATATTGAAATCTGCGCCGGGGCAGGGATATTCGTCACGCTTGCCGTCTTTGTACTCCATGTAGAAGATCAGGCCCTCGGGCAGGATCTCGGAAGCAATCTGTGTGACTGCGGACACAGTGCCGCCGGGGTTATCGCGCAGATCCAGGATCATGGATTTCATTCCGGCCCTCTTCAGCTTTTCGAAGTTCTCATCGAACTGGCCGGGTGTCACATCATCAAACTGGCTGATCTTGAGATAGCCGATTCCGCCGTCCAGCATCTCGGATGTGACTGTGGGAACATTGATGGTCGCGCGGGTGGCTTTCACGGTGACATATTCGCCGTCTCTGCTGACTTTGATCGTCACCTCGGTGCCTTCCTCTCCCTTGACGAGATTGGCCACCTCTGAAGTATCCATGGACAATGTATCCACACCGTCCACCTGGCAGATGATATCGCCGACTTTGAGTCCGGCTTTCTCGGCAGGTGTTCCGGGCATGATACCTGTAAAGACCGGTGCTCCCGTAGCGCTGTCGAGACCGATATAAGCGCCGATTCCCTTATATATACCGGTCGTTTCCTCTGTCATGGACTTGTATTCTTCCTGTGTATAGTAGACTGTATAGGGGTCGCCCAGGGAATCCATCAGGCCCTTGTACATACCGGTTTCAAGCTTCTCGACGGTGGCATCTTCGGGCTCATAGTAGTAGTCGCGGATGCAGTCTTCGAGAAGCTTCAGCTTTTGGATCGACTCCTGGTTGAGGGCTGAATCTGTCGTCGAGTCGGGATTCCTGGCAGGACTGACTGTCTGCTCCGCGATGGTCCTGACCGGAAGGATATGCATGACGACTGCCAGAAATGCGATACCGACAGCCATGCCCACCGCAAAGATACCGGCTCTGGACGCAAACCCGCCTTTTTTGCGCCTTCGGGACACAGGATAGCCGGTGTCCGGCGTGCCGTTTGCGTACTGAGGACTGCCCGCATACTGTCTGTCTGCCCTCTGCGCGGTATCCGCGTACTGTCTGCCTGCTGCCGTGTACTGCGGATCACCCTGCTGCGGAATCTGCGGTTTATTGTAGACAGATAAATCTCTTGTTATATTTCCGGATTCGTTGTAGTCTCTCTCATCCATATTGCTGTTTTTCCTCTATCATCCTGTGTATATGCTGTTATCTTCGCGGACCTGCCGGAAAAGTATCCGTGTTTCCGGACTGTCAATGAATATTTTAATGAACAGGCGTCCGTTTGTCACTGTGTTCGACAGATTCTTCACCGCAAATACACAGAATAGTTACACTGCATGTCCCTCCGGGAGTGTGTTCATGTGAGGGATCGTAAGCGGTCAGAAATCGTATTGCTCCATGTATTTCATATATTTCACGACCATGAGAGCAATCTTGAACGTGATCGCGTCTTCAAACACACGCAGATCCAGCCCGGTGCTTTTCTGAAGCTTGTCAAGACGATATACCAGCGTATTTCTGTGGATGAAAAGCTGCCTGGATGTTTCCGAGACATTCAGACTGTTTTCAAAGAACTTATTGATGGTCGCAAGAGTCTCCTGATCAAAATCATCGGGATTTTTGCCCTTGAAGATCTCACGGATAAACATCTTGCAGAGGGGGATCGGCAGCTGGTAGATGAGCCTGCCGATTCCGAGCTCATTGTAGGCAATGACGGTGCGGTCTTCAAAGAAGATCCTGCTGACGTCCAGAGCCATCTTGGCTTCCTTGAAGGAACGGCTGACTTCTTTGATCTCGTCTACCACCGTGCCATAGGAAACACGGATATCCATGATGCCCAGCCGGTGCAGCTGCTGTTCGATATTGAGCGCCGTCTTTTCAATCTCACGTTCCTTGCTGTTATCGGAGAGATCCTTGACGATCACAACATTCGTCTCGTCCACAGCAGTAACAAAGTCCGCGCTGGACACACCGATATATTCCTGCAGTAACTCAAGAACGTTGCGGTCCTTGTCGGATCCGTTCTCAACGATCAGGACGACACGTCTGACATCCGGGATAATCCGGAGCTTCTTGGCGCGGCTGTAGATATCCACGAGAAGCAGGTTATCCAGGAGCAGGTTTTTCATGAAACTGTCCTTATCGTAACGCTCCTTAAAAGCAGCCATCAGGCCGCGGAGCTGGAAAGCGGCCATACGGCCCACCAAAAGGGTATTGTCCGTATCACCGTAAACAACGAGGACATATTCCAGCTGCTGGTCTTCGAGAACCTTAAAAAACTGGAAAGGACCCGCCGACTGTGAATCAGCCGGAGACACTGCGAAATCCGGGATCGCTTTCGATGCTTCTTCAAAAACCGGAGCTGTAGAGACGACTTCTCTTCCATCTGCATCCATTATACAGATTTCCTGTCTTGTAATATCCTTAATCCCGTCAATCGTATTCTGTAAAACCTGATTAGAAACCATATGATCCCACACTTTCCTGCAGACAATAACCCTGCATGAAAAATACCGACATATTCCTTCTTATTATTCTAAAGTAAAACCCGATAATTTTCCACAAAAAACACAAGAAATTTTGTATGAAATCCACAAATCAGGCGCTTTATTTTCTATTTCACAAGACTTTATGCACAAAATAGCACAGAAATAATACGATATACTGTCAGGCATGAAAAAAACACAGCTTTCGCTGTGTTTTTTCAGGTTCTACAATAATACAATCCGATCTTCCTCAATAGAAATCTTGTTTTCCTTGAGGAGGTGTCCGATGGCACGTTTGAACTCATTCTTGCTCATATGGGCTTTTTCGCGGATGAGCTCCGGCGAAGCCTTATCAGTGAAGGGAATCGATCCGCCGCCTTCATTGAGCATATTGAGAACGGTCTCCACATCTGCCTCGATCTGCAGAAGGCCCTTTTCACGGATGCTCAGGTCCAGCTTTCCATCAGGTTTGACACTGGTTACACGCGCCTGAACGACTTCTCCTGCCTTGAGCTCGCGGACAAGTTCACGGCGGGGGATCAGGGCGGAATAAATGCTGTCTACAGCGACAAAAGCGCCGAAATTGCGGCTTGTCTCATAGACGATGCCGGTGACCTGGTCACCTGTCTGATAAGGACTGTCTGTGCGGAGCCAGGGGTAAACATTCATTGTGGCGCAAAGCCGTTCACTCTTATCCAGATAAACAGCAACCAGAACAGTCTGGCCTTCCTTAACGCGCTCACGCGGCTGTTCATGGTAAGGGAGCAGCAGGTCCTTGTCCAGGCCCCAGTCCAGAAATGCGCCGATGCGGCTGACCTGTATAACGGTGAGATATCCCACCTGGTGCAATGTCAGCTTCGGTTCTTTACGTGTGGCGATCAGTCTGTCCTCAGAGTCTTTATAGAGGAATACCTCCAGCTCATCGCCGATCGCGGCGCCCTCAGGCACCTGGGAACGGGGAAGCAGTACTCTTTCGTTGGGAACATCCCCGGTCAGGTAAACCCCGAAGGGCACCTGTTTGTCTATTCGCAGTATTTGTTTTTCTCCGATTTTCAGCATGTCGATCCTTTCCGATCTATACTACTTCGGCATTACGGAAAGCTATTTTCAGTAAAGCTGCTGTGCAGCTGTGAGCAGGATATTTTCCAATGGAAATCCCAAAATCCTGTACACCCGCATCAGTTATATTTGAAAAAATGGAAAAAGAATGACTGTTAAATCATTTGCTCTTTGAAAAATGCACTTCCATGATCGCATAGGGTTCTCCGTCATCTGCATTGAGAGAAACATATGCCGCTGAAGGATCAGCTGCATAGACCACAGGTGTGATCCGGTCTCCCAGGACCGCCTGCCGTCTGTATTCAATGCGGAGAACATCTGTCTCCTGATCTGCAGGCAGAAGGCCTGCTGCGATCCGGACATATTGTCCGTTGTTCATATGCCGGTTTGTATCGAGATGATATTCCTGCACAGTGATAGTAGATTTTGAAGTGCCGGGAAAATCCGGGAGGCGGATCTTCCGGGAGTCGTACTTCATGTCCAGCTTTTTTTCAAGCGGATATTTCTCAAGTATATCTGCAGGAATACGGACAAGATGCTTTGTCTGTGTGTTGACCAGTGTCCATACAGAATTCGCGGCAGCAAGCCTCTCGCCGCCCGTTGTTTCCATAAGGAAATTGCGAAGTCCCACTCCCCCCTTCATTTCATAGGGCAGTGTACCGATCCTGACTTCCTCGCCCAATGAAGGCATTCTGTATATTTCCACACGCCAGTACACGATAATCCAGGCAAGATCACACGACAGCAGTCGTTTTACGCCGATGTCAGAGTCCTCCGACTGAAAAGTGGAACAATCCTGAAAATAATCAATCAGTTTTTCCGGCGTCAGACGCCCTGTTGCATCTGTTTCGCTGTAGCGAATCCTGCTGGTGAAAATGTACATCCAATCCTCCGTTGATATCTACGCTGTAAATTCCGTATATGTTTTTCCGTTCACGTATATATTCACGTATATAACTTAGATATCATCTGTGTTTTACCGTCCGGCTGCGGCAAAATGCTTCATCCATGGCTTCATCCATGTTTTCCTATTTTCAGAATGCCCTTGGAATCAAAATAGCATTTTTTGCCCTTGATCGTCTTCCATCCAGTTGCCTTGACCATGGTCTTCTTGTCAAAGTAGTACCATTGTCCGCTGATCTTCTTCCAGCCTTTTACGAATTTTCCGGTTTTTTTGTCTGCGTAATACCATTTTTTACCGATTTTGATAAAACTGGTCTGACGCACTCCTTTGCTGTTGAAATAATACGTCGATCCTCCGATCCAGTACCTTCCGGAAGAAAACCTGTGGTAATCTTTGGCAGAGAAGTAGTAGATCTTGCCGCCAGTATACTGGAAACCCTTCAAAAGCTTTCCGTTTTTGACGGATGCATAATACCATTTTGAGCCGACCTTGAAGAATCCGGTGACCCTCTGTCCGGAAGAATTGAAATAGTATCTTCCGCCGTTGATGGTGAGAAATCTATTTGTGACCCGTTTGCCGTCCGATCCGATATAATATACTTTTCCGCCGATAGTCTGCCATGCATTTCTGGCAGGAGCAGCAGTTCCCGAAAAACTGCCGCTTTTCCCGGTTTTGTTGAGTACAATGGTCCCTCGTCTGCCCCGGCTTCCCATGCTCCACGGAACATGATACACATTACTGGTATGTGCATCCACAACAGGCATCCCGGAAGCATTCCTGCCGACACAGATACCTACATGGTCATAGGTACCGTTTCCGTTCCAGTCATAATAAACGGGATTGCCGTAGCTGACATTTGCATTGGATGCTGTCAAAAATGTTCCGTATCCTTTAAAGTGACGAATATGGCCCATGACGTTGATCCAGTTCACAGACTGAGGATACCAGTCGATCGTCTGGGGCATTCCGCCTGCATACAGGCATTGAGAAACAAAATTGGCACAGTCCACGCCTCTGTACTCTTTATAGCTTCGATTATAGTGTTTCCAGTATTTATCCGCATAAGCTGCCGCCTTTGCCGGCTTATAGGTGTAATTTGCGGATGTCGCATACAGTCCGGATTCCCCTGCATACAGCGTATCTGCTGTAAGGTCCTCCGACTGCAGGACCGCCCCGGAGGGAACCGCCGCGCTCTCATCGATCGTATAAGATAGCACCGCACCGGGTTCCTGTCCTGCATCCTGTGCACTGTCAGCAGCCCTGTCTGAGCTGATCTGCGCATATGCAGCAGGCACCGTATCCATGTCCGATTTCACCTCGAACAATACTGCGGGGGATTCCTCAGATTCCGTCACCGGATCCTCTCCCTCGCCGAGCCAGGCAAAATTGATATCCGTCCCATTAATCTCAGAAGGCGTCCATGCGCCGTTTTCTCCACATTCCAGTGTCAGGGTAAATGTATAGCTGTATGACGAAGCATTTACAATGTCAGCCTCTGCCGAGTTGCTGTAGCCCAGCGTCATCCATTCGTCCACATCCAACTCCAGGGTATCGTTCCTTTTCGTACAGGATACAATCTGAAAACGTGGAATCATCTCCCGGATCAAAGCCCCCTCGGCAATCATCATCCGGGTATATTTATCCTGTCGGTCCCATTCCCGACGGACAGCATCATCCCGGCATGCTGCCTCTGTACTATTGATCGAAGATGTCAGATACTGAGCCTTGGCTTCCTCGTATGCAGACACTGCATCAAAGGCATTTCTGCTCTCATCCTCTTTCAATTCGGAATACAGTACGTCTCCATCTGAAAGAATATCCCTTGCGGATGCAAGAATCTGATCATCTGTGATACTGCCGGACTTCTGATAAAACGATTCAATTGCCTCCTCAAAAGACAGCCTCTCCGTGCTCTCTTTGATCCCGGCAGTTTTTTCATATCCGTCCTTCACTACTGAATCAGGGTTCAGCGCATGCACGGCAATCATCACTGCAATGGCAGCTGCTGCCGCGGCAATCTGCACGGACTTCCTTAAATATTGCGTTACTGTTTCCAAATCACCTACCCATACCTCTCTCTATTCCCCTTGAAATGCAGCTGTTTAATCCGTCCTCAACCATTATTTTTTCTGTGCCTCATCAGGGTCCCTGTTTTTTGATAACCCAATTAAAACATAGCGTTTTGGAATTTAAATTCTCATCTCCTGTCTCCGGGAGAACCTTTTCCAAACAACTATGTCTAATTCAGCATCTAAAAGAAAAAAATCAGGTATCAGCTTATTATATACTTGTAGAAACAACATGTCTACCTGTAAACTTCCGAAAAATTCTTTATCATTTTTGTAAGTTTTATTTATGAATCATGCAAAAACAAGTTCCGGCGTCAATGGATTTTCAAAAAAACAAGCTCCTGATTCCAAAATCAGGAGCTCATCATGTAACTGGGCTAGTAGGATTCGAACCTACAAAATGACGGAGTCAGAGTCCGCTGCCTTACCGTTTGGCTATAGCCCATTATTCGAAGCCGTTTCTATCTGTCGGCTACGAATTGAAATTATAGTGCATCAGTCCGGAAAAAGCAAGCACTTTTTCAAAAATATTTTGTCCGGGTTTTATCACTGGTTTTTGTCAAGTGTCCGGCAGCGTCGATCAAAAGGATCGGCCAGATCACTTTCTCCATTTGCAGGACAGAAGGCAGAATCCTTAAACCCTGATTCCCGGGCTGTCTCACTTCCTCCATGTATAGGGGTAGAACAGCAGGAGCATGGGATAGAGCTCCAGCCTGCCGGCCAGCATGTCAAACATGAGGACATACTTGGAAGCAAGTGAAAACTGTGCGAAGTTGGCTGTGGGGCCTACGGCAGAGAGGCCGGGGCCGATATTGTTGAATGTGGCGGCCACTGAGGTGAAAATCGTCTCCAGGCTCTGGTCCCCGTCAAAGACCGTGACCAGCAGAACAGAGGCAAAGAAGATGACGACATAGACTCCGATATACATGACAACGGAACGTACCGTCTCTCTCTCAACAGGCTTTCCGTCCATGCGGACAGCGGTGATGCTGCGCGGATGAACATAGTGATGGATCTCCTGAAGACCTGCTTTGACCAGGATAACGATACGGGAGACCTTGATGCCGCCGCCGGTGGAACCGGCGCAGGCTCCGCAGAACATGATCATGACAAGCAGGCACCTGGAGTATTGCGGCCAGACGTCAAAATCCGCTGTGGCGTAGCCGGTGGTCGTAATAATGGATCCCACCTGGAAAGCTGCATGGTGGAAAGCAAGAAAGAGATTGTCAAAAAGGCCCCTGATATTGATGGTGATCGTGATGACAGCGAAGGCAATGATCCCCAGATACCAGCGGATCTCACTGATGCGGAAAGCTTCCTTTTTATCCTTCCCCAGGAAAAGGATAAAGTATGCATTAAAGTTGATGCCGAACAGGATCATGAAAATCGTGATGATGGCCTGCTGAAGAATCGGATAGCTGGCAATACTGTCGCCGAGAACGCCGAAACCTCCGGTACCGGCGGTGCCGAAGCTCAGGCAGAGACTGTCAAAAAGAGGCATGCCCGCGATGAGGAGCAGTACGATCTCTGTGACGGTCATACCGAAGTAGATCATATAGAGGATCATGGCGGTGTCGCGGATCTTGGGAACAAGCTTTCCCACGACCGGGCCAGGGCTCTCCGCCCGCATCATATGCATCTGACTGCCCATTCTCCGCTTGCGCATGGGCATTATGGCGAGGACAAAGACGATGACGCCCATACCGCCGACCCAGTGGGTAAAGCTTCTCCAGAAGAGGCTGGCATGGCTGAGCGCTTCAACATCTGTCAGGATACTGGATCCTGTGGTCGTAAAACCGGAAATCGTCTCGAAAAGCGCATTTGAATAGTTGGGGATATCACCGCACAAGACAAAGGGAAGCGCCCCGCAGAGACTGATCACGATCCATACAAGTGCGACACTGATAAAGCCTTCCTTGGTATAAAACTCGGTGCCCGTATCTCCTTTGAGGTTGATCAGAAAGCCGATCGCGAAATATGCGGCTGCCAGTGCAAAATAAATTACGCCTTCCCGCTCTCCGTAAAGAAAACCTGTGAGCGCGGGCAGAAGGAGAAAAATAGCTTCAAATTTGAGAACCAGCCCGGTGGTGCGCCGGATGATGGAATAATTCATATCGTAAACCTTCTATTGCGTGATGTCAGGATCAAAAGCCGGGATCGTCAAACCCGTCGCTGTTCACATTCCCTTCGGAACTGTGACAGTAACTTGCTAAAGGCCGTGAATAGCAGCAGCCTGTCCCGACTGAGATCACAGCGGGATACCTGTCCCCGGTATGGGCTCGTCTACGAGGATATCACGGACGTCCTGGAAACCCATGAGAGTAGTCACCACGATGACGCGGTCATCCACCTCGATCATGGTCTGTCCATTGGGGATAATGACCTGCCTGTTCCTGTAGATGCAGGCGATCAGGACGTCTTTTTTGATCGGAAGGTCAATCAGCGGAATACCGATGACGGGAGAGCCCATCTGGATCAGGAATTCGAGGGCTTCTGCTTTGTTCTCGATGATATTGTAGAGGGTCTCCACATTGCTTCCGATGGAATTTTCCATAGCACGGACATAGCGGACGATGTACTCCGCGGCGATATGCTGGGGGTTGAGGATACTGCCCAGGCTCATATCATCGATAATATCATCGTAATTGATCCGGTTTACTTTTGTGATCAGTTTGACATCCCTGGCCGCGGCCTTGCGGGCATAAAGAGACAGGAAAATATTTTCCTCGTCCATTCCGGTCAGGCTGACAAAGGATTCGATCTGTCCGATTCCCTCTTCGAGCAGGACATTCTGGTTGGCAGCGTCGCCGCAGATGACATTTGCCCCCGGAAGATCTTCGCTGAGGACCTCGCAGCGCGCGGGATTCTTTTCGATGATCGTGACCGCAATACGGCTTTCGAGCAGGTTCTTTGCCAGATAATAGGCGATGGTGCCGCCGCCGATGATCATGCAGTTGGTGACCCTGCGGGTCTTGAGGCCGACGCGCTCGACAAAGGCACGCGCACTCTTGGATCCCGCTACGATACTGATGGTATCGCCTGCCTGAAGCCTGAAATTACCGTTTGGAATCGTGACATCGTGGTTTGCGCCCCGCTCCACGGCGCAGACGAGGACATCGCCCTTCACGTTTTTGGAGATCTCCGCCAGGGTCTTACCGTCCAGGGGAGAGCCGGCCGGAACAGCAAATTTGAGCAATTCAACATGGCCGCGGGCAAAAGTCTCGATCTTGATGGCCGAGGGGAACTTGAGCAGACGGGCAGCTTCCATGGCTGCAGCATATTCCGGGTTGACCGTGAGTGACAGGCCCAGTTCTTCACGGATAAAGCCGACTTCACTGTTGTAGATCGGATTTCGCACACGGGCGATGGTGTTGCAGTCACCGGCTTTCTTTGCGATCAGGCAGCACAGCAGATTCAGTTCATCTGAATCCGAAGCGGCGATCATCAGGTCGGCCTCCTCGACACCCAGATCCTTCTGTACGGAATAACTGCCGCCGTTGCCGACAATGCCAAGGACATCGCAGCTGCTGGAAACCTCGTTGACGACCTGCTGATTTTTATCTACAACACTGACGTCATGTCCTTCTTCACTGAGCTGTCTGGCAAGCGTCGATCCCACTTTGCCGCAGCCGACCACAATGATTTTCATAGTTGTTCCTCCATACGTACGCCGCTGCGCGGAAAAGCGTCAGCGCCGCCGGTAAACCCCGTATTCCAGTAATAGCATAAATCATCTGCTGACCCGAAGAATATCGCCGGCTGAAGCCTGTGCGTCCAGCTGCAGATAAATCAATTCGCCGGGATGCGGGGCGCTCTGCACCTCTTCTCCCTCAGCGTTTTTCATACCCAGTACACGTGTCTGCAGATCCCTGCCGTCGGGACACATGATCTCGATCGTCTCCCCGACGGAAAATTTATTTTTCTGATGAATGGTCACGAGGCCGGGCAGATCAGTGCCGGACCTTTCTGCCTCCTCGACAATACCCAGAAACACAGCGTCGCTGGCATAGGTATTGTCGGTGTAGACCATAGACTGCGTGTCCGGCCTTCCGAAATAGAAACCGGTCGTGAAGTCACGGTAGGTGCACTTGCGGATCTCCTGCCGGTACCATTCCATGCCCGCGGCGTATTTTTCATCGCTCTCGAGATAGTCGTCGATCGCACGGCGGTAGGCACGTGTAATCGACGCGACATAGAGAGCCGTCTTCATGCGTCCCTCGATCTTGAGACTGTCAATGCCGGCCTTTGCAAGCTCCGGCAGATGCTCGATCATGCACAGGTCGCGTGAATTGAAGATATAGGTTCCGCGCTCGTTTTCCTCGACAGGGAAATACTCGCCCGGCCTGGTCTCTTCCGCGACGGCATATTTCCATCTGCAGGGATGTGTGCAGGCACCGCGGTTGGCATCGCGCCCTGTAAACCAGGCGGACAAAAGGCATCTTCCCGAATAGGAGATGCACATGGCACCGTGGATAAAGGCCTCGATCTCCAGATCCGCCGGTGTCCTCTCCCGGATCTGCGCGATCTCGCTGAGGGAGAGTTCCCTTGCACAGACAACGCGGGCAGCGCCCATGTCGTGCCAGAAACGGAAGGTCCCGTAATTTGTATTATTTGCCTGTGTGGAGATATGGATCGGGATCTCCGGACAAAACTGTCTTGCCAGTGAAAACATGCCCGGGTCCGCCACCAGAACAGCATCGGGTCCCATCTGCGCAAGCTCCTCAAAATAAGCTGCCGCGCGGTCCAGATCCTGATTGTGAGCGAAAATATTGGCGGCCACATGTACGTGCACACCATGCTCGTGTGCATAGGCAATGCCCGCCCGCATATCTTCAGGGCTGAAATTCCTGGCCTTTGCCCGCAGACTGAAGGCCTCTCCTCCTATGTATACCGCATCCGCGCCGAAATTCACTGCCGTCCGCAATACTTCCAGATCTTTGGCAGGGATCAGAAGTTCCGGCTTCTCGCGGTTTGTCTTCCATCTTTTTTCCATATCTATATCTGTGCTTTGTGCTTATTTATCTGTCTTTATTGTCGTAAACTGATCGATTTATCTTTCCGACATGCCGCTCGTAAGGGCGTCAACACATGCTTCGCATGTGTATGAGGAGAAATACGCGGAGGCCTCTGAGGGTCTCATTTTTTTAAAGAGACCGCAGCCCCGTCTCCTGTCGGAAGAAGCAGGGTCTCCAGCCTTTCCTCCTCCATCAGCGCACGGATATAGGTGCGCATGCGCGCATGGATGGTACGATTGCGCCGGGTCACCGCAAAGCGGGAGGAAAGGACCTCCCCTTCCTGCAGTATATTGTCGGTGATCAAAAGACCGCCGCTGCCCAGCAGGCGGACTGCGTCCGGGAGGAAACGAATGTACTGCCCCTTGGCCGCATCCATGAATACCAGGTCAAACGATGCATCTTCGCGGATTCCGCCCAGGACCTCTATCGCATCGCCTTCCATAAGTGTAATACCTGTCTGCCCGTCCTCAGTGCTGATCCTGCCGTATCTGGCAAAATTCTCCCGCGCCTTCTGCGCGCGTACGCGGTCTTTTTCGATGGTGATGATCCGGCACTCTGCAGGGGCATAGTGCTGCATGAAAAGAGCGGAAAAGCCCACCGCTGTCCCGATTTCCAGAATGCGGGACGGTCTCTTCATGGTCAGAAAAAAACGAAGCAGATTCTGTGTCTGGGGCCTGATGATCGGAACGCCTGCCGCCAGGGCCTCAAGTTCCAGATCCTGCAGATGCACCGGTCCGGGCGGTGTCATCGCTTCGATAAACACTTCCATGCGTTCCGGATCCGGCGATATGGTCCGCTTATCCCTGTCCCCAGACATCTTTGTTCTCTTCCTGTGAATCCTTAATTGTGCTGTCCTCCGGAGCTTCTGTTCCGTCCTGTTCCTCCCCTGCGGGAACTGCGGCCGGATCGGCAGAGAGCTTTACAAGTATCTGTTCCATAGTCATATCAGAAGAGATCACATAAGTGCCCGGAAGGATGGAATGGCTGTATCCGGTGAGTCTGGCCTTGACAGCAAAGGCATAGCGGCTGCTGATCAGGTCCAGATCCTGGAGGATGCCGCCGACCTTCAGCGCGGAAGCTGCATCCGTGTCGGACACCGTCACCATCTCACTGTGGGCTTCGCCGGGTTTATCAAGCGGTGTCTGTACAAAAAGACCAAACCCCTCTGTATAGGCACGTCCGGCCCATACTACTATGATGATCGCGCATATGATCGGGACCGCATCCATAATGGCACCGACGGCCATCTCAAGAATGCCTGTTTTATTGATTTTGTTATCCATAGAGATACCTCCGGGATGACGGTTGACTCACCCGCATGCGGGGTGACGGACTCGCGGGCGAGTTTTGAATTAAACTTCAAGGATCATAGGCAGGATGACGGGACGGCGCTGGGTCTTTTTCCAGAAGAAGTCGCTCAGTCCGTCTTTTACCACATTTTTGTAGCGGTTCCAGTCGGTGACACCATTCTCGATACAGCGGTAGATCGCCTCTTCGGCAACAGCACCGGCACCGGTCATAAGATCGTCCGCCTCCTTGACATATACAAAACCGCGGGAAGTGATCTCGGGACCCGAGAGCAGCTCGCAGGTCTGGGCATCGAGGGCAAAGGCCACAATGACAATACCGTCTTCGGCAAGATGCTGGCGGTCGCGCAGGACGACATTTCCGACATCGCCGACACCCAGTCCGTCGACCAGGATATTGCCGACCTGGACCTTCTCGCGGACAGCTGCGCCGTCTTCAGAGAGCTCGAGCACATCGCCCGAACGGAGAATGAAAATATCCTCTTTCTCGTATCCAAGCGAGCGGGCGATTTTGGCCTGTGCCTTGAGGTGGCGGAATTCACCGTGGACCGGGATGGCGTATCTGGGCTGGACCAGGTGATAGATCAGCTTGACGTCCTCCTGACAGGGGTGTCCGGATGCGTGCACATCCTGGCTGATAACATCAGCACCCTTCAGCAGGAGTTTATTGATCACGGAGGTGACTGCCTTCTCGTTGCCCGGGATGGGGCTGGAGGAAAAGACAACCGTATCGTTGGGGCCGATGGTCACTTTGCGGTGCATGCCGTCCGCCATGCGGCTGAGGGCTGCCATGCTCTCGCCCTGGCTGCCGGTGGTGATAATCACGGTCTTCTCTCCCGGATAATTTCTGAGCTGATCAATGTCGATCAGGGTATTGTCCGGCACGTTCAGAACGTCGAGGTTGGTCGCAGTCTCGATGATATTGACCATGCTGCGGCCTTCGACGACGACCTTTCTGCCGTATTTATAGGCGTGATTGATGATCTGCTGCACGCGGTCCACGTTGGAGGCAAAGGTTGCGACGATAATGCGTGTGTCTGCGTGATCGCGGAAAATCTGATCGATGTGCCTGCCGACGGCCTTCTCGGAAGGAGTGTGGCCGGGGTGTTCCGAATTGGTGGAGTCGCACATAAGGGCAAGTACACCTTCATTGCCCAGCTCAGCAAAACGCTGCAGGTCGATCGCATCGCCATAGACCGGTGTGAAATCGACCTTGAAATCACCGGTGTGCACAATGGTGCCTGCCGGAGATTTGATGGCCAGCGCAGCAGCATCTACGATGCTGTGATTGGTCTTGATAAATTCAACGTCAAACTCTCCCAGCTCGACAATATCCCCGAAAGAAACGACATGGCGCTCCGTAATCTCGAGAAGATTATGCTCGCGCAGCTTGTTTTCGATGATGCCCATTGTCAGCCGTGTTCCGTAAACGGGAACATTGATCTTTTTCAAAACATAGGGCAGGGCGCCGATGTGGTCTTCGTGACCGTGGGTAATAACAAAGCCCTTTACCTTGTCAATATTCTCCTCCAGATAAGTTGTATCCGGAATGACAAGATCGATACCGAACATGTCGTCCTCAGGGAAGGCAAGGCCGCAGTCCACAACCACAATACTGTCCCCGAACTCGAACGCGGTAATGTTCATGCCGATCTGTTCAAGCCCGCCGAGCGGAATGATACGCACGGAAGGAGCGGGCTCTCTGTTCATTTTTTCATGGTCTTTTTTCAATCTGTCTCCTCTTCCGAAGATCTTTTCCCGCCTGCCCGGCGCTGTATACCTGCCTGCAGATGTCTTTGTTCTTTTATTCCTGTCATTCTTTTCTGCGGTTTTTCCTGATCTGTCTGATCTGATCCTCTTTGATGCGGTTTCCGATAGCTGCTTCGATCCGACTTTATTTTTACCTGGAACTTCCGTTTCTGTTGACTTATTGTAAGCGCTGCCTTTCAGCGATGTTTTCTTTTTTGCTCCGTTCTTTTTGTCTGCCGCCTCTAATTTTCTTATCTCTTTCTTCTTGTATCCCTGTTTCTTTAATTCTCTCCTGGCGGCGTCTTTTTTGATCTCTTTTTTCTTAAAAATACTCTTCTTCAACTTGTGTCTTCTAACTCTTCTCTTTCTGTCTTATTTCTGTCGTATTTCTATCTTACTTCTGTCTTCTTTCTGTTTTACTTCTGCCTTATTTCTTTCTTTTTTCTTTTCTTGCTGATTCCCCTCTGCCGAAGAAGCTTTATCTCTATGGGAGAAGCTTTGTCTCTATGGCAGAAGCTCTGCCCCTATTGCGGAAGCTCTTCCTCTATAGCAGAGCCGGCAGAACCGATTCCTCCATGGCAGAAGTGCTCTGCGTCTTGTTCAGACCTCGACTTCAATCCCAAGTTCCTCGAGGCTGTCGCGCATCAGCAGCAGGACTGCGGTCTGCTCACGTTCGTCTTCCACGATCTCATAGGTGATCTCATCTGCGTTTCCGCCCTTGTCCGCGCGGAGGATCAGGGCTTCCCCGTCGCCGTCCGGACTGTCTGTGACGAGCAGATACTGCTTTCCACCCAGCATTTCCTCGTCAAGCACATAAAAATCCACTGCATGGTTTTCGCCTTCCGGCATAAACTGTACTTTTTCCATAGCTTCTCCTGAGCTTCTACTGCTGAACAGTCCGGCGCCCGGCAAGACGGTCCAGCTCATCGCGGTGATTTTCCATGTATTCCCTGAGAATAATGCCTGCGGCAATCATATCCACATAGTCATGGAATTTTTCACGGGGGATTCCCTGCTCTTTCATAATTTCGTCGGCTTCGACTGTCGTGAGGCGTTCGTCGGACATGACAACCGGGAGACCGGTTCTCCTCTGCAGACTTTCCTGGAATTCCAGAGTCTTTTGAGCCCGCTCTCCCTGCGAATCATCCATATTTAACGGAAGCCCCAGAACAATCAGACCGACATCGTACTCCTCGATCAGCTCCTCAATACGTGCAAATGTCCTGCGGAGCTTGTTTTCTCTGTCTCTGCGGATAATCTCCTTTGGCTGCGCCGTGATCAGAAGTGCATCACTGAGCGCAACACCGCAGGTCTTTCCGCCAAAGTCCAATCCCATTATTCTCATATCTGCTTCGTCATTTCTGTTTACAGCCGTCCTGACATCTTCGGTCAGTCAGACCAGTGGTTGGCCTGAATATAGCTGCGCATTATCTCCTCGACCAGTTCGTCCCTTTCCACTTTCATGATCAGACTGCGAGCCCCTTTGTAGTTGGTCACATAGGTGGGGTCTCCCGACATGATATATCCGACAATCTGATTGACCGGATCGTATCCTTTTTCAGAAAGTGCCTCATAGACGACAGCAAGAATCTTCTGCACGCCATTCACCGGTTCAGGCTGAATCCGGAAAAACTGTGTGCTTTCCAGATCCGTATTTGATGTATTCTTTTCTTCCATATACTCCTCACAAAAAACTACATCCCGCCGGAACTGCGCGTTCCTGTCTCTTCTGCACTCCCGGCTGCGGATCCCGATCGATCCGCCCTTCATCATCAGCCGGCAGCTCATAGTCACGCACAGACCCGTACTGAACTGCTTAAAAGCCTATTCTTTATCTTACCCTATTTGTTCTGTTGATTCAATATCGTTTAGTGACATTAACAATGCTTTGTTACACCCCGGGTTTTGCACGGAAAACACCCGCAAAGCGCCTCGCGTTTCAGGTGGGGTTACTCATTAACATGGCTATCCCTCTGGACAGTTCTATTGTGCCGCCGCAAAAAGTCCCGGACACCAGTGACCCGGACATGTTCTCGGCCGCGGCATGTCCCATGTCATGCAAATCGTCTGCACTGCCGCCGGGTGCGCCGTCCTGCATTTGTGCGCCCAAACCGTTCTGCAGAAGCTTGCTGCAGTCCTCCACAGCAATCGCTCCTGTCACATAGCGGGTCGTACTTCCTGTCCAATACTGTTTTCCCTTGTATTCACATACTTCCTCCAGGAGGATCGTCTCCTGCTCTCCGGCAAACTGTGCGCGGAAATCCGCCGCCTGGGAGGCCGTCAGGGCGAGCAGCTGCTCGCTCCTCATCGCTTTCACGGGTTCGGGAATCTGATCAGGCATTTTTGCCGCCGCAGTGCCGTTTCTCCTTGAATAGCGGAAGACATGGATCTCATAAAAACAGATCTCCTTGAGGAACGCGCAGGTCGCGGCGAATTCCTCCCCGGTCTCTCCGGGAAAGCCGACAATAACATCGGTCGTGATCGCCGGCCGGTCATAATACTCACGCAAAAGGCGCACGCTCTGCGCATATTCTTCTGTCGTATAATGTCTGTTCATGCGGCGGAGGGTCTCGTCGCACCCACTCTGCAGCGAGAGATGGAAATGGGGACACACTTTTTCCAGGCGGGAAATGGCGGCAATAAAGTCTTCCGTCATGATCCGGGGCTCCAGGGAGCTCAGGCGGATCCGCTCCAGGCCTTGCACGGCGTTCAGTTCTGTCAGCAGACTGATCAGCGCATTTCCTGCGCGCACAGGGTCGAAGCGGACGGGACCGCCTTCCGCAGTCAGATCCAGTCCGTAGGAACTCACATGAATCCCTGTCAGAACGACTTCGCGGATACCGTCTGCCACCAGTCCCCTGACTTCACTCAGGATATCGCTCTGCGCCCTGCTGCGGATACGGCCGCGTGCAAAGGGAATAATACAGTAGCTGCAGAACTGATTGCATCCGTCCTGAATCTTGATGTAGGCGCGGGTATGTCCGGGACTTGTCAGATTCATATTTTCAAAAGAAGGAGCACAGGTGAGATCTTCCCTGAAGGAAGGCTTTGCCTGCACAGTCCCGGAAGTCTCCGCCCCGTCTTTTTGCCCTTCCCTTTGTGCCAGAAAACCGGTGAGAATCTGTCCGATCTGCGTCTTTTTGTTGTTGCCGATCACAAGATCGATGGCATCGTCCGCCTCCACTCTTGCAGGGTCTGTCTCCACATAGCATCCCACTGCGATGACAACCGCGTCCGGATTCTGTTTTTTTGCCCTGTGCAGCATCTGACGGCTTTTGCGGTCCGCGATGTTGGTCACGGTGCAGGTGTTGACAACGTAAACATCCGCCTGGTCCTGGAAAGGTACTTCCTCAAAACCTTCGTCACGCAGAATCTGGCGCATGATATCCAGTTCATAACTATTCACTTTGCAGCCAAGATTATGAAAAGCAACTCTTTTTTTCAAATGTTCATCTCCTGTGACAAAAAGCGCGCGAAAAACATCTCGCGTTTCAGGTAGGCCTGAACCGTAACCGAAAAATACCTCTCGTTTCAGGCGGACTTGTATTCCTATAACCCTTTTTCGTTTTCGGCACATCCGTTTATTTTTTATCATTGACTTTTATCAATACAGATTTTATATTGACTGTATGGAAACGGTTTGCCCGAAGGGAGGATTGTTGTCCGTCAAAAGGCGGATCTGCATACATTGCGTGTTTGTGATATCCTCGAACAGGTGCTCCGCACCGGAAAGGAAAAGAAGGAAAGTATTATGAAAACAGTATCTATTTCTCTGAATTCTATCGACAAGGTCAAATCTTTTGTAAATGACCTCACCAAGTTTGATGATGATTTCGATCTCGTCTCCGGACGTTATGTCATTGACGCAAAATCGATCATGGGTATCTTCTCTCTGGATCTGTCCCGTCCGATCGATCTCAATATTCATGCTACCGAAAACATGGACCAGATCCTCAAAGTTCTTGATCCCTATATCATCAAATAAGGGTCACTGTCCAGCGGTCACTGTTACGCCCCGGCAAGGGCGGACACACCATTATGATTTTCAAAAACTGCGCGTGTACCGGCATCCCGGCACACGCGCTTTTTCTTTGCATTTTTCTCTGCATAAAATAGATGCGTGCCTGCATCCGCAGATGAAAAACCGGATCCGCGCGGGGCCCTCCCAGTATCTCAGCACTCCTCACGGGGACGGTAATTGCTGACATTGATGATCTCGTCGGTCTCAAGGGCGCGCTCCACCATCTCGTCGATCTTTTCATCGAGATAGTGCTCGTGCTTGCGGATGACATCCGCTTTCGGCTTTGTCACAGGATGCTTTGCCACAAAAATGGTGCAGCAGTCCTCGTAAGGCAGGATGGATGTCTCATAGGTGCCGATCTTTTTGGACACCTGGACGATCTCCTCCTTGTCAAAACCGATCAGAGGACGGAAAACAGGCAGTGTGCAGACCTCATTGGTCACTGCCAGGGCGGCGAGGGTCTGGGAAGCGACCTGTCCGATACTCTCTCCGGTAATGAGACCCAGACATTCATTTTCCCTGGCGATCCGCTCGGCGATCCGCATCATATAGCGGCGCATGATGATGGTCAGCTCATCGTGCGGGCACTGTTCATAAATGTAGAGCTGGATCTCTGTAAAATTGATATTGTGCAGACGGATCGGGCCGGTGTAGACGGAAATCTCGCGGGCGAGATCGATGACCTTCTGAAGGGCACGCTCGCTGGTATAGGGCGGTGCATTGAAATAGACCGCGTCGATCCGGACACCGCGCTTAGCCACCATGTAGCCCGCAACAGGAGAATCGATTCCGCCGGAGAGCAGCAGCATGCACTTGCCTCCGACACCCACAGGAAGACCGCCGGGGCCGGGGATCACCTGGGAATAGAGATAGATCTTCTCGCGGACTTCGATGCTGAAAGTGATCTCGGGTTTGTGAACATCTACGCTCATGTTAGGGCATGCCTCAAGCACAGCGTGTCCCACTTCGGCATTGATGACAAGAGAATCCTGGGGATATTCCTTGTTCATACGCCTGGTGCGCACTTTAAAGGTGTACGCCGTGGCAGAGCTACCTCCGTCAGGATATTCAGACTTGATGAAGTCCGCCGCAGTCTCACAGAGCTGTTCCAGAGGCATGAGATCATATTCGGCAACCGGGCAGATTCCCCAGATACCGAAAACATGGGACAGGGCCTCGGTGACTTCCTCAAAATCATAATCGCTCTTCGCCTCAACGAAAACACGTCCATAGGTGCGTATCACATTGAAACTGCCCTGGCAGGGACGCAGGGCGATCCGGATCTGACGGACCAGTGCCTCTTCGAAGATGTGGCGGTTTTTCCCCTTGATGCCGATCTCGGCATATTTGATCAGAAAAGCATCGTATTTATTCATGTATTATTCCCCTCTATTTTCATCACAGCACACGCCCCCGGGAAGGACGCCGCCTGTCCATGGCCGCAAGTACAGAATCTTTCATCTTCTCACGAATCTTCTCAAAAAAGGCAGAAGCTCCTCAATCGCGTCGGCCGCAGCATCCATCTCTTCCATTGTATTCATGACGGAGAGACTGATACGGATCGAATTCTCCAGTTCCTTTGAAGGAACGCCGATAGCCATAAGTGTCTCGGAGGGCCGGGGATGATTGGAGGAGCAGGCACTGCCCGCAGATACAAAGACCCCTTTATCTTCCAAGGCGTGGAGAAGCACTTCCGCGCGGACACCCTTCACGCGCACGCTCAGTATATGCGGCGCGGCTGTCTCATCCGTCCTCCCGTTGAAAACAATATCCGGGATGGCGCCGAGGCGTTCGATCAGCCGGTTTTTCATCGCAAAGAGCTTCTGGCGGTCTGCATCAATATTTTTGTAGAGCATTTGCGCGGCAAGGGCCATTCCGGCGATACCGGGTACATTTTCCGTGCCGGAGCGCAGGCCGCCCTGCTGTCCGCCTCCGTGCATCAGGGGCACCAGGCGGACACCGTCAGCGATGTAGAGAAAACCGGTCCCCTTGGGGCCGTGGATCTTGTGTCCGCTGACGGATAGAAGATCGATATTCATCTTTTTCGGATAGATCAGGGCTTTTCCGAATCCCTGCACCGCGTCCACATGGAAGAGGACATCCGGGTTGGCCGCCTTGACCGCTCTCCCGATCTCATCGACCGGTTCCACTGCACCGATGATATTGTTGGTGTGCATGACAGAGACCAGAATCGTATCCGGACGGACAGCGGCTGCAGCCTCTTCGGGGGAAATCAGGCCGTCGCGGTCGACGCCCAGACGTGTGACCTCAAATCCCCGGGATTCCAGGAATTTCATAGCTTCCAGGACAGCAGGGTGCTCGATTTTGGTCGTGATCAGGTGTTTTCCCTTTCGCTGCATTGCCATGGCGGCACCGATGATGGCGAGATTATCCGACTCTGTCCCGCAGGAAGTGAAACAGAGATTTTTTTCCCTGACCTTCAGAATGCCGGCAAGGATCTTTTTAGCGTCGGTAATGCGGCGTTCCGCAGTGACACCGCGGTGGTGCATAGCGGAAGGATTTCCGTAATCCTCCAGGAAAAGCTCGTTCATCAGAGCAGCAACTTCCGGAAAACACCGGGTCGTCGCGGAATTATCGAGATAGATGTCTCTTTTTTCATTCATAAGATGATTCTCATTTCTGTAATTCATCAATCCAGTTCGAAGCGGTAAATGAGGAATGCCATAAAGGCCAGCGCCGCCGTCTCTGTGCGCAGGATCCTCTTTCCCAGGGAAATCGTCCTGGCCCCGCCCTCCAGAGCAGCCTCGACCTCAGACTCTTCAAATCCGCCCTCGGGGCCGACGAAAACAGCCGCCGTCTGCCCGGTTTTCATGGATTCCAGGAGAGAACGGGTTCCGGTCCCGGCTTCATCCGCCATGGCTTCGTAGGGCACAAGGACAAAATCCGCAGCCTCTGCGGCATATTGTAGAGCCTCCTTGTAGGAGAGGATATCGTGCACCCGCGGGATCATGGCGCGCCTGCTCTGCTTTGCTGCCGCCTCTGCAATAGACTGCCAGCGGCTGACCCGCTTGCGCCTCTTGTCACCGGCCAGCTTTACAATGCTGCGGTGCATTTCCACCGGCACGATCTCCGTGACACCCATTTCTACGGTTTTCTGGACGATAAAATCCATCTTGTCCGCCTTGGGAAGTCCCTGAAATAGAATCACACGTACGGCCAGCTCCGCCTCGGACTGTTTCACAGACAAAAGGCGGCAGTTGACCTGACTGTCGGAAAAAGAGACGATCTCAAAGACATACTCCTCGCTGCTTTCGTCCGTGCCGCGGACCGCCAGCTTTTCGCCGGGGTGCATCCGCAGAACATTTTTAATATGGTTGTAATCCTCCCCGCAGACAGCGAGCATATCGCCCTGCATGGCGGAAAGGTCCGCGAAAATCTGGGTCATATCTTCTGTTTCTCCAGCAGTCTCGGTTTTCTTTGTTTTCTCTGTTTTCTTAAGTTTCTTAAGTCTGATGTTTTATGCCGCGCGATTGCCCTGATGGCTCACTGCATGGCCGGAAACATATCAAACATATCCATCGCTTCATGCCTTGCGGCCGACTACGCAGCACCACTCGCCCTGTTCTGTGACACTTACAATCTCAAGACCCTCACGGATCATGGCGTCTTTGACGCTCTGTGCGCGCTCGATGAGAATTCCGGACGTGATATAAATTCCGCCGGGCTTCATGCACCTGACTGCCTGAGGGGTGAGGGGCACAAGCACATCGGGAAGGATGTTGGCAAGGACTACATCATAGCGTTCCTGACCGACCCTGGCCTGCACGGAGGGATCATCAATCAGATTGCCGAGCATGACCTCAAAGAGGGACGGGTCTACATTATTGGCCGCGCAGTTGTCCTCAATGGCCGGAATCGCACAGGGATCCAGGTCTGTGCCGACTGCCCCGCGGATTCCCAGCTTCAGGGCCAGCAGAGCAAGAATGCCGCTGCCGGTTCCCACATCCAGCAGGAATGTGTCCGGCCTGATATATTTGCGCAGCTCGCGTATGCAAAGCTGTGTTGTCTCATGCATGCCGGTTCCGAAGGCTGTGCCGGGATCGATATGGAAAACAAGATGAGGAACCTTCTCATGGCCGTCTTCCATAACAGGTTCGGGTTTTTCCCAGGAGGGGATCACAAGTATATCGTCGATCCAGAACTGGTGGAAATACTGCTTCCAGTTATTGATCCAGTCGATGTCCTCGGTCTCGTCAATGGTCACAGTCCCTTCACCCAGGTCACAGAAGGCGCGGATCTCTGCGATCTTTGCCAGCATCTTATCCCTGACTTGCTCGGGGGTACACTGCTCATCGTCAACCATGAGATGTCCGTCTTCTGTTTCTTCCAGGAAAAAACTCAGGACAGCCATCCCGTCATCCGCAGGTCCTTCAGGCAGAATGTCCACAAACATCTGCTCTTTTTCGGACGCCGTAAGCGGCACGTTGTCCTCAATCTGGGCACCGTAGAGTCCGATATCCTCCATAAAGCTGATCAGTATATCCTCTGCGTCCGTCTTTGTGCGGACCCTGAATCGCATCCATTTCATCTTGCAGTCCTTCCTGCCCGCCTCATCATCGAAGCGCCTTGCATTGAAACAATTATTCTACGGGCTCAAATATATGCCGGTACAATAACACGAAAAGTTGTCAGGAGACAATTCCCCTGACAACCTTACGGTTACTTCTTTCATTTAAAAGCATTTAAAAGGTGTTTTGCGCGGCTTTGCAAAAAAGTCATGCTTCAGCCGGGGAAAAGGCACCCGATAGGGAGTTATAGCATCAATTACTTCTCCCAGAAGCGTTTCTTCTTTTCTTTGTGGTCTTTTTCCTTCTTTTCAGGTTCGCTGCCGTAGGCGCCGGCGCGCTCTACAGCTGTCAGGGAATCTCCGGTCAGCTCATCGAACTTGCGGAGCGCTTCCTTGGCCTCCTTGCTGAGTTTTGCCGGAGTCTCCACCACAAGGGTCACATAGTGATTGCCGCGGATATCCTTGCTGCGCAGGGACGGGACACCCTTGCCGCGGAAGCGGATCTGGGTGCCGGTCTGTGTGCCGGCCTTGACATCGTAGACAATCTTTCCGTCAACGGTATCAATCATAATACTGCCGCCGAGAGCAGCGATGGCATAGGAAATTTTGACCATGGAGAAGATATCGATTCCCTCGCGCTCAAAGGTCTCGTGGGGGGATACGATGACTTCTACCAGCAGGTCGCCCCGGGGACCGCCGTTGATGCCGGGCTCGCCCTTTTCACGGATGCGAACGCTCTGACCATTGTCAATGCCTGCAGGAATCGTGACATTGATGGTCTTGCGGCTGGTGATATAGCCTGTGCCGCCGCAGTCGGAACATTTATCCTTGATGATCTTGCCGCTGCCGCCGCAGTCCGGGCAGGTCTGGACATTCCTGACTGTTCCGAAGAAGGACTGCTGTGTAAATACGACCTGGCCCTTGCCGCCGCACTTGGGGCACATTTGGGGTGACGTTCCGGGTTTTGCGCCTGTACCATTGCAGGTCGGGCAGGGATCCTTGAGGTTGAGTGTCAGTTCTTTTTCTGTGCCGAAAACTGCCTCGAGGAATGTGATCCGGACGCTGGTGCGGATATTGGCACCCTTCACAGGGCCGTTTGAAGGGCCCCTGCTCCGCCCGCCGCCGAACATACCGCCGAACAGATCGCCGAAAATATCCGAGAAGTCCGTGCCTGTGAAGTCGAAGCCTCCTGCGCCGAAACCGCCGGTGCCGTCAAAGGCCGCATGGCCGAACTGGTCATACTTTGCCCTCTTCTCGCTGTCACTCAGAACTGCATACGCCTCGGAAGCCTCTTTGAATTTTGCCTCTGCCTCTTTGTCATCAGGATGCATATCCGGGTGGTACTTCTTGGCAAGTACACGGTACGCCTTTTTGATTTCTTCGTCACTGGCTGTCTTGCTGACTCCCAGCACTTCGTAATAATCTCTTTTCTGTTCAGCCATAATCTATCCAATCCAATGTATAGAACATCAAAAACTGTCTTTGCTCTCTAATCACAGATGTAGCCCAGGCTGCCTTTGCAGCCTGGGCAGTTATTCATGATTTCTGAATCCGCCGCCCCCTGAGAGGCAAAACCGGTGTTTTCACCGGATCCTGCGCCCATGGGCGACAATTGACTTTTATACCACACCGCAGTGCCATTCGTCAAGAGAACGACATCCCTGCGCTGTGTATCTTTTGTTTTCGCAGAGGTGAAGCAGACAGCTTCACCTCCGGAGAAGTTAATATAAAATTCCTACGGATGGTTCTCCTCTTTTCGCAGAGGTTTTCTCGGGGAGGAGCAGCGGAAGCTGCTCCTCTGGGGAAGTTTAATAAAATTCCCGCGGAATTTTATTAAACTTCTCTGTAGTCCCCGTCTACGACGTCGTCATCTGCGCCGCCCTGGGCATCCTGGAAGCCGCCTGCTGCGCCTGCGCCACCCATATCGGGACCTGCCGCGCCGCCCTGGGCACCCTGATACATCTGTGCAAACAGCTGCTGGGCGTCGTTCATCAGTTTTTCCTTGCCGCTCTTGAGGGCGTCGATATCGGAATCGCTGAGGTCGGTCTGATCCTTGGTGCGCTCCAGGACTGCCTTGAGGTCAGCGATATCAGCTTCGACTGTGCCCTTGACAGCGCCGTCGATCTTGTCGCCTGCTTCCTTCATGGCCTTCTCGGTCTGGAAGACGATGGAGTCGGCTTCATTGCGGGCCTCGACAGCCTCTTTGCGCTTGCGGTCCTCTGCCTCGTACTGAGCAGCTTCCTTGACAGCCTTCTCGATCTCTTCGTCAGACATGTTGGAGCCTGCGGTGATGGTGATGTGCTGCTCCTTGCCGGTGCCGAGATCCTTGGCGGATACGTTAACGATACCGTTGGCATCGATATCGAAGGTGACCTCGATCTGCGGTACACCGCGCATTGCGGGCGGGATACCGTCCAGACGGAACTGGCCGAGGGACTTGTTGTCGCGTGCGAACTTACGCTCGCCCTGAAGGACGTTGATGTCAACTGCGGGCTGGTTATCAGCTGCAGTGGAGAAGACCTGGCTCTTCCTGGTCGGGATCGTGGTATTGCGCTCGATCAGAGGAGTCGCGATGCCGCCCATGGTCTCGATGGACAGGGTCAGAGGTGTGACATCCAGAAGAAGGATATCTGTGCCTGCATCCTTGTCGCCGGAGAGCTTGCCGCCCTGGATGGAAGCGCCGAGAGCAACGCACTCATCGGGGTTCAGAGTCTTGGAAGGCTCCTGACCTGTCAGCTGTCTGACCTTCTCCTGTACGCAGGGAACACGTGTGGAACCGCCGACCAGCAGGACTTTGCCGATATCGGAGTTGTTGAGGCCTGCATCACGCATAGCGTTCTGTACAGGAATAGCGGTCCTCTCTACCAGGTCACTGATCAGCTCTTCGAATTTCGCACGGGAGAGATCCATATCAAAGTGCTTGGGTCCCTCTGCAGTTGCGGTAATGAAGGGCAGGTTGATGTTGGTGGTTGCGGAAGCGGAAAGCTCCTTCTTGGCCTTCTCAGCCGCCTCTTTCAGACGCTGCATAGCCATCTTGTCGCCGGAAAGGTCAACGCCCTCTTTGGCCTTGAACTCACGGACCATCCAGTCCATGATCTTCTGGTCGAAGTCATCGCCGCCCAGGTGTGTGTCGCCGTTGGTGGACAGAACTTCGATGACGCCGTCACCGATGTCGATGATGGAGACATCGAATGTGCCGCCGCCCAGGTCATAGACCATGATCTTCTGCTCTTTTTCATTGTCAAGGCCATAAGCCAGAGCAGCTGCGGTGGGCTCGTTGATGATACGCTCGACCTCGAGACCTGCGATCTTGCCGGCGTCCTTGGTCGCCTGACGCTGTGCGTCGTTGAAGTATGCGGGAACAGTGATGACAGCCTTGTCAACCTTCTCGCCAAGGTAGCTCTCAGCATCCGCTTTCAGCTTCTGCAGGATGAATGCGGAGATCTGCTGGGGGCTGTACTTCTTGCCGTTGATGGTGCGGCCGCGGTCAGTGCCCATATCTCTCTTGATGGAAGCGATGGTATTGTCAGCATTTGTGACGGCCTGACGCTTTGCGGGCTCGCCGACCAGACGCTCATTGTTCTTTGTGAAAGCAACGATAGAAGGTGTTGTCCTTGCGCCTTCTGCGTTTGCGATAACTGTGGGCTTGCCGCCCTCCATAACTGCTACGCAGCTGTTTGTAGTTCCCAGATCGATACCAATAATCTTGCTCATGATTTTCCTCCTTATTTTCACGAAATAATCGATAATAGACGTTTGCAGATAATTGTTCTTTTCCGTTTAAAAAACTGAATGCAGTATTTCTCTTTCCTTTTTCTATATTCAACACGCCCGGCCGTGATTGATTTCCTACTGGACTACGCCGACCATGCTGTAGCGGATAACGGAGTCGTGGTATTTGTAGCCCTTCTGGAACTCCTGGGCAACGGTGCCGGAGGGGTACTCATCGCTCTCCACCTGCATGACCGCATTGTGGAAGGAGGGATCGAATTCCTGTCCGACTGCCTCGATGGGTGTGACGCCCAGGTCCTCGAGCTGCTTGACCAGCTGGCGGTAGACCATTTCCATGCCGCTCGCAAGAGCCGTGTCCTTCTCATTCTCCGGAACAGCTGCAAGGCCGCGCTCAAAATTATCCACGATGGGAAGCATCTTCTCGATGACATTTCGCTCTCCCATGGAGAACATGGTCTGTTTCTCTTTCTCAGTGCGTTTGCGGAAATTTTCGAACTCCGCCATCTGGCGCTTCACGCGGTCCTCAAGACCGGCGATCTTTTCCTCCATGGCGGCCTTTTCCTTGTCGCCCTTTTTCCGCTTACTGAAAAAGCCTTTCTTCTTGCCGTCAGTATTATCTTCATCCGATTCCGCTTCGGGATCGTCCGTTTCTTTCTCTTCAATGCCGGCCTCATCAGCCTCTTGATCGGATTCTGCTGTTTCCGTCTCAGGATCCTGGGCCTGAACGGCATCCCCTTCCCCTGAAGCCTCTTCTGTCACAGGGATCTCCTCATCCTGCAGAATCTCTTCCACTTTCTTCTCTTCCATGAAATATCGGCTTCCTTTCTGTCGTTTTTGCTTCTGTTAGCACTCACTCGTTTCGAGTGCTAACATCTTTCATTTGAGAGAATAGCACCCTAAAAGGCGGATGTCAACAAAGATTTATAAAGAAAATATGAAAAGAAATAAAAAAAGCTCCCTTTCAGGCAGAAAAGATTTTATGATCTGTCTTGTCTGCCTGAAAAGGAACCACTCTCATTCCTCTGTTCTTTAATACTGCACTTCTTTAATGCTGTACTGCCTTAATACTGCATTTCCTTAACACTGTACTTTTACGGTCATTATATTTCCTTGATCTCAATACGTTTGATCTGCGGAATGCGGATCTCCGGAATTGTAAAAGGCTGACCCGGGCTTAAAGGATCCGCAGCCTGGCCGGAATCTGTTCCGGCATCTGCCTTACCGGCCGGTTTATACAGGTCGCCCAGCTGTCCCATAATGTTCTGCATGACGCCGACGACCTTGTCGTAATCCATACGTTTGGGACCGATAATGCCGATCGTTCCCTTCATGCCTTCCCCCAGCTCATAGGTCGCGGTGACCACACTGCAGTCGCGCATACGCGCCACAGGCATTTCCTCACCGATATAGACCTGGATCCCGTTCTGTCCTTCACCGGCAAGGGTCTCCTGGACGATACTGCTCAGGGCCTGTTTTTCCTCAAAGTCGCTGATGATCTCACTCGCGCGCTGATGATCGGCAAGCTCGGGATACTTGAAAATGTTATTGGCGCCGCTGGTATAGATCTTGAGCTCCTCCTCGCTGCGGACGATCTCCGCCGCGGCATCGATGACATCATTGATGATCGCGGTGTGGATACCGGCGTTGCGCTTGATCCCCTCGATCAGGCCCAGGGTAATCTCCTCCACAGCCAGTCCGCAAAGGTTGGTGTTGAGCAGCATATTGAGCTTGAGCATGTTTTCAGCCGAGAGCTCCTCCTCCACCGGTATAACCTTGTTGCGGATCAGATTTCCTTCTATAACTATGACCGCCAGCACATTCTGCGGATCCACCTGGGAGAGCTGGATGAATTTGATCTTGCTGCTCCTTGTTGTCGGCGATGAGATCATGGATGCATAGTTGGTGCTGACCGCCAGTGTCTTTGCGACCTTCTGGAGAAGGTTTTCAAGCTTGCCCTGTCTTTCAAGCAATATGTCCTGCATATCCAGAAGCTGCTTGCGCTCATCCTGCAGCTCTTTGCGCTCACTGCTGAGCATATCATCGACATAAAGACGATAACCCGCATCCGTGGGAATGCGCCCCGCAGATGTGTGCGGCTGTGTGATCAGGCCCATCTCCTCCAGATCCGCCATCTCATTGCGTATCGTCGCACTGGAAAGTTTGAGGTCCGTGAGCTTGGAAATGGTCCTGCTCCCGACCGGCTCGCCCGTCTCCAGATAATTCCGGACGATCGCCTTCAATATTCTCATTTTCCGATCCGGTAATTCCATATCACGCCTCCTGAGGAGCTGTTCGACAGGCAGTGGAAGTCTGCCTTTTTAAACATTTTTCCTTTATATCTTTATTCAAGACTCGCTTTTATAAGAGGATAACCAAGGCGATTAGCACTCCATCGATCCAAGTGCTAATAAAACCTATTGAGAGAATAGCACCCTCTTCCCCGGATGTCAATAAAGGCTGAGGCCCTGGATTTGGATGGGTTTGAAACCCAGACAGAAGTATTTCCGCGTATTTCCGCGCACTATGTATTGTGACAGTCTGTGCGATATACTCACATCATCAAAAAAACAGGACTCCCTTCCAGACAGGCTGGAGAAATCAACATTCTCCTGTCTGCCGGGAAGGGAGTCTTTTTATCTTTTTGTGTGCAGGCGCAAAAGCCGCCGTCAATAAGCTGCAGAGCCGGCTTCGGCGGAGGCCGATTTTGCCGATTTCCCCTTGCGGTAGATGACCATGAAGATTGCGAAGACGTACACGACGCTGATGGCAATATTCAGCGCCATCTGCTCCCTGAAGACAATCATCAAAATGAGGAAACTCAGGCCAAGCACACCTATGAACTCATGATACTTCAGGTTACAAGCGCATTTCTTTTTTGCGTAAATGTCCGCAAGAAATAAAAATACGAAGTAAAGGATAAAGGAACCCGTGATAAACAAGGTCTTGGGAAGGATGGCCACTTCTTCCTTGCGCATGAAATCCAGAGCGACAGAGATGTTGTTCAGGGCAAAGATCAAAAAAACATGGATCATCATATAGCCCGTCCCGTTGGTGGTAATTTCCCTGTCCACGATCCTGTCATAAAAAACTTCATAGCTCAGGAACAGCCCCGCAACGATCAGGAAAGCCATTCCGGAAAAATATAAAGTGTTCAGGGAAATCCTGTCTTCAAAATAGCCGGTGATGGAAATGATCATCTCTCCGAAGGTAAAGACAACATACAGCATAGCCCGCTCGGTCAGATGGCTGAAGTCTACAGGAATCAAAGAATTCACATCATGGGAAAACAGAGTCGCGGCCAGACCAAACAGAATCGGCACATAGGCAATGGAGATCCCGAAAAGATGGTATACCAGCATATGAACCAAAATCAGGGATGCTTCCCCGATAATAATAAGCGCTTTTCGCTTTAGCTGCTCCAGAATCCAGGGTTCCGCCCTGTGGTTACGCATTTCGATCAGGTGCTGGACACCGATATTTACGAGAATCAGAAACCAGGCTATGCAGAACTGATCGACAGAAGCCCTCCAGCCGCTGCTGATTCCGTCTGCCATATGGTAGAGCAGATACATGTTGATGAACAGAAAGACATGATCCCTTTTTCCGTTTCTGCCGTAGAGATTGATATAAAATGTGCTGAAATTCCAGATCTGTATGATGGCAAGTGAGCACAGCACATAAGTCAGAAAGGTGCCGGCAGAGACGAATCCATTCTCAATATAATGCAGAAGCGAATTATTCCTGCCGATGAGGTATACAAAAATCAGATCATAGATCAGTTCCAGATACTCTACCTTCTTTTCCTGTTGATCAATCATATATGTGTTCTCCATCCTTTAATCTTTTCAGTGAATGACTGGACTTCACCAGATCGCTTCCCGTCAAAAACGGTTAACCGGATGTATTATACCACATATTGTCCAGCAGCTTATTCGAGGTTATTCCAGAGTCTCCATCTTTCTGACCAGATCAGCAAGCTCCAGGAAGTGATCTGCTTTCATGACAGCCAGGCCCTGCGTTTCATCTCCCAGCACCACCAGCTGGTCCCCGGCGGAAATGTCAAACAGTTTCCTTGCTTTGGCCGGGATCACGATCTGCCCCTTGTCACCTACCGTCACCAATCCGAACAGATGCTTGCCCTTAGGAGGCAGGCCCAGTCCAAGATTCTGCTCCGGTTCATAATTTGCCAGATCATCCAGCGAGACGCCGAACATCTCCGCAAGAATTCTGCATTTATCCAGATCCGGAAGGGTCTCCCCCGATTCCCATTTTGCTACGGCCTGTCTTGTTACACCGACCTTTTCCGCAACATCTTCCTGCGTCATCTTCCTCATCTTTCGCATCTGAATGAGATTATTTTTGAACACTTTTCTTCTCCTATTCCTGAGGCATGTGTGATCTTTTCTTAATATGTCTTCCAGTCGCTTCGCTCCCGCCCCGGCAGCAGTTACCTTTTACCCTTGATTCCCAGCACTGCCCATCTGTATCCCGGAATCCGTGAAATGATTTCGTTTAGAAGATACGCCCCCGCAAAGCCGGAAACCAGACTGAGCAGATAAACCGCCGGAGCGGGAAGAACTCCGGACCTGCCGACAAACAGACCCACAGAGGAGATGCCCAGATAGTGGAATACATATAATCCGAAGCTTCTCCTGCTCATCCACTGTGTAAAGCGGTTGCTGAAGTCACAATATTTTGCCATCCCTCCCAGGATCGCAAGGCAGGCAAAAAATCCATACCCCAAAAACAGTACCGATCTGTTGGCGGGGACATCCGCATAGTTTTCTCCGAAATACCGCATACAGAAAAGTATGCCGAATACTGCCGCGGCGGCCGCAGGTAAAAGAAACCACCTTTTGAGAACATCAACCGCTTCATCGTGGGACAGGACAAAATATCCCAACAGAAAGACAAAGAAATACAGCCCGAACCTGTAGACAACGATGATGGGTGTGTTGAGAATCTGACCGGACCAATAGACCGGCACTGCCGTGGCAATAAGTACCGGCAGCAGAGGCAGTCCCGGCTTGCCGAAAAGCTTCCACAGACGATCCTTCTCAATCATGCGCACAAGCACGAGCAGTATCGAAAAGACCCACAGGAGCTGAATGTACCAGAGGACCCCGATCCCGCTCATCACGCAGATCAGTGCTTTGCCCGGGAAGGGAATGTCCGGTTCTCTCTCAAAGAGTCCCCCCAGGGAGACATTGACATATCCCTGTAAAAACTGAAAGGCAAAAAGTCCGATAGTAGAAGGCACCAGGTATTTTCTCGTCCTTCTCCGGATGAATCCCCCAGCAGTATGCCTGGCCAGATCAAGCCGCGCACTGATCCCGGAAACCATAAACAGCAGCATCATGAACCAGGGATATACGATGTACTGGAATATATCATAATACTGCACATCAAGCTTTGTGATCCTGCCCGCAACACCCGGGATGCCTTCCGCATTGTACATGTAAAATACGTGATATATGACCACGATCACTACCACAGCCCATTTGATGTTGTCTAAATAATATTTTCTCATAAATATCCCACCTTCGCAATTATTATTAACATCATCATAATGCAGGGGCTGGTGACTGTCTACCAACCAAACCTGACATTTCCCCCGGAATCATGTCAGGTTCAGTTGCTTTGGATTTATTCTTCATCTTGCAAGACTCGCGAGCGAGTCTTGAATAAGACCCGCTCAATCATCTTGCGCAGAAAAGACTCTTGCGTAATAAAGGCTTCTTGCCTGGAAAAGGCTCTTGCGCAGGAAGGGCTCTTGCGCAGGAAAGAAAAAAACTGCCGCCGGACTTTGATCCGGCGGCAGCAGTATATCCATATATTTTTGTATAAATATTCGATTTATATATAAATGTACGGATTCTCAGTGTCTGGCACTGCCGATACGGACCAGTGCGCGATTGAGTTTGGACTCGGTGAGAAGTCTCGTTTCCTTGGAGAGTTTCTCTTCGCGGAGTTTAGCCTCGGCACGGACTTTGGCAGCCTCTGCGCGCTCGACATCGATATCTTCGCTCCACTCCCAGGTCGTAGGGAGCAGGTGGCATTCGTTGTCCATCATAGAGCACATGCCACCGATGCAGGCTGCGGTGCGTTCCGACCCGTCTTCAAGGACGACATGGGCGGTTCCCATTCCGACAGCTGTGCAATAGTTGATGTGCCGTGCAAGGATGGCGAGATCGCCGTGCGTGGAACGAAACATCAGACGCTGTACGTCCCCTTCAAAAGCGAGACCGTCCACCGTGACAATCTTCAGATGGAAGGTATTTGCCATGGGATGTCTCCTCCTTTACGCGTTTTTGGCCTTCTCAAACGCCTCGTCGATGGAACCGACGAAGAGGAATGCGCTCTCGGGAAGATCGTCGCACTCGCCGTCCAGGATCATGCGGAAACCGCGGAGTGTCTCCTTGAGAGGGACATACTTGCCGGGGATGCCGGTGAACTGCTCTGCGACAGAGAAACTCTGGGACAGATAGTTCTGGATCTTTCTGGCGCGGAAAACAGCCTGTTTATCTTCGTCGGAAAGTTCGTCCATACCCATGATGGCGATGATATCCTGCAGTTCACGATACCTCTGCAGAACCTGCTGCACGCCTCTCGCCACTGCGTAGTGCTCTTCGCCGACGATCTCGGGGGAGAGGATACGGCTGGTGGAATCCAGCGGGTCAACGGCGGGATAAATACCCATGGAAGCGATCTCACGCGCAAGAACGGTGGTCGCATCCAGGTGGGTGAATGTCGTAGCGGGAGCCGGGTCAGTCAGGTCGTCCGCAGGGACGTAGACTGCCTGGACAGAAGTGATGGATCCCTTCCTGGTGGAAGTGATGCGCTCCTGCAGGGCACCCATGTCTGTTGCCAGTGTGGGCTGGTAGCCGACGGCGGAAGGCATGCGGCCCAGAAGCGCGGACACCTCGGAACCTGCCTGTGTGAAACGGAAAATGTTGTCGATGAAGAGCAGCACGTCCTGGTTCTTGACATCACGGAAGTACTCAGCCATGGTCAGTCCTGAAAGACCGACACGCATACGGGCTCCCGGAGGCTCATTCATCTGACCGTAGACCAGAGCGGTCTTGTCGATAACGCCGCTCTCCTTCATCTCGCCGTAGAGGTCGTTGCCCTCACGGGTACGCTCGCCGACGCCCGTGAATACGGAGATACCGCCGTGGGCGGTCGCGATATTGTGGATCAGCTCCATGATCAGGACGGTCTTGCCGACTCCTGCGCCGCCGAACAGACCGATCTTACCGCCCTTGGCGTAAGGGCAGATCAGGTCGACGACCTTGATGCCGGTCTCCAGGATCTCCGTCGCAGGGATCTGGTCCTCAAAGGAAGGCGCGGGACGATGGATTGCCCAGCGCTCCTTTGCTTCGGGCGCGGGCTGATTGTCTACAGGATCGCCCAGAAGGTTGAAAACACGTCCCAGGCATTCCTCGCCGACAGGGACCGTGATCGGACCCTCCGTGTCGACGGCATCGATGCCGCGGACCAGTCCGTCGGTGGAACTCATTGCGATGCATCTGACGACGTCATCGCCGATCTGCTGTGCCACCTCGGCGATCAGTCTGCGGCCATCAATATTGATCTCGATGGCATTGAGCAGTGCAGGCAGCTCACCCTCCTTGAACCTGATGTCAAGGACAGGACCTGTTACCTGTATTACCTTGCCGATATGTTTTTCACTCATTGATTTCCTCCATAGTGCCATCCGTCAGGATGGCACCCCGAAGCATTTTTCGCGGAGGCGAAAATGCTGATAGGATCATCGATCCCGGTGCCATGTGCTATGAGCCCTGCACCGGATCGTTATTGTAGATAGTCTAAGCTGCGCGTCTGTTATGCTCCCTCTGCACCGGCCACGATCTCCGTGATCTCCTGCGTGATGCTTGCCTGTCTCGCACGGTTGTAGTAGAGACTGAGCTTTTCAATCATCTCACCCGCATTGTCCGTCGCGGCCTCCATGGCCGTGCGGCGTGCCGCCAGTTCACTGGCGACCGAAACGTTGATACTGGTGTACAGGATTCCCGCCAGATATTCGGGAACGATCGTATTGAAGACTTCTTCCCCGGAGGGCTCGTACAAAATCAGGTCTTTGGTAGCAGGCGTGTCATCCAGCTCAGGATTCTCGAAATCTGACAGCGGCAGAAGCGCACTGGATTTCGGTACCTGGGACATCATGGAAACAAAGTTGGTGTAGCACATGGACACATGTCCGAACTGTCCTGCCTCATAGGCCTCACACACGGACTTGGCAATACGGAAGCACTCTGAAATGGTCACTTTTGCAACCTCCGCATATGCATCCGTAAAGATTTCCGCGTTCCTGTGACGGAAGTACTCCACTGCTTTTTTTCCGATCGGAAGGACCGCATACTCATATCCCTCCACCTCTTTCTCCATGAACTTGAACAGGTTTGCATTGTATCCGCCCGCAAGTCCTCTGTCGCCGGCAATGACGACAAAAAGGCGTTTGGGATTGGTACCCGGTTTTGTAAAAGGAGACTGAAAGTCCGTATTTTCATTGGCGATCTTGGCGAGAGTACCCTTCATGGTGCGGAGATAAGGCTTGCTCTGCATCGCTTTATCCTTGGCTTTTCTGAGCTTGGAAGCGGCGACCAGCTGCATGGCCTTGGTGATCTGCATGGTATTCTGAACGCTTTTGATCCGCAGCTTGACTGCTTTCATATTAGCAGCTGCCATTATTATCCTCCATAAGAAAGGACTATCTGGTCCTTATGCCGGGCTGGCCTGGCTGTTTCCTGCGCCTTTAGCTGCGACAAAGCTGTGCGTAAAGCCTTCCAGCACGGATTTCAGCTTTTCGTCGTCTTCCTTGCTGAGCGCACCGGTCTCTCGGATCGCTTTCATGACTGCGATGGCATCGGGATCCTGGGTCAGGCGCCTGTTCAGCTGCTCCTGATACTCTGCGATATCCGCCACCTCGACGTCCTTGAGGATACCGTTGACGGTTGCGTACAGGATCGCGACCTGGTTCTCGACTTCCCACGGCACGTTCTTGCCCTGCTTGAGGACTTCTACGATACGTTCGCCCTGTGCAAGACGGGACTTGGTGTCCTCGTCCAGGTCTGAGCCGAACTGGGCGAAACTCTGCAGCTCTCTGTACTGGGAGTAGACCAGCTTCAGAGTACCGGCGACCTTCTTCATGGCCTTGATCTGGGCGTTGCCGCCGACTCGGGAGACAGAGATACCGGGGTTGATCGCAGGCATGATACCGGAGTGGAAAAGTTCGGTCTCAAGGAAGATCTGTCCGTCTGTGATGGAAATGACGTTGGTCGGGATATAGGCCGAGACGTCGCCCGCCTGTGTCTCGATGATGGGAAGGGCTGTCAGTGAACCGCCTCCCAGCTCATCGGAGAGCTTGGCCGCACGCTCAAGAAGTCTTGAGTGCAGATAGAAGACGTCGCCGGGATACGCTTCACGTCCCGGAGGCCTTCTGATCAGCAGGGAGATCGCACGATAGGCGACCGCGTGCTTGGAGAGGTCATCGTAGATGATGAGGACGTGCTTGCCCTTGTTCATGAAATATTCGCCCATCGCGCAGCCCGCATAGGGGGCGATGAACTGCAACGGGGAGGGCTCGGAAGCGGTCGCCGCCACAACGATGGTATAGGACATGGCGTCTGCGGCGCGCAGGTCGGAGACCAGACCGGCCACGGTAGATCTCTTCTGGCCGATCGCGACGTAGATGCAGATGACGTCCTTGCCCTTCTGGTTGATGATGGTGTCCATGGCGATCGTCGTCTTACCTGTCTGACGGTCACCGATAATCAGCTCACGCTGGCCTCTGCCGATCGGGATCATGGAGTCGATGGCCTTGATGCCTGTCTGCAGGGGCTCTTTGACCGGCTGGCGGTCAATGATGCCGGGTGCGGGGGATTCTACCGCGCGGAACTCGCTTGTGTCAATCGGGCCTGCGCCGTCGATCGGCTGGCCGATCGCGTTGACAACACGTCCGATCATGGCCTCGCCGACGGGAACGGAAACGACACGGCCTGTGCGCTTGACAGTCTGTCCCTCGCTGATACCTGTGTCCTCTCCGAACAGAACGGCTGAGACGCTGTTCTCCTCGAGGTTCTGCGCCATGCCGAACGTGCCGTCTGCGAATTCCAGCAGCTCGCCCGCCATGCAGTTCACCAGCCCGCTGACCCTGGCGATACCGTCACCGACTGTGAGGACAGTGCCGGTCTCGTTCTGGATGATCGCATTCTCATAATATTTGATCTGACTGCGGATCACCTGGGAAATCTTCTCTGGTTTTAATTCCATTGTTATTCCTCTATATATGCCTCTATTTATGTAAATAGGTATAGATATGTCCGGTTTAGTACTTTAATGCGGCTGCAGCCGTTTAAAGTACGGTTTCTGTGACTCTCCTGCGGAGCTCGTCCAGCCTGCCGCCGACGGTTCCGTCGTACAGCTTTCCGTCGAGTTCGACGCTCAGGCCGCCCAGGACCTTTGCGTTCACTTTCCGGGACAGCAGGACTTTCTTTCCGCTGAGCTTCTCCAGTTTGGCCTGCAGCGCGGACGCCTGCTCGTCATTGAGCGGAACTGCGCTGATCACAGTCGCCTCAGAGATTCCGTGATCCTTGTTATAGGAACTGCGGTAGGTGCTGCAGCAGGTCGAAAAACCTCGCAGCATCCCCTTCTCCACGAGAATCTTGAGAAAGTTCAGCAGATAAGGATGGATCTGTCCGCCGAAGGCCTCATCCAGCAGCTGAGTACGGTTCTTGACCGGGATCGAGGGTTCGCAGAGAAGCGTGATATAATCGGGATTCTCCGCGAAAATACCGCGGACCGCATCCAGCTCCTCCATGATCTGGTCATCGGCCTTTTCCTCAACAGCCAGATCATACAGGCTCTGCCCGTAAAGACCCCATGCTGTCGTCATGATGCCTCTCCTACATTCTTGATAAATTCATCAATGAGTCTCTTGTGGTCGGCTTCATCGATCTCTTTCTCGACAACCTTGCCGGCAATATCCATTGCCAGTCCGCCGATCTCATTCTTGACCTCATTGATCGCTTTCTTGCGCTCCTGCGCGATATCGGCTTCCGCCTGCGCCTTGATGCCGGCGGCCTTTGCCTGGGCCTCCTGCACCAGTTCATCGGCGCGGCCCTGGGCCTCTTTCTGTGCACTCTGCACGATTCTGGCAGCCTCTTCGCGCGCTTTTGCAATGCCGGACTCGTACTGGTTCTTCAGATCATCCGCTTCTTCCTTAGCCTGACGGGCATCCTGGATCTCCTTGTCCGCCGCCTGTCTCCTCTTCTCGAGGATCTCATTGATGGGCTTAAACAGGAATCTCTTGATCAGATATAACTGAATCATCAGGTTCAGGAACTGGGCGACCATAGTCCACGGTACGAGTGTAACCAGTGGCTGTGTATTCATACCTTTCCTCCATGGATTTTGGCTTTTCGCTTTTAACTGTCGGCTTTTCGCTGTCAGCTTCCCGCTGTCAGCTTAAAGCGGCCGGCTCTGCGCATTTTCTGATTATCTTTGCGCTTATCCTTTGAGCCGGATTATCCCAGATAACCCATGAACATGCCGGGAGCGACGAAGATCAGGAGAAGGCCGGTAACGAAACCGTAGATACCGGTTGTCTCTGCGATCGCGCAGCCCAGAAGCATCGTGCTGGTGACATCACCCTTGCACTCGGGCTGACGGCCGATGGCTTCCAGAGCCTTTGCTGCCGCGTTGCCTTCACCAATACCAGGGCCGATACCTGCGATCAGAGCGCAGCCTGCGCCGATGCCGCAGCCAGCCAGTGCGATACCTCTTGCCAGAAATTGCATTTCACTCATTTTGGTCTCCTTTCGGGAAATCATCTTTCCCTTCTAAAATTGTATTCAGAAAAAAGATTCAAATTTCAAAAAAGATTCAAATTTCAATTTCATAAAATCCGATCGCTTTTTGAAATTGTTCAAGTTGATTTTGTTCAGGTTGAATGATTCAATTTGAAATTGTTCAGGTTGATTTTTTTCAGAGTTCATAACAGCCCCGACAGTAACTGCCTTTGCAATAGCTGCCTTTGCAATAACTGTCTTTGCAGAAACTATCGATATTGTGACAGTTTCCTCTGTTCTGTTTTAAACTGCTGAAAAAAGCAGCTGTGCCGTTTTCTGATGCGCTGTTTCTCAACCCTCCGCGGCGTTCGCGATGTACATGATGGTCAGCATTGTGAAGATAAATGCCTGCATCGCGCCGGTGAACCAGTCGAAGTAGACCGACAGGACTGCCGGAAGACCTACACTCAGGATCGGAATGTTGCTCAGGAAATCGCCGACCGCGCCGGGAATCAGTCCCAGTAAGGCACCGGATGCGATGGCCAGAGCCGCATAGATCAGACCGTTGATGACGATACCTGACAGGATATTGCCGAAATGACGGCAAGCCATACTGACAGGTGTCGCAAGCTCGGACAGCATATTGAAGGGCGTCATCACGGGAATCGGTTCCGTGAATCCCTTCAGATAGCCGAGGACGCCTCCGGCCTTGATCTTGTTGGCCGTGATCATAGCAAATACCACGATTGCCCAGGCAGCTTCCGTCGACAGGTCCGCCGTCGGACTCCGGAAAATCGGGATCAGACTGATCAGGTTCGAAACAATACTGGTGGCGAAAATTGTGGAAACAAAGGGAATCAGGCTGTCAAACTTTGTGCCTCCCGTGTTGTTCCGCACCAGGTTGGTAGCCGCTTCCACGATCATTTCCGCGATTGCCTGCCGTTTTGAGATTTTCTCCACTTTTAAATTGCGCGTCAGGAAAATGCACAGTCCCGTGATGATAAGCATGACGATCCAGCTTACCACGATTGTCTCCGTGATCAGGATATCTCCCAGAATCGGGATCCCGGTCGGGATTCTCGCGAATATCTTCGCACCGGAAATGTCAAATTCCATTCAGAAATCTCACCTCCTCCTCTTCTTCTGCAGTAAATAATTGTTGTGTGCATCTTGTAACAGTTGCGTAACGTAAGGACTGTTTACGTTTTTATATGGCAGCACAGGCAGCAGGAACTCTGATCCCCGCTTCACTTTACTGCCGCAGACCGCTGTTCCGGTTCCGGTTCCATCCCTGTGAAAGAAAACCCCCATCATCTTTTTCACAGATCAGGCCTTGTGCCAGTGGTTCAGCGGAAAGCTTCTATAGATATTAGATATGATGTTGAGGTCAAAAGGTGGTTAAGTGAACACCGTCTCGTCAAGCTGCACAAACGCCTTGGGCACGCTCTCGCTCTACCCTCGCTGGCAGCGGTAGATACCTTTTGACCTTTACATCATTAGATATTCAGAATATTAGATATTCAGAAAATATTCAGATCAATCATTATCCGGAACGATCATTCAGACTGTTCAGCCGTTTTCATGCTCCCCAGCTGATTCCTGATCAGCTGTCCCCTCCGCAGGCGCTGCCTGCAAAGGTCTTTCAGCCGGCTCCTGCACAGATGCTTTCTCCGAAACTGATTCTTGTAAAAGGGCATCCTGTCCGGCTGCATCTCCCTCTGCTCCGGGCTGAGCCGGGGACGCGGCATTTTTACCTGTGACACCCATCTTTATCCCTCGCAGCTTGATCACAAAGCCCGGAATAAAAAGAGGAATGATGCCTGCTGCGTAGTTGAAGCAGGGCGCCACGATCGCGATGATGATCCAGATCCCCCGCATCAGCATGCGGTTGCGGTAACTGACGCGCATCATGCGGAGCGCATCGTCCCGGTTGGTGACATTCACGACATTCTGGACCGTGACCGCCATGAGAAAAAAGTTGGCGACAGCGACAGCGCCGCCGACAAGAGCTCCCAGTACCACCCTGTAGTCAAACTTGACCGATGACTCAGGGAAAATCAGATAAAAAACCAAAAACAGCGCGATCAGGACCAGACAGCCGATGCCTGTTCCTGTCGCTACCGCGACTGTTTCTTTTTTAACTGCACTCTGTAATTTCATAAATCCTGTTTCTGTCTTTCTATATGTTTTCTATTTATTCTTTATATTCGTAATAATAAGGCTGATCAGGCAGACCTGATCATAAATGCCTGTTGTAATTCTTCTCGTTCTCACCGCGCTGCTGCTTCTTTTCCTTTCCGGTGACGGACAAATAGACCTTATAAGCCGTCATAAAAGATGCCCCGAGTCCCAGAATCATCCCGGGAAGATAAACCCAGAGACCGACACCCAGCCGGGTGCAGAGCAGATAGCAGGCGCCCAGACACATCAGAATAGGCATGGCCAGGGACAGCCCCAGCTGAGCGAGGAGGGTCAGCTGCGCAAATATCTGATTCCACTTCATGATGCAGACCTCCCTTTGCCGGCGGGCTTGCCACATTGAAATGCGGTTTTGGAATCGATCCGCTCAGCTCCCAAGGGTTCTGAGCAGAAACCATGAGTTATTGTACCATAATTTCAAAAGAAACTCGACTCCCACAGTGTCCAATATTTCCAGTCTTTTCAAACGAATTCACAATATATTGATATCCTTTCCCGGAATCCTCAATAAAAAAGTCTTTTTCATGAATCACAAAACCAAATAAATAACACAGCAGTGTCATAACAATAGCTTTCTTGTTATAAATATATCCATAATAATCTTCGTTACAGTACACGCCCCTTCGAAGGGCGTGTACATGTAACGCTGCGCGCGGCGATTACAATGCGCATATGCGCCGCCGCGCGCCATACAACTCGGGTTTTGCGCGAAAAAACCGCGCAAAACTCCTCGAATTCCAGGTGGGTCTGTAAACAATCTTACACGTTTCTCTTCAGGACAGCAATACACAAAGACAGTCAGACTGTGCAATTTATCATCAGATTGTTACATTCGGGAACTGTTATTTACCTACGATTGATCCGGAGCTCACTGTATAAACAATTCACAAAACAACGCAAATATAATTCCGTCTTTTTGTTCATTTCATCGCATTTTTCAGCATTTATGCACGATTAAGCGTTATAATTTTATGCATCAACAGGGCATATGCTGCATAACAGAATGCCTGTAAAGTCACACTATCACAACAACACAAGGAGGACAGAAATGAAAAGTCAAAAAGAATACCCGCTACTACGTCCGGATCGTCACAAGGCGCAAACGCAACGGTGTCTTCTGCACCGTGCCCATGCCCGCATCCAACACCTATATCGGATCCTTTATCATCAAGTAAAAAGATCCTTTAGGGAACTTCCGTGACAGCTCTGAGCCATATCGGAAAGACCGTTGCTGCTCACACCCCTCGTGAGCATGAGCAGTTACGACAATTCGCCTGAATCAAGACGCTGCGTAAGTATCAAATAAACAATGTTACAGATTGTTCTAGCCGGATCTGCCATACGGTTACCATCTGTAACGAACAGCTTCTGCAGGACTCTTTTACGAAACGATATTCACAAACGGGCGTAAAATTATTAATTTGAGCAATAATACATCCCCAATTCTCTTTACGATATGTTAATCTATAAAAGTACAGGGCCCTGTACGGATCCAATATATTCCAATCAATATGACATACCAACGGACTATGGTCTTACTGCTTACGGATGCCGAAGATCACATCTGACCGAAGCACCGAACAGCACTATTGTCATATGCACCACAGATACAGTGCCACAGAATGATTCATAGTAATAGTGGAGGAAAGGACAAAATGGTACGGAATAAACGAAAGATGTACCGGAAAAACAATGCTACATTATCCAATTATACGACTGCAGACAAGAACAATACAGGAGATTTCACTGAAGAAGCAGGCCATACCATTTCCTATAATCATCAAGAACTGGCGGCGGCCACAGTTTCAACAGACAATAATGTGGTATCTGCTTCTCTGAATTACTGCAATAAGTCGCTGGCATTCACATTGAAAAACATGACCGATCTAGTAACAGCCTATGAATCGTACCGAAAACTTGAACAATCCATCTCACTGATTACAGGTACCATCCCGGACAATGCTATTCTGGACGGTCTCCATCATATCGATGAGATTCTTTTGTGCATCAGTCCGGTATTCAATAACATTGATGACGAAAATGATGATGTAGAGTATGACAAATTTACAGCAATTCTGGATGATCCGGTGATGGGTGCCGGAGAGAAGGCCAAGATCCTGATGGGGGCAGCTCCGGTTCCGGCGTCCTCTGCCGCGTTTCATTCATGAGCTCGCGTTTGTAAATACACCTGACAAACAGAAGCAGCCGTGCTCTGACGCGCCGCCAGAACAAAAGCAAAAGATACTAAAGACCACCGTGTGATCAGCGTCCCGCATAAGATATTTACTCTAATGAGCATATCTTCATGCAAGGCTTTCACACGGTGGTGTATTTACTACTTTTTTCTGACACAAAGTGACACCTGCAGCAATCATAACACCCCGGCGCCTTTTACAAAGAAACCGGCAGGGTACCCTGCTTGTCAGACTTCACTTTTCACTCTGTTTCATATTCGCTTCGCACATTTTCAAATTCTCTATCCTCCTGCAGATCTCCTCGCCCGGCTGATCAAGAATATCCTCATAGGACACATCCAGTTCCTTCCGGATGCCCCGTAGCTGCGACAGTTTGATATGTTGTCTTCCTCCTTCAATCTTTACAAATGTCTCCCTTGTTATGTCAATATGACACAGCTGAAGACGGGCCACCATTTCAGTTTGCCGAATATGTAAAGATTTTCGAATCCATCGTATATTATTTCCAATCGTATTGCTCCTATCATCAAGCACAATCTTATCAGTGTTCATAATGCACCTCACCTTATTGATTCATTTGCTACCAAACAGGAACCAAATCGGTTCATTATTTAATTCTATGCATGTTTTTTATCAATTTGGTACTTGTTTCAGTCCACTTTTTATTCCAGTATAGATTGTGAATGAGTAATACAGTTTACCATAACAGTACTTTCAGCGTATTGTTTCGTTGCCATCAGAAAACTTGAAATTATCAAGAGGAAAAGCAAGACAAAGGTTATATATCTAAATATAAAAAAACGGATTGCCATACATGGTAAATCCGTTTTTTCATAATTAATTATTTGTTAATGATTATTCTACCAACATTTTAGGATAGCATTGCGAACTTACGGAGCGAGTTTCGCAATTACCTATCTTCTGGTTATGAGCTTTTCTTTTTGTCAACAAATTATTCTCATGACATAGGTAGTATCCTGGTTTTCCGCCCAGTGTCTTTCCGCATAGCTTTCTCCTATCAAGTATTCTAAGCCGACATTTGTGAAAGATGTTATAGCTTATTTATTATATATCTATACGATATTTCTAGTTAAAGAATCTTTATGTAAGATTGTATATGAAACAGTTAATTTCTATCTTTGTAATTCTATCTTTGTAATAGGTATAAACAGTGAAAGAAAGAGTTAATATCTTGTCATTGTCATTTCAGGAATTGTTGTGTTGATGTTCACCTTGTCAACTATCATCCTAAAATCAGTATCATATACGACGATATTAATACCGGGATTATGACTCCCACACTCAGCACCTGCAACAAACATTGAATATTTGTGATATTTTTTGCTCATATTAGTGGTATCAATAGTAAATCTGTACATTTCCAGACCATTTCGTATCGATCCGGAAAACACGAAATCATCAGTTGTATGTTTTTCAGTCATGGAATCCGCTTTCGCCGCACAGTATTTTTCGCCGTCAGATACTTCCCTGAGGTCAACTGTAAACCCCAAGTTATGCCATTCATCAGCGAACGATTTATCTATGCATTCGCCAATCTTGTTTGGAACTAGCGCAAACACAGCATAATCGGGATCATTGATCCGATTCAGATACTGATATGCGTCAGTCATCTCCTGTAAGTCCAGATTTTTTACACGATGCTCATATACTTCCCTGCTTTTGTCAAAAGAAAGATCCTTGAAAGCAGGAACATGGTATCTATCTCTAAGAAGCTTTCCAATATAAAGCGACACTTTTTCCGCACCATGATAATTCGGATGAGAAATCAAATCTTTTTCCCGGTTATATCCTATCTCATGATACAATTCCTCTTCATTGAAATCGAAAAAGGGAATGCCGTGTGCATCAGCATATTCTTTGGTGGCTTTATACCTCTCAATCGGTTCCCCGCAGGGAATATTAATAAATACCAGCTCTATTTTCTTGTCACGGCACAAATCCACAATTTTTCCCAAATATTCATCCGCAATCTTAACCATGGGTTCTGCTTCTGCCGCTTCGGCGTCTTCAGCCTTAAACGTAATATCTTTCGCTCCTTCTGATACCCCTCCCAAAGCTGTAAAACCTTTTATTCCTCCATGTTCAACCATTTCTTTTAGCGAGAAATCATCTTCTCCGAGACTCTTCCACCGTGAGTGATATCTTATATTCAACAGTGGAAAACTCAGGCCTATTTGTGTCGGATCAACTTTCTCAATTGCCATTCCCGCTTCAACTTTAAGAGGTGATAACTTCATGCAGTCCAGAGCTTTATGGACATGAGCTTCACTGCTGTTCATATTGTTATAGACATAGCAGTCGATATATTTATGAAAAGTATAAGTGTCCAACACCATCACACTGGGGGACTGGTACTTTAATGCCTCCCTCAGCCAGAAGTATGTGATGACCGGACTCTGTTGCTCGCAAGACAGATTATAACTGCGAATACCATAAGTATCGTAAATGACCTGAGGATTCAATGATGAAGCAGCATGAGAGGAACCAAACAGGAGTACGTCTACAGTGTTTTTTTCTAATTTGTAAAAATCCGTATATGTGTTTGTTGTCGGCCAGTTTTGATTAAAATAATTTTTAGGTATCAGTATATTATTCACAGTGCCCACACAAATTAGAGCAACAGCAATGAATACTGTACATTTGACGGCAAGCATTAATCTGTATTTCATGATCAAAACCCTCCGTAAATAAATGCCTGTGCATCATATCCATATCCATATGTGCCGAAGATGACAATGAACAAAATCACTCCAATATAGATTGCCCATCGTACACAAATATTTTTTTCTAAAACACGGTCCCGGATATTGATTCCATTCTCCTGTACTGCGCTCACAAGCAGAAGGACGATTATACAAAACAAAAGTAGATGGAATTCTTTCCAATCGAGCCCTAAAGAATACAGGGCATCATTTGTCAAAATCCATGGGTTATGCACTGTGACAATAGAACAAATCATGGATATTCCTGTTTTGAGACAATCGGCTCTGAAAATGATCCATGCCAGCATGACCAGTATATAGGTTATAGTCCTGTGAATCGTCGGGGAAAACATCTGATCTCTGCGGATTTTTAATGTAGCTCTGACTTTTTCTTTTACCGGTTTAATACAATCACCTATCACCTGATATAGTCCATGTAACAATCCCCAAAACAAGTACTTGTATCCATTGCCATGCCATATCCCACTTACTGCAAAAGTAAGCAGCATATGAATATGTTTTCTAAACGTTCCCTTACGATTTCCCCCAAGCGGGATATAGACATAATCTCTCAGCCATGAACTCAGGGAAATATGCCATCTCCTCCAGAAATCCTTTACAGATACAGCAAAGTAAGGATGCATAAAGTTGTCAACGAGATTAATTCCAAACAGATTGGAAACACCCTGCGCCAGTGAAGTGCAGGACAAAAAATCCGCGTACTGCTGTATACTATACAGAACGCCTGCTATTATGACATAAATGCCTTGATAAGTTGGAAAGCTGTCAAAGACCCTGTTTACAACTATTCCTGCTTTATCAGCAATACATAGCTTCAGAAAGAACCCCCATATTATCAGCATAAAGCCTTTCACAAATATTTCTGCATCAAAGCGCCTGCCTTTTAAAAGCTGATCTGACAATTGAGAATACCTGGGAATCGGCCCCTGAATAATCTGCGGAAAAAAAGAAATGAATAGAGCATATTTAAACGGATTTCTCTGCGCCTTAATTTTCCCACTGTATATATCAGCAAGATATGCGATAATCTGCATGGAATAAAAAGATAAACCAACCGGAATAACCCATGCGTTCAGGTTTTTTTCCAGAACACTGCACAGGAACCCTCCCCCCACTTTTGAGATCAGAAGCGGAAGTGTGGACAAAACAATGCCTGTGCCAAGCACGATCTTCCTTACTATTGTAGTAGAATCATAATAGTTTTTCAGGTTATACAAGATAATTCCAAAAAACCAGGAGATAATAATGGAAGACCCGAAAACTATTAGCTGCATTTTCCTGTCAATAACGCTGTAATAAAAGATAATACTTGCAGCAAGAAGCGATATCCACCTGTATTTCATCGGGAGCAGATAATAAATCACCAACAAAACAATAAGGAAGAAATAATAAACCAATGATGGATAATTCATCTAAACACCCATCTATTTTAAATAGCACTTCCGATCTACCTTTGAAGATTTTTATTGTATATTGAAGACACTGGCTGTCAGAATCAGAGCCCGCTCCTGTCTGTCATATTCACCGGTCATCTACCATACTTTCCAGCAATGACAAGACTGCCTTTCGCTGCGTGATGGAAAGACATCCCCATAGGTGGAGGAGATCGTTCTTGTCTTTCGGGATCGCATGGACAGATTGTGCATCCCCTGTTGATGATTTTTGTTCACAGCAGTCAGTAACCTTAACTGTTTCTTCCATAAAGAATTCGGACAGACTCATTCCGAATGCGGTACAGATTTTTTCCAACGAAGCCACAGAAGGCTGCAGCTCCTTTCGGTACCAGGTCGAGATCGTAGATTGAGTCACCCCCGCATTCCGGGCCATGGTATACACCGTCCATTTGCGTTTGATCCTTTCAGATTTAATGCGTCCCAGAATATCAAAGTTTGCCTTTTCGCGTTGCATAATATACACTATCCCCTTTTACATATGTTGCATATACTTGCCCCGACAGGGCGTGCAATGAAACTGTATGCGAATAATACGTTCAAAGTCCTTCAGGAAAGCCAGATAATAAGCCTGTGGGTAATTTGCTGTAAAGGCTTCTCCACCAAGTAATATGAGAGAAATGCAGCCAGCAGAGTAGGCAAAATAGAAATAATCAGAATGGACATAAAGCCCAGGTTCATACCGTTTCTTCTTATGTACTGCATTGTCAATTGCTGGAAGAAAAAACCGTATAAAAAAATCCCATATGATAGATCCATTTTCCTGCCATATCCTTGAAACACAGGCTCTTGTGCCAAGGCAAAAGAAAATACAAAATAAGGAACAAGCAGATCCATAAAAAAATACACTAGTGGAGCAGGTGCCCGGGTAAGTATCAATAAGACTCCCATTCCAACACAGGCCTTTTGGATATTCAGGCACTTTTTCATTTGCGGATAGGTGAAAAGAACCCCTGTCATATAGGAAAGCCCCATGTGGTGCGCTGATATCAGATCTGTCCTGTAAATAACAACCTGTGTTCCCCGCATAAATGCAATGAAATATAAATCCAGCATCAGGAACATTGCTGTAAGCACGGCTGCCGCCATGAATGACCGTTCAGATCTTCTTCGCATATGAAGCAGCGCTGCGATTAAGGGTGTGATCACATACATTGCAGCTTCTACAGGCATAGTCCAAATAGAGCCATTTACTGTGTTCGGAACCGGGAGGTCCGTAAATACTCCGGGCAATGAGTATGTAATGTACAGACGAAGGTTATTTAAGTACGCAATATACCAACTTTGAAAATACGCGGAAAAACCCAGCCCGGAAACCAATGGTCCTGCAATAAACGTCATGATCAATACCATAACAGCAAAAGGAGGCCATAACCTTAAAAAGCGTCTGATTCCATAGCGAAGCAGATCCGGGTCTTTTAACCAGCTCTCTGTCACAAGATATCCTGCCAGCATGAACAGGATTGCAACCCCCATTTCATGTAGAACATATCCAGAAAAAGCAGGAGGCTCAGTGCCCAGGATTCTTCCCATATGCCCCGTAAAAACAAACAGACATGCAGCTGTACGTATGATGTTAAAATTGTTTTTTCTGGAATCTCTTTTTTCAGCCATACCTTATACTTGTTTCTCCACCACAATCCGGCCGCAGGATCTTTCAATCAACAGAGAAGCCTTATCGCACCAGGCGCCTTCTTCTTTCCAATCGCTCATTTGCCGGCAAAATGTCTCCGCAATATTAAGAAATATCCAGACATAAGGCACATCTGACTGATCGTGAAGCTGAGCCAGGCCCCTCCAAGCGCTATGCGGGAAATCAGGATTACCCCAATCGGTATCGTAATTGCAATACTGATCATATAGTTGAGCAGAAGCTCTTTTCGTTTTCCAAGGATTACCATAAGGAAATAGAGAAGCTGGTTCACTGCCAGAAAACCACCTGAAATCATAAATAATGACATCAAATTACGATATTCTGATAGGTCCTGCCCAAAAAAGATTCCGAATAAAAGCACCCCAAAAGCCCAGATGCAAAGTGCGCCTCCGATTACAATAATTTCAATCAAAAAGACCTGCTTTGTAAAAAGCCTTCTGAACCCTTCCTGTCCCTCTTTTAACATCAAAGAATACTGATGCAGATAGGGTTTAAAAATGAACTGACTCATAAGATTAACTGCATAAACCGGCATGAACAAAAGTGTATATGCTCCCTGCGCTTCATCAGAAATCAGCAGATAAATCATATAGTTCTGGGCATTCATCAATACCAGAGATGCAAGTACGCTTACTGCAAGTGGAAATGCCTCCCGAACCAATCTCCAGGTTTTCTCCATCTGAAAACCATAGCCCGAGTCCCTGAATTGCGAAGCATATCGTCTTATCCAATACACTGTTGCGACAATATCTGCAATCAGCATGGAAGCACACGCATATACGATATTTCTTGTCTTAACCAACGCCGCCATAAACGCAAGCGTAGAAAGTAAATACCGGAAAAACAGCGACTTTCCGGATAAATCGAGACGCTGATTCTGGAAATACAGACTCTGATACAATTCTGCAAACGAATTTATCATCATGAATCCAGTCAGCAGCACTGTATACTTGCAGGCTTTTTCTCCGAATCCCAGAACATTTACAGCTGTCAGACAGAAAAACACAGCTGCTGCCGTACTCCCAATCTTCAGCCAGAAGTAGTTCGTAAATGAATAACGTCTGGAATAGTCTGTCATCTGCAAATCGTTAGCGCCCCAGAGTCCTATTGCATAGAGCACCTGCGATGTAGTCAGAGACAGCGTAAAAATCCCCACTTCCTCCAGACTGGAATAATGTCCGGCCAGCATCGTGAGAAAAACAGTATTTGCCGCCATGAAGCCGCTTCCCATCATATTCCAGAAAGCCCCACGGCGAAATTGTTTTTGAGAATCGTTTTTTCGTACAGTATTCAACACTTTCCTCTCATACCAAAGTGTTTACGAGTAACGTTAACATCTGCTGCCGTAAATGTTTAGATTTCATATCATCGTATTGGTAAACAAATAAACCAAAATCAGAATATTTGCAGTGCCTTCAAAAAGCAGGATATACTTTCTAATAGAGCCATCGACCTGCACGATCCGGGTTCGGAACAGCCAGATCGCAGGTACCAGAAGCGGCAGGAAATATCTGCCCTGAACCCCGGAAATATAATTATTGGAAAGAGGAGTCCAGTTTAATGCCATAACAAGCAACGTCAGCATAACGGAGCATGCACACAATACCGCAATAAGGCCTTTCGTTTTTCCGTCCGGCTGAAAATCATCCGTTTCCCGGTCCCGGATATTCACTGCCAATAGAAACATCACAAACCCGAATATCAGGGGCAATTGAGGGACACCGATGTTCAGCCAACCCAATTTTGACCCGATCAGGGTATAGAAATATGTATCAGACATGATGAATACAGTCCTGAAACACATCACAAGATATCTCAGCGGATGGAGCAGGATCCATGAGATTGTGTACCCTTCTTCATGCGCCCATGCGACCACATTGGTCGAAGCACTCTCCTGAACCATATCCCGAATCGCAGAATCTGCTCCCAGCACATTCACCAGAATCATTACCGCCAGCATGAAAGTCACCGAAAAGCCAATCAGTGAACACTTTCTTGCAAAGGCTCTTGATGGTCTTCTCGACAGCTTTTGCCCCGGAATCAGGAACACGAGCAACAAAAGCGGCACATACACCATCTTTGACGGAGCCATCAAGGCGCCGTTTACTGCGCAGCACAGATATTCCCTGCTGTTGATCCTCCCGTCACTGCAAAACATCTGCATGAGCCGAATGACAAACATTGCTGCAATACAGAAAGTAACAACATCATAGGAATAGGATCCTGCAAGATGGAGTGTCATCGGAAACATAAGCATGGTAAAAAGAGCTGTGTCTCCAAACGGGATCCTTTTCAGCATGAAATAGAAGCAGAATACAAAAAACAAAAAATTTCCCATTCTGCCAAAATAGAAAGTCATGGTTCCGCTCAGATTGAGCACCCTTGCAAGGGTCATTCCAAAACCCGCCGGAAAATAGGAAAAAATCGAATTTGTGACCATGGGACCGGCGGCGATCACATACCCGGTCTGATGACGATGGAGACACATTCCTTCTGTAACCGACATATAGTATTTCGGATCCAGAACGTATTTTTTCTGCTGAAAGAACTGAAAATCCTCCATTCTCATCAAGAGTCTTTTGTCCCCTAGCTGTCCGATCTGCCCCAGCAGCAAGTCTGATATCCTGTAGGCCGACAGATAATGTGAAGGCTCATCCGGGGAAACAAAGGGGAGAAACAGGAAGAGATAAGCTATCCCGAATACAAAAAAAAGGAACAGATAAATCTTTCGATAGGCTATCCTGTTCTCGCCTTCAAATAAGACATATTTTCGGTACAGCAGCGCCAACAGGAAAACCTGGACAGAAATCACCGCGAACGGTATCAGTGCATGAGCCCTGTCTATCTCGTCCGACATTTCCGCCAGACCGTCATGAAATGCCAGAATGATCCTGCACAAAATGACTACTGTAAGCATCCAGAACAGGCTTGCCTTAAAAAAAGAGTTCTCTTTTCGTGTTTTATCATTTCTCCGTACCAGCCTTCTGCCCTCCAGTTCATATGATCCTTTGAACAGCAGAATGATCTCCCATGCTATGCCAACAGCAATACCAGCTGCAAACATTTTCCAAAAACTACCAAACTGTATTCGTGTGAAATCAGATACCATATCTATGGCAATCACGCCATTAGCCGAGAAAAATCCCGTCATAAGCATGTACAAGATAACTTTTTTTCGAACCAGTATTGTCTTTTTTACATAAGAAAGAATACCTTCTGCATAAAAATAAATGCCTTCCGCGATAAAGAAAGCCGCAAGAAAGCAAATCATCATAGAATGAGTCACAGGTACTTCTTCCGGATTATAGGATGCTCTCAACTCTTCCCTTGAAACAAGCATTTTTGTCAGGTGGACCTCGTCTTCAAAATCCACCCGAATCCCGCTCATTTTATAATCTACTTCTTCAGGCAGAGAAAAAAACACTGTCGTTTCCCCTTTTGGAAGAGCAACTACAATTTTATGATCATGATCAAGTTTGCCGTCACTGGTTCGATAAAAAAAAGAGGATTCTGAATCAAAAGGCAGGCCATCTCTTATCTCCACAACCAGACTGCGGATATGCTGTTCTTTTCCTTTTTGAAAATTGATAAACAGCACGCCATCCCCGATGTCTTTTGCTTCATGTATTTTGCCTGCATTCTTTTTTTCTGCAACAGAATCATCATAAACAGTAGTAAATCCATCCGATTCTTCTGGTAATCGATAGTCGTAATAATAATAAGATTCAACCCCTCCCTGCTGGATATGTCTGGTATTTGCAGAAGCCGCCATTGTAAACAACAGCGCAAATAAAGCACAAATTGCATGTCCGACAACCAAGCGGACTATCTTCTTCCTATCGTACATAAAAAATATGCCCCCGAAATACAATTTCCTTACGCATACCAGACATAGTAAAAGCGGTACTTTGCTCTCTGCTTTTTGTCAACCTACTTCCTTGTCAATGCAGGACGATGCAAATCCAATTAAACTTTCTTATGATAAAGAGAGGCAGCTGTTGGAACATAGCCCAACAGCTGTCTCCTTGTTTCAAGATGCAATACTACATGCCTGCCGGGTAAAACCTATGGCATGCAAACGGATCAAGGAAAAAGCTTAACTGATATCTATATTTCTTCCTTTCTCCGTTCTGTCCCTAAAGGAATCAGTTACTTATTTTATTGCTCAGGCAACCTTGTCATAGAGCTGACCATTTACAACATTGAATGTTGCACCGTCATACTCAATTGTTCCGTTGTAGTTGTTGTTGAAGACACCCTTCTCAACTACGAAGAAGCTGCCATTGTACTCAGCAACACCTGTGTAATCAACGACCTGGCCGTCTGCAAGGAAGTACCATGTATCAGCAGGTCCATAGGTTCCGAAATGATCCTGCCACAGGCCGTTTACATCAGTGCGAAGACGTCCTGCTGCGAACAGGAACACACCTTCACCCTCATCGGTCTTGTAGGTGTAGAGGCCATTTGCATTCTCGTCCAGCTCTCCATTGTCGATCATGAACCAGTTGTCATCATATTCAGCAAAGCCGTCTTCTCTCTGGACCTGGCCCTGAGACAGGAAGTACCATGTGCCCTTAACAAGATTCAGACCGTTTGCCTCATCCTGGAGAACGCCCTTGTCAAGATAGAACTCGCCGCCATTATAGCCATAGATGCCAGTGAAATCTTCCTTAACCTTGCCGCCTTCATACAGACGCCACTCTTCGTCATCATCTTTTACAAAACCGTCCTTCAGAGCAGGAATCTCTTCGGGAGCAACAAGGATCTCGCCGCAGACTGCGCACTTTGTACCAGCTGTGTAACCAACGCTGTCAACAGTGGGCTCGATAGCAGGGATCTCAACTTCTGTGTGGCCGGTTGCAGGGATAACTTCCTCGGAACCGTCAAGGTAAACAAGCTTGCCGTCTTCAGTGCAGGTAGGATTTACAACCTCGACAACCTCATCCTTGGTAACCAGCTCGTCTGTTGTATGGCAGACTGTGCACTCACGGATCCAGTAGCCGTACTCGTTGTTGCCTTCGCCTGCGCCATGACGCTTGACCCACTTACCCCACTGATGATCTGTAGGAGCAAGCTCAACAGTCTTATATCCTTCATAGTAAGGAATGGTGGATTCAAACTTATTGCCTCTGCTGTCTGTGAAGGTCTTTTTCTCTTCCTTCAGCAGCTCATCATGTCTTTCCTGATCATTGCCCTCATCATCATAGTGCTCGCACTTGATGATCTTGTAGCCCCACTCTGTGCAGGTGGGATCCAGAGACTTCTCTTCATCGACTGTATCACGGAAAGTATGTGCTCTTGCATCTCTCACTTCTGTGTAATCTTCATGAATTTTTCCATCACAATTTACACAGTGCATTGTGAGCTCTTCCTCATAGCAGCTCAGCAGACGGGAGGAAGCGATTTCATATTTTGCCTCAAGAGGCTCAACCTCGATTTCTCTCTTTGCACCGCAACGCTTGCACCACTGAACGTCAAGTCCGCATGCCGCCTCGTATGCTTCTTCATCATCATAATCTGCACAGCATGTAGGATCTTTCTCACGAACCAGGCCGTCCCAGTCATGAGCTTCATTGAAATCGTCATCCTCTGTACCGGGATCTTCCCAATCCCATGTTTCAACTTCAATGAGATCCTTACCAGTCTTGGGATCAGGCTTAACAGCGCCGCAATTCACGCACTCATAGTGGCCTGTTTCTTTACCCTTCGAGACGCAGGTTGCTTTCTCAAAAGTGTCCATCACATACTCGTATTCATGGTCAAGCTTTTCAAGAACGCGAGGCTTAATGTTAGGGTTGACTTCTCCACAAACTACACAGTAATCTTCTGCTTCACCTTCTTCCGTGCAGGTGGGCTCCTTGGTTACACGGCCCCAATTCACGCCGTCAACCTCTGAACTCCAGGTGTGCCCATTTGCAGGCCAAATGATTTCATGGAATTTTACACCAGACTCATCAGGAACTGAGCAAGGATAGCGATATACACCATCTTCAGTACATGTAGGATCCTTTACAAAGTAACCTGCTTCAAAATCATCGAAAGCATCTTCCGCCTCATGGAACTGCGTAGGATTAAAATACTTCTCTCCAGTCTGATCATGGTCAGTGTCTGCTCCAAAAGCAGTCATGCTAAGAACACCAGACAGGAGTACAGTAGCTGCTACTGCAGCAATTGTCTTCTTCATTATTAAGTTCCTCCTTGAGATAATTACCTCTGTTTTTCCGTTTTACTACATTTGTATACAAAGTAATAATTTGTGAGGCAAATACTATCCTTCCTGCTCAGTTCAGAAAACACCAATCAAACCTCCTTTCCGCCTTCATAACCTATAAAAAAACGGATAAACCATCCAAAAACTGCTCTTTTTAAATACAGGTTATATCAACGATTCTTTAAGCAGGAGAAAAGCAGTTGCTTCACTATGTGAAATCCAGATAAAATACGCTTTATTCAGTAATAATTGTATCTGCTTACAACATATTTTACCCGGATGATTCACCACACATGCGGCTATACCTTCTGTTCATTGACTGATATCTATAAATCAGCATGTGAACAACAATAAAACGACATGCCTTCATTAGCATGTTTGTAATAGTGACTATGACTAGTGCATGCAAATAAAGACACGCTTTCTATATTTCCATTTCTATATAATGAATGATATTAAAATGTACAGAGCCGATAGGAGAGAACAGCATTTCTAAAACGGAACAATCTTATACACAAATCAGCTTTCTGCTTTGCAACGTTCTCAAAAATACGACTTAGAGATTTACCAAAAAAAGTAAATCAGCTCTATTTCTATCGACCAGAAGGAAAACTGTCATCCATGTTTTATCCAGAAACTTCCCACCGGCAAAGTGGACTTATTTAAGTCCTGGACTAATTCGAGTCCTATTTTATACCAAGTATTATCTTTTTGCAACAGGGTTTTTGTTTTCATGCAAAATAATTATAAATCACTTCAATTGCAAAATTAAATTCCACCCGGAACATCCGTTCCGTGGAATTTACTTTTTCCAAATAAGGGGGTGGAGTTTAGTCTTACAAAT